>CANLYR010000006.1 GCA_947495425.1 uncultured Aquimarina sp.
GCACCTAGTAATGCTGTAGAAGAGCACTTGATTTCTATTTGGAAAGATCTATTAGGAGTAGAAAAAATAGGAGTTAACAATGATTTCTTTTCTATAGGTGGACATTCATTACTTGCAGTACGATTAATTAATAGTATTAAAAGAACATTTGATAACTCAAATATAACACTCAGAGATATTTTTGAGAACCGTACTATTAAAGACTTTGCCAGACTGATTTCAATTAAGGATAGGACGATTAATGATCAACGCCTTTCTTTATTAAAAGAGGGGACCGAAAATACTTCAATTTTTATTTTACCAGGTGTATTTGGTATTGCTGATTTTTATTACAATTTAGGAAATGCTTTTGATGATAAATATTCTGTTTACGGAATAAACATGCAAGGTATAAATAAGAGAGAACAACCTTTAACGAGTATGTTTGATATTGCAAAATCAAACATAGAGTTGGTGAAATCGGTACAAAACACAGGACCGTATTATCTCATAGGACACTCCTTTGGTGGATTAATAGCGACAGAAATGATGAAACAATTAACAGCTTTAGGAGAAAAAAATGCTAAGGTTTTTGTACTGGATGTATTTCCAGAATTAAAACCATCTCTGGGTGATGATTTAATAACAGCTATAATGTATTTATTGTATGAGTTTATGAGTTATAACTATTTCAAAATCAAAGAAACCATAAAGGACACAGATCTTAAACAAGAATTACAAGAGAAATTAGAATCTTCAATAGAACATAATTATTGGGATGTTATAAAACAGTTCCTAGAAAAGAATACCGTTGGAAGTACTGATTTTTTAGAATTTGAGAGGATTTTCAGAGTTTTTCAAACTAATATGGGGATGAGTTATGCAGCACACTCAACAGATACAGAGGATATATTCTTATTAGTAGCAAAAGAAAACAAAGAAAAAGATCATCTTTCTTTATTTAGAGAGCAATGGACACCATTAGTGCCAAATATTAATATTTTGGAAAGTAATGGAGATCATAACACTATGGTAAGATCAGACAATGCAGGACATCTTGCAAAACAGATAACAACTTTTTTAGAATTCTCGTCAAAAAAAGAAGTGGTTTAATTAAAACATAAAAAATTTAAATTATGAAAATAATAGCTTTCCCTTTTGCAGGAGGAAATAGACACTCTTTGTCTTTTATGAAAAAGTTTCTCCCAAAAGAAATTGAATTAATCATTATGGATTATCCAGGTAGAGGTTCGAGAATTAATGAGCCTTTGATGTATGATATTAATAATATCACTACTGATGCTTTTAAAAATATTAAGCAACTCATTCAAGATGATGATTATTTACTATATGGACACAGTATGGGAGCAATGGTAGCATTTCTTCTTTGTAAAGAAATTGAAAAAAGAAAATTAAAGAAACCTTTAAAACTAATAGTTTCTGGTCGATCCGCACCTTTAGTAAAACGAAAGAAGAAAAATATCTCTGACCTACCAAAAGATTTATTTTGGAAGGAGGTAGTTTCTTTGAATGGAACCCCATCAGGGTTATTGGATGAGCCTTCTTTGAAAGAATTGTTCGAACCTATATTGCGAGCCGATTTCAAGGCAGTAGAGGAGTATGAATATTCAGAAACTCACGCATTGAATGTTCCTATTGATGTTTTCTATGGAAACCAAGAACTTAAGGATCTAGGAGATATTAATAAATGGAAAGAAGAATCAAATAAAGAAGTAAATATTTACGAATTAGAAGGAGATCATTTTTTTATTTATAATCATGGAAAACATATTACAAAGTCCCTTGTCAAAGAATTTTTTCAATACCAGTAACGAGGATTCTAATATTTATGTTCTTTATACTACAAATGATTCACCAATAGCAGAAAATACATTTAAGATGTATTTGAATTATTTACCAGACCATCTAAAAGAAGAAGTGCTGAAATATAGAAAATGGAATGATAAGCAGAATTGTTTAATTGGCAAAATATTACTGTCTCTAGGTTATAATCAAATAGAAGATAGAGAATTAGATTTTAATTTTTTGAAAAGAGATAAGTTTGGTAAGCCTTATTTAATTGATAGTAATTTTGAATTTAATATATCACATACCAAGAATACAGTTGTGTGTGCATTTAGCAAGGATAAGATAGGTATAGATATCGAAACAGTTCGAGAGATTGATCTTCAGTACTTTGAAACGGTGTTTTCCATTCAAGAAATGAAAACCATTAAAGCGGAAGATATCAATAAATTCTATGAGATTTGGACCAAAAAAGAAGCACTTGCTAAAGCTGTAGGAAAAGGCTTTGGGATTGATTTTCTTACTATAAAAGTGGATGATGAATCCGTTTTCTATGAGGATGAGCAATGGCAAACAAATCACTTTATATTAAATGATAATTTTTGCTCATTGGTTTTTAAGAATCCTAAAAATAGAATACGTATAAAGTGCTTGAGTATATAGTGATAAAATAATTATTATATCTTTTTAGATGCTTTTGATGGTACTCTTTCTTATAACTATCAAATAGCAAAAGATAATCCAGATTCGTAATACTTCGTAATTAGACCTAAGACAATTTGATATGCCAAAAAATCTTATTAGGTCTGTAGTAAGAACATAATATTTAATAATCATTAATAGGAGTAAGTCGAAAATCCTTTAAAGAGTAGACAATATCTTAAATATTTAACAATGATAAACAAACAATCAAACTTAGGTGAATTTAAAGTAGAGCAATTAGAGCAACGTCTTGAGATGCGAGAATGGGATTTACCTACAGAAGAAGAAATTGATAATATTGGTAAACCAAAGCAAAAGTAATGTAAGCTTTTATTAGTTGTATCCAAGTCAGGTCTAGTGATCAGGTTATTGAGGTGTTGTTTTTATCTATTTTAACTTTTTCGCTAGATCGATTTGATAGTAATAAAATGTTAAGCAAAATTACGACAAAAGAGTAAGTGAAAATTTAAATTTTTAACAATGAACTATTAAACTTTAAAGTCGAACAATTAGAGCAATGTCTTTAGATGGTAGATATTGAAAGTTGGACAGATTCTGATGATGAACCTCGTGTTCAGCTATAAGGATCAAATATTTTAATGCATTGCTAAATAAATAAAGATAAAAATGATACATGCAGAAGTAAAACAACAAAAATCGATTGTTCTACAAAATAACTTTTCTAGTATTTTAGAGAAATTCATTGAAGAAAAACATATTTCAAAACCATTTATACCAGGTATAGTTGATGATCGTTTCATAAAAAATAATCCGCCATACTATACCTATTATCCTTATTTATTTAGTAATGCATTTCATGTATTCGATAAAGACATTTTGAATGATTTATCAATTGCTGGTTTTTTATATTATAAAGCAGTCATAGTACTGGATCAGATATTTGATAATAAACAATCCAAGGGTACATTCGAGAATTACTTAATATCCGATATCTGCAAAGAAGAATCTATTAAATTATTGTCAGATTTGTTTTCTTCTTCTGATTTGTTCTGGAAATCTTGGAACCTAAGAAAGTTAGAATATATAAAAGCTTTTGAAATTGATCAAAAATCACATTCTATTCAATCTTATGAGGATTATGAGCAGTTGGCAGATTTCAAATGTGCATTTGGCAAAGTTGCAATCGATGCGCTTTTTCATCTGTCTGGATTAAAAGATAAAAAAGCTTACAAAGATGTACTAGCATCTCACAAATTGTATTATGCCGCCTTTCAAATTGAAGATGATATCAAAGATTTTCAAGAGGATATTGAAAATGGGCAATTTAACATAGCTCTTTTTGAATTAGAGAAAAAAATAAGTAAGGAAGAAGTTCAAAAAGGATCTATTAATGATTTGAAAAAACTATTATATCTTGAGAATATTGTTGATAATTTGTATGAAAAGGCATTAGGTTATTTGAGGCAAGCATCAAAGATTATTGATGGATATAATTTGAATGAATGGAAATTTGAATTACAAAAATCACACAACACTGTAACCATTCATCAGCTAAATGTAAAAGGTTTTATTAAAGTTTTTAATACTAGAAATGACCTTTCAGTGAACAATAAAATGTATACTCAAAGTATACAAGAAGCACTGTCTCATGGGTTCAATTTTATAAAAAACTCTCAAGATACTAATGGTAATTGGAATGATTTCTTTAATGATGCTGGTCTTAGTGATATTTGGTCAACTGGATACATAATGTTTAATATAATTAAAGATGCTTCGAACTTTACGGATAATCATATAGCTAAAGCAGCAGAGTTTTTAAAAAAACATAAAAATCCAGATCATCTCTGGGGATATAATAGTAATTGGATATCTGATGCTGATAGCTCTACTTTTGTTATGTTGGGATTATTGAATAATGGAGTAGATATTCCTGAAAAAACCTTAAAATCCTGGTATTCCTATCAAAAAAATGATGGAGGTTTTTCAACATATAATGATAAAAACAAAGTTATTGCCTCTTTAAACTCTGATGATATAAGTAATGTAGATGGATGGGTTCAATCACATTTTTGTGTAAGTGCTGCTGCGTATTTATTGTTTTGTAAAGCAGGTATAAAAGACTCAAATTTTGATTCTTTAAGAACATATTTGCTATATAAATTGCAAACTAGCACAGGCCGACTTTCGTATTGGTGGACAAATGATATCTATTCACTCAATTTATTAGTTAAAGGAGGTGAATTAATTAAAGATCAGGAATTATTGAAGGTTGTTTTTTCTCTAGTTGAAGAATACATGAATCAAAATTTACATAAAAAGTTAATTCATCAAGAGCACTATTTTTATTTGGGGTTACTTCTAGATTCTTTAAGTAATTCTAAATATTTATCGAGCAAATATTATCAACAATCCAATGAGATCTCAAAGGCAATTTTGTCTAACCAATTAGATGATGGCTCTTGGAAAGAAAGCTATGCCCTAAGGATTCCTTATCCCGCAATACTAAATCCTGATTCTGAAGAAATTATTTGGAAAAATGGTGATAGCGGAACTAACATTATTTTTTCTGATTTTCATAGATTGTATACTACTGTTACATGTCTTGCTGCTCTTAATAGATTTCAGAGCAACACTTCATTAAAAAATCGTAAAATAGAAAAAATGCAATCCTATGCTTTTTGATTTTTTTAGAAAATCTTAAAAATTTATGAATAAAATATAGATGATTGATATTATAAATATAGTACCCATAAAATCCCCAGATATTGATATTTTACCTTATGATGGATCAGGATATCTCATTGTTCATAATAAATTAAATTATAATCTAAAAGTGAATCAACTTGTTGTGGATTTACTAAATCTAATAGATGGGAAAAAAGATATCCAACAAATATCTTCTTCCCTTTCTACAAATTCAGATAAAGAAATCAGTATAACAAATGTATATGAAATATTATTTAAAAAATTAGGCAAATATCATATCATTGAAAATGATGATTATGAATATGTTAAAGTAGGCAAACCAGACTATTTAAAGTTAAGCATTACTGTTTTTAAAAAAGAATGGATAAAACCTATTCTTAAATGTATGGTGCCACTTTTTTCACGAAAATTATTTTACCCGTTATTATTATTATCATTTCTGTCGATTGCTTTTATGGGTATCATAAATTATGATTTTATCTATGATAATATAATTAAAGGAAGTGGTAATCTTAATTTGCCATTTATGGCTGTTGTAAGCATAATTACCATTTTTATGCATGAGTTTGGTCATATAGCAGCCTGTAATCATTATAAGGTTGATCATGGTGATATAGGATTTGGATTTTATCTTTTATCTCCAGTAATGTATGCAGATGTTTCTAATATTTGGAAGTTAAAAAAAAATGAAAGAATAGTTGTTAATCTTGGAGGTTTGTATATTCAGATTTTAATGGCATTTGCATTTGGAATTTTATTCTTAGTCTTTGGTAAAATTGAATTTTTGGCAATAATGTATATGTTAGGAATTATCAGTGTGCTTATTAATTTAAACCCATTGTTTAGGACCGATGGATATTGGATTCTTTCTGATTTTACAGGGGTACATAACCTTAGAGATCGCTCAAACAAACGTGTAATTACGTTTTTTAAATGGATGTCTCGAAAGGAGGATTTTGATTTTACAAAACAAAATATTTTCCTTGTATTATATGCACTGATTAGCATGTCATATATTTTTATTTTTATTGCGATTCTTCTGATCAATGATTTTCATTCATTCATTTATTTTCCTGTAGACTTTATTCATTTCATCCAAGATTGGATTTTTAATAATGAAAAATCTTCTATAGGAATTCTAGACGGGTTTATAATTTATGCACTTCTATATTTTATGATTTTCAAGCTTTTGATAAAAAACATCAAGAAACTAACCGTAAAAAGCAGACAGGGATAATCATACATTAATTCCCGTAGGATCAATTATTTACTAAACACAAATTTTAATTATGAAAGTTCTAAAATTTGGAGGAACCTCTGTAGGTTCTACCAAAAATTTACATAAAATCACAGATATTCTTAAAAGCGATAACGAAAATAAAATTGTAGTTTGCTCGGCTATGTCTGGAGTAACTGATGAGCTTATTAGGGTTACTGAAAAAATGAGAGATCAGAATTTTGATGCAATATCCAGACAACTATATTTTTTAAAAGAAAAACATATAGAAGTCGTAGAAACGCTAATTGTTGATTCGGATATTCGGGATGAACTCAAAAATTATTTGTCGGAAGTCTTTTCCGAAATTTTTGAATGGTCAAGCGAAACCTTTTCAGAAACTGTTAAATCTAAAATTATTACTTGTGGAGAATCTGTTTTAACCCATATTTTTTCGGGATATCTTAATAGTATAGGTATAGAAAATCTGCTATTGAATGCCAAAGAGTTTATGCACGTGGATTCTGTAGATAATCCAAATATAGATAAGGTTTCATTCTTATTGAATGAAGTTTTAAATACTAAAACTCAATCAAAACTGTACATTACACAGGGATTTGTTTGCCGTGATATAAATAATCAGATTAGCCATTTAAGAAGGGGTGGAAGTGATTATAGTGCAACAATTATAGCAGCAGCAGTAGGCGCAAAGGAAGTACAAATTTGGACAGATATCAATGGGTTACATAATAACGACCCTAGATATGTTTCTAATACATACCCAATCTCACATCTCACTTATAAAGAAGCCTCTCAAATGGCGTATTTCGGGGCAAAAATTCTTCACCCTCAAACAGTTTCTCCTGTAAAGGAAAAAGAAATACCAGTATGGATCAAAAATACATTTGAACCTAATGAATTTGGAACTTTAATATCAAATAAAGTATATCAAAGAGGATTAAAAGCAATTTCTGCCAAGGATGGAATAATAACAATTAATATTAAATCTAATGGAGTATTATTAGCTCATAAATATTTTAAGAAAACTTTTGATATATTTGACAAGTATCAAATATCTATAGATATGGTTACTACATCTGAAGTAGAAATATCATTAACGATAGATGAGAACACAAAACATTTACACAAATTAGTAGATGAGTTGAGAAGATTCTCTAAAGTTGTTGTTAATAAGTCTTCGAGTATTATTTGTATTGTTGGAGAATCTCTTTTAGAGGATAAAAGTTGCTCTAAAATTTTTGATATCCTGAATTGCATTCCTTTAAAAATGATATCCTTTGGGGCTTGTAGTAATAGTATTTCAATTTTAGTTGATACAAAAAATAAGGTATATGCATTAAAGTACTTAAATAAAAAATTATTTAATCAGCATCCAGAAAAATATATAACTTCTGCCATATAAAATAATGAAGTGATTTAATTTTTTTACAAAAAATATGAGTTGTCGATATTATCGTCGCAAGACATAAAATATTTAAAGCAACCTATTGTATGCACCGTACCAGACAAAGATACACTAGAAATAGTATCACTTATTCTAGAGACAAAGTACGGCTTTTTACCCAGAGTTCATAGGTGAACTTGTAAATACTATTTTTACAAGCTAAAAACAGATGTTCAATGCAATCAATTACCGGTTAAAGCATTATTTGTGTATCATTCATTGGCATGGATTATGTTATATTTACACTATAGAAAGTAGTGTCTCTCTGACACCTTGAAAACATATTAGGTATTTTTAAAAATCATAAAAAATCTTGATCTTTCTAGTGTAGATTTGGATGGACAGCTTTAGGTCATTACTAAACTGCTCTTATATAATGAATAAAGGCTGGAAGTGTTTTAACTATTTGATTTTCTTTGTTATGGCCTTCAAAAATTTAAGAAAATAAAATTTTAAAAAATTCAAATCAGTTCAATAAATTAACATTATTAAAAATTAATAAAATGAAAAATACATATTTACAAATCATGTTCGTGCTCTTCTTGTTTCTACTTTTGTCATGCGGAAGCGAAAAGGGTATAACTAAAGAATCCGGAAATACTATTTCCGAAACTAGGGCTTTAAGTGCATTTGATAAAATTGAGGTTTCTGACGGTATAAAAATAATAATAACAAAAAATAACACACAATCGGTAAAAGTAATTGCTAGCGATAATATATTAAAAAAAGTATCAACAACGGTCTCAAACGGTACGTTAATCGCAAAAATAAATGGTTCTATAATAGTAAATACTTTACGTATAGAAATAGAAGTTCCAGAAATATCCGAAATTAAGTTAAGCTCTTCAAGTGATGCGGTTTTATCAGGGTTCAGAGATGTACCTAATTTAAGTATTACTGCATCTGGTAGTTCTGATTTGGTTATTTCTGGATCTGCTAACACCTTACAAGCAGTACTTTCTGGAGCAGCTACTTTAAAAGGTCTGGATTTTACAACATCAATATGTAAAGCAAAAATATCCTCAGCCAGTGAAATGTCAATAATTTGTTCTACAAAATTGTCAGGAACTGTATCATCATCTTCTGAACTGATGTATAAAGGGAATCCGAAATTAGAGGTTGATGCATCATCTTTAGGGCAACTCATTAATTTAAACTAAACACATTTAAATAATCTCATATTTTAATTGAAGAGTGAATTGTTGATTTAAAAATAATTAACCTAATATCCTTCCATCAAAAAGTTCGAACTCTGTCCCTTAGCGCCCACTAAAAGGGAATTTTCATTCAAAGGATGTTGATTCCCTTTTTTTATTTCTTCTGTATGTAAGCTTCCTTTAATTCCACATTAATAAAAACGGCAAAATCATGAAATTTTCATGATATCTGATTTGTATTTTTTATCTAAAAAATCATAAATAATTAATTCATAAAAACGCTGCTTTGATCTAAATGCTCTGTTTGCCATCATATGAACGTAGCTACCAATAAGGTTGTCTAGTTGTACTTGCAAAGAGCTGTCCTTTTCGTGATTCAAAATATCTTCAATAATCAACATAGTTCTGTTTTTCTTATTAAGAAGAATTTGATCTAAAAGTGGATAAGTTGCATTAGAATATGACGTATTTAAGAAATCAGATATTTCTCTTTTAATTGTAGCGTATTTTTTATTAAGTTGTTTATTGAGTTTCTTATCAGCATTAAATTCTGTTTTATAATTATCTTTATTTATCGATGCTAACATTGCTTTTTCTTTGTTTTTATATCCAAAGCTCCCTAATAATTGATCTACAGCTTTTAATATGAAGAGAAAGTATAATTTTTCATCTTCTATAACCGACATTGCCTCTAATAGCATGAGGCTTTCATAATAAAATAACCGTTCGGATTGTTCAATAGTGTTAGCTCCGTATCGTTCTATTTCCCTTTGATAAGTGTCTACCTGAATTTTATATATTATATCCTCTTCGACATAGGGTCTAATCGCTTTGTTCATCAAAAAAATTATTTCATTAATTTTTTTGACATCTTTAAGGTGTAGCCTAAACCTTACATGATTCTCGGGATCATTATATCTTATAAAAAACCATTGATCTATAAGCTTACTTTCGATTAATTCTTCAGTTAGTGGTTTTATGGTTTCTGTTAGTATAATGTCTGACATTCGGGCACCACAATACAATTTGTAATATAACCATTCGTCACCTAGTATGAATGTTCTTTTCATTGTTAGTCTTGGTATGTGGTTTCATTAGTAATGTACTTGCCTTTTTTAAAATGATTTAGTTTTGCTTCATTATAGAATGAAAATACAAATTGATGGGTATAATTTTGTTTCTGACTCTTAATCAAGCTTTCTTCTGTAAACAAAAATTCTTCCAATACAAACTGGCTTCTGTTTTTAATACTGCTTAATAACATTTTAATAGAAGAAATGTTTTCTAAGTTAATTAATAGTGTATTGTCTCTATCAATTAGCTGTACATACTTGGGTATTTTATACTTAGATCTCCATACTGTGGTTTGGTCTATAATACTTTGTGCATCATCAGTATTGATTAGTATAGAGCTGAGATCTTTTTTAGTAAATATCCACCTGGCTTTAGAAAAAATAAATTCTTTATATAGTACTCTAGGTAGAAATGTACTTTTTTCTAATATTTCTCCCCAGGCAAACCCTATATAGTTTCGAAGATTTTGTTTCTGTAAATCACATAAGAATTGATAGATAGGCAAAGAATTTTGACCGCTATAGTTGTGAGCATTAGTTAATTTTGGAAGTATTTCTTTATTATTTTTTTTAGACCGTAGTACTATTCTATTGTGTTTTACAGAAATCATAAGGTCATCAATAAAGATTTGTTGCTGTATGGGAAGATTAGATTTGCCAAGATAAGGTATCTCATACTTCCTTATAGTTGCTCTGCGTATTACATTACCTGTTCGCGATTCTGGTAAATGAATAATTTCTGCAAGGAGCTTATCTTGTTGTATATTTTGTTCAATACTCACTATGTTTTGAACATGTTTCATGAGTTCTAGATTTCCTGTCGAAAATCGTCCTAAGAGGTTTGCAGCTGAAGTCCCTCCAACATTCGAAAATACAATCCTTTCTTCACCATCTATAATTACTATCTCTACTAGTGATGACATTGTATCTGGCAGATCGTCCCAATTCGTTTCTAGGTGTTCAAAATCTTGATCTGACAGTTGTAGTGTATAGCTGTTCTTCTTATTAGATTCGTGTAGTTTTTGTTGTAAAATTTCGTAGATGGGGTTCCATGAAATGTGTTGTTGGTTGGTAGTGTTTCGAGGAATATCAAGATGATCTAAAAATGGTGTGTAATCTGAGGCTTCCTGATCTTGAAGATACCCTATCCCTATTTCTGTATCCAAAGCTTTAGCTAGAGACACTTCTCTATATTCATATCTCTTTGTGAAGGCAGCTTTAAATCGTTGGAGATTTGAATTTTGTTGAAGCAGACTTATTTTGTTTAATACATCCATTGCCTTCTTAGTTTTATACGCATAATGGATTCCTAATTTGTTCTCAGTCATTTTAGGATACATATCAGTTTGAAATAAATACTTAAGTTCAAAAATGACATCAAGCTTTTTCACCTCTTCACTACTAGAATTGTATAATTCGACAGGATTTCCGATCGTTTGATCTAATGTCCTCAAAAAGTTGAGAAAATAATTTATCCTATCAACACTACTACTTGTGTTACTTAGCTTTGCTAGAGTTTCACGAATTTGAATCAAAAAATCTTTACCAGTAACTGAAGGTTCTAACTCACTAATTAGTATTTGATTGTTAATGAGTTGTATGATAAATGCTTCAGCTTCCTCCATAGATATTTTATCATCTACTAAAAGCAAGGCTAGATCTCCAACTTTTTTTCCAGCTTTAGCATGTTTAATAATTTTTTCTAAATATGGGGTATAGGTAATTGCCTCAATACTATGTTGTCTTCTATTGTTTTGATCGTAGGTATACTCTATATATCTGTATTGGCGACCTATTTTGTATAAGCTATTGTTAGGATACCATAGTAGCTGTTTTTTAATATGTTCCTCTTTGGATAATTTTTGCGAAAATGCAACCAAAAAATTCATATCAAATCGAGTTTGTCTTTGATTTGCAGCATAAGGGCTCAACTCCATACGCGTTAATTTTCCAAACTTCCCCATACTACATCCTGCAAATAATCCAAATGGAGTGCATCTCGAAGACATTCGAGAAAGGTATTTAAGTAAAGAGGATTTTAATCTTTGTATTTTTTTTTGATCCTTTATTTGCCCAGACACCCATTTTTCTATTTCTATAAACAATTCTGGAGAGGCTATAAAAATGGCTTCCTTTAGTATGCTATCACTCCATATATTCTTATATGTATCAGTAGATATTTCTTTGTTTTTAGTAAGGTTGTAGTAAAAATCTAAAGATAAAAGTGGAGTTCGAGTGCAGAATTCTTCAAAAAAGGTATATGGATTTTTTTGTTTCAAAGTAAAGTATAAATAAGCCCTAATTAGTAAAAATGCAAATATACACTTTTCTCCATAGCTCATTAATTTTGTTTTTTAAAAATCTGAATGTCAAATTATTGAATTTTGTTTCGACTAATAGTCTTTACTATGTCACAAAAGCTTGATTGTAATGCATTTGGTGTTATAATTCTATATTGGATGGTTAAGATTTAAAACCGCAGGATATTGTGTATTTACTCGGTAATCCTGTCCCAGGTAAACACAGCGAGATTTGAATGTTACGTGGCCTGTTTCGATACCTTGAAGCCTGTTCTCTAATGATGCTTTTGGGATTGCAAAGAGGTTGTTTACTTTTTCTCGAGCATTTTTCATGCTGATTATCAATAAAATAGTTTGGTGTTAGTTTATAAAATGGCTTTCGTTAAATTTAAAAATGTCGCATAATGTAAAATCTGCTCAGAGTATGCTTGTAAGTTGTAAGATGTGTTCTTCATACAGTTTATCCACCAATTATTACTAATTTTAATGAATGTCTAATTCATTACTTTTTATACCCGATATATCAGGGTTTACACACTTTGTTGAGAACACTGAAGTTGAGCATAGTCAACATGTAATTTCCGAGGTATTAGAAATTTTAATTAAAGCGAATACTCAAAATTTGAAATTGGCTGAAGTAGAAGGAGATGCACTGTTTTTTTATAAGGAAAATGAAATTCCTTCGCAAGAAAAACTTCTGGCTCAGATTGAAACTATGTTTACTGCATTTTATAGCCACCTTAAACTTCTGGAAAAAAATCGTATCTGCCCATGCAATGCTTGTGCAACTGCTCCAAATTTACAGCTAAAGATAATTGTTCATTGCGGAGCCTTACAGTTTATTACTGTGCAGGAAAAAAGTAAACCTTTTGGGCAGTCTGTTATCGAAGCGCATAGATTGCTCAAAAATTCTATAGCGAGTGATAATTATACGTTATTAAGTGCTGAACTATCAAAAACTATTGGTCTTCCAGATAATTATGAAAGTAAATTATATTGTTTTAACATCGGTAAGGATACATATGATGATAAAGAAATGGAATATATGTTTTCCGAAATTGATAATAGTAAACTAAAGCTTAATCCATTTGCAGTACCCGAAGTAGTAGATTTTAAATGTTCTGCAAGTATCACCTTGAACAAAGAATTTGAAATTTCTGCTTCAGAATTATTAGAATATATTACAAATTATAGCTACCGGCATTATTGGGTAAAAGGGGTTGATAAGTTTGAGTACAATCCTGATGAAGTTACTAGGTTAGAAACCGAACACGTTTGTGTTATTGATGGGAAGCGATTAAATTTTACCACAGTAACCAAGAGCGCAAACCCTGATGAAATTGTATATGGAGAATGCACTACAGATATACCAATTGATGCTTTATATCAGTTTTTTATTATAAAACCCATATCTGAAAGTAGGTGTAGATTAACCATCGAAATATACCCTAAGGCAAAATCAATAGTAAGCAAAATTATGCTAGGTTTATTTATGAAAAGAGCGCTTAGAAATTCTATACGAACATCTATAAATAATCTTAAAATGTTTATAGAAAATGGTAGTAATAAGTTAGATGAGGTCTAATATACGTTCAAGTTTCATTCCTCGAGAGCCTTTTATAAGGATTGCTCCTTTTTGATTTTTTAAATTTATATTGTTCTTAAAATCAATATAGGATTGATACTTTTGAATGCGCAAATCATTACATGAAGTAGTAAAAAAAATCTCACCTATTAAGAAGATTTCTTGTACTGTTGTATTGCTAATTTGATTCACTATATTTTGATGTTCTAAAGAGGCATCTTCACCTAATTCAAACATATCACCTAAAAAAACAATTTTGGTATCATAATTTGATTGCTCAAAATTATTTATTGCGGCATCCATGCTTGTTGGGTTTGCATTGTATGCATCAAGAATGATCGTGTACTTATCTTTCTGTATTATTTGGGATCGATTATTAGTTGGAATATACGATGCTATAGCAGTTTTTATATTGTCGGGACTAATATTAAAATAACTTCCAATAGTGATAGCTGCAGCAATATTAGTAAAATTATAGGCGCCAATAAGATTGCTGTTTATAGTTTTGTTTTGATATGAGATACTTACAGTAGGATGAGTTTCTAATAATTGGATAGAAACATCGTTAGTAGTAGATTGTGAAAAACTATAAGTATTCATTCCTGAAGAAGCTTTAAGAAGTTTTTCATCTTCATTATTAATGAAAATTGTTTTCTTATCTTTTTTTAAATATCTATAAAGCTCAGTTTTGCCTTTCAAAACACCCTCTATACCACCGAAACCTTCAAGGTGAGCTTTTCCAATATTGGTAATGTAACCATAATCAGGTTTGGCTATTGAGCATAGAAATTCTATCTCACCCTGATGATTAGCTCCCATCTCTACGATTCCAATTTGAGTTTCTTTCGTCATTGACAAAAGAGTCAGTGGTACTCCAATATGATTATTTAGGTTGCCAACAGTAGCTTTGGTTTTAAATTTTGTTGATAGAACACAATTAATTAATTCTTTAGTCGTAGTTTTTCCATTACTTCCAGTTAATGCTATTATAGGGATTTCTAGGTATTGTCTATGATACGATGCTAAGTTTTGCAATGTTTCTAATACATCATTAACCAGAATGTATTTTTCGGATGTTTTAAACTCTTGTTCATCGATTATGGCATAAGAAGCTCCAAGATTCAGCGCTTGTTTAGCATACATGTTTGCATTAAATTTTTCTCCTTTAAGCGCAAAGAAAATAGTGTTATTCTTAATTTTTCGAGTATCTGTAGATACCCCATCACTTTGCAAGAATAATTGATGTATTTGGTTAATAGTCATGCTAACAAAATTATATAAAAAAGCCCTGACATCTTATGCACAGGGCTTTTTTATTTATAACGGACTTAATTTAATATTCTTCTATTACCTTCTAGGTTTTTGATGTCTAGGAGTTTTTTGTTTCTTAGCCTTGGTACCTACTCGTGCCATTGCGTTTCTAAAACCAATATAATCTGTAGCCATATCCTGTGGTAAGAATCTTCTTTGTGCAGGATCTAACCAATAGGCTCTGTCTTTCCATGAACCACCTTTGTATACACGCACATTATCATCTACAATTGTAGTTCTTTTGCTAGACTCATCATATCTTCTGTCTAGCTTTGTGCTATCTTCTGCATCTGGCCCTACATAATGAATAGGAGCGTTATACATTCTTCGGTTCGGTAAATTTTCATCTTGATATCCTTCAAAATACCTTGAAGAACTTTTATCACCATCTCTATAATTTCTGTTATCACTATCGGTAAAGTTAGTTCTCATGTACGTCTCATTTTCATCGATAGGCACTTGTAGAATTCCTCCTGGTAATACTCTTGCAATAATTTTACCATTACTTAAGGTGTCATAAACAATAGAATCTGTCATAACTACTTTTACAGTTCCATCTGGGTTTATGGCATTTTTGGTATATACATTACCTCTATAGTAATTAAAATCATTATACTCATCATCTACAATTGGTCTGTACACATCTGCCACCCATTCTGCAACATTTCCAGCCATGTCATATAATCCATAATCATTTGGATCATAAGATTTCACTGGAGCAGTAATATCTGCACCATCATCACTCCATCCCGCAATTCCACCATAATCACCATCACCTTGCTTAAAATTAGCTAATTGATCACCACGAGTACTTCTTTTTCCAGAACGAGTGTATTTTCCACTCCATGGATATTTTTTTCTACCTCTGTAGATATTGTAACTTCTGATTTCTACTAAACCTAAAGCAGCATATTCCCATTCAGCTTCAGTTGGTAGTCTATATTTTGGTAAAAGCAATCCATCTTTACGTTGGATATACAATCCTGTTGAGTCGTTTGTTTTTGCATACCTTTCAGATGCTCTTCCTCCTCTGATAGCCTCATCATTACCACCGTAGGTTTGAGATGGCGCATTTAAATAGGTCTCTGTATCAAAAGTACTTTCAGCAGAAACATCTTCAAAAGGAGCATTTTCTTTAATTACATCCTCTTCTTCAAGTATTCTTTCATTAACACGATTTGTTCTCCAATTACTAAATTCTACAGCTTGAATCCAATTCACTCCAACAACAGGATAATTTGCATATGCTGGATGGCGTAAATAGTTATTGGTCATCATTTCATTAAACCCTAAACGGTTTCTCCAAACAAGAGTGTCTGGTAAGGCACCGTAATATATGTTTCTATATTTAGGTTCAGTAGGAGGATAAACACTTTTCAACCAATCTAAGTATTCAAGATACATAATATTGGTTACTTCAGTCTCATCCATGTAAAAAGATTGAACATGTTGCTGCGTAGGGGTGTTATTCCAATCGTGCATAACATCATCCTGAACACGACCCATTGTAAATGTACCACCTTCGATAAATACTAAACCTGGGCCAGTTTCTTGTTCTTTGTAATTTGATGCTGCTTGAAATCCACCATCCTTGGAATTGTATTTCCAGCCTGTAGCTCTGGAACTATCACCATAGTTGTTCTTTGTACAACTGAATAGTAGAACACTAACAAAGAGTGTCAATAGCGATTTAAAAATAAACGCGTTTTTCATAATCTTAAGTTCGTTAAAAGTAGAAATTAGGGTCTGCAATATAATAATTAACGTTAAAATTACCCTAATTTTTTTAAAAAATTATTAATTCATATGCATTTATGAATTTATAACGACTTTGGTTTAACGCAATATTTCTAAATATATTATTTATATCAAAAGAAAAACCAGAAAATTATTGTGTTAAAAAATCCTTGACTCGCATGTGTTTTTGCTGTGTAGCATTGATGCTAACAATATGAAACTATGCGCGATTTTGATTTTTAATTCTCTGATTAAGGTTATTTGTGTAGGTTAAAAATTTAAAAATCAATATTTTATAATATTGTTTTAGAAGCATTAGAACGAATTTGAATAGTCGATTTTGTAAAAAAAAGAAAAAATACAGGTGTTATTTAATCAATTTTCTGCTTATCTATACACATGAATTATTAATTAAGAGCATGCAATGCATAAAAGTAAGAAAGTATTCCTGAAAGATGTTTTTTCTAATTAGGAATAATGTTATGTATAATTTAGAGTTACAATTAATGTATTCTGATGAGTAGTAGTTTTGTGAAAAGATATCAAGATTCATAATAAAGTATCAAAATAATACAAGATATCTTCAAATTTGTCGTTTATAAAGATCAATTTAAAAAAAAATAAAACTCATCATTCTTAATCACTAAATAACTATATATTTGTCAAACTCAATTTTTGAAGGTATGAAAAAAATAATTATCCTAGGTCTTGTGTGTTTCACACTTTTTAATTTTAATGCAAGAGCTCAGGAACAGAACAGAGCGATCACTACAGCAGTTCCTTTTCTACTAATTGCAGCAGATGCTAGAGCAGCTGGTTTAGCTGATCAAGGAGTGGCTACCACTCCGGATGCATTTTCACAACAGTGGAATCCCGCTAAGTATGTATTCATTAAGTCAAAGCAAGCCGTTGGAGTTAACTATACTCCATACCTTAGTAGTCTTGTTAATGACATTGGCTTAGGAAACTTAACGTATTATAATCGTCTTGATGAAAGAAGTGCAGTGGCTGCCAGTTTTAAATACTTTAGTCTGGGGGAAATTGAATTTAGAGAGAATGCTAATGATTTAGGGTTGATTCAACAGCCTAATGAATTAACATTTGACGTTTCTTACGTGTTAAAATTGAATGAAACCTTCTCAATGTCTGTTACTGGACGTTATCTTAGGTCTGATCTAAGACTTTCCAACCTTGAAGGGGACGCAACAGCAGGAAGTACCTTTGGAGTAGATATAGCGGCCTTCTATCAAAGTAACGAGATTGCTTTTAATTCATTTAATGGTAGATGGAGAGCAGGAGCTAATATCTCGAACATTGGTCCTAAAATT
Source organism: uncultured Aquimarina sp. (assembly GCA_947495425.1). GTDB lineage: Bacteria > Bacteroidota > Bacteroidia > Flavobacteriales > Flavobacteriaceae > Aquimarina. Next base: position 18,327 of record CANLYR010000006.1, read on the forward strand.
AGTTATGATGATGCTGGTCAAGAAAACTTTATTCCTACTAACTTTAGATTAGGTGCAGGTTTTGACTTTTTGTTAGATGATGAAAATAGAATTACACCTTCGATAGAGTTTAGTAAATTACTAGTGCCAAGTCCTCAGGATTTTGATGGAGACGGAGAAATAGGGGTTGAGGATAATAGAGAATATCAGGAAATTAGTGAGTTTGGCGCTATTTTTTCTTCATGGGGTGATGCCGATGATGGATTTAGTGAAGAATTAAAAGAAATAACATGGTCACTTGGTGCAGAGTATATGTATCGAGATGTGTTTGCTTTTAGAGCAGGATACTTTAATGAGGCTGAAGAAAAAGGAGCTCGTAAGTTTTTATCATTAGGAGCTGGATTTAGATATAACATCGTCAATCTGGATGTGTCTTATCTATTCTCTACATCACCTGTGAAGAGTCCGCTTGAAGGTACCCTTCGTTTTGGTCTTACCTTCAACTTTGGAGACGAGTATACGGATTAATAAAGGATAGTACTACAATTCATAAAAAAGTGTCAAACTCTTGTTTGATGCTTTTTTTGTTTGTAGTACATTGTGTGATAATTATAGTGCCGATAAGTTAACATAGAAATGAAAGAAATAGAAATAAAATCTGTTTTTCAGATATACGATTCATTTGATGAATTACCAGATGATGTTCAAAAATTGATGCAGCAATCAATGATGATTAGGGATAAAGCTTATGCACCATATTCTGAGTTCATGGTTGGGGCAGCATTGTTGTTAAAAAACGATGAAGTAGTTTTAGGGAATAACCAAGAAAATGCATGTTACCCTTCAGGTTTGTGTGCAGAGCGAACGGCAATGTATTATGCAGGGGCTAATTTCCCCGAAGTTCCTATTATCAAAATGGCACTCTGTGCCAAATCGTTAAAACATCAATTGATTACACCTACACCGCCCTGTGGAGCCTGCAGGCAGGCTATCGCAGAATATGAGTTGAAACAAAAAGAACCAATAGCTATTTATTTCATGGGTGAAACTGGTAAAGTGGTCAGGTCTTCTTCTTTATCTAATCTGCTGCCACTCATTTTTGATAATTCATATTTATAACGTTTTCGATGATTTTATAGGCAAACTGCTTTCCCCTTAATTCCGAATATGTTATTTTTGTTTTTAATTCTCTGTAGTACATTGGAGGGAAAATTAAAGAAAATCAGTTTTTTAAACTGTATTGTAATACATTCAGCACAATTGTAAATGAAAAAAATAACCAAAGAAGTTTACCTTAATTGGTACGAAGAAATGCTTTTCTGGAGAAAATTTGAGGATAAACTTGCTCAAGTATATATTCAGCAAAAAGTTAGAGGGTTTTTACACCTATATAATGGTCAAGAAGCCATCCTCGCAGGAGCATTACACGCCATGGATCTTTCTAAAGATAAAATGATTACTGCCTATCGTAATCATGTACAGCCTATTGGCATGGGTGTAGATCCTAAACGGGTGATGGCAGAATTATTTGGTAAAGCTACCGGTACTTCTCAAGGTTTAGGAGGATCAATGCATATCTTTTCAAAAGAACACCGATTCTATGGCGGTCATGGTATCGTTGGCGGACAAATTCCTCTGGGGGCAGGATTAGCATTTGCAGATAAATACAAGAAAAGCGATGCGGTTACACTTACATTTTTTGGTGATGGTGCTGCCCGGCAAGGATCACTGCATGAAACGTTTAATCTCGCAATGCTTTGGAAATTACCCGTAGTATTTTGTGTAGAAAATAATGGTTATGCAATGGGTACTTCAGTAGAAAGAACCGCAAATCATACAGATATATGGAAACTAGGATTAGGATATGAAATGCCTTCAGGTCCTGTAGATGCTATGAATCCTATCAAAGTGGCCGAAGCCTTTGATGAAGCAATTACAAGAGCCAGAAAAGGAGAAGGACCAACGTTTTTAGAACTTAAGACATATAGATATAGAGGGCATTCTATGAGTGATGCTCAAAAATATCGTACAAAAGACGAAGTTGCAGAATATCAAAAAATAGATCCGATTACTCAAGTTCTAGATGTAATTAAAGAAAAAAAATACGCTAGCGATGACGAAATCGCTACCATAGATAAAAGAGTTAAAGATCGCGTTGCTGAGTGTCAGAAATTTGCAGAAGAATCACCGTTCCCAGAAAAGAATGTGATGTATGATGTCGTATACGAGCAAGATGATTATCCGTTTTTATCACACAAACCACAATAAATTATGGCTACAGTAATCAATATGCCGCGATTGAGCGACACGATGGAAGAAGGCGTTGTTGCGAAGTGGCTTGTCAATAAAGGAGATAAAGTTAGTGAAGGAGATATCCTTGCTGAAATTGAAACCGATAAAGCAACTATGGAGTTTGAATCTTTTTATGAAGGAACATTACTTCATATCGGGATACAAGAAGGCGAAACAGCTCCTGTAGATCAACTCCTAGCTATTATTGGAGATGAAGGAGAAGATATTTCTAGTTTGTTGAATGGAAATGAAGCTCCAAAAGCAGATACTGCTCAAGAAGAAGATAAAGCAGAAGCATCCGATTCTGATACTACAGAAACTGCTACTATTCCTGAAGGAGTAGAAGTGATTACTATGCCACGCCTTAGTGACACTATGGAGGAAGGAGCTGTAGCTACCTGGTTAAAGAAAGTAGGCGATACTGTTGAGGAAGGCGATATTTTAGCCGAGATTGAAACGGATAAGGCTACTATGGAGTTCGAGTCGTTTTATAATGGAACGCTACTGCATATTGGTATAGACGAAGGACAAACAGCTCCAGTAGACGCTTTGTTAGCGATTATCGGTCCTGCAGGAACAGATGTTTCAGGAATTAAAGATGGAAACGGTGCAGCCGCGCCAGCAAACAAAAATACAGAAGCTTCCTCAAAAGCACCAAAAGCAGAGGACAAAACCGAAGAAAAAACAGAATCGACTGCGAGTACTCAAAATGGAGGCAGAATATTTGCTTCTCCACTCGCTAAGAAAATTGCAGCTGATAAAGGTATTGATCTTGCTCAAGTAAAAGGAACCGGTGAGAATGGTCGTATTATTAAGAAAGATATAGAATCTTTTACTCCAGCAGCTACTAAGACTAGTTCTGCTCCTGCAAAAGAATCAGCTACAGCTTCGCCAGTGCAAACTTTTACTCCGGCAGGAGAAGTAAGTTTTGAAGAAGTGAAGAATTCGCAAATGCGCAAAGCAATTGCAAAAAGTCTTTCTGCGTCTAAATTCTCTGCTCCTCACTATTATCTTACTATTGAGGTGGCTATGGATAATGCCATGGCGTCTCGTAAAAATATCAATGAATTGCCTGATACCAAGGTGTCTTTTAATGATATGGTGGTTAAAGCCTGTGCAATGGCATTACGCAAACATCCGCAAGTAAATACAAAATGGACAGATGAAACTACGGTGTACGCTAAGCATATTAGCGTTGGAGTAGCAGTTGCAGTGCCTGATGGGCTTGTGGTACCTGTATTGCCGTTTACCGATCAGATGTCTTTGACACAGATAGGTGCTAATGTTAAAGATCTTGCGACCAGAGCCAGAGATAAAAAACTGACTCCACAAGAAATGAGCGGTAGTACATTTACAGTATCAAACTTAGGTATGTTCGGTATTCAGGAGTTTACTTCGATTATCAATCAGCCTAATTCTGCAATATTATCAGTGGGAGCTATTGTGAAAAAGCCAGTAGTAAAAAATGATCAGATTGTAGTTGGTAATACCATGAAAGTAACCCTGGCGTGTGATCATAGAACTGTAGATGGCGCCACCGGAGCTCAATTCTTACAAACATTAAAACAATATCTTGAAAATCCGGTGACCATGCTGGCTTAATTCAAGAGATTAAATGATACTAAAAAACTGATCCCGCTTTTATTGAAGTGGGATTTTTTATCTTTATCCAAAATTTATCTACCTATGAAAAAATATATAAGTCTGGTATGTATTTCTTTTTTGTTTATTAACTGTAAACAAGTAACTAAAGCACAGTCGAAAGCTAAACAAGATGAGGTGATCAGTACTGAAGAAACTAAAGCTGCTGATATAGCGAGTATTATGAATTTCTTAGCAAGTGATGAGTTAGATGGCCGAGATACGGGTAGCGAGGGATTAGAAAAAGCAGCACAGTTCATAGAAGAAGAATTTAAAAAATATGGGGTGATGCCCTATTTTAAAACATTTAGAGATCCTTTTGATGCCAAAGGAACAGCGACATATAATGTTGTTGGATACCTCAAAGGGAAGGATGAAGCATTAGCTAAAGAATTCATTATTATTGGAGCACATTTTGATCATATAGGTACTGCAAAATCGGTTAATGGAGATACGATAGCAAATGGCGCCAATGATAATGCAGCCGGTAGTACGGCGGTCTTATCCATAGCAAAACAATTTGCTCAATTAAAAAATAATAAAAGAAGTATTCTTTTTGTGTTATTTGGGGCAGAAGAAAAAGGATTATTAGGCTCAACACATTTAGCGAAACTATTAAAAGAAAACAATTTTGAGCTGTATACGATGGTTAATTTTGAAATGGTGGGAGTGCCATTGAATGATAAACCCTATAAAGCATACATAACCGGATATGAAGTGTCAAATATGGCCAAAAAAATAAACGACTATTCTGGGAGTGAGCTTATTGGTTTTTTGCCTAAAGCCAAAGAATTTCAGCTGTTTCAAAGAAGTGACAATTATCCATTTTATTCAACATTTAATGTGCCTTGTCAAACCATTTCAACCTTTGATTTTACAAATTATAAGTATTATCATCATGTAGATGATGAAGTTTCTGAAATGAATTTTGATTTTATGGCAACATTGATCAATGACTGTATTCCTGCTTTAGTAAAAATAGCAAATACGCCAACCAAAGAGATCAAGCTAAATTAATTGTTCTGATCTTACGAGATCTTTATATTAAATTATGAAACATATTATTATTACAGGGGCGAGTAGAGGTATAGGTTTCGAGATGGCAAAACTTTTTGCAGATCAAGGAAATCAGGTATTGGCGCTATCCAGGAATGAAAAGCCTATTGTAGCACTTAAGCATAAAAACATCCACGCTTTTTCTTTTGATATTTGTAAATCCGAAGACTTGCAAAGGATGACAGATTACATTAGTCAAGAATGGAATCATGTTGATATTCTTATCAATAATGCAGGTCGGTTATTAAATAAGCCTTTTGCTGAGATTTCTAAGAAAGAATTCGAAGAAGTCTATAAAGTAAATGTCTTTGGTGTTGCAGAAATTACACGATTAGTGCTACCCTTTATGAAATCAGGAAGCCATGTAGTTACTGTGAGTAGCATGGGTGGGATTCAGGGGAGTATGAAATTTCCTGGCCTGGCCGCGTATAGTTCTAGTAAAGGTGCTGTGATTACATTAAGTGAACTTCTTGCCGAAGAATATAAAGAAAGCGGTATTGCGTTTAATGTATTGGCACTGGGAGCAGTACAAACCGAAATGTTGGAAGAAGCATTTCCTGGGTACGAAGCACCATTGAGCGCCATAGAAATGGCGACGTACATCAGAGATTTTTCTCTAACTGGAAATAAATTATATAACGGTAAAGTATTACAAGTCTCGAGCAGTACACCTTAGATTACGATCTACAATTCGCTAAAATAATATTTTTAACTACTTCTTGTGTTGAAAAATCAGTAAGTACAAAATCAATATAATAGGTGTATTTTCCTTTAACCTTAGGCGTTGTCTTAGACGCCTTTAATTCGACTTTGTAGTGATCGTTTTGGTAAGTTTCTCTCCAAAAACTGCCTGGCTTTCGGTTTTTTGATCTTGGCGTTGCTATTGGGATTAAATACTTATCAGCGCTTTTCCCAAGCTGTATAATGGCTGTTGTATTGTCGATAAAACGTCCGAAATATAATTTTTTATATGTTGTATTTTTTGCATGTACCATAAATAAACAGTCACAAGTATTAACTTCTTCCCAAGTAAAATTTAAATCTTTAATAGAAAATTTGTCTACATACGCCGGTTTGGGAGGTTTAGGTTGATTAGAAATCAAGGGCTCTGGATTGCTTATTTTACTGAAAGAAATTTTGGTAGTTGTTATCTTTTCTTCATTAATTTCTGTTTCATAGACTTTGATATGCGTAAGTATTGTATCTATTGTTGATTGGAAGATCACCTTTGTTTTTATAGTTTTAGTTGAATCTGAACTGTATGTGAAAGGAAAGATTAGTTCAATTTCGTTAACTTGTGTTTCTTCAACTGAAAATAACGCTTCTTGTGCTTCTTCTTTGGTTTTAAAACCCGGATGAGTTTTTGTAAGTCTATTTTTGTCCAAATAATCCTGAAGCTTTTGCTTTATCAATATCGTATACGCATCTTCTTTGGTAATAAGAATTTTTTCTTCTAGCGTGTCTTGCTCGTTGATCGTTTGAGTAGTTGACTCCTTCGAAGCGTTGTTTGCGCAACCAAAAACCAACAAAAGTGCTATGGAGCAAATAAACTTTTTCATGATTTTATTCTGAATTTTAGTTTAACAATCTGTCCATTTAGTTTTCGTGATTCGATGATCTCTATATTTTTTAAGCTTTGAGTTGGTGTGGTTAATGTATTGATAAAATCTTCTTTGCTATATATTTCTATCCCTAATCCATAAGGTAATACTTGTAAAATGGTAACATCGTTAGCGATCATACGGGATAACTCTTTTCTTCTGTTTTTCCAATCTTCTACTTTGCCATTGGCATAATAGTGTAGCATTAAGGCGTAATCATCAGTTTTAATCTTTAAACGTTCTTGATCTTCAGAAGAAGCAATTCGATAAATAGTGTCGGTCTTATGATAAGGAGACTGTGCAATAAAATGAATATAATCATCAGTTGTTTTCCATAAAAAGCATCCTAGGCTATCACTCTTTGTGTAGAAAGGAGATTCTTTATCATTAAGGATAATGATATCAATAGGGACTCTGGTTATGGGTTGGTTTCGGTCTTGATCAATAAAACAAAAATTAAAAGTATGTTGTACCGGGATTAAAAAATATAAAATAATTAATACTCCAAAACCAGTAGAGAAAACCCAAAACCACCGGGGAAATAGAACCTTCTTTTTTTTAATATATGATGAAGAATGTTTTGTCTTAAAATCACTCCAATGGGCATATCCACAATAGTATGAAAGTATGTTCAGGATATCTATGCGGGGTAATTTATCAGTAGAATTTTTAAAATAACTATAAAAAGATTTTTCACTTATAGTAGCGTTGGTTTGCTTTTGTAAATCCTCCTGAAATAAAACAATATCTTGCCCCTTCCATTCAGAAATATCCGCACTTGGCGCAGGATTATTTTTCAAAAACTGTTGTGCTACAGCTTTTTTAAGGAGATCGAATACTATGTTATCTTCTGGTGTTATAAGTGTATAGTTTTGATAATGAATTTTTCGTGTCTTGTAAAACAAGTTACAATCATTTTACAAGAGTACTACAAGACATATAAAAAGTCTTCTAATAGGTTTGCTTTCATAGTAACAATATAAAAAATATAAAGATGAAATCGAACAAAGTAACAAGGATAAAGTTTGTAATATTATTTGTAGCATTATGGTGTAATTTTTCTTGCTCAAAACCAGCAGAACAATATGATATAACATCAGAAAATGTGATGCTCGAAGAAACAGGAGAATTACCCGATCTAAACACGTATGAAGTCGAAGGCCCTGTGAAGAGAAAAAAGGGGAATAGTACAAACCAGAAAATTATAAGAAACGCTACCACTAGAATTAAAGCTAATAATGTTGAGGAGGCTACGCGATTAGCAAAAAAAATTGCTTCAGAATATCAGGGTTATGTCTCAGATGAGCGCTTTACCAATACCAACCATACCAAAGAAAATCGTTTCACAGTAAGAATTCCCCAGGATGATTTTGATCTTGTATTAGAACGTATATGCCAATTGGCAGAATTTGTTGATCATAAGAATATATCCACTATTGATGTAACAGAAGAGTATGTAGATATCAGTTCTCGTTTAAAAACAAAGCTCGAAGTAAAACAGCGATATGAACATATTTTACGCACGAGAGCCAAGACTGTAGAAGATATTTTAAAGACCGAAGATAAACTGAAGCAACTTCAGGAAGAGATAGAATCTGCGCAGGGCAGGTTACGTTATTTGAGCACTAAAGTTGCATATAGTACGATTCAAGTAGATGCATATGAGATTGTTATTCCAAAACCCCAGCCAGAGCAATATCAGCCTAAATTTTCTGATAAGGTAAAGATGGGCTTGACTTTTGGTTGGTCTTTGATAGAAAACGGTGTACTAGTCTTGTTCTATATTTGACCATTGATTGTTTTGGCAGTACTGGTTTTAGGATATTTCAAGTGGGTAAGAAAGTAAACTACCTCGGGGTATTATACCCTTTGGCGTTGCCAATAAAAAATAATGAATTAAGCGTGCTATTCTGGTGCGCTTAATTTTGTATTTTGCACAGATTAAATTGAAATCAATACCTATTTACGCTTGAAGGAAATACTAGCCAGATATATCCCAGAACGAGCTATCGAACCTGCATTTGACTTAATTGTAAAATGTAATGTGCATCTCAAAATCGTTAATGAACGTGTAACACGTCATGGTGATTATCGAAAAATGCCCGATGGAAGACATCAAATCACTGTAAATGCATCACTTAATGCCTATCGGTTTTTGATTACATTGATTCATGAAATTGCACATTTAGTAGCTTTTGAAAAATATGGCAGGTATATAAAACCTCATGGGATCGAATGGAAAAGAACCTTTCAACAGTTGATGCTACCCTATATTAATCCAGAAGTTTTTCCTGCTAAACTAGTACCGGTTATTGCGCTTCATTTTAAAAATCCAAGGGCAAGTAGTGATACAGATGAGAAATTATCTTTACTACTAAAACAATATGATCCGGCGAACGATAAAAATTATATCTTTGAACTACCTTTTGGAAGCATATTTAGACTCTACAATGGAAAAATATTCAAGAAGGGAAATAAAAAAGTGAAAAGATATGAATGTGTAGAAATAAGCACTGGTAGAGTGTATCTTTTTAACCCCAATGCAGAAGTTGAAATGTTGAATTAATTATGAATAAAAAATATTATGCCATACTAATGGCTGGCGGAGTAGGATCTAGATTTTGGCCTGTGAGTACAACCGATTTTCCGAAACAATTTCATGATATGTTAGGGACAGGAGAAACCTTGATTCAACGCACATTTTCGCGCTTGGCCAAGACAATTCCTGTAGAAAATATTTTTATTCTTACTCACGAACGCTACAATGATTTGGTATTAGAACAATTGCCAAAAGCCAAACAAAGGCAAGTTGTAACAGAACCGGCGATGCGCAATACAGCTCCAAGTATTCTTTATGCAGCCATGAAGATTCAAAAGGAAAATCCAGAAGCTTTGATGGTGGTTGCACCCAGTGATCACTGGATTGAAGATGAAGATGCATTTATTAGAAATTTAGAACAAAGTTTTGCCGCTTGTGCGCAACAAGATATCCTGATGACTCTAGGTATTCAACCTACATTTGCTAACACAGGGTATGGCTATATTGAATATGACAAGAATAATGAAACTATAAAACAAGTAGCTCAATTTACTGAAAAACCAGATTATGAAACTGCAAAAAGATTTTTAAATGCAGGTAATTATTTGTGGAATGCCGGAATCTTCATTTGGAGTGTAACTAGCATACTAAAAGCTTTTGCTAGTTTTCAAAAAGAAATGACCGCTTTATTCGAAAAAGGAATAGCGACCTACAACACTGAAGCCGAAAATGATTTTATACAATCAAATTATAGCTTGTCTGAAAACATATCTATAGATTATGCTATACTCGAAAAAGCTGATAACGTATATGTTATTCCAGCTACATTTGATTGGAATGATCTGGGGACATGGGGTTCGTTATATGATGAATTAGATAAAACCAACGATAATAATGCAGTAGTTAACGCCCGTGTTCTATCACAAGATGCATCAGGTAATATGATCAGAACATCTAATGATAAAATTGTAATAATTGATGGGTTAGAAGATTATATCGTAGTAGACAACCAAGAAGTATTATTAATCTATCCTAAAAATAAAGAGCAGGATATTAAGAAGGTGCTTAAAAAAGTTAAAGAAACGTACGGAGAAAAATACGGATAAAGCTCATGGAAGAAAATACAAATCAAACGGTCTCAGATAACGAAGAGGTAACAGAATCTGTTAAAAGAGATGCCAAAGGTCTCTTTGAAAGTATACAGAAGTTTCTTAAAGAATTATTGAACATTAGATCAGAAACTGATAAGGATCAAACGATAGAAGATGTCAAAAATGATATACCCTTTAAAGGACACAATGCATGGATTTTAGTCTTTTCTATTTTTGTGGCATCTATAGGTCTTAATGTAAGTTCTACTGCCGTGGTGATCGGAGCCATGTTAATTTCTCCATTAATGGGTCCTATCGTAGGAGTCGGATTGTCTATTGCTATTAATGATATAGATACGCTACGAAGATCGTTGGTTAATCTAGGAGTTATGGTTGGGTTGAGTGTTTTTGCAGCTACTTTATATTTTTGGGTATCTCCGTTAACCGAATTAACTCCCGAACTAGAAGCCAGAACAGCTCCTACAATCTTAGATGTATTGGTAGCTGTTTTTGGAGGGTTGGCACTCATTGTTGCCAAATCCAAAAAAGGAACGATGCCCAATGCCATAGCAGGAGTTGCAATCGCTACCGCATTAATGCCACCTTTGTGTACGGTAGGTTATGGTATCGCAGTGTGGGAACCTGATTTCTTTCTTGGGGCATTATACTTGTTTTGTATTAATGCGATATTTATTGCATTATCTACCTTTATTGTTGCAAAATTATTACGTTTCCCGATGTTGCGATATGCAAATTCTGCAAAACGCAAACGAACTGCACGATTAGCGTCTCTATTAGCAATTTTGGCTATGATCCCTGCGAGTTATACTTTTTATGTAACACTTAATGAAAGTAACGCAGAACATGACTACAAGATTTTTTTAGAAAACGATATTAATAATAATGAGAATTTATACCTTAGAAAAGACTTCTACAATTACAATGAGAAAACAATAAAACTATATTTTGATGGAGAAATACCAGATGCAGTTGTAAGTGATCTTAAAAATGAAATAAAGAAATATAGTCACATCGGCGAATTCGAACTTAGTGTAAATGGAAACAAAGCCAGAGGATTAGATCAAGTATCCAAGGCATATGACCGAGCTATAGTTGAATTAGATCGCCTCGAAAAAGAAAATGATAAACTTCTCGATGAAATCGAGGATCTTAAAATCCAGATGGCAGGTTTAGAAACAAACCTTAGAGAAGCAAATAAAGTAGCGCCCGTAAAAGTTTTACCCTATTTTGATATATCTAAAGATGCTAAAATTCGTTTCCCAGATTTGCAAGAATTAGGATATGGAGAAGTACTACGATCAAATTTCTTAAAAGTTGATACCGTAAAAGTAATCTTCCCAAAATGGAAATTTCAGGTTTCTGATAGCTTAAATACAATTAGAGTAAATACATTACAAGAATGGATAACCAAAGAGATGAAAGCAGATACATTGCATGTAGAGTAGCTAAGGAGACTTGTGAAAAATAAAACAATAGCCCATATTCAATAAATTCATTGCTTGAGTAGTGTATCTTCATTATTGCTATGTGAACGATTAATCAAAGATCTATAAATACGTGTAGTACGATATTATAAAGGTTTAAAAATGATGAATATGAAATTAAAAATTTGGTTAGCGATATCTGTGTGTTGCCTTGGCTTTTATGTTACCCGTGCACAAGATGGCAAAATCATAGAAAAACAAAGAATGATTTTGAGCGATACTACTGTCGCTAAAATTACAAAAGCTGATGCTGAATTAGCTTTAGCACTCAAAAAAATTGAATTTTATCGAATCACATATGTATCTGATTCCTTGAAAATTAAAGGCTTTATTGCGAAACCAATTGGAGTAGGAAAATTTCCTGCTATAATTTCTAATCGAGGAGGTTCTGGAGAATTTGGCAAATGGAATGAAATTGGAATTGGCTTCTTTCTGGGAAAGCTGGCGAGTTGGGGATATGTTGTGGTAGCAAGTCAATATCGGGGTAATGATGGTAGCGAGGGGCAAGATGAAATTGGCGGTAAGGATTTGAACGATGTACTAAGTTTAGTCAATACCCTAACCGAAATAGATAATGCTGATACCTCAAGAATAGGGATAGAAGGAGCTAGCCGAGGGGGTATGATGACATATCTTGCACTTAAAGAATCTTGTAGATTCAAAGCAGCCGTAGTTCTTGCAGGTAGTGCAAATGCCTTTACGCACTTAATTAGCAGACCAGATTTTGAAGAAAATGTTTATGCAAAATACATTCCTGAGTATTATGACAATAAAGAAAAAGAACTCAAAGCACGATCAGCAGTTTTTTGGGCCGATAAGATGTGCAAAACTACGCCTACACTCATCATGCACGGTAGTTCGGATTGGCGTGTTACAGCTTCTGAATCACTAGAGTTAGCACAAGAACTTTATAAATACAAACATCCCCTACGGTTTATGTTGTTTGAAGGAGCAGACCACAGATTAAGCGGATTTAGAAGTGATTATTTTTCTCAAATGAAAAACTTTTTTGCGTATTATCTAAAAGAAAATAATGAACTACCAAACATGGAATTGCATGGGCGATAAAAGCAATCTACAATACATGTTACCAACAATTAGAAAAAATTACACATACAAAATTCTGGTGTTTGCTACTTTAAGGTCAAAATGAAACTGGCATAATACTTATATGGCTTTGACTCTAAAATTGTCGGTTTCAAGGTCTTTTTATTCTCTAAGCTAACATGATGTTTTTTGTGGTAATTTTAAAATATCCAAAATTGGCGTTAATGAGCATTATAAAAAATATAGAAAAGAACATCAGAAATATAGAATTGGTTCTTGAAGATGGCTATGGTTATGACCCAAACGTAATAGTGCCCGAATTGAATAAAAATTTGGAATAGAATAAATACATAGCATAGTGTTGCCCCAGAAATAAATGGGTATTATTGGTGTACAATTATAGTAAGCATTAGAATACATATGAAAACAAAACTAATCACTCTAATTACAATTTTATCCTTAACATTTTCTTGTAAAACATATACAATTGCAGTAGATAGTTTTCGACAACAAATGACAGAATCTCGATCTGAAGAGTTGAGAAAAGTAGAAATAAATAATTCTATTCCCTATGGCTATCAAAATATAAAATACGAAGCTAATAGTATACAATCAATCATGGTAGTGGATAAAAAAGGAAACGAGATAGCATTAGAGAATTCTCCCAGATTAGAAATGAGAGTCACTCATAAAAGCGGAAAAAAAACCATCCTCATGTTTGATACTGTAATTGTTGAAAATGATACTTTAAAAGGTGCTAGGTCAAGATTGATTCAGAGTTTGAGAAGAGAAATTCCTTTGAAGGATATTGAGAAAATTGAAATTCAAGATAGTGGTAAAGGCTATAAATATCAAGAATAGAACAAAATAGTAGTATAATTATATATCCGATCAGAGTAATTTAGTGCCAAATCAAAAGTCATTTCAATGAAAATTATGAATACAAAATATATATTAGGTGCTATAATGGCAATTCCACTGTTGCCGCTACTGTATGTGCAGGGTAAAAAAATAAAGGGGAGTGTCCCAAGATTACCAGAAGCAAAAGGGGATACTGGATCAGCTTCTGTTTCTTCAGAAAAGAAAATCAGGATGCTCACTATTGGTGAAAGTACAATAGCAGGAGTAGGAGTAAAGACACATCAAGAAGGGTTTACAGGAACGCTAGCAAATGAATTGGCAAGTAAATTAAATATAGATATCGATTGGAAGGTGTATGCCAAAAGTGGATATACAGCAAAAAGAGTAAATGAAGAAATTGTAGCGAGTATTCAAGAAAAATCTATTGACTTAATCGTGATTGGTATCGGTGGAAATGATGCTTTTGAATTAAATACCCCAAAACAATGGAATAAAGACGTTCGCAAGCTTATCAATAATATACAATCAAAATTTGTAAGAGTTCCTATTGTATTTATAAACATGCCACCAATCAAAGAATTTCCGGCCTTTACATCTTTAATAAAATTTACGATCGGTAATTTGGTCAATATTCTAGGCAAAGAGCTAGAAGAAGTAGTAAAAGATTTTGAATACGTTTACTATTATTCACGTGTCATTGGTTGTGTAGATTTAATAGAAAGATTTAATCTCAATATAGCATCTACTGATTTTTTTAGTGATGGTGTGCATCCATCAAAAATAACGTACCAAGTTTGGGCAAAAGATGTTTCGAATTTTATTACGCAATCCAAAGGAATTAAAGCAACGCTACAGCACAACAAAAAAATGTAATAAAGTACGTGTAGTTTTAACTATTTTTGAGATTGTAAATAAGTAGTGTAATGACTGAAATAATAGACCTTAGCCAAGAAATATACTCAGGAATGCCTGTCTATAAAAGTTTACCACAGGTTAAAATCAGTGTCCATAATACACACGAAGAATGGGAAGGTATTGAAAATCCAGAAACCTCGACACCTAGTGTTTATAAAATGGAAATGGGAGAACATACGGGTACTCACGTTGATGCCATTAATCATATGGCAAAACAGTATGAGAAGCAATCGATAGAAAAAATGCCGCTCTCTATGTTCTATACACAAGGAATTTGTCTCGACTTCTCTTATAAAGGCTTACAAGAATTAATCACACACACCGAAATCGAACAGGCGTGCAAAATAGCAAATCTTGAAATTAAAAAGGGTGATACCGTTTTGTTGTATACAAATCACTACAGGAAACATTTTGAAACTGAAAATTGGGAGCATGGCCCCGGGATAACAGCAGAAGCAGCACAATGGTTAGGAGAAAAAGGCATCGCAGCTTTTGGAGTAGAAACTATGTCTCCCGGAGTGCCGGGAATTTCAAATAAAGAAGTACATCACATTTGTGGAGCACTAGGATTTACACATTATGAGAATATGATTAATCTACACCTATTGATTGAAAGAGGCCGCTTTAGATTCATAGGATTCCCTTTAAAAATTAGAGGAGGAACAGGCTCACCCGTTAGAGCTGTTGCAATTTTTGAAAAATAAACAAAATAAATACACCATGAATAAAATACTGATAGCTCTTGTGATTTTTAGTTGTACCCTACCTGGCTTTAGCCAAAATAAACAAGATATGACATTACCGTACAAGCAAATTCCAGAATACCCAGAAGATTATACTTCAGGGAATGTTATATCTAGATTTATAGATGGATTGGGCTATCGATATTATTGGGCAACCGAAGGGCTTACAAAAAATGATTTGACCTACTCACCTTCAAAAGAATCGAGAACAACGCTACAAACTCTAGAACATCTTCATGCCTTATCCAAAGCAATTCTCAATGCTCCAAAAAATCAGCCAAATATAAGAACTGCAGATCAACCCAATCTAACTTTTGAAGCACTTAGAAAGCAAACATTAGATAATCTTAGAGAAGCGAGCACGTTGTTTTCTGGCAAATCGGCAGAGGACGTATCTGCATATAAAGTAATTTTTCAATCCAACGACATTAAAAGAGAATTTCCGTACTGGAATATGATTAACGGGCAGATTTCTGATGCTATATATCATGTAGGGCAAGTAGTTTCATTTAGAAGGTCGTCTGGTAATCCAATGAACTCAAAAGTTAATGTATTTACTGGTAAAACTGTAGAATAAGTATATAATAATCACTGCTTGGTGTGCAAGCTGCGCAAGGTCTACTGACGTTGAGCTGTACTGCTTTTTACTACTTTGTATGTGCTATGTTTCATGATTCGTATTACTGTGATTGTATCATCTCATAATTGCTTGTGTCGCCAAGTCGAGAGACTTTGTGGAGCGGGGCTGCTTACGATTACTATAAGTTCGATTAAGCACCATTGTAAAACATAAAAGCTATGCTAGAAACAGCATAGCTTTTACATGTATAAAGATCATAATTATCAAATAACTACTAATGAAACATCAAAACCCTCAGGGTCACACGTGATACTAAGTAATTTTTTTTCATTTTACAGTTTTCGGTTTTACATTCAGTATTCAGTATTCAGTATTCAGTATTCAAAATTCGATTTTTTGTGTTATCAAACAGATACACACCCGATAGTGATCGCTACATCCTTTTATACATCAGCATAGTATGTATACCATGAATACCGAATATCAACCCCTACCGTCCCGCTATGGGCGGGACACCTTCCACGACGGAGAAGGAGCATAAAAAAAACTTAAATTATTCATGTTCACACTTCAGCGACGGAGGAGCTTTGAAACAATAAGCTTATCAGTACTTGTCATATACGAGAAATTAAAATGAATACCGAATAAAGAATATCAAAGGAAAAAAGCCAAATGCTAATATAAACTACAGTCCTTTTAACTGGGCATTACGTACTTTTTTAAACAAGTTTGAAGAGTAAACGAAATCAGTTACCGCTTGATTATCCGTTTTAAAAATTTGTGTTTTATCACCTTCCCATTCTAGGTGCCCTTGTTTAAGAAACACAATTTTCTCTCCGATCTCCATTACAGAATTCATATCGTGTGTATTAATTACGGTAGTAATATCGTATTCTTCAGTAATTTCTTTGATAAGATTGTCGATCACGATAGCGGTTTTGGGATCAAGCCCCGAATTGGGTTCGTCGCAAAACAAATATTTAGGCTGCGTAACAATTGCCCGAGCAATAGCCACTCGTTTTTGCATTCCACCACTTATTTCTGAAGGAAGTTTATCATTTGCATTTTCTAGATTCACCCTGTCAAGTACCGTATGTACCCGATCCAACATTTCACCTTTCTTCTGTCGGGTAAACATTCTTAGAGGAAACATTACATTTTCTTCTACAGTCATAGAATCAAATAATGCACTCCCTTGAAAAACCATTCCCATTTGTTTTCTCAAATTTCTTTGTTGTTCTTCACTAAGTTCTGAATATGTAGATCCATCATAGCAAATTGTACCTTGCTCTGGTGTAAAAAGACCCAATAAACATTTTAGAAACACCGTTTTACCACTCCCACTGGTACCAATAATGAGATTGGTTTTAGCACGCTCAAAAGTGGTTGTGATTCCTTTTAGGATTTCTTCTCCGTTAAAGCCTTTATGTATATCTTTTACTTCTATCATTAGCTTAATAATAATTGAGTGAGCACATAATTAGATATAATAATAACTACAGTGGTCCAAACAAAGGCAGAGGTACTGGCTTTACCAACCTCGAGCGCACCACCTTTCATATAAAACCCATGAAAAGAGGGTATGGTAGCCAATAAGAACGAATATAGAAACGTTTTTATAAAGGCATATACCAAATGATACGGAACAAACTCTTCTCGTAGGCCTGTTAAAAATTCTGTATTCGAAATAAAACCGCCATATACGCCGGCAACATAGCCACCCAGTATTCCTGTAAACATTGCTATTGCAATTACAAAAGGATACATAAGCATAGCAATTATTTTGGGAAATACTAAGTAATTAAGTGCATTAATCCCCATTACTTCTAGTGCGTCGATTTGCTCGGTAACTCGCATTGTTCCTATACTCGAAGTGATAAATGAACCAACTTTGCCGGCCATGATCACAGAGATAAAGGTAGGAGCAAATTCTAGAATTATCGACTGTCTAGAGGCAAAAGCAATTATTTTTTTTGGAATTATAGGACTGGTAAGATTTAGTGCTGTTTGTATGGCAACCACAGCACCAATAAAAAATGCAAGAAAAACAGTAATCCCCAAAGACCCTATGATTAAGTCGTTTATTTCTTTAAAAATAAGAGTACGTAAAACTGAACCCTTGGTCATTCGACTAAAAATTCCTTTCAACATTAAAAAATAGCGACCAATATCGTCTAGGTAAAACATGCTGCAAAATTAGAAAAGCTAAAATAGAAAAAAAAACAGCGACAGCATTTAACCTTGCATTAAAGTTTTACATTTAGACACATGCATCTTTGTTATTTTTGATCAAGGAATTAAGAAAGGGAGTACAATCCAAAAAAAATATCAATATCTCACCAATAATTTATGTATAATTAAGAATCACTTTACTAAGTTGAGCTGCGAGAGATATATTGTCTTTTGTATTAGAGTAAGAAGTTCTGGTTTTAAAAAAGAAAATGTAGCTTCTTTTTTATTTTTTTCCAACGTAATGTGCGAATAAATTTTCCTTCGTCTTTAGAAACAAGAAAAGGTAGCTTTGCTTTTTTTGCTTTAAAAAAACCAGCTAGATAATCTGCTGTCAATTGAGGCTGTTTTTTGAGTATAGCTAGCTTTATTGATGCTATTAAGGTAATCCAGAAACCATATCGCATGCGATAGAAAGCTTCACCTTGTTTGTACTTGGCTTTTGGGTTGTAGGTATTGCCTGTTGGTTTTAGGTGTTTTACATGCAAAGTATCATCAGTTTTAATTTCCCAATTATGATATTGAGCAAGTAATTCATCAACAGTATCCCAACCCATAGCAGGTTTCAACCCATTAATACTTTCAAAACAAGCTTTGCGATAGGCTTTTAATGCCCCGCGAATATGATTCTTATTGGTTAGATTCTCCAGTATCCAATTTTTATTTTTTTCAACATAACAAAACCCGCCGACCATCCCAATCTTTTTGTTTTCTTCAAAATGAGTAGTGATTTTTTCTAAATAGTTTGGGGGGAAGATAAGATCTGCATCAAACTTGCAAACCATATCATAGTTAGCATCCAAAGTTTTGTAGCCTTGATAAAAAGCATTGATCACTTTACTGCCGGGCATATGATCTACAGAAGAATTGGTGCTTACTACTGAAATAAAATCATATTCCTGGATTAACTCATTAACAATATCTTCTGTATTATCCGTAGAATTATCGTTGACAACGACTATTTGTTTTGGTAGTTTGGTTTGAGAAACGAGAGATGTTAAGGTTTTAGAAATAAAACGTTCTTCGTTATGAGCAGGTATGACGATATAAATGTTCAATCTTATTTACTTTTTCTCAGCATAAACAATATAATATCTTGGTGTAAAGAATCGTAGTAAAGGTCTGAAACCAATTTTTTTAACAGGATGAGTCCATTTCTCTCTGGCCACAATTTTCCATCCTGCTTTTTCGAGCAACCAATCAAATTGCCAATCTTCAAATTCGTGATAATGTCTATCCCAGGGATCGGTTTTGCTTCGGTATGCAGGAGAGAACCAAAGCTTTAGCGGTACAGAGGCCACCAGTTTATCTGCTTTTATGTCCTTGATTACATTAAATGGAGCAATCAGATGTTCAAAAATCTCAAAAGCCGTTACGGTTTCAACTTTATTAGTTTTAACTGCATCGGTATTTAAATCTAAATCTTCGCCAGAGGTATTCGACACATTATATCCTTCTTTTTCCATGAATTCTACAAAAGGATTTCTAACGCCAAGGTCTAAAATATTAGAAGGAGCGGGGACATATTGTCTAAGAAATTCTAATGTTTTTTTATAACGTTTGTGAGGAAAAGTTCCTTCGTACATAGTAATTTAATCAGTAATTAGTAGTGTAAAAATAGACAATTACATAGATTAGCATTAGTGTATTGATGAGAATTTTGTGAAAAGGAATTAATGCTGATACAAAAATGCATTAATATTCATCCCTGCGCCCACGCTGGCAAATAATAAAAGATCTCCTCTTTGGATATGGTGATTTTCAATTTTTTGATTCAAAATGAGATCATATAGTGTGGGTATAGTTGCAACACTACTATTTCCGAGTTTTTGAATACTCATCGGCATGATATTTTTAGGAACTTCTTGATCAAAAAGCCCATAAAACCTTTTTACAATGGCTTCGTCCATTTTTTCATTGGCTTGGTGGATAAGAATTTTTTTAATGTTATTGACATCAAAATCAGTTTTATCCAAGCATGCTTTCATTGCTAGGGGAACATGGTTTAAAGCAAATTCATATATTTTTCGACCATACATTTTGATGTATTTATGGTCACTATCAGAAGTGTTGTCAAACGTTTTTCCGAAATATAAAAAATTACTTTCCTCTAAGGTGTGTGATGCACTTATCGTAGCGATGATACCTCCAGATTCTTCTGTGATCTCGAGTATTGATGCTCCAGCTCCATCAGAATAGATCATAGCATCGCGATCATGTTTGTCTACAACGCGAGAAAGTGTTTCTGCACCAATAATAAGGCATTTTTTGGCCATGCCACTTTTGATAAATGATTGCGCTTGTATAATGCCTTCTATCCATCCGGGACACCCAAACAGTACATCATAAGCTACACAATATGGATTTTTGATTTTTAGTTTGTGTTTTACTCTAGCGGCCAGACTGGGTACGGTGTCTCCTTGGGAGGAGTTGTTATCTACATCTCCAAAATTGTGTGCCATAATAATATAGTCAAGCGTTTCTGGATCAATTTTGGCGTCTTTAATTGCTTTTTCTGCGGAAAGAAATGCTAAATCTGATGTGTTCTGCTGGTTAGAAGCATATCTACGCTCCTCAATACCAGTAATTTTCTTGAATTTATCTATGATAACCTCTGTAGTATGTTGTATCTGTATCCCATTTTCGTTTAAAAATTGGTGGTGTATAAAATCTTCATTTCTCTCAATCCCTTTAGGAATATAGCTCCCTGTACCTGTTATCTTGATATTCATCGTTCCCAATTATCTGTTATTGTCTGTAATGTAGGGAATATAGATCAATCTATTATGCATGCATAATAGATTTTACAATGCCCAGCTATTTTGAGTTTCAATATTTGTGTGATATACAAGAGGGCATAGGCTCATTTTATTTTTAATTGCATCACAGTGGCAATAGATAACGCTCTTGTTTTGATTAGGTTAGCTTTTTCACCTTTGAAATGATCATCTACTGTGGTATTAAATAAAGAAAGCCATGTTTAAAAATGAATTTTTTGTAATGTTTTTTTAGTACTCAAATCGTTATGAATCTGAAGTACATTTTTTTTATAATCACCTTTTCTGAAGAGTTGCTGTTCCCAGAAAGAAACAATGTGTGGGACATGTTTTTCGAGATCAATCTTTGCGATTTCAATAAAAAATATGCGAATTGATGGGTCTATAAGTGCCTTATTATAAAAAGACCTCATTAAGAATTCTATGTCTTTTTTAGAAGAGATATCCTTCACTATTTTTGTGTTTAACAAAAAGAGGCAACTGTAAAGTCACCTCTTTTTAATTTTCAGTATATAATGTATTATACTTCTGCTTCCATGTATTCTTCAATAGGAGCACAAGTACATATCAAATTTCGATCTCCATACGCATCATCTACGCGACGTACCGATGGCCAGAATTTGTTTTCTGCAACATAAGACAACGGATAGGCAGCCTGCTCTCTTGAGTATGGAAAATCCCAGGTGTCTGCAGTAAGCATGTGTAATGTATGCGGTGCATTTTTCATTACGTTATTTGGATCATCTGCACTGGCTTCTGCGATTTCTTGTCGTATAGATAATAAGGCATCACAAAAGCGGTCTAATTCGTCTTTACTTTCACTTTCTGTAGGTTCTATCATGATCGTTCCCGCTACAGGAAAGGAGACTGTTGGTGCATGAAAGCCATAATCCATAAGGCGTTTTGCTATATCTGTCACTTCAATTCCATGAGCTTTGAAAGGTCTGCAATCAATAATCATTTCGTGTGCTGCTCTACCGCGTTCACCAACATAAAGAACACTGTAGTGCCCATCCAAACGTTCTTTGATATAATTTGCATTAAGAATAGCATATTCTGTAGATTCTTTGAGACCTTTGGCGCCAAGCATAGTAATATATCCATACGATATCAGGCAGGCCAATGAAGACCCCCAAGGAGCAGCAGAAATAGCGGTTATCGCTTGATCTCCTCCAGTTGGGATTATTGGATTTCCGGGTAAAAATGGAACCAGTTGTTTTGCCACACAGATTGGTCCTACACCGGGACCACCACCCCCATGAGGAATTGCAAATGTTTTGTGCAAGTTAAGGTGACAAACATCGGCTCCAATTGCTCCAGGGTTTGTTAAACCTACTTGTGCGTTCATATTTGCACCATCCATATATACTTGTCCACCATGATCATGAATGATTTTGGTGATCTCCTTAATAGCGGATTCATATACGCCATGTGTAGAAGGATATGTAACCATCAATGCAGCGAGATTGTCTTTGTGTTTTAGCGCTTTTTCTCGTAAATCGTCTACATCAATATTTCCTTCTTCATTGGCTTTGGTTACTACGACTTTCATCCCTGCCATAACAGCAGATGCTGGATTAGTTCCATGGGCAGACGATGGGATTAGGCATATATTTCTATGATGATCGTTTCTTGATTCATGATATGCACGTATGACCATTAATCCGGCAAATTCTCCCTGCGCTCCTGAGTTAGGTTGAAGAGAAGTCGCTGAAAAACCAGTTATTTCTGTAAGTTGATCTTCTAACTTATGCAGTATTTCGTGATAGCCTTTTGCTTGTTCTACGGGTACAAATGGGTGAATATTACCCCATTGTGGATCACTAAGCGGTAGCATTTCTGAAGCAGCGTTGAGCTTCATTGTGCAAGATCCTAGAGCGATCATAGAATGGTTTAATGATAAATCTTTGCGCTCTAGTTTTTTAATGTAACGCATCAATTCAGTTTCAGAATGATAGGTGTTAAATACTTTGTTTGTTAGAAATTCGGTTGTTCTTGCTACCTTTTTATCTAGTGTAGTATCGTCTTGAACTTCTTTAATTTCTATAGCGTCTTTTTCAGAGATTTTAGCAAAAATCGAAACAATCGCATTTAAGTCTTTTAGAGTTGTTGCCTCATTTAGAGCAATAGAAACCGTTGTGGCATCAGGGTAATAAAAATTGATTTCGTTAGCTTCAGCAATTTTTTTTACTTTATCGGCATCTGCAGTTACACGAATCGTATCAAAATATACAGTATTTTGCTGGTCAAAGCCTAAATTTGTCAAAGCTTTGCTAAGTTCGGTTGCAGATGCATTAACCTTATCGGCTATATATTTCAAACCTTCAGGTCCGTGATATACTCCATACATACCAGCCATAACAGCCAAGAGTACTTGTGCGGTGCATATATTAGATGTTGCTTTATCCCGTTTGATATGTTGCTCCCGGGTTTGAAGTGCCATGCGTAATGCACGATTACCATTCACATCTTGAGTAACTCCTATGATTCTACCGGGTATATTTCTTTTGTATTCTTCTCTTGTTGCAAAAAAGGCTGCATGAGGACCACCATACCCCAAAGGAATACCAAAACGTTGTGTGGTACCAACAACAACATCTGCATCAAAACTTCCAGGAGATTTTAGCGACACTAAGCTCAATATATCTGCAGCTATAGCCACTTTAATTTCTGATTGATGTGCATTTTCTACAAAACTTGCATAATCATATACTTGCCCTGATTTTCCTGGATATTGTAAAATAGCCCCATAGAATTCTGAAGAAAAGTCGAATTGTTGATGATCTCCAACGACCAACTCAATAGCTAAGGGTATAGCACGAGTTTTTAGTAAGGAAAGGGTTTGCGGTAAAATCTCTTCAGAAACAAAGAATTTATTGACTTCATTCTTTTTCTGAGTTCTTGAGCGTACGGCAAAAAGCATGGTCATCGCCTCTGCTGCTGCAGTACTTTCATCAAGGAGAGAGGCATTTGTAAGTTCCATACCTGTAAGATCACAGATCATGGTTTGGTAATTTAACAATGCTTCTAATCTACCCTGTGCAATTTCTGCCTGATATGGTGTATAGGCTGTATACCAACCTGGATTTTCCAGTATATTTCGTTGGATTACTGCCGGTAGGCAAGCTTCATGATAGCCTAAACCCATATAGGTTTTGAATACTTTATTTTTTGAAGATAACTTTTGCATGTGCCCCGAATATTCTTGCTCACTCATTGCAGATGCAAGATTTAATGGGTTTTTTAAAAGAATATCGTCTGGTACAGTCTCATAGATGAGTTGGTCTATAGAATCTGCTTTGATCGTGTTTAACATGCTGTCAAGATCCTTTTCAGATGGACCGATATGACGCAGTGTAAAAGAGTCAGTTTTCATAGCAAAAAACAGTTGAAATTCAGACCGCAAAAATACACATTTAATTGCTAAAATTTCACAATTAATTAACCCTATTGTATCAAGTTTTTAACCAATTTCGAATGTTATTAACAGATTCCCTTAAATTTGTAACGTGAAAACCTTAAAAAGTATATTCAGATTCTATATCGATAGTAGTATTCACGTTGCTTTAGCGATATGTGCTTTGGTACAAATCACATTTATCAAATTTGGAGTTACCAAAGAATATGCATTTCTTTTATTTACTTTTTTAGGTTCGGTAGCAGCATACAATTTTGTGAAGTATTCTAAAGCTTCGAAACTATATCACAGAAAATTAAATACATCCAAGAAAGGGATTCGTTTACTAACTATTCTTTGTAGTTTATTTGTTATATATTTTGCTTTTCAGTTGTCGTATGATACTTTGATGTATATGGCTCCCTTTATAGTTTTAACAGTATTGTATGCAGTTCCTGTTTTTCCTAATGATAGGAATTTGAGAAGTATCGCGGGAGTAAAGATTTTTGTCATTGGATTAGTTTGGTGTGGGGTAACGGTATTAGTTCCAGTTGTATATGTAAAGGGGAATTTGAATTTGGATTTTTTTATTGAACTGGTTCAAAGATTTTTATTTGTCATAGTAATCATGCTCCCTTTTGAAATTAGAGATCTTAAATATGATGCATTAGTGTTAGAAACCGTTCCTCAAAAAATCGGAGTTACAAAAACAAAAGTTTTTGGGAGTATTTTGTTAGTTGCTTTTCTATTATTAACGGCTATGAAAGATAAACTTTCTCCAGTAGAAGTCTTTAGTACAATTCTAATCACTATAATCACTCTTTTTTTTTTATGGGGAGCAGAAAGAAAGCAATATGAATATTATTGTTCTTTTTGGGTAGAAAGTGTTCCCTTAATGTGGTTGGCAATATTTTTAGTGTTACAAAACTTATTTGCTTAATTCCTTGTGTAGTTTTTGCTTCATTGATTTTTTGTCAGAATGATTAATCGTTTGCACATTAGATGTCTTAATCACCTTGGTTAATTTTACATTCTTTTTTGAATATATACGTGTAACCTTACAATATATCAAGCGTATATTTAGCGTAATGATTTCTTTCAGTGAAGCTTCGCCATATTGATTTTTATCACAAATATGCTTTGCTTCTTCGCAGGATATAAATAGCTTACTTGTAGTTTTCATTTTTTTTATTAAAGGCAAATGGTGGTACTTGA
Source organism: uncultured Aquimarina sp. (assembly GCA_947495425.1). GTDB lineage: Bacteria > Bacteroidota > Bacteroidia > Flavobacteriales > Flavobacteriaceae > Aquimarina. The sequence goes on from CANLYR010000006.1 coordinate 43,795, forward strand.
TAATTTAGATTTGAACCTGGCTTGCCTCGGTATTTTTTTTTCTTTTTATAGATCTCAAACTAGTACAGAGGTCGTCTATTCGTTCATTTTCTGTTTTAGCCTTTCTTTCATTGCATTCTTATCATACGCATTGATACTAATGACTTTCGGATCTTTAACTAGTTTTGTGAGCTTTGAGTTAGTTACAGAATATTTTCTACAGGCTCTACAATAGATTAGATGAATATTCAATTTTACTTTTTCCCAAAAAGTAGCTTCTTTGTATTGATTCTTATCACAAAAGTGATTCGCATCAGCACATTCAACAAAAATTCCTTTCTTATTACTCATATTTTCCTTTAAAACCAATTTTTTTCTAAGCATTCAGCCATTGCTGTTCGCGCTCTGTGGATAATAACCCATAGATTAGACGCAGTAATATCGAATTCATTACAAATAGCTTCGGTATCAAAACCTTGTATCGTTTTCATTTTAAAAATAAGGGATTGCTTTTCTGGTAATTTTCCCAAACAGTTATGTATGGCCAAACCAAGCTCTTCATTTTCGAGGTCACCTTCAGCATTTTTATCAAAAGGGTCAGCTACTCGTTCTTCTAACCAATCACCTTCAGTTTCAGAGTCACCTGTGTAGTTCATCCTGACTTCCGCTTTTCCTTTATTGCTATTTATCTTTCGATAATGATCTATGATTTTTCTTTTCAGAATTGAAATAAGCCAGGTTCGCTCACTAGCTTCACCTTTAAAATTTTTCATGGATTTAAGGCCTGCAAAGAATGTTTCTTGTACTAGATCTTGAGCAATTTCTCTATCATCAACTCTTACAATGGTATAGTTAAATAGATAATCACTGTATTTGTCAACCCATGAGTTGGGGTCTATGGTGTTTGTAGGCATTGTTATTTCTATTGTTGTCTTTATCAAAAATAGGATAAAAAGTTGAATCAGTATATTCTTTAATGAATGAATAGTAAGTAGATACTATCATTACAACCTTACATTTGATCTTTTCCTTATGAAACCTCACTATTTTTAGCCTCTAAATTTGATTTTATAGATAGATTTCGATTGGTAATAAAATTGGTTAGATGTTTTTTTAAGGTGATATGATCAAATAATTTGCCGAAGATGCCATATGGGGTTTCGTACTTGAGGATGTCAGTCATTTCTGTCCCTATGTCTATTTTGTGAAAAATATGCTGATGCCTGAATGATTTAGAATGCCCGGCAATCATTTCATCAGTAAAACAATCTGGGAATTGAAGACGGGTAATCTTGCTTTGGTGGGTGAGATACATCCCAAAATGTTTTCCTCTCCACGTTACGGTTTCACCAAGCCTTATTAGTCCGGAAGTAGTGCCTGCAATGGCTTTTTCTTTGGTTTCTTTTGCAGATTGTATGTGAAAATCTATGTCTCTTGATAAGTCAAATACCTCTTCGATTGGAGCATTTATTCTGGTTTTGATTAGTATTGTTGTCATAAATCGCTATGTTAGGGAACGTAATGCAGATTCGAGATCAGGATATAAAAATTGGAAGCCATTATCTATAAGTTTTAAAGGGACTACATTTCTACTTTTGAGAATAAGTTCTGTTTCTGTCTTTATAATTCTAGCTCCAAATTCTAGGAGTGGTTTTGAAATAGGGATTGCGATTGGTGTTTTTGTAACATTTTGAAGTGTCTTCATAAATGCTGCATTCGTTGATGGTTTGGGAGCAACAATATTAATTACATCCTTGATTTTGGAGTTATTTATTATAAATTCTACGCTTCGTGCAAAGTCTGTTTGATGTATCCAACTTAATTTTTGATTTCCGTCGCCTTGTTTACCGCCAAATCCAATTTTAGATAAGTTTAAGATAGGAGGAAAGGCACCTCCACTTTTCCCTAGTACAATTGAAGTCCTCAATGCTATTTTTCTGGTTTTTGATGTCTGCTGTTCGAAAAACGTTTTTTCCCATTGCGTTGCCACATCCACAGAAAATCCAGTTCCTACTTCTCCATGTATTTCATCCATTTCTTTGTCTAACGAATGACGATAAATAGTAGCAGTAGATGAATTAAGCCATACTTTTGGTGGGATTTCACAAGCTGCTACTGCTTTTCCCAGAACGCGTGTAGATTGTATTCTCGAAGACATGATCAAGTCTTTGTTTTTTTGATTATACCTGCAATCGACCGATCTTCCGGTCATGTTTATAAGTACATCTGCGTTATTGATTTCATCTTTCCAATCTCCGACAGTATTAGCATCCCAGTGTAGATAGTGAATATTACCTTCTATTCGACCTTTTCCTCGAGTTAGAATGATAATTTTTTCAACTTTGTTTTTGAAATGTTGGGTTAGCACTTTTCCTAGAAATCCAGTTCCTGCTGCTATGACAATTTTTTTCATTTGTAAAATTTTTAAGATTATTTTTCTGCAGTAATGAAATAGTATCCAAAGTTTCTTATATGTAAACCTGAAAGTAAGGCAAATAAAGATCCTTTTAGATTTTTTAAACTTTGTAGTTTTATGCGTTCTCTATTATATATTTTTTTTGGGATAAAGCCAATAATTGCGAATGGAACATGCAAAACCGATGGAGCTACCCTAAATGATATATCTTCGATTTTTACATTTTTAAAGCCAATCTTTTCTAATGTGTTTTAACATCATGAATACTCCCTAAACCTTCAAGACTCCATCCCTTACACAGTTGTTCGTAGCAATAGGTACTCCCAGTACACAATTGATCTTCATTTTTTTTAAGAAATGCATCAGCAATAACGAGTCTGGATCCAGGTTTTATAATTCTGTATGCTTCTCTTAGAGCTTCTCTAGAGTGCCCAGAATGACAAAAACTTTCGATAGCATACGCTCCATTTATACTATCGTTTTTGAATGAAGTGGTACAATAATTTTCTTCTAAAATAACACCATTCATTTGTTTTAATCTCTTATTTCCTTCTCTTACTTGAAAAGGGGAGAGCGTTACTCCTATAATACTGAGTAATGGGTATTTTCGTAATCCATATCGTATTGAGCCACCAATGCCACAACCCAAATCGGCGACAAGCGAATTTCTTTTTGGTACATCGAGACGATTGAATACTTGATGTGTCAATTCGTTTAACATCGAATCTCGTTTGAATACATTGGTTTTAAATGGAATATAATACCCAAAATGCATGTTGAAATCTTTGCTCCAAAACTCATAATCCTCTGTAGCCTCGTCATAAAATTGAATGATCTTTTCCTTCGTAGCCGATTTTCTAAGTTTTAGTTTTCGTAATAAGGTAAGTGTGCTCATAATCTTTGTCTTTAGTTTATTGTAAAAAAGCCAATACAATTGTAAATCAGTAGCGATGTATAAACAGTTGCAAAAAGAACGAACAAGCAATTCATAAAGTAACTACCAATCTTGAAGATTCGTTTTTTTGGAATCTCATACATAGGATAATATGCTATTTGTGTAACAACTTTACCAACCCAATATGCAGCTATTAAACCGGTTAGAGCAATGGCCAATGCTGACTGTTCCTTGAGCTCTAATGGGAGTAGTATAGCTATCAATCCAAATGAGAAGTTGAGTCCCTGAATATATCTTCCGTACGTTTTTGCAATTTCCTGATTCAATGGTCTTAGTTGTTTTACATCGGTATACCAGTCAAAAACTTCATGTCTTATATATGGATAAATTAATGCAGTAAATATTTGGCCTATTCCACCAATATATATCAGCCAGTTTGGGATATTGAATTCCATATTCTATCTATTTTAAAGTTTCAGAAAAAACTGAAAGTATTATTGAAAATAAAAAGGAGTTTTCTCCTATTTTATTAATTATGGTATAGCACTATTTGATTAACTTCACCAACGCTTTTGTAATCCAGTTATGATCTTGTCCTACCACTTTATTCATCATAATGTCTAAAGTTTCTGCCATTTCATGTAATGCTTTGGTTTGTGATATTAATTCCTTTGTTTTTAAGGTTCCATCGTCTTCAATATCTGATACATCTTTTAATATTTTAATCGTAGGTTTTAATTCTCGTCTGCTTCTTTCTTTGGCGATTTGTCTTGCAAGTTCCTGTACATCTTTTTCAGAAGTGAAATATTCTTTTCGTTCTCCCATTTTATTTTCCTTGAAAACTATACCCCAATCCATCAATTGACGAAGATTCATACTAGTATTTCCTCTCGATATTTGCAGTTCTTGCATAATATCTTCCATAGAAAGAGGTTCTGGAGATATAATTAACAGTGCATGTATCTGCGCCATGGCTTTGTTAATTCCCCATAAAGTACCCAGAGATCCCCAGGTTGAAATAAATTTCTTTTTTGCTTCATCATAATTCATAGTACAAATGTATGAAAATTTTCGAACTTTCAAAAATTAATGAAACATAAATTAATTTCTTAAAAATTAGGTTTAAACAGTTGATATTTGGCGGTAGTGCCATTTTTGTTAAAAAATGTTTTTGCGTAAGTTACAGATCTAACACAAACTCATATGATAATGAAAAAATTAAACTTAATTATTTCAGCTGTGATGCTATGCTTATTCCTTATGCATGGACATGCACAAGTAAAAGACAACATGTTTTACGCTACGATGCAAACCAGAGATGCTCAGGGGCTTAAAATCAATCATCCAAACGAAATTAAAATTATTGACTCTAACAACGGTTATAGTGCCGTAATGCTTAGTCCTAATGCGGCAGAAGAATTACACCACAAAGTATTGGTGCATGGACCTGGATTTATTTATGAAGCTTCAGAAAATGATGCTCTTTCTTCAATTGGTAACATCAATAAAAAGTCGGCTAGAGCTCAAAGAGCTGCTTTTTCAATTACACAAGAAACACTGGTAAGACAGAGTCTTGATTTGGTGAATAATTTTAATATAGCCAATCAAATTCAGGAATTAGAAAATTATGGAACTCGGTACCATACAACCAACAGTGCCAGACAAGCAGTTTTAGATTTAAAAAGCAAGTGGGAAGGTTTAGCTGCTGGCCGTGGTGATGTATCAGTAAGAATTGTTAATCATACAAGTACTAATATGCCATCGGTAGTTATGACAATTACTGGAACAGAAAAACCAGACGAGTTTGTAATTATTGGCGGTCATATTGACTCGACTGCCAGGGGAGGTAATGCTGATAATGCACCAGGAGCAGATGATAATGCCTCTGGTATTGCAACAATAACTGAGGCTGCCAGAGTATTGTTTTCGATGGATTTTAAACCAAAACGAACTATGGAATTTATGGCCTTTGCAGCAGAAGAAGTAGGGCTTAGAGGTTCAAAAGAAATTGCAGAGGATTATAAGAGACGCAACGTGAATGTGGTGAGTTACATGCAATTGGATATGACAAATTATAAAGGTTCTACCAATGATATATATGTGTCAACCGACTCTTATAATGATGATACATTGAATGATTTTTTAATTGAATTAATGAACTTTTATAACGCATCTGGAGTGCATAGATTAACATATGGTACATCACAATGTAATTATGGTTGTTCTGATCATTATAGTTGGGCACAGCAAGGGTATGATGTGGCATTTCCTTTTGAAGCGACTTTCAACCAAAGTAATCCTAATATACATACTACAAGAGACACTTTTGATCGTTCTCCAACGCCAAATGCTACGCATGCTGCCAAATTTGCAAAGTTGGCTTTAGAATATTTGATCGAAATTTCAAATGGCGTTACCAGTGGTGGTCCTGGAGGAGGAGATTGTGCTTCGACTATAAATACATTTCCTTATGTTGAAGGGTTCGAAGGGTCTATTGGTGGATGGAAACAAGCTACGGGAGATAATCTAAACTGGACTATTGACTCAAATGGAACACCATCAAACGGTACGGGTCCAAGTAGTGCTGCTCAAGGATCATCTTATATTTATGTAGAAGCCTCTGGTAACGGTAATGGATTTCCTAATAAAAGAGCTATATTAAACTCTCCTTGTTTTAACCTCAATGGATTATCAACAGCAAATTTGAGCTTTAAATATCATATGCTAGGTGATGCAGTAGGTAGTTTATCTGTAGAAGCAAGTACCGATAACGGTGCCACGTGGACTAGTGTTTTTAGTAAATCCGGATCTCAAGGAAGTAGTTGGAATACAGCTAATATTGATTTCTCTTCTTACGCCGGAGCTACAGTACAAGTAAGGTTTAATGCTGTTACAGGAAATAGCTGGCAAGGTGATATTACTATTGATGATGTAAAATTATCTGAATCAGGCGGTAGTAGTGATATTTGCCAGGGTGTAGCGCCATATAACTCCTCTACCAATTATCAAATTGGAGATTTGGTGACTTATTTAGGGAATCTGTATGAACGCATTAGAAATGACTGGGATTTAATAGGAGCATGTGGATCTTCTTTACAAAGTGCAGCTGCTGCGAAACTAGCCGATGATAGTCTACTGCTATCATTACACCCTAACCCTGTAGATGGTGAGTATATAAATTTAACTGTGAGCAATAACCTATGGAAAGGGAGCAAACTATTAATTATTGATGTTAAAGGTGCGATACTAAAGGAAATAAAGTTAGAAGGAAAAGTAAGCAAGCTAAATACTTCAAAACTACATGCTGGGACATACTTTTTGACACTTTTTAATGGGCCAAAAAGTTATACCAAGCAAATGATTAAAAAATAAGGCTAAAGAATTAATCTAATTTGTGAGTCTGAGCTTGTCGAAAATTAACCAAGTATTGAGAACTAATACAATCGGCAAGCTCAGTTTACAATTTTTTACCCCGATGGTCCTGTCGCAGGCAGACACAGCGGGATTTAGAATACTCCAAGAATAGCCTCGAAATCTTTAAGTCTTAGCTTTAGAATGCCTTTTGGGCTTTCCTAGTGATTATTTACTTGATTAATCCAGCGCGCTTTAATAAGGCTTCTGGTTTGGGCTCTTGCCCACGAAAACGTTTATACAGTATCATTGGATCTTCGGTACCACCTCTGGATAATACATGTGCTTTGAATTTATGAGCTATATCAGAGTTGAAAATTCCATTTTCTTTGAAATATTCAAAAGCATCTGCATCTAACACTTCTGCCCATTTATATGAGTAATAACCTGCAGAATATCCTCCCTGAAAAATATGTGAAAAAGCAGTACTCATACAATTTTCTGCTACATCTGGATATAAGGATGTATCAGCAAATACGCTTTTTTCATGTTCTTTTACACTTTTGATTTCACTAGGGTCTTGCCCATGCCAAGACATGTCTAGTAATCCAAAACTTAATTGGCGTAATGTTGCCATGCCCTCCATGAAAGTGGAAGATTCTTTAATTTTTCTAATTAATTCCATAGGAATCACTTCTCCGGTTTCATAATGTTTAGCAAATAGTTCAAGAGCTTCTTTTTCATAACACCAGTTTTCCATGACTTGGCTCGGTAATTCTACAAAATCCCAATATACATTCGTTCCTGATAAATCTGGATATGTCGTATCGGCAAGCATACCATGTAGCGCATGACCAAATTCATGAAACAAAGTAGTTACTTCATTAAAAGTAAGTAAAGAAGGTTTACTGGGCGTTGGTTTTGTAAAATTGCAAACAATGGATACATGGGGTCTAATATTAGTATTGTCTTTATGCATTTGCGATTTATAAGAAGTCATCCATGCGCCATTGCGTTTTCCTGGTCTGGGATGAAAATCAGCATAAAATAAGGATATAAAATTACCTTCGAGATCAGTAACTTTATAGGTCAATACTTCTTCGTGATAGGTATCTATCTCGTTGGTTTTCTCAAACCGAAGCCCAAATAATTTGGAAGCGATAATGAATACACCATCAATAACATTTTCTAATTTGAAATATGGTTTTAATTTTTCATCATTCAAATTGAAAAGCTTCTGCTTTAACTTTTCTGAGTAATAAGCACTATCCCATTTTTGAAGTTGATCAATTCCATCTAATTCTTTGGCAAAATTCTCTAGCTGTTTAAATTCTCTTTTTGCCGCAGGTTTTGCTTTTTCAAGAATTTCATTCAAAAATAGAAACACATTGTCAGGAGTTTTTGCCATTCTTTCTTCTAGAATATAATGTGCATGTGATGTATATCCTAATAATTGTGCCCGCTCATGTCTTAGATTGGCAATGCTTAACACAATATCTTGATTGTCCAGATCATCATTATTAAAACCTCTGGAACCAAATGCAAGTGCTAATTGCTTACGTAATTTTCTATTATCGGCATAGGTAATAAATGGGATATAACTAGGGTAATCTAATGTAATCAACCACCCTTCTTTATTTTTGGCTTCAGCCATTGCTTTTGCAGCTTCTTTAGCCCCATCAGGAAGACCCGCCAGATCTGACGCTTTGGTGAGTAGCATCTCGAATGTATTGGTTTCTGCTAATACATTTTCGCCAAATTTTAATTTTAGTGTAGAGAGTTCTTTATCAATATCTCGTAATTTTTCTTTTTTCCCTTCAGGTAGATTTGCGCCATTTCTCGAAAATGATTTATAGTGTTTTTCTAGGAGTGTGTACTGTTCGGGATTGAGTTGTAATTGTTCTCTTTGTTTATATACAGCTTCAATTTTTTTAAATAAATCCAGATTAAGCGCGATATCATTACTGAATTCTGCAAGTAGTGGAGAGATCTCTTGTGCTATTTTTTGAATTTCATCATTAGTTTCGGCACTATTTAAATTAAAAAACAGACTAGTAAGCCTACTTAATAATTCATCAGCATACGTTAGGGCTTCTATCGTATTTGTAAAAGATGGTTCTTCTGTATTGGATACTATTGCATCAATTTCTTTTTTGGCAAGAGAGATTCCGTTTTTGATTGCAGGCAAAAAATGCGAAGGTTCTATTGCAGAAAATGGGGCAGTATCGAATGGTTTTAATAAAGGATTGTCCATATATAATGTTGCTATTTTTTATTGTTAATTAGTAATGTTCTTATATCAGCAAAAATTGTTTTTCATCGAAAAAAATCACTGCGATTTTTTAAGTTTTTAATCTGATTACTTTTTTACTAATACATTTATCATGTTTTATTAGTGATGGTCTAGCAATAAAAATGTAACTATTATTTTTTATCTGGGGTATAGATAGTAATAATTATTTTCAAAGCAAGACCATATGTATTAAAAAGAGCTGCTTTATTTGTAGCTCTTTTTTTAGTTTTCTTAAAAAATCACAATTTTGTCATCTATTTTTGATTAAAAAGAGCCTTCTAAACTTATAAAAATGCATTTTATCGAAAAAACACACATTTTATCGAAAATTGTTAATAAATATATGCTACTTTGTTTGCATAATTAAAGTAAGGTTTTACCTTTGCTGTAGGTTTTAAGAGTAGGTCTTACAATGAATTTTTTGTGTAATATATTTAAGTTGGTTAATAAATATTGTTATATTCTTTTGTAAGGCCTGATATTTAAAAGAGTCACTGAGGAGTGGCTCTTTTTTTTGTGCAAAAAAATTACTTTTTTATTTGTTTTGCTCCTTCAATAACCTTTTGTTTTAATCCTTCTTTATACACCAAAACTTTATCAAGAACACATGCATCACTAGCTCCTATAATCTGGGCAGCCAGAATACCCGCATTTAATGCTCCATCAAGTGCAACTGTAGCTACCGGTACCCCACCTGGCATTTGTAAGATAGATAATACAGAATCCCACCCATCTATCGAATTACTCGACTTCACAGGTACACCTATTACGGGTAATGGGGATAGAGAAGCTACCATGCCAGGTAAATGAGCTGCTCCGCCTGCGCCTGCTATTATTACTTTGATCCCTCGTGTATGTGCGTTTTTGGCATAATCGAATAATTTTTCGGGTGTGCGATGTGCCGAAACAATATCAACTTCGACTTCGATATCAAAACCTTGTACTATGTCTACGGCTTTTTTCATTACAGGCATATCACTAGTGCTGCCCATTATTATTCCAACTTTGCTCATTATAGTATATATTAGCGTTATTCCTTTTATGTATAGATGTGGTTAATGAACTCATTTCACTTTACCTACTTGTTACCTGTATCGTATTTTTTACTTTTTCTGCAATTTTTCTGGCTTCACTAATATTTTCATTAATAACGGTTACATGCCCCATTTTTCTGAATGGCTTCGTTTGTTTCTTACCATATATATGGGGTGTAACACCTTTCATTTTCATGATTTCTTCAATATTCTGATATACCACATCACCTGTATGGCCTTCTGCACCAACAAGATTTACCATAATACTACCCACTTTACTATCCGTATTGCCTAAGGGTAGTCCTAAGATAGCTCTGATATGCTGTTCAAACTGGTTGGTATAACTTCCTTCAATACTATAGTGACCGCTGTTGTGAGGTCTAGGGGCTACTTCGTTAACCAGGATTTTGTCATCTTGTGTTTGAAACATTTCTACAGCCAATATGCCTACATGTTCAAATGCTTTTGATACATTTTCAGCAACTTTGATTGCCTTTTGTGCTATGTGGTCATCAATTCTTGCAGGACATATTACATACTCTACCTGATTAGCTTCAGGATGAAACTCCATTTCTACAACGGGGTATGTTTTAATTTCTCCCTGCGTGCTACGGGCAACGATTACTGCCAATTCGTTCTTAAAATCTATTTTTTCTTCTATAATGCATTCTACATCAGGTAGTTTTGCGAGATCTGCTCCTGTTTTGATCACAGATACCCCTTTTCCGTCATAGCCACCTTGCGCGCTTTTCCAGATAAAGGGTGGTTTCATTTTATTACTAGTGATTCCTTCTGTGAGATGCGCTTTATTAGAGAACCGTATAAAATTTGCCGTTGGAATTTTATTTTCTCTGTAAAAAAGCTTTTGTGTTCCTTTATTTTGAATATTTTCCAAAGTTCTTGAACTTGGATATACTTTTTTCCCTTCCTTTTCGAGTTGTGCCAAAGCTTCTATATTAACAGTTTCAATCTCAAATGTGAGTACATCCACTTTCTTTCCAAAATTATAAACCGTTTCATAGTCCATAAGATTACCAAGTTGAAAATGATTACAAGCTATTCTACAAGGCGCATTTGGATTTGGATCAAGAACATAAGTTTGTATATCATACTTTCTGGTTTCATACAACATCATTTTACCTAACTGACCACCGCCTAAGATACCTAATTTGAAGTTTGAAGAGAAAAAATTTATCATCATGGGGTTTCTAATTTATCTTGTAAGGGCAAAAATAATTTTTTCAGAAGGAATAACCATAAGAATAGCTGCTAAATGCGATAGCTAAACTTTATAAATCTTATTTGTAATCACTATCTTTGCCGCTTTCAATATAAAGCCAAATCAGGCTAAGTATACGTTGTAATGATAAAACTGCATGATTTAAAGTTTGTTCCTTTTATCACTGAAGATGAAATAATAACTGCGATTGATAAAATTTCTGCTCAGTTAAATAAGGATTTAGCTAATAAAAACCCACTGTTTATTGGGGTTATGAATGGTGCATTTATGTTTGCATCAGAACTAATTAAGCGATTCGAGCATGATTGCGAGGTTAGTTTTATAAAATTAGCATCATATCAGGGTACAAAAACTACAGATCAAGTTAGTGAATTAATAGGATTGAATGAGGATATATCAGGAAGAACTGTAGTCGTCATAGAGGATATAGTAGACACAGGTACTACTGTAGCAGTATTGTCAGAAATGCTCAACGACAAAGGTTGTGCGGCAGTTAAGATTGCAACGTTATTTTTTAAGCCCGAAGCCTATACAAAACAAATTCATATCGATTATTTTGGATTCAAAATCCCAAACCGATTTATTGTGGGATACGGACTTGATTATAATGGATTAGGCCGTAATCTTACAGATGTTTATCAATTAAAATCAAATAACATGACAAATTTGGTGTTATTCGGCCCTCCGGGAGCAGGAAAAGGAACACAAGCAGAAGTTTTAAAACAAAAATATGATTTGGTACATATTTCTACTGGAGACGTATTTAGATATAATATAAAAAACGCTACTGAATTAGGAACATTAGCGAAGTCGTATATCGATAAGGGACAGTTAGTACCTGATGAGGTAACGATTAATATGTTAAATGCCGAAGTGGATAAAAATCCAAATGCTAAGGGTTTTATCTTTGATGGATTTCCTAGAACAGAAGCTCAGGCTGATGCATTGGCTCAATTTTTATCATCTAAGGCTACCGCAGTTAGTGCAATGGTAGCTCTTGAAGTCGATGATGAGGTATTGGTGCAACGATTACTCGAAAGAGGAAAAACGTCAGGACGACCTGATGATGCAGATGAAACCGTAATTCGTAATCGTATCAAAGTGTATTATGATGAGACCGCTATTCTGAAGAATTATTATCAAAAGGAAGATAAATACTTTGGCGTTGATGGGGTAGGTGCTGTTGACGAAATAACGGAAAGACTAAGTAAGGTGATCGATACACTTTAATCCTTCATAGAAGGTTTGATCCCCCTTGGCTGGTCCCGATAATAAAAAATGTTTTAGAAGCATACTTCGTGAGCTATCTCCGAGGTTGTTGATTTACAACAAATAAGCAAGAGCTTTGTATCACATTATTATAATGTAGAGAATATTCAGAGCTTCATCGACATCATAGAAAACGAATTATGACAGAAGGAAATTTTGTAGATTATGTAAAGTTACATGTGACTTCCGGAAACGGAGGTAAGGGTTCTGCGCATTTACATCGGGAGAAGTATATTACCAAAGGAGGTCCTGATGGAGGAGATGGCGGTCGCGGCGGTCATGTTATTCTGAAAGGAAATTCTAATATGTGGACACTACATCATCTTAAGTTTAAGCGCCACTTAAGAGCTGGGCATGGAGTACATGGAAGCAAGAGTAGAAGTACTGGAGCCGATGGAGAAGATGTGTATGTTGATGTGCCTTTGGGAACAGTAATACGCGATACTGAGACTCAAAATATCATTCAGGAAATTACTGAAGATGGACAAGAGTACATCGCTGCAGAAGGCGGAATGGGAGGCCGAGGAAATTGGCATTTCAAAAGCCCTACAAATCAAACGCCACGATATGCACAGCCTGGTGTCGAAGGGCAAGAACATGACATCACCCTTGAACTAAAAATATTAGCCGATGTGGGATTAGTAGGATTTCCTAATGCCGGAAAATCTACTTTACTATCGGTTGTTACATCTGCAAAACCTAAGATTGCAGATTATGAATTTACGACACTAAAACCAAATCTTGGTATTGTAGAATATCGCGATTTCCAAACCTTTGTGATGGCAGATATACCTGGTATTATTGAAGGTGCTGCAGAGGGTAAAGGCATTGGGCATCGTTTCTTACGACATATTGAGCGTAACTCAACGTTATTGTTTTTGGTTCCTGCTGATGCTCCAGATATCAAAGAACAATATGATATCCTGTTAGACGAATTACGAAGATACAATCCTGATTTATTAGATAAAGAGCGACTTGTTGCAATTTCTAAATGTGATATGTTGGATGATGAACTAAAAGAGGAATTAAAAATAGAATTAGATAAAGAACTTAAGGTCCCCTACCTATTTATTTCATCGGTTGCTCAGCAAGGATTACAAGAGCTAAAAGATAAGCTTTGGCAGATGTTAAACGCTTGATTTAATGTATCGAGTATCCTTTTTTTAATAACCCATCACCAGCTTCTGGGTGTTTTTTGAGAAATGCAGCTACAAAAGGACACAAAGGAACTAATTGATATTCTTTCTCGCGAATATACGCTAGTGTTTTTTTACAATAGCACTTCCTAATCCATTACCTTCTAATGATCTGGGAACTTCGGTGTGGGTCAAATAGATAGAATTTCCTTTGGCCAATATATATTCTATATATACAATTTTATCGTCTACATGAAGCTCAAAACGTTTTTTGGGGTTATCGATGTTGTTCACCAAAGCTACTTGTGACCAGTCTTTTTTTTCCATAATTATGAGTGCTTATAGTTACTCAAATTTAAATTTTTAAAGTAGAAGAGTAACTTAAGAGAAGGTTAAATTAGTGTTCAACACAAATCTATTGTGATCAGTTATTCTGCGATACTAATGCGTTCGATCAAACGTATCCTATACGGTTACATTTTTTGCAGTTAGTTTTATAAATGCAATATGAAATTAAGACTTTATTAACATTAATTTAACCTAAGATTTTTAATGTAAACTCATATTCCTTCGTTTTACATATCTAAAAATTACAAACCAAAAAACTTTATCATGAGGCTTAGTTATATATTATCTGTTTTTGCACTACTAATAATCATAACCAGTGCTTGTAACGAAGCCGAAAAATATAAGGTTACAAAAGACGAGAACGGAAAATTAATAGCGCAAAAGATATCAGACATTGCAGCAGTAGAAGATACTGAAGAGAAATTGCAAACCATTGCAGAGTTTATAGCAGTAGATAAGGGGTTTTCTGTGTTTGTAGATGCATTAAAGGCTGCGGGATTAGAACAAATGCTAAGCAAGGATGAGGTATATACTGTTTTGGCACCAATAAATTCTGCCTTCAATAGCTTACCAGAAGGTGCTGTAGACAAGCTTTTGGACTCCAAAAATAAAAAACAACTTATTGATATTCTCAAGTACCATATTATTCCAGGCACTATAGCAAAAGAAGACATTCTCATTGCTATTAGTGAAGGTAAGGGTAGTGTACCTTTAAAAACATTGGGCGGTAAAAAGCTTACTGCTACGTTAAAAGGTGGCAGTGTGTTTTTGATAGATGAAATGGGAAACGGAGGTCGATTAATTACTACAGATGTCAAAGCCTCTAATGGATATATCAATACAATTGATGTGGTGATGAAGCCCAAAATTTAAAAGATAAATAGTACAATGTAATACGGTTTTATTAAATGTAGCCATGAAATTACTTAAGGGTTTGACTTTTTAAGGTCTTACCCTTTTTTATAGAATTAATAGCGGATTAAGGACTATCTCTATGAGCCTCACTGCTCCAAGTCTCCCTTAGGTTTAGCAATAGTACCATTTTATCTACTTTTAGTGCTTATCGTACTTTTCTATTCATTTTTATCTATACGTTTTGACTGTTTTGAGAAGTCAAAAACTATGTGGAGCGATTGTTTTACATGAGAATAGTAGGTATACAATACCAAATAGAGAACACTAAATATCTATATAGTAAAAGCTTAACGCTAAGCTCAAAATGAAAACGCGAATAAGCTTCCTCCCCCTCGCTTATGCTGAGCATGTAAAAGTATAGTGAGGAGGTGTCGTCTAGTGGCGACGGAGGGGTGATATATTCTAATTGCTAAATCTCTAGAAATTCCTCAATCTCCTCAATCAAGACTTGCCAAGCCGTTATTTATTCAATGTTAATTCGTATCCCTTCAGAATGACTAGAAAACTCGGGAGCATACATACTTTGCACTGTGGTGATTCCATTAGAGAACTCTCCTTTATTGTTTACCCGTAGATCATATTCAAAAACAAATACTCCTTTTGGCAGATAATCAAAGAAAAAGTTGGTCGCTGCATCTTTTGTACTTTGATAATATCCTAATCCATCTTGCCAGTTGTATTGCGAGAGTACATCGATGGGTTCGAGGCCAGCAGCTCTCATGTCTTTCATATGTACAAACTGCATAGCACGGTCTGATGTAAGCTCGATACGCACACGTATCAGGTCTCCTAATTGCAGCGTGGTTTTATCGGTGATCTCGGTGATTTCTTCACCGGTATCTGTATTCTTTTTTAAGAATAATTTTTTCTTGAGTGTCAATGGTGTTTTGGCCGATGTGATCTTATCCAGATCTTCAAAATATTGCCAGTATAATGCTCCCCAGGCGATGCCCTTTCCTTTTTTTGTGATCTTGGCGGTCGCCATATTTTGTTGTACTTCATTACCCTGCCAGGAGGTTTTAAAGTATCCTGTACCGGCTTCTGCTTTTACATTTTCTATAGTATTGGGATCAATAGTTTGATCCCCAAGTACGATATCGACCATATCGGTGATCGATAACCAATCACTACCCTGCAATAATAAGGCATATACAGCATCAGAAGTAGCTTTGGTAGTTTTCCAACGATTGGTTTGTTTGTTTTTGAGCAACCATACCTTTAGATTGTCAATAGTTTTGGTTCGTTTGGGTTCGCTTTCGATTTCAGAAAATACTTCGATCATCAATGATTGTGTTTCAATAGGTGCCTGATACCAATACCAACTTGCGGTATTAGATTTCCAGTACATACCTAATTCTTCACTAGTGATACTTTTTTGATCTAAGGATGCTATGATTTTTGAAGCGGTAGTACTGTCACTATTACGATGTGTTATGAGTGCTAATAACCCCTGGGCATATAGGCTTTGATCTAACCAGTATTTTTGTGATTGCCCCAGGTAATATACCCAGGCTTCGTTTGTGATATTAGGTCGTTTGATATCGGTAAAGAAACTGCGCATATATAGATAATGAATCTGGTTATATGACAAGTGGTTTTTATTGATATCGATCTTGTTTTTCTTACAATATCGCTTTAGATCATTAAATTCTTTTATAAACTCTTTGTCTAAGAAACGCACTGCATTGCGTAGCATATTCTGAGTATCACTATCAAATTGAGTGACTCCTAATTTTTGAAGATGACCAAATCCTGTAGTGATGTGTTGCGTGATGAATCTGTTTTCGCGTCCTCCTTTGAACCAGGGAAACCCACCAGAGCCATACTGCATTTGTTTTAATTTGTTTACGGCAGATTGTAGCTCGGTTTTCATTTTATTAAGATTAAAAAGCAAGGCAATTCGTTTCTTTTGTTCGGTCTCGCTTTGTGCATCGCGCAGCCATGGTGTTTCCTGAATGATTAAAGATTTTAACTCCTGATTTTTTTCAAGGTTGCTTAGTAGGGCATCGGTAGATTTCCACTGTTTGAAAACCTCCTGTATCCTCGGATTCGAATTAGCAATATGACTCGCCAGCGCATTGGCATAATAGCGTGCAAAGGTTTGCTCTGCGCACTCATACGGATACTCCATAAGGTAGGGGAGTGCCTGCACCGCATACCAGGCAGGGTTTGATGTCATTTCTAAGGTAAGCTTATGATGCTTTAGGGTGCTCGATGTATTATTTTTTAATTTATCGAGTGTAAAGGTTTTTGTCTGATTAGAGCGCACCCACATCGGTAGGGTTTCGGTTACTAGCATACGATTGCTAAGCACGGGTAATACATTTTGTTCGCCATCAGAGAAATCTCCAGCTTTGGCAATAATTTTATACTGTACGGCTTGTACAGTATCCGGGATTTGTAATGTCCAGGAAACGTTGGTGTTTCCTTTGGATGTGACCTCAAAATTTTGTCGGAGATTATTGTTATGCAGTGCTGTATTAATCGTTTTGTTGGTTAACGCATCAAACAATTGTAATTCTATCACCCCACTTAGGTCTTTGGCTGCCAGATTTGCTATTTTAGAGCTTAAGACGATTTTATCTCCTTCTCTAAGGAACCTTGGCGGATTAGGCAGCACCATAAGTTCTTTTTGGGTTACTGCTTGCAGCGTAGTGGTTGCGAAATCTAATGTTTTGGTATGCGCCAGGAGTTGAAGTTTCCATTGGGTTAATGCCTCGGGAGCTGTAAAGCTAAAACTAACATTCCCATCGGCATCTGTAGTAAGCTTAGGAAAGAAGAATGCGGTTTCCTTAAGGTTTTTTCTAATTTTAACTCCTTCTAAAGCAGTTTCTTTTTGCGCATCTTTATGCTTTTCTTCCTTTTTTTCTTGAAGCGTACTTTCCTCTACAACATCATCACCTTCTACCTCTTCTTCATCTGCCACGCTCTCAAGAGCCATCCCGCTTTCCATCACTGGAGCCGACATTCTTGCCGATTTCATCATTTTATTTGAGTTCCCATAGAATTGCTGACCAAAATATAATCCAAACCAGTTGAGGCGATCATATCCTTGCGGATTATAATGAAAACCATGTCGCTGTATATTTTGAAGTGAAAACGCAAGGGTGCCAAAACTATGTGAGCCCTGCCTTTTGCTTTGTGCATAATAGGTTGGTCGATTGATAGCAAAATACCATTGATGCGGTTTGAACTGATCCAAAGAGGCATCATACATGCTAGCAAGGAGTTCTGCACTTACTTTATCTCCTTTGGGACCCTTGATCACAAAACTCCATGTTTCTTCTTGCCCGGGTTTTAGCTTGTCTCTAAATGTCTTGGTCTCTATACTAAGCTCCTTAGATGCATAGGGTACAGGAATGATAAGAACTCCATTTTGGTAATCATTATAATTGACAAAGCTGTAACTAACAGCGAAACCGCCCAGGTCTTTTTGAGTCACTGGGACTGTTATGGTTTTGCTATTTTTGGATAGCTTAATTAATCGTGTTTCTACAATAGTATTATTTTTTTCGATATCAAGGGTAATAGTAATATCCTCTGAAGCCGAACTAAGTTTTATGATAGCCTCATCACCCACGCTATACGATGTTTTGTCGGTTGTGATTTCAAATAACTGCTGATCACTAATCTGCGTATCCTTCTGGCTGTATATTGTAATGTATGCAATGTCTTTTACTTCTTGCCCAAATCGATCTTTGGTGTTTACTTCTACGACGTATTTACCAGATTCCCATTTTTTAAGACTTCCCAACAGTAGCGTATCAGATCCTATGCCGCTTTCTGTGGTTTGGGCAGTATTAAACGTTTTATCTAGTACCAGCTTTCCTTTTTGCCAGGTTCGGTAATCATGCTCATCTCCATAGGCATCATAAGGAAATAATGTGTTAAATTCTTCTTCTTTAAAACCTTCATAATCAGGAGCTTCCCATGGGCGCTGGCGTAGTGGTTTTTTTGGCGGTTTTAGTTTAAAAAACTGTACGGTTCCTGATGCAGGGATGGGTTCATTATTCAGGTTTACGGTAGTGATCTCTAGCGTATGATCTTTTTTAGTTTTATCAATTTTGTTTTTTATAGCAATAGAAGCCGTCATTGCATGATATCCTACATTAACGATAGTTATTGTGCTTCTAGTTTCTCCATTGATATCGGTAACATCGGCGGTGACTTCATAATTAAATATTGGTAAATTTTCTTTGGATACCGTAGGGTCAGGAAGCGCAGAAAACTCAATGCTATATTCTCCTTTTTCATTCGTGGTCGTCTCACCATAGGTAATCTCTTGTGGTTCTGAGTTGTGTCTTGGATACCAGTAATACCAGTGAGGATATTGTACCTTTCTGTGTACCCGATATACCACTTTGGCATTTGTGATATTGCTCCCTGCATAAGCAGTAGCAACCCCGGTAAGTTTTATAATGTCATTAACGGTATAGGTTTCGGTGATGGGCTTAAAACTGGTTTCAAACTTAGGTCGTTTATACTCTTCTACAGCGATAGAGGTACTTTGATAATTATTTGTAAATAGTGTGTATGTGCCTGTTAATCCAGAGGATGGAAGTATAAACTCTCCATTAAATGAACCGTATTCGTTAGTTTTGAATTGTATTGTTTTTATAGCCTGCCCATTCACATCCTTTAGCGTTACATAGGTGGGTTGATTTGGCATTACTTTATAGTCCTCTTTTCCAGTAGAGGACATCATTATTCCTTTAACATATACAGTTTGCCCCGGTCTGTATATACTTCGATCTGTAAACAGAAAGGTATTATACTTTATATTGTCGTCATCACGATTAGGCGTGTAGGATTGATTTAGGTAATATTGATCAAAATAAGCCGTATCCTTTTCATACGTTACTGTAATAGTAACATCGTAATAATGCGTACTTACAGCCAGAGATGCTTGCCCTTTTTGATCTGTAGTTAAGGTTTTGTCTATTTTTTTTCCGTAGCCTCTGTTATTATTTGTTTTAACATGTATTTTGGCATTAGCAACGGGTGCGCCAGTATTGCGATCTACAACCTGAAAAATCGTTGCTGCAGGAGTTTTATTCTCGATCAGTGCTAAGTTACTTATCTGTAAAGTCCCATAAGAGAACATGGTATCTGTAGAAAGCTCTTTTGATGTTGTAGCCAGAATTAGATAGGACCCCTGATTGAGTTCTGGAAGCGAAGCCTCGGTAGTATGGGTTTGATAATCCTGCTCATTGCATAGTTCTGACTCCCAAGTTGTACTGATGCTTAGGGAGTTTAGAAATTTGATTTGATCTTCGGTTCTATATTTTTCTTTAAATGTTTTGATTTGTTTCTTGTTAATTTTTAAAGCTTTGAAATAGAGTTTGTTTAGATTTTTGTAGGTTATTAGTAATCGCCCTGCTCTTTGTATAGGAAGATAGCTTTCGGTTTTAATATTTAGTTCTGTAAGATGTATTTGCCCTTTTAATGCCTTGCATTTATTTGCACCCCTGGATTCTGGATGTTTTTTGATTACAGCGTTGCATATTTCTAATGCGTCTTTTAGTTTCCATCGATGTGTTTCGTTTTCTTTTGGCACATATGATGACGCTTGTTCTTTATAAAGATTTGCAATTTCGTAATCATACAAAGCCGATGCACTATGGGTCGCAAACTTTTGTTTTTCTGATTGTAGTGTTTCTAAGAGAGTAGCTTGTTTGTCTGTAAATACGGCATTTTGATACACAAATTGTATACGTTCGATATTTACTTCGATTAGGGCATCGGGTTGCTTATCTCGGGCATGAAATTTTAATAAGTTTTGATATAGTTTTAAGGCATTAAACTGTAGTGATAGCGAATCTTTGGTTGTTATGGTTAGCGAAGAGAAGGTAGGATATTCTTCTATATATCTTTTGTCATCGATTTTGAATGCGTAAGCAGGTTTGGTAATGTTGGTTTCAGAAGTTTTATAAAATTCTAGCGCATTATGGATTAAAAAATCATAAAGCGTGGGTCTGTATTTCTTTGAGTTTTCTGCGGTAGTGAGGATTTGATCAAATGCTGCAAGATCTTTTTGTTGTGCTAATACTCCGTTTTGAAATGATTTTTGATACTGTACATGGATTTCGTTAAATAGGGTTTGTAGATCCCAGGTCCTAAAATCTTCCTGATCTACTTTTTCTGATGTTTTTGTCCTGTTATAAAATTTCCATCTGTTTTGTTGAAAATATTGCCAGTATAAATTTGCCAGAATGTTTTCTAAAATGTTCCTTTTCGGAAATGTACTTTGATCAATCTCTGTTTTAAATTCTTTTATAATAGTAAGTTGTGCATTTTCTTCAAGAGTAATCATGTACTTGGCCTTGTGCAGTAAGGCTTTTATGACCTGATTATCATTCTGTTCTTTTTTAGCCTTATTATAAATAAGTGTTACAGTTTCTAGAGCAGATTTTGGCAAGCCCTGTTGGTTAAAAGTTTCCACTTTTTCCCAATCGGTCTTATAGTCATTCTGGCCTTTCATAGTATACAAATTAGAGATGCAAATTATAACAAGGATGATATACTTCTTCATCATAAAGGTTTTAGATTCTGGTTAGACATAAACAAGTCTTGTACCAAATATTTTCAGGTTAATTTATAAAAACAATATAAAGCTACGGTTTTGAAACGATCCACATTAATGTATTGTTATAAATCATTGCTAAGAAAGTACTAAAATGAATGATGTGCAATGATAAATGAGGGAAATAGTGTTGTGGTTGAGGGAGTGGATGAGTATTTGAGTGGATGAGTGAGTTTGTGTATTAGAATTATAAATTTTGAAGCATAGTATCGTATCAGTTACTCCCTAACTCATGTACTTTACATTTTTAATACAATCATTCTAGTAGTATTCAATGTAGATTGTATCTTTACGATTCGATTTAATAGTTTGCTATGCGTGTACATTTTATTGCAATAGGCGGAAGTGCGATGCACAATCTGGCCATTGCTCTTCATCAAAAAGGATATCAGGTAACAGGAAGTGATGATACTATTTTTGAACCCTCAAAGTCGAGATTAGACAAATATGGATTATTACCTGCTGCGTTTGGTTGGTTCTCTAAGACAATAACTTCAGATCTTGATGCGATTATTTTAGGAATGCATGCCAAAGAGGATAACGAAGAACTTCTAAAGGCTCGGGAATTAGGGTTGAAAATATATTCATATCCCGAATTTTTATATGAGCAATCCAAAAATAAGACCAGGGTAGTAATAGGGGGTTCACATGGTAAAACTACGATTACGTCAATGATATTGCATGTGTTGCATTATCATAACAAAAATGTGGATTATATGGTAGGTGCTCAGTTAGAGGGTTTTGATACCATGGTTCATCTTACAGAAGAGAATGATTTTATCGTATTAGAGGGAGACGAATATTTATCTTCTCCGATAGATCGCAGGCCAAAATTTCATTTATACCAACCCAATATTGCGTTGGTAAGCGGTATTGCTTGGGATCATATTAATGTATTCCCAACCTTTGATAACTATGTAGCACAGTTTAGAGTTTTTATGAGTTCTATTGTTAACGGCGGCGCATTGGTGTATAATGCAGAAGATGAAACCGTTAAAGAATTGGCAGAAGCAACCGAAAACCCTATTCGTAAGTTTTCTTATCACACCCCAGAATATAGAATAGAAGCAGGAGAAACCTTGCTTAATACTCCTGAAGGAGAAATGCCAATAGAAATATTTGGTGCGCATAATCTAAGTAATCTTGCGGGAGCTAAGTGGATTTGCCAACATATGGGCATTGATGAAGATGATTTCTACGAGGCGATTGCTTCTTTTAAAGGGGCTTCAAAACGATTAGAAAAAATAGCAGAAGGAACTCATGCAGTGGCCTACAAGGATTTTGCTCATAGCCCATCAAAAGTAAGTGCAACCACTACAGCAGTAAAACAACAATATAAAGACAGAACACTTATAGCTTGCCTGGAGTTGCATACGTATAGCAGTCTTAATGCAGAATTTTTGAAAGAGTATGAAGGAGCTTTGGATGCAGCAGATGAAGCCGTGGTCTTCTTTTCTCCTGATGCCGTAAAAATTAAAAAACTGGAAGAGGTATCTGCTTTACAAATAGAAAAAGCATTTAATTGCAATGACTTAATTATCTATACGAACCCAGAAGAATTTCAGCAGTATTTGAAGCAGAAAAATTTTATTAATTCGGTATTACTTCTAATGAGTAGTGGTAATTACGGCGGATTAAATTTTGATGAGGTAAAAAATTGGATTGAGGATTAAAAATGATCCTCAAATAATCTATTTACAAAACTCTCTATACTTTTTTGATTGTTTTTGATCAATTCTAGCCTGGCATTCTCAATATCAGTTGGAATTTTATCCTGACTTAGTTTAAATTTCCCTTCCCAATGTTGTACATTAATTTCAAAACAATGGATATGTGGAGTCAAACGATCCATTCTGGGGTCTTCAAGGTCTAGAGTGAATTTGTGATTGGGATTTTCAAGAAATTCAGTCATCGCTACCATGGATTTTTTTACAACTGTAGCATCTTCAATGAGAGCTACGACACCAGTTGCATGTGCAATAATATAGTTCCAGGTAGGTAATTGTTTGGTGGTATAAACCGATGGAGAAATATAGGTTTGTGGCCCTTGAAAAATAGCTGTAATAGGGTGGTTGTCTTTTAATACATCGGTGTGTGGATTGTTCTTGTCTATATGTCCTACAAGTTTATCCCCATGAAAAATTAATGGTGCATGAGTTATATATGGAGTTTGATCTTTCACAGACACAAGGGTAGCAAAAGGATATGCCAAAGCTACTTGTTTAATAGTACTAGTGCGGTGTTCTTGATGATGTTTTGGTGGATACACAGAGATTATACGTTAAATTGGTTTAGATGATGATCAAGGTGTTTGTATTGCATTTTCCCCCACTGATCATATGTGAATTTTCCGAACATAGGATGAGGATCCCAGTCTTTTTTATCTCTCTGATTAGAGAACTCAGAGATCAGTGTTAGTAATTGTTCTTTTTCTTTTTCGAAATCTTTTGAGTCCGCAACTTTAAGCTTGGCATGTGTAGGTAAATTTTTCTTCCATGGTTTATCATTATACATGGCTTTTTTGAAAAATAATTTTGCTAATAGATTGGGTTTAAGTTCGGGATGTTCTTTTTGTAGTGCAATTTTTAAGGGAAATTGACAGTGAAAAAACATTTGCGATACCTCCATTTTCCCCCAGATGGGGGTACTATTATTGGATAATCTTTTTATGCGCTCTTCAATTTCTTGGTGCACCGTTTCCTTAAATAAAGATTTCATCTGCTAAAGATTTTAATATGATCTATACTCAAAAATAACATATTAAATTAAAACACAATAGCCCAAAATGGACCATATGATCCACTTTGGGCTATTGTGTTATGCTGTTTTATATATTTTATTAACCTACTTCGTCAAAGAAAAGACTTAAAAATCCATCCAGATCGTCATTATTAGCGATATCTTTAGGAGTCCCTAAATTAATCATTAAGGGTTGATCTTTGATTGTACCATGCAAGAAATATTGATACGTAGTTCCCATTTTAAATTTATAACCTTTTAATTGCGAACCAAAAGAAGTAAATGTCACTTCTGATTTTGAGCTATTGCTCTCAGCAAATGCACTTATTGTAGCATCAAATACAGCAGATAGCATATCAGCACTATAATAATCCCACTTGATTGAAGTTCCATTACAAGCTTGCATCTCATATTCTGATTGAGCTTGACATCCGTTGGGTACTTGTATGTTGTTTCCTACAAGATTTAAAAACGAAACTTTATTGTCTTGCCCATAAAAACTAAAAGTTACAAGAAGTAAAGTAATAGTAATAATATTCTTCATAAATAGGTTAATTTGAAGTTGTTAAATTATTTATTTTTTGATTAAGGGTGACCAAATATAGTAAAACTTTCATTTTCAAACAAATATATGTCATTAATATTAAAATATATTTATAAAATTAGGGATTGATTTCATAGATTAATCATGTAATAATCTATTGTAATTGAGATAAATAGTTTATACTTACATGTAGTAATATGTGCGCCTTTTCAATTTTAAAATTAACATATGAAAGAGCAGAATTCTTCATTTTCTATTAAGGAATGGAGTGAAAATGATCGCCCAAGAGAGAAATTAATCGCCAAAGGGAAAAATACTTTGACAGATGCAGAATTGATGGCAATCCTCATTGGTTCTGGCAATCGAAAAGAGAGTGCAGTAGCATTGAGTAAACGCATACTGGCTAGTGTGGGGAACAATATTAATGCCTTGAGTAAATTATCAGTTAAACAGTTAATGAAATTTAATGGTATCGGAGAAGCAAAAGCTATAACTATAGTTGCAGGACTGGAGTTGGGTAGAAGGAGGAGAGAAGAAGATGTGCCCGTTATGCCAAATATAACTTCTAGTAAAGATGTATTCCATATTTTTCAACCGATTATCGGAGATCTTGAGCATGAAGAATTTTGGGTGTTGTTTTTAAACAATGCCAATAGAGTAATTCAAAAGAAACAAATTAGTCTAGGTGGAAAGACAGGTACTGTAGTAGATCCACGCATTGTCTTTAGATATGCATTAGAATGTAGTGCTACTAGTATAGTATTAGGACATAATCATCCAAGTGGTTCTTTGCGACCTAGTAGGTCTGATAAAGATATCACTCACAAATTAAAGCAAGCTGGTTTGAGTTTGGATATAAATGTAATAGATCATCTTATTATTACCGAAAAGAATTATTTTAGCTTTGCAGATGAAGCTATTTTATAGCGTAATTCGGGATAAGGAATTGATTTAAAAACTAATAAAAACAGTAACAGTTTACATATAATATGTAATCCACAACATTGTAATTCGTAATTAGAACTATGCTACTAATTTATGTACAGAAAGTTACACCAAGAGTTTCTTATACTTTTAAGCAGATTTGTAAACGAATCTTGGGGCTGGATATAGATTTGACTTCAAAAATTGAAACTTTCATTGCTCATGACGGTCCAAAATTTTCTTATGGAAAACAACCATTAAGCAAAGAGCTTTATTTTCAGAGTGTAGATTTACTTTTTGAACATGGTCTGAATGATGTAGATATTCAAGTATTTGATTGGGAAGATACACGATGTTTTTTTGAGGTGAAACATGAGCGTTCGGCATTGCCTTATGATATTTTTGCTGCTACATTCTATTTGCTAACACGCTACGAAGAATATTTACCTCATGTAAAAGATAGTATGGGGCGTTTTCCTGCTACTGAAAGTATTGCATATAGTAATGGATTTTTAAATGAACCGGTAGTTGATATATGGGCGTATAAATTCAAAAATATTCTTTTAGAGAAGTATCCAAACCTCAGATTTGGAAAAAGAAAATTTACCATAAAGCCAATTATATCTGTATCACAGACCTTTGCATATAAGAATAAAGGTATTTTGAGATCAATAGGTGGGGGTACTCGGGATTTATGGAAATTGAAACTAGATGATTTTACAGACAGAATTAAAGTGTCTATTGGCTTAAAAAAAGATCCCTATGATACATTTGATTTTATAATTGATCTACAAAAACAAAAGAGGAGAAAGGCGAAAGTATTATTTGGATTGGGGGATTATTCTAATCATGAAAAAAATGTTGGCTATAATCGTCCTCAACACCAAGCTGTGATTAAGCATATTGCTGATTATATTGATATAGGATTAAAAGTATCTCTTGACGCTATTAGCAACTTATCTGTTTTGAATATAGAAAAAGGTCGAATAGAAAGTATTTTTAACAGAAGATTGTTGTATTCAATCTGTTCTTTTTTTAAAATAAAATTACCAGAAGCCTATCGTAATTTTATTGAGCTAGAGATAGAAGAGGACTATTCTATGGGCTATTCAAAATACTCAGGGTTTAGAGCTGGTACATGTACTCCGTTTATGTTTTATGATTTAGATTATGAAGTGCAAACGCCATTGATAATTTATTCTTTTTGCTTCACTAATCAAGATAAAAGAGCACATATCCAAAATGAAGAATCTGCAAGAACAGAAATCCTTTCCTATATTGAAACAGTAAAGAAGGTACAAGGTACTTTTGTTCCCGTATTTAGTAATACCCTATTTAGTGATCTCGAGGGACAACCATTCTGGAAAGCAATCCTAACGTTTATTTGGAATTTGGACGATGAATAATACAATAGAACATATATTTTTTGATTTGGACCACACCCTTTGGGATTTTGATAAGAATTCTTCATTGGCGTTTGAGATGCTCTTTGATAAATTCAATATAACATTAGAGATAGAAGCTTTTTTAGAAAAGTATCAGCCCATTAATATGAAATATTGGAAGCTGTATAGAGAAGAAAAAATAAATAAAGAAGCGTTGAGAAGAAGTCGACTCATAGAAGCTTTTTCGTTTTTTAACATTAAATTTTCTTTAGATATTATCGATAGCATGTCTAATGATTACATTACATTCTTACCGCTCAATAATCATTTGATATCGGGTACAGAAGACTTACTTGAGTATCTTGATCCAAAATATAATTTACATATTATTACTAATGGGTTTAGAGAAGTTCAACATAATAAATTATCCAGTTCTGGGATAGGGCACTATTTTAAAACTGTAACCAATAGCGAAGACGTGGGAGTAAAAAAGCCAAACCCACTTATTTTTGAGCATGCAATAAAAATTTCTGGGGCTAAGCGCAGTAATAGTATAATGATAGGTGACAATTATGAGGCTGATATTTTGGGTGCCGAAGCTTCAGGTTTAAGCGCCATTTGTTTTAATTATCACAAAGAAAACCTACCTACAAACAGTCTTCAGGTTTCCGAGTTGAACCAAATTAAGAGACATCTCTAATGGTATTGTTTTATTTTTATTTCAAATTAGTAAAATTATGCATAGTATTGCCTACTGATTATTAAGATTCTTTTAATCTTATAATGTTGTAAAAGGCAAGTCTTTCAATTTTAGTATAAAAGTTAAGTATATGAAATATTTTTTGTTTTTGATTATTTTTTTAATTTTTGGAACATCTGTTCATTCCCAAAAGAGCGTGAATGACTATAAGTATGTAATTGTACCTATGAGCTATAGTTTTTTAAATGAAAATGATGCTTATCAACTAAATTCTTTGACCAAATTTTTATTCAATAAATATGGTTTTATTACGTATATGAGAGGAGATTCCTTTCCTGAGGATCTCAAAAACAATGGTTGTAAAGCGTTGTCTGCAGATGTTAAAAAAAGTAAAGGACTCTTTATAACCAAATTGAAAATACATTTGACCGATTGTAGTGGTAATATTGTTTATATTTCATCAGAAGGTACTAGTAGAGAAAAAGAGTATAGAAAAGCCTACCAGGAGGCACTTAGAGTTGCATTTGAGGATGTAGAACGTCTTAATTATAAATATAACGAGGCAAAAGAAGAAGGAAATACAGAAAAATCTGCTGTAGCTCCAATTCCACAAAAAGAAACATCAGCTTCAAATTCAGATGTAGATACTAACGAGGTTGAAAAAGCAACTGTATCCACTCCATCCGAGGATTCTACTTCGTATACATTTAATGACAAAAAATTTGTATTAAAAAAGAAGCCCTATGGCTATGCCTTTTTTCAGCAACAAAAGGGTAAATTGATTTCTTTGGGTAAGGTGTATAAAATGACTAGTGATAATAGCTATCTAGTTAGCGCAAAAGATCTAAGTGGAGGAGGTTATTTTGATGGATATGGAAATTTTATATTAGAAAGAATTAATCCGGCAACAGACAAGTTGATTATAGATACCCTAGCCCGACAATAACAACATCAAAAAAGAGTTTTCGTAACGATTGGGGCAATTGGGGCAATGTGTAGAATATAAAAGGCAGTGTCCAAGTGTCCGGTAAAAATGTGTTACTAGTCTCGTTAGTATTTATACTTTTTACCCCATCTGGATTTAAGAAAAGCTCTTAATGAATGCTCTCGTTGATTATCGCCAGGTTCGTATAGTTTGGTTTCTTCTATTTCCTTAGGAAGAAATTCTTGAGGTGTAAAATTATCTTTATGATCATGAGCATACTTATAATCCTCTCCATACCCTAATTCTTTCATCAAAGTAGTCGGTGCATTTCTGATAGGTAATGGAACAGAAAGGTCACCAGTCTGTTTTACTAATTGTTGCGCTTTATTAATAGCCATATATGAAGCATTACTTTTTGGAGATGTAGCTAGATATACGGCGCATTGACTTAGGATTATTCTTGCTTCTGGATACCCAATTGTATTGACAGCCTGAAATGTATTATTGGCCATTATAAGCGCAGTAGGATTTGCATTTCCGATATCTTCTGAAGCTAATATAATCATCCTACGGGCTATAAATTTTAGATCCTCACCACCTTCGATCATACGCGCTAGCCAATACACAGATGCATTTGGATCGCTACCGCGTACAGATTTTATAAAAGCAGAAATTATATCGTAATGCTGGTCTCCTGTTTTATCATATCTAACAGTATTTTGCTGTACCAATTTTAAAACAAGATCATTAGTAATTATGATAGGGCTTTGATCTTGGCTCATTACAATCAGTTCAAAAATGTTAAGCAATTTACGTGCATCTCCACCGCTTAATCTTAATAATGATTCAGTTTCTTTGAGGTCAATTTTTTTTGTTTTCAAATATTCATCCTCTAGCATTGCTCTTTTTAGTAATGCTTCTAATTCTTTTTTACCAAAGGGATTAAGTACATAAACCTGACAACGAGACAATAGTGCAGGAATTACCTCAAAACTAGGATTTTCTGTAGTGGCTCCTATAAGGGTGATCCATCCTTTTTCAACAGCACCTAATAAAGAATCTTGCTGAGACTTACTGAATCTATGGATTTCATCAATAAATAAGATTGGGTTTTTAGTCGTAAATAATCCTCCACTGTTTTTTGCTTTATCAATAACCTCTCGCACTTCTTTTACACCGCTATTAATGGCACTAAGGGTGTAAAAAGGTCTTCCAGATTCTGAAGCTATGATGTTAGCTAGCGTTGTTTTTCCTATTCCAGGAGGTCCCCAAAGTATCAATGAAGGAATAATGCCCTTTTTGATTTGTTGTGTTAATGATCCGTCATCACCAATCAAATGTTCTTGGCTAAGATATTCGTCCAGAGATTTTGGACGTATTCGTTCTGCTAAAGGTTGATTTGTGTTCATATGCACAAAGTTACAAAGCTTTATAAGAATCTAAACCTGCCATTTTATCTGATTATCACATTTTGGGCTTTTTTTTGATATCTTTTAGAAGTTATGAAAGATAGAGGTGATCATTTTCAATTTAGTACAGGTGTTGTAGGGTATCCATTACTGTTTATTTTGTGTATCTGGATTGTATATTGGTTCGAGGTTCGGTTTGGTTTTGATTTTAATTATTTGGGTGTCTATCCTAGAACTGTAGTAGGATTACGGGGAGTATTATTTTCTCCATTTATTCATTCAGACCTTACACATTTATGGCATAATACATTGCCATTACTTATTTTATCAACTGCGTTATTTTATTTTTATAGATCAAATGCATGGATGGTATTGTTAATAGGAGTTATTTTTACGGGTGGGCTCACCTGGTTTTTTGGCAGACCAGCACATCATATAGGTGCAAGTGGGATAGTGTATATGCTTTTTGGTTTTTTGTTTTTTAAAGGAATTATTGCAAAACATTTTAGGTTAACTGCATTATCGCTTATTGTGGTTTTTATTTATGGGAGTATGATTTGGTATATCCTACCCATAGATCCTAAAATTTCTTGGGAAGGACATTTGTCTGGTTTGATCACTGGCGCTATACTAGCATTTTTTATAAAGCAAGGAATAGCCAAACCTATATTATATACATGGGAATCTCCGGATTATGATCCAGAGGAGGATGAGTTTTTACGACATTTTGATGAATATGGTAATTTTGTAGAGCATTTACCTGAAGAAGAGAGTATAGAGGAAGATGAGGTAAAAGTAATCTATGAATATAAGCCAGATGAATCTTCAAAAAACAAAAAGGAGTAGTGCTGAAACTAGCTCGAGTAATTTCCTTTGTTTTTATATCCTTTGCCTAATTGCTTCGTATAGAAATACACCGCAAGCTACAGATACATTAAGCGATCCAATTTCACCAAACATAGGTAATTTTGCTTGCTGATCTACAAGTTTTACTACTGAGGTTGATATTCCTTTACCTTCACTACCCATTATAATTGCACTAGGAATAGTCATATCGATATCATAAATAGGTTGTAACGCCTTTTCTGTAGCAGCTACAACTTGTATGCCTGAACCTTGTAGATAAAAGATGGCATCTTTGATATGATCTACCTTGCATATCGGAATTTTAAAGACAGCACCAGCAGAAGTTTTTATAGTATCTGCACTTACTGGGGCGCCTCCTTTTTTTTGTATAATAACACCATGTACACCGGTACATTCAGCTGTTCTGATGATAGCCCCAAAATTGCGAACATCAGAGAGTTGGTCTAGGATTAAAAATAAGGGTGTTTCACCAGATTCAACAACTTTAAGCACAAGGTTTTCAAGATTATGAAACTCGATAGGGGAGATATGGGCTACGACTCCTTGGTGATTTTTGCGAGTAAGTTTGTTAAGTTTTTCTAGAGGGACATATGAAAATATTACATTTTCTTTTTTTAAAAGGTGCATCAACTCTTTAGCAAGATCACTATGTAGTCCTTTTTGGATAAAGAGTTTATCGATACTTTTTCCTGATGTTATGGCCTCTATAACCGCCCTGATGCCAAAAATTTGAAATTCATCTTTCATAGCTGACAAATATAGATATTACAAACAGGTTTTTTGTAAAAAACAAATAATAAAAAAGGTGATCGTATCACGATCACCTTTTTGTAATATCATTAATCTTAGTGATTAAAGTAATGTACCTTCTTTAGAAATCATCTTAAAGGTTACAACACCAGTATCATCATCTGTACTTATGTCAGTAACTACAAATGTACCATATGTAGTTTCACCATCTCTTTCTACACTATAAATATAGATTTCATTTTCCTCTAATTGTGCAGAAGTAACTTTAGTTCCAGCATCAAAATCAATTTTTGCTTGCTCTACATCACTATAGCTGTCGAATAGAGGTTCCCCTAATACAGGGCTAGAATCATCATTAAGAAGTTGAACAAATTCGATACCTGAACCAGCTATAGCTTCAAATCCGCTAGGAGCTACAAAAGCGATATCTCCAGAATCACTACCATCAGCAGAAGATTCACCTGCTGCAAGATCATACTGACTGTTAGCTGCTTCGCTAGTAAATTCACCTTTCTTGTCTCCACCAAAAGGTTGTGGTCCAATAGGAATTTCATAAGTAAACGGAGAATTAAAGAAAGGACCGGTTACGTTACCTTCAAGATTAACCGAATTAAATACTTGACCATTAGTAAGGTTCAATACCAATTCTAATCTATATGCATCACCTTTTTCTACATCAGTTGCTCTATTTAACCCCATAAGTTCTTCAGCTCTAGTGGCGGTCAGCGATAACGTAGTTCTCAAAAGGTTGGTTACATCATCTCTAGTGAAATCTGCTGGAGTTAATGTTACAAAAGGTACAGGATCTAAATCTTCAAAAGATAAAGTCACTTCGACATTGTCTAATAATTCACCATTTTGAGCATCTTGATATTCAAGTTCAAGATTAAAGAATGATTCGTCTAGATTTGAAAACTGATACGATCCACCGTTGGCATTGGCTGTACCACCAGGTCGCAAAGCCGATTGAATTTCAATTGTTCTTAGCACTGCTGCATCAGATGCAGGATTAGTAATTCTCAGGAATGGGGATTTATCCTCATCTTCACAAGAAGACACGAAGAAAACTAATCCAAGTATTCCTAATAACTGTATTATATTTATAAATTTTTTCATTTTCAATTATGTTTTAGTTGATGAAACCATCAGGGTTGTTATCCCAAAAAACTTTCACACTTTGATTAGTTTTTTGATCTATTGATGTATTTGATATTACCCCAACATTAGGATAGAAAAAAGATCTGATAAAATCACCTGGTTCCGGAATTTCGGCTTGTTGTAATCTTGGTTGACCTGTTCTTCTATACGTATTATATGCTTCTACACCATTACCAAATAGTGCAATAAAGTATTCTCTGGCGATGATTTCCATCACTTGATCTTCGTCAGGGAATGCAGCGTCATATAAACTTAATACATCATTTACATAGTCATCAGTTGGTGTAATATTTACACCTGTACCTTGTGGAGCAGGAGTAAAGCCTTGTACTTTGGCAATTGATTTACGTATACCAGCTTCTAAATAAGCTCTTGGATCACCTTCAGTATTAATTTTAAGAGCAGTTTCAGCAAGCATAAAATCTACGAATGATGATAGCATGATAGGAGAAATACCCGCACCTCGAAGCCCAATATTTCTACTGGTAATACTTGCAGTGGAATTGTCATCAGCTTGCCCGCCAACAGGATAAGGACCAAAAGTTGTTCTCAATGCTCTGTCTGGTGGAATACCGTCATTGTCTGCATGAATTCTACCCCAAAAACCACTAAGTCCTAATTTAGAGTTTTCTATGTTACAAAAAATATCTTCTGAAGTAAAATGTGGTGGGGCAGATTGTGTGATACACGATTGTTCGTTAGGATCTAGCGTAGCCACATCAGTTTGTCTATAAAAATAGTAAC
Organism: uncultured Aquimarina sp.; assembly: GCA_947495425.1. Lineage (GTDB taxonomy): Bacteria > Bacteroidota > Bacteroidia > Flavobacteriales > Flavobacteriaceae > Aquimarina. The sequence goes on from CANLYR010000006.1 coordinate 77,399, forward strand.
GCCATCTTGGATCTTCAAAGGCTTTGTCATCGTCAGCTACCATCCATTTCATAAATGATGTAGACATATATTCAGTAGTACCATTATCAAAATTTTGTCCAAATATAGGGTGTCTACTGTCTGGATTATTATCGGTACTTGAAAATCTAAATTGAAAATCATCAGCTTCAGAAGTTATGTAATTCCCGTCCATTATAATAGCATTAATCTTGCTTTGAGCATCAGCATCTACCAACCTGGTTTGTACATAAATTCTTAATTTTAAAGTATTAGCTAGTTTAATCCACTTTTCTTTATCCCCACCATAAAAAAGATCATTTGATGGCAAAGCAAATTCTTCTTTTTCAAAATCGCTGATAGCTTCATTAAGTAAAATTTCCATTTTGGCGTAAATTTCTGCTCCTGAATCTGGTTCAGGGTTAGGAAACTCTATTGGTTGTGTAGCCTGAGAATAAGGGACATCTCCAAAATAGTCTACTAAACTCGTCATCATATAAGATTCGATTACTTTAGCAATACCAACATGTGTGAACAATTCTTGTTCTTCTGCTAAAGGTATCATTGCTCTAATGTCTGGTAATGCTTTTGAATACACAGCTACCCATTGAGGATCCATAACTGACTGCGTATATGCAGCTGCATATGTCGGACCAAACATGTGGAGAATTCTTGTAACATCCATTCCCTGTTCGTTCAATCCACTATTGTCCACAGGATCTCCTTCTAATAATTCTACAAGCGCCAGTTGTATATTATTCAAGAACAAATCAATATTTGCCTTATCATTAGGGAGTCTATTAGGATTTTCTAATAGCTCTAATTCTGTAGTCTCGCAGCTAAAATTCATAGCTACTACTAAGGTGAGAATCACCAAAGTAACTTTATTTTTTATTTTTTTATACATGATTTTCAATTTTTTTATGCAAAATTAGAATGTAGCAGATACTGTAAAACCATATCTACGTGCACTTGGACCAGAGATAAAATCTATTCCTTGTCCGTTACCAACACCCGTACTTAGTGAATTGGTGTCAAATCTTACATCATCTGGAAAATTAAAGGCCTTATACCATAAATTACTTCCAGAAAGTTTTATACTTAACGATCCAAAAGGAGTACTCTGTAACATTTTATCAGTAAAAGTATAGCCTAGGCTTACTTCTGCTAAACGTAAGGTAGTACCGTCATAGATAGAAAATTCATTAGCTCCAAAACCTAAATTGTTAAAATAGATTCTCGTAGTACTTAATTGTACCGTATTTGGAGAGCCATCTGCCTGAACACCTGGCAAAACGTAAGTTTGCTCTCTGTCTAATGGATTGTCAGCATCAACAACTCCTCTACCTACCAGAGCTGCAGCGGTCTGAGAGTATATGTCTCCACCATGTCGGAATTGCCAATCCATACTAAATGCAAAACCTTTATAGGAGAATGTGTTGCTTAAAGCACCTGTCCAATCTGGATTAGGATCACCTAGTACTTCGGTATTTGAAGCTCCAACCAGGTAGTCTCCATTACTTTGTACCACTAATTGGCCATCTAATCTCTCGACTCTACTACCTAAAAGAACACCTACAGGTAATCCTTCTACTGCCCAGTTAGCTGGTCTACCTTGGATCCTAGAGGTTAAATTAATTCTTTCATTGTCTAATTGAGTAACCATAGGTTCATCTGCATAGAAGTTACCACTGATCGCCCAACTAAATCCATCTTTATTTTTGAATGGATCTATAGTGAAATCAACCTCAATTCCTTGATTTTCTATTTCACCAGCATTTACTCGTTGAACTTCAAACCCAGCACTTGGTGGAAAATCTCTATCAGTAATTAGGTCCTTTGTATTTCTTTTAAATACACTTACATTAAGTCCCAAGACATTGTTAAAAAATCTTGTGTCTACACCCGCTTCAAATTCAGAAATAAGTTCTGGTTTTAAATCAGGATTTTCCAATCGTCTATCAATATTATTTGATGATATTACATTACCACCAGCATCTACAAAAGCTCTAGATCTAAGATTTAGTGCTGGTCTTGTGCTGTATGGTGGTGGAAAACCTGCTGACTGACCATATCCAAATCTTAATTTCAAATAATTCAGACCATTATCTGAACTAAGTCCGTCAAAAGCATCTGTTGGTATAAATGATATACTACCACCTGGATATAAAATTGAAAGATTATTAGACTCCAAAGTAGAGGTCCAATCCTGACGAATAGCTCCATTTATATATAGGAAGGATTTGTAATTGAAAGAAGCATCTAAATAAGCTCCTAAGGTATTTACCTCTGATTGAAATCCTAAAGGTAATTGACGTTGAGTAAACGTATTTACAGTTCCACTATTTCTAAAGTTATAATGTTCTAACACACCAAATACAACTTGGTCAGTACTTTCAACACCTTCTCTTTCAAAAGCATCTCTTCTAGAGGTTAGACCACCAATTAATTCTACACCTAATTCTTCAGTAATATCTTTTCTGGCATTAAAAATTAAACTGTGATCCCATGTAGTATTACGAACAGCAGTAGTTCTGAAGAAACCAAGTACATTTCCATCAACACCACCTCTGTTTTGACCATTTGTGTTTAACTCTGTATATGTATCTAGACCAAGACGATATGTTGCGCTAATCCAATCATTTATTTCATAATTGAACGTGAAATTACTAAACATTCTATCCGTTTGCTGCGTAGCTTTTGCATTGGCAACTGTCCATCGTGGATTCTGAATATCATTACCAGATCTGTAATAAACACTTCGCCCATCAGCTGCCTGAAATGGTAGACCAAATAAGTCAACACTACGTGGGGTATATAAAACATCCCCAAATACAGATCCACCTTGACCTATAGTACCACTACCTAAAGATGCTGCAACTGGTGGAGTTTTGTAGTCAGTTCTTGAGAAATTAATTGCTGCATTTACAGAAAATTTATTGCTTAATTTAGCGTTACCACCAACACCAAATGTATTCCTTCTTAGTGTGTTACCAGGAGTAAATCCTTTATCCTCTAAATTACCGTAATTCACATTATAAGATACTTTTTCGCCACTTCCTCTAACATTTACAGAAGTTGTAGATACAAAACCTGTTCTAAAAAACTCATCAACACTATCATAAGGAACATAAGGATATTCTGAGTTTGCTATATCTTCAAATCCAGTAACTAATGATTGATCATTAAGTCTACTTAAAGGGTTATCAAGCAAAACTACTCCGTTTGAATCTCTTCTAATAAAACGAGGATTCAATTCTAAAGTAGCATTACTTAGGGTGCCTTCAGTAAAAGAAGCACCATGATTACTAAAGAAAAATCCGAAATTTTGATGGAATCCACCACCATATTCGTCTTGATAATTAGGTAAAATTGCATTAGAAACGAATGCTGATTGAGAAACAGAAATCTCTGTTTTTCTTTTTGAAATTCCTGCTGCACCAGCATTTTTCGTTGTAATCAGTATCACACCATTTCGACCTCTTTCACCATATAGTACAGAAGCACTAAGTCCTTTCAACACATTTACAGATTCGATACTGTTAGGATCAAGATCTAAGAAACGACTCGATTCGTTTTGCGCATCAAAGAATGCTACATCTTGATTGTTATTACCTCCATCAAATGGGACACCATTAACAACAAATAAAGGTTGGTTATCACCTGTTAAACTGTTAAGACCTCGAATTATGATATTAGTTGCAGATCCAGATATACCATTAGATGCTGTAATGTTAATACCTGCAGCTTTTCCTCTTAAAAGACGTCCTAAGTCCCCTTCGGATCTATCTTCGAGTTCTTCATCTTGAATAGTACTTACAGCATAACCCAATGATTTCTTTTCTCTTCGAATACCTTGGGCGGTTACAATAACCTCTTCTAGTTGAGCTGCATCCTCTGATAGTTGAACATCAATCGAATCACTATCTCCGACAACAACTTCTTTTGTTGAAAAGCCTACATAACTATAGGTAAGCACAGCACCTCTATTCGTATTAATGGTATAGTTACCATCAAAATCGGTCTGTGTACCAGTAGCAGTACCTTTAACAACGATATTTACTCCAGGTAATGGTAGTCCGCTATTGTCGGACACATTACCAGAGATCGTTTTTTCCTGTGCAAACGATAGTTGCACCACAAACACTAAAATTAGTGTTAGAATTCCACTAAACTTTGTTTTCATTTTATAGATTTATTTGAATTAGCCAATGCCAAAAATCACAATAATATCTTTATTAAGCAACTTTTTATTGTAAAAATTTAACCATTCTTTATAATTTGTAATAGGATTTGCAATAGATACAGGCTCATGAGTGAGGAATTATTAACTTGTTCTTAATTTTAGTTTAAAATTCTCAGAAAGTATTTTTTTCATTTTTTTACTGATTTTTAGAGCGTTATGATAATGATTAATCACGTTTTCCATCCATTTCACCAAACCTATCCTTTTGAATTAATAAAATTTTAATTCCTAACCTAGGTATATGTTAAATGTTTTGCTTTTATACTTTATATGTTGCTCAAATTATGTTTTGGTCAGGGTTTGATGGTGATTAGTTAATTTTGTTTTATTCATTCAAACAATAATTTCGATTGTTTTTTATAAAGTATCAAAAAATAAATTACTCTAGGTTTGATTTGCTAAAAAATATTGCTACCTTTGCAGCCCTCTAAAAGAGGATATTATAAATATTTTTAATAATAGTGTAAAGCAAATTATGCCAACAATTTCACAATTAGTAAGAAAAGGTAGAGCCAAAATAACTAAGAAGAGTAAATCGGCTGCTTTGGATTCGTGCCCGCAACGCCGCGGTGTTTGTACGCGTGTTTATACCACTACACCAAAAAAACCAAACTCAGCTATGCGTAAAGTAGCTCGTGTAAGGTTGACTAACGGTAAAGAGGTCAATGCGTATATCGGTGGTGAAGGTCACAATCTCCAAGAGCACTCGATAGTATTAGTTAGAGGTGGAAGGGTAAAAGATTTACCAGGAGTTAGATATCACATTGTTCGTGGAGCCTTAGACACCGCAGGTGTAGAGGGAAGAACACAACGTAGATCTAAATATGGTGCTAAACGCCCTAAGAAGTAATTAAAGAACTTTTAAGAAGAAGACATGAGAAAAAGAAAGGCTAAAAAAAGACCTATTTTGCCAGATCCTCGTTTTAACGATCAATTAGTGACTCGTTTTGTAAACATGATGATGTGGGATGGTAAAAAGTCGACTGCTTTCAGAATTTTCTATGATGCGATGGATATCGTAGAAGAGAAAAAACAAAATGAAGAAAAAACTGCATTAGAGATTTGGAAAGATGCGCTATCCAATGTAATGCCGCACGTTGAAGTACGAAGCCGAAGAGTAGGTGGAGCTACTTTTCAGATTCCTAATCCAATCAGACCTGATCGTAAAATTTCTACTGCTATGAAGTGGTTGATACAATTTTCACGAAAAAGAAATGAGAAATCTATGGCTCAGAAACTTGCTGCAGAAGTTATAGCTGCAGAAAAAGAAGAGGGAGCTGCTGTTAAGAAAAGAGTAGATACTCATAAAATGGCTGAAGCTAATAAAGCATTCTCACACTTTAGATTTTAATCAATAACAGAAATGGCTAGAGATTTAAAATATACTAGAAATATAGGAATTGCTGCGCACATTGACGCAGGAAAAACTACAACCACCGAGCGTATTCTATACTACACGGGGGTGAGTCACAAAATAGGAGAGGTACATGATGGTGCAGCTACTATGGATTGGATGGAGCAAGAACAGGAACGTGGTATCACGATTACTTCTGCTGCTACTACTTGTGAGTGGAAATTCCCAACAGAAAATGGTCAGCCAGTTGCTGATACTAAAGGATATCATTTTAACATTATAGATACTCCGGGTCACGTTGATTTTACGGTTGAAGTCAACCGTTCTTTACGTGTACTCGATGGACTAGTATTCTTATTTAGTGCGGTTGATGGTGTAGAGCCACAATCTGAAACTAACTGGAGGCTCGCTGATAATTATAAAGTTCCGAGAATTGGATTTGTTAATAAAATGGATCGTCAAGGATCTAATTTTATGGAGGTATGTCAACAAGTTAAAGATATGTTAGGTTCTAATGCAGTGCCTATTGTTTTAAATATTGGAGACGAAGAAGATTTCAAAGGAATTGTTGATTTAGTAAAGAATCGTGCTATTGTATGGCACGAAGAAGGACAAGGATCAACGTTTGATGTTATTGATATCCCTGATGATCTTAAGGAAGAAGCCAAAATACTTCGTGGTAAACTTATTGAAGAAGTTGCTGCCTATGATGAAAATCTTCTTGAGAAATTTATGGAAGACGAAGAATCGATTACTGAAGATGAGGTGCATGCTGCATTAAGAGCTGCTGTAATGGATATGAGTATCATTCCTATGATCTGTGGATCTGCATTTAAAAACAAAGGTGTTCAGTTTTTGTTAGATGCAGTATGTCGTTACTTGCCCTCTCCAACAGATAAAGAAGGTATTATTGGTGTAAATCCAGATACTGATGAAGAAGAAGTGCGTAAGCCAGATGTAAAAGAGCCTTTCGCAGCTTTGGCATTTAAGATTGCGACAGACCCTTTTGTTGGTCGTTTAGCATTTTTTAGAGCGTATTCTGGTCGATTGGATGCAGGTTCATACGTGTTGAATAATCGTTCGGGTAAAAAAGAACGTATTTCTCGTATCTACCAAATGCATGCCAATAAGCAAAATGCAATTGAATTTATAGAGGCTGGTGATATCGGTGCTGCAGTTGGATTTAAATCTATCAAAACTGGTGACACACTTACATCAGAAAAGCATCCAATTATTTTAGAATCTATGGATTTTCCTGATCCTGTAATTGGTATCGCTGTTGAGCCAAAAACTAAGGCAGATGTTGATAAATTGGGTATTGGCTTAGGTAAATTGGCAGAAGAAGATCCAACATTCACAGTTCGTTCAGACGAAGCTTCAGGACAAACTATAATATCTGGTATGGGTGAACTTCACTTAGATGTTATTGTGGATCGTTTAAAGCGTGAATTCAAAGTTGAAGTAAATCAAGGTCAGCCTCAGGTAGAATATAAAGAGGCTATTACTCAATCTGCAGACCATAGAGAAGTATATAAGAAACAATCTGGTGGTCGTGGTAAATTTGCAGATATTGTATTTACTATTGAACCAGCTGATGAAGGTGTTGTTGGACTTCAGTTTGAGTCTATAATCAAAGGTGGTAATGTTCCCAAAGAATTTATACCATCAATTGAAAAAGGATTTAAAATGGCAATGGTAAATGGTCCATTGGCAGGGTATGAAGTTGATGCTATGAAAGTAACATTAAAAGATGGTTCTTATCATGATGTGGATTCAGATCAGTTATCTTTCGAATTAGCTGCTAAATTAGGTTTTAAAAATTCGGCAAAAGCCGCTAAAGCCGTAATTATGGAGCCAATTATGAAATTGGAAGTTATTACTCCAGAAGAAAATATGGGTGATATCGTAGGTGATCTTAACCGCCGTAGAGGTCAGGTGAGTGACATGGGAGATCGTGCAGGTGCAAAAACTGTTAAGGCTACCGTTCCACTTTCTGAAATGTTTGGATATGTTACCACATTAAGAACATTGTCTTCTGGTAGAGCAACCTCTACAATGGAATTTTCTCACTATGCTGAAACTCCTTCTAATATTTCAGAAGAAGTAATTGCAGCTGCAAAAGGAGTTAACGCTTAATTATTACAGAAATGAGTCAAAAAATTAGAATAAAACTAAAATCCTACGATCATAACTTAGTAGATAAGTCTGCTGAGAAAATCGTAAAGACGGTAAAGAGTACAGGAGCTGTAGTAACTGGGCCAATTCCTTTGCCAACACATAAAAAGATTTTTACTGTGCTTCGTTCTCCACACGTAAATAAAAAATCCAGAGAGCAATTTCAATTAAGTTCTTACAAAAGACTATTGGATATCTATAGCTCTTCTTCAAAAACGATCGATGCGTTAATGAAGTTGGAATTACCAAGTGGAGTTGAAGTAGAAATTAAGGTGTGATGATATTTAACTTTTGGAAGCATAGTGCATCAAAAGTTTAAGAGTAAGCATCCATTCCAGACTTGATCTGGGATCTTTAAAATACAAAAATTCCCGCCTTCGTGGGAACGAAAATGTCCCAAGCTGCGTGCGAGGGAAAAACGGCAAAAATACATTTCAGGGTTGAAAGTGTTTAACCCTGTTTTTTTGCAAAAAGATAAGTTGAAAATCATTTCAACATAGAAATAAGAACAATTAATAAATAATTTAAATATGTCTGGGTTAATAGGAAAAAAGATCGGTATGACCAGCATCTTCGACGAGAATGGAAAAAATATTCCATGTACTGTGATCGAAGCTGGACCATGCGTAGTGACCCAAGTCAGAACTGATGACGTTGATGGCTATGAGGCTGTTCAGCTAGGTTTCGATGACAAAGCAGACAAAAATGCTACAAAAGCGGCTTTAGGTCACTTTAAAAAAGCAGGAGCTGTTGCTAAACGTAAAGTTATCGAATTCAAAGGTTTTGATGAGGAGTACAAATTAGGAGATACGGTAACCGTAGAACATTTTGCTGAAGGAGAATTTGTTGATGTATCAGCAACTTCGAAAGGTAAAGGTTTTCAGGGTGTTGTAAAAAGACACAACTTCGGTGGTGTAGGTCAAGCAACTCACGGTCAGCACAACCGTTTAAGAGCTCCTGGTTCGATAGGTGCTGCATCATATCCTGCAAGAGTTTTCAAAGGAATGAAAATGGCAGGAAGAATGGGTGGCGAAAAAGTAAAAGTTCAAAACTTAAGAGTGTTAAAAGTAGTTCCTGAAAAGAATTTACTTGTTGTGAAGGGGTGTGTTCCTGGTCATAAAAATGCTTATGTAACGATTCAGAAGTAATGAAAGTATCGGTAATTGATATAAACGGAAAAGAAACAGGAAGAAAGGCAGACCTTTCTGACGCTGTTTTCGGTATTGAACCAAATGATCATGCAGTATACTTAGATGTGAAACAATACTTGGCTAATCAACGTCAAGGAACTCACAAAGCTAAGGAGCGTGCAGATATTACTGGTAGTACCAGAAAGATAAAGAAACAAAAAGGAACAGGTACAGCCAGAGCAGGTAGTATCAAGTCTCCTATTTTTAAAGGAGGGGGTAGAGTATTTGGTCCAAGACCACGTAACTATTCTTTCAAATTGAATAAGAACTTAAAGAGATTAGCACGTAAATCTGCGCTAAGTATCAAAGCAAGTGATAAGGCAATAACTGTTGTTGAAGACTTCAATTTTGACACTATAAAGACTAAGAATTTTACTGCTGTTTTAAAGTCTTTAGGACTTGAAAACAAAAAATCTTTGTTTGTGTTGGCTGAGTCAAATAAAAATGTATATTTGTCGTCACGCAATTTGAAAAGTTCAGAAGTCATAACTTCTTCAGAATTAAGTACTTACAAAATACTTAATGCTAATAATGTTATTCTTTTGGAAGGTTCTTTGAAAGGAATTGAAACGAATTTAAGTAAATAGAAGCCATGAGTATCTTAATAAAACCTATTATTACAGAAAAGGCTACTGCGGATAGTGAATTGTTTAATCGCTATGGTTTTGTAGTAGATAAAAGAGCGAATAAGGTAGAGATCAAAAAAGCAGTTGAAGCTGCTTATGGCGTATCTGTTACTAAAGTTCGTACAATGAATGTCCGCCCAGATCGTAAAACCCGATATACAAAAACGGGTATGGTTTCTGGTAAAACAAGTGCTTATAAAAAAGCAATTGTACAGGTGGCGGATGGTGAAGTAATTGATTTATACAGTAATCTTTAAGACTAAAAAATGTCAGTAAGAAAATTAAAACCAATTACCCCAGGTCAGCGTTTTAGAGTAGTTAATGGGTTTGACGCCATTACTACTGATAAGCCGGAGAAAAGTTTATTAGCTCCGAAGAAAAGATCTGGTGGTAGAAACAGTCAAGGGAAAATGACCATGCGCTACAAAGGTGGTGGTCACAAGAAGAGGTATCGTATTATAGACTTTAAACGCGATAAGCAGGGAATTCCTGCTACCGTTGCTACTATAGAATATGATCCAAACAGAACTGCTTTTATAGCGTTAGTTAACTATCAAGATGGCGAAAAGCGTTATGTTATCGCTCAAAATGGTCTACAAGTTGGTCAAAATATCGTTTCTGGTAGTGATGTAGCTCCAGAAATAGGTAATGCAATGCCACTTAGTGATATTCCTTTAGGTACAATCATTTCTTGTATAGAATTACGTCCAGGACAAGGTGCTGTTATGGCACGTAGTGCAGGCTCATTTGCTCAGCTTATGGCCAGAGATGGTAAGTTTGCCACAGTAAAACTGCCCTCTGGTGAAGTAAGAATGATACTAGTGAATTGTATGGCAACTATCGGAGCTATATCCAATAGCGATCACCAATTGATCGTTGGAGGTAAAGCGGGTAGAACGAGATGGCTTGGTCGTCGTCCACGTACAAGACCAGTAGCAATGAACCCTGTAGATCACCCAATGGGTGGTGGTGAAGGACGTTCTTCTGGAGGTCACCCACGTTCTAGAAAAGGGCTTCCTGCTAAAGGATACAGAACCCGTTCTAAGACGAAAGCGAGTAATAAATATATTGTAGAACGTAGAAAGAAATAATTAAGATATGGCACGTTCATTAAAAAAAGGACCTTACGTTCACTATAAGTTAGAGAAAAAAGTAGCTGCAAATGTAGAAGCTAACAAAAAGTCTGTTATTAAGACTTGGTCTAGAGCATCTATGATTACTCCTGACTTTGTAGGGCAAACAATTGCAGTTCATAATGGTCGCCAATTTGTTCCGGTATATGTTACTGAGAATATGGTGGGTCATAAATTAGGAGAATTTTCGCCAACACGTTCCTTTAGAGGTCACGCTGGTGCTAAAAATAAAGGTAAAAAATAATTTAAGTCATGGGAGTTCGTAAAAGAGAAATGGCAGAAAGAATTAAGGAAGAGAAAAAGCAAATTGCTTTCGCTAAGCTTAATAACTGCCCTACGTCACCTCGTAAAATGCGTTTAGTTGCGGATTTAATTCGTGGTGTAAAAGTTGAAAAGGCGCTTCAGATTCTTAGATTTAATCCTAAAGAAGCATCACGTCGCCTAGATAAGTTATTGCTATCGGCAATAGCGAACTGGCAAGCGAAAAATGAAGACGCTAGTATTGAGGACGCAGATCTTTTTGTAAAAGAGATTCGTGTAGATGGAGGAAGTATGTTAAAAAGACTTCGTCCTGCTCCACAAGGTCGCGCACACAGAATAAGAAAACGCTCTAATCACGTTACAATCGTGGTTGCAGCAAACAATAATACACAAAGTTAAAATAAACTATGGGACAGAAGACAAATCCAATCGGAAATCGCCTTGGTATCATTAGAGGTTGGGAATCCAACTGGTATGGAGGTAATGACTACGGTGATAAACTTGCCGAAGACGATAAGATTAGAAAGTATGTGCATGCACGTTTATCTAAAGCTAGTGTATCTAGAGTAATTATTGAGCGTACGCTTAAACTTGTAACCGTTACTATCACTACCGCCAGACCTGGTATTATTATTGGAAAAGGTGGTCAAGAGGTAGACAAGTTGAAAGAAGAGCTTAAGAAAATTACCGAAAAGGAAGTTCAGATCAATATCTTTGAAATTAAAAGACCAGAACTTGATGCATTCTTGGTAGGTTCAAGTGTAGCTAGACAAATTGAAAGTCGTATTTCATACCGTCGTGCTATTAAAATGGCTATTGCGGCTGCAATGAGAATGAATGCTGAAGGTATCAAAATTCAGATTTCAGGACGTTTGAATGGAGCAGAAATGGCACGTTCAGAATCTTATAAAGATGGTCGTATTCCTTTATCTACATTTAGAGCTGACATTGATTATGCTTTAGTTGAAGCTCATACTACTTATGGTAGATTGGGTGTAAAAGTATGGATCATGAAAGGTGAAGTGTACGGTAAAAGAGAACTTTCTCCTTTAGTTGGTTTATCCAAGAAACAAGGAAAAGGTGACAGAGGTGGACGAAGTGGTGGAAATAACAAATCACGTCGTAGAAAGTAATTTTTTAAAGTAAATTAACAATGTTACAGCCTAAAAGAACAAAATTCCGTAAGCAACAAAAAGGACGTATGAAAGGTCTTTCTCAAAGAGGACATACACTTTCTAATGGTACTTTCGGAATCAAATCATTAGATTCAAGTTTTGTTACTGCCAGACAAATAGAAGCAGCTCGTATTTCTGCTACTCGTTATATGAAAAGAGAAGGGTCTCTGTGGATTAAGATTTTCCCAGACAAGCCTATTACAAAGAAACCTCTTGAAGTACGTATGGGTAAAGGAAAAGGTGCTGTAGAGTATTGGGCAGCAGTAGTAAAGCCAGGAAGAATATTATTCGAAATTAGTGGTGTCCCTTATGACGTAGCTAAAGAAGCCTTACGTTTGGCAGCACAAAAACTTCCTGTTAAAACTAAGTTTATTGTATCAAGAACCTATCAAGGTTAAATTCGAAAGAGACTATGAAACAATCGCAAGTAAAAGAATCGTCTACAGCTGAATTACAAGAAGAGCTTGGTAAAACTCAAAAAGAATATTCAGATTTAAGAATGGCTCACGCTATGTCTCCATTAGAAAATCCTTTACAATTACGTAAAGTAAGAAGATCTATTGCAAGAATTGCTACAGAGCTAACAAAAAGAGAATTAAACGGTTAATTCTGCTGAAAGATGGAAAAAAGAAATTTAAGAAAAGAACGTATAGGTGTTGTTACTAGTAACAAAATGCAGAAATCAATTGTGGTTGCTGAAGTTAAAAAAGTAAAACATCCCATGTACGGAAAGTTCGTGTTAAAAACGAAAAAATACGTTGCACACGATGAAAAGAACGACTGCAATATTGGTGATACAGTTAAGATCATGGAAACAAGACCTATGAGTAAATCCAAATGCTGGAGATTAGTAGAAGTAATTGAAAGAGCGAAGTAATTATGGTACAACAAGAGTCTAGATTAAAAGTAGCCGACAACACTGGTGGTAAAGAAGTTTTAGTTATCCGTGTTTTAGGAGGTACAGGAAGAAGATACGCTTCTGTAGGAGACAAAATCGTTGTCAGTGTGAAAGAGGCAACTCCTAATGGAAGTATCAAAAAAGGAGCTGTTTCAACTGCAGTTGTAGTTCGTACCAAAAAAGAAGTGCGCAGACCAGATGGTTCTTATATTCGTTTCGATGATAACGCATGTGTTTTGTTAAACCCTGCCGGAGAAATGAGAGGAACTCGCGTTTTTGGTCCTGTTGCAAGAGAACTTCGTGACAAGCAATTCATGAAGATTGTTTCACTAGCGCCAGAAGTGCTTTAAAACATTTGAAAAGATGACAAAGCTAAAAATTAAATCAGGAGATACAGTACGAGTTATCGCTGGAGACAATAAAGGTCAAGAAGGTGTAGTTCAAAAAGTATTTAAAGATAAAAACAAGGTGATTGTAGAAGGTGTTAACCTTGTGTCTAAACACCAGAAGCCTAGTGCTACTAATCCACAAGGTGGAATTGTAAAACAAGAAGCATCTATTCATATATCAAACTTATCATTGTTAACCACTAAAGGAGAAACTACAAGAGTTGGGTATAGAGTAGAAGGAGATAAGAAAGTGAGATTTTCTAAAAAATCTAATGAAGTAATATAGTTATGGCTTATATCCCAAGATTAAAACAAGAGTATAAAGATAGAGTAATGTCTGCTCTTACAGAAGAATTTAGCTATGATAATGTGATGCAAGTACCAAAGCTCAAAAAAATTGTTTTGAGTAGAGGTGAGGGTGCAGCGGTAGCTGATAAAAAGTTAATCGACTATGCAGTAGACGAATTAACAACAATCACTGGTCAAAAAGCGATATCAACTATTTCTAAAAAAGATGTTGCTTCTTTCAAATTACGTAAAGGAATGCCTATTGGTGCAAAAGTTACGTTAAGAGGAGAGAGAATGTATGAATTTTTAGATCGTTTAATAACTTCAGCTTTACCACGTGTAAGAGATTTTAACGGAATCAAAGCTACAGGTTTTGATGGTAGAGGTAATTATTCCTTAGGAATTTTAGAACAAATAATCTTTCCAGAAATTGATATCGATAAGGTAAATAAGATTTCAGGAATGAATATTACGTTCGAAACTTCTGCTAAGACCGATAAAGAAGCAAAATCATTGTTAACCGAATTAGGGTTACCTTTTAAAAAGAATTAATTATGGCTAAAGAATCAATGAAAGCCCGTGAGGTGAAGAGAGCTAAAACTGTAGCTAAATATGCCGAAAAACGCAAAGCTTTGAAAGAAGCTGGAGATTATGAAGCACTTCAGAAGTTACCGAAAAATGCTTCGCCTGTTCGCCAGCACAATCGTTGTAAACTAACAGGAAGACCAAAAGGATATATGCGTCAATTTGGGATTTCTCGTGTTACATTCAGAGAAATGGCTAATCAAGGCCTAATCCCTGGAGTAACTAAGGCTAGTTGGTAACATACAAAGTAAATTAATTGGTGTAAGGTTTAATCAAATCCGATTGAAAACCAATACCGTAAATTATATATAATGAATACAGATCCTATAGCAGATTATTTAACAAGAATTCGTAATGCGAATAGTGCTCAGCATAGAGTAGTTGAAATTCCTGCATCAAAGGTTAAAAAAGAGATCACTAAAATATTATTCGACCAAGGGTATATTTTAAGTTATAAATTTGAAGATAATACTGTACAAGGTACTATTAAGATAGCGCTTAAATACGATAAAATGACTAAAGAGCCTGTAATAAAAGAATTACAAAGAATCAGTAAGCCTGGTTTGCGTAAGTATGCAGGGTCTTCAGAAATTCCAAGAATTCTTAACGGATTAGGTGTAGCGATAGTTTCTACTTCTCATGGTGTAATGACTGGTAAGCAGGCTAGACACGAAAATGTAGGTGGAGAAGTACTTTGTTACGTATATTAACAGTATAAAAGACAAAAGAAATGTCAAGAATAGGAAAAAATCCAGTAACTATTCCGTCTGGTGTCACTGTTGAAGTGACAGGTAATGTTGTTACTGTTAAAGGAAAATTAGGAGAGCTTTCTCAAGAAATCGATAGCATCGATGTGAAAGTTGAAGAAGGCCAGGTAGTTCTAGAAAGACCAAGCGAAGCCAAAGATCATAAAGCAAAGCACGGCTTATACCGAGCTTTAATTAATAATATGGTTATCGGTGTATCTGATGGGTTTACCAAAGAGTTAGAGTTAGTAGGAGTTGGTTACAGAGCTTCTAATCAAGGTCAAAAATTAGATCTGGCTTTGGGGTTCTCTCACAACATAGTTTTAAATGTAGCTCCAGAAGTTAAAGTTGAAACTATATCTGAAAAAGGTAAAAACCCTATCGTAAAATTAACTTCTCATGATAAGCAATTGGTAGGACAGATAGCAGCTAAGATCAGAGGCTTCCGTAAACCAGAACCTTACAAAGGGAAGGGAATTAAATTCGTAGGAGAACAATTAAGAAGAAAAGCAGGTAAATCTGCATAATATCGAAGGTATGGCATTCTCAAAAGATTTAAGAAGATTAAAGATAAGAAAACGTATCCGCGGACATGTAAGCGGAACAGAACAACGTCCTAGACTATCTGTTTTTAGAAGTAATAAAGAAATCTATGCACAAGTTATAGATGATGTAACTGGCAAAACTATCAGTGCTGCTTCTTCAAGGGATAAAGACATAGCAACAGCTTCAGGTAATAAGATAGAAAAAGCTAATTTGGTTGGTAAAGCATTAGCTGAAAAACTTAAGAAAGCTGGTATTGAAACAGTATCCTTTGATAGAGGAGGGTATTTATATCACGGAAGAATAAAATCATTAGCAGACGGTGCTAGAGAAGCAGGACTTAAATTCTAAGAAATTATGTATCAAAAATATAAAAACGCAGAATTAGTAAAACCAAGTGGACTAGAACTTAAAGATCGTTTAGTTGGTGTGCAACGTGTTACTAAGGTAACTAAAGGTGGTAGAGCATTTGGTTTCTCTGCAATCGTAGTTGTAGGTGATGAAAATGGTGTTGTAGGGCACGGTTTGGGTAAATCAAAGGAAGTAGCAGAAGCTATTTCTAAGGCAGTAGAAGATGCAAAAAAGAATTTGGTTCGTATTCCACTACATAAAGGTACTTTACCACATGAACAAAAAGGTAAGTACGGTGGTGCAAGGGTATTATTACTTCCTGCTGCTACAGGTACTGGGGTAATCGCTGGTGGAGCTATACGTGCAGTATTAGAATCTGTTGGTGTACATGATGTACTTTCTAAGAATCAAGGATCGTCTAACCCTCATAATGTAGTGAAAGCAACGTTTGATGCTTTATTGCAAATGCGAAGCGCACAGCAAGTAGCAAAACAACGTGGAGTTTCACTTGAGAAAGTGTTTAAAGGATAAATCAGGAACGATGGCAAAGATCAAAATTACTAAAGTAAAAAGTGCAATTAATCGCACTCAAAGACAAAAAAGAACCTTAGAGGCTCTTGGTCTTAAGAAAATCGGCCAGGTTGTGGAGCATGATGATTCTCCAAATATCCTTGGGATGGTAAATAAAGTTAAACATTTAGTTTCTGTTGAAACAAAATAATATAAGCACATGGATTTAAGTAATTTAAAACCTGCTGCAGGTTCGGTAAAAAATAACAGTAAGCGAGTAGGTCGTGGACAAGGTTCTGGAAAAGGCGGAACTGCTACTCGTGGTCATAAAGGAGCAAAATCACGCTCTGGATATTCTAAAAAGATCGGTTTTGAAGGTGGGCAAATGCCACTTCAAAGACGTGTGCCAAAGTTTGGTTTTAGAAACATTAATAGAAAAGAGTATCAAGGTATTAATTTAGACACGCTACAGAAATTAGTAGATGATGGAAAAATTAAAGATACTGTCGATCTAGATGTGATTTTAGCTACAGGCCTAGCTGGGAAAAATGATTTGATTAAGATACTGGGAAGAGGTGAATTAAAAGCGAAGTTGAAAGTCTCAGCTCACAAATTTACGGCCACAGCAAAAGCAGCTATAGAAGCTGCGGGTGGTGAAGCAGTAACCTTATAATAGACAATTCATGAAATTTATCGATACAATAAAAAACATTTGGAAAATCGAAGAACTAAGAAATAGAATCTTAGTCACTCTAGGGTTGCTTTTAGTATATCGTTTTGGAGCACAAGTTGTTCTTCCTGGTGTAGATGCAGCGCAACTAGCACAACTAGGAACTCAAACACAAGACGGTATTTTGGGGCTGCTTAATGCATTTACCGGAGGAGCATTTGCTAATGCTTCTGTATTTGCTTTAGGAATAATGCCTTACATATCTGCTTCTATTGTAGTTCAGTTAATGGGGATCGCGATTCCGTACCTTCAAAAATTGCAAAAAGAAGGAGAAAGTGGTAGAAAGAAAATTAATCAAATAACACGTTGGTTAACTATTGCTATTACCTTAGTTCAAGGGCCGGGATATATTTATAACTTGTTTGGAACGCTTCCTCCTGAAGCTTTTGTGATTCAAAATCAAACGCTTTTTGTTGTGTCTTCTGTAATTATAATATCCACAGGTTGTATTTTTGCAATGTGGTTGGGTGAGAAAATTACTGATAAAGGTATCGGAAATGGTATTTCCTTATTAATTATGGTTGGTATTATTGCTACTTTACCACAATCGTTTGTTCAGAACTTTGTGTCTAGAACGACAGGAGAAAGTGGTGGGATGATTATGGTGCTAATCGAATTAGTAATATGGTTTGTAATCATTTTAGCCTCGGTGTTGTTGGTTATGGCGGTTCGCCAAATTCCTGTACAATATGCCAGAAGAACTACCGGCGGAGGATATGAGAAAAATGTTTTTGGATCTCGACAGTACATTCCTTTGAAACTCAATGCTTCAGGAGTAATGCCAATTATCTTTGCTCAAGCGATAATGTTTGTACCTGGCTTTGTAGCAGCTCAGATATCAGATTCCGAGGCAGCTCAAGGTGTAACAGCAGCTTTCAGTGATATATTCGGTTTTTGGTACAACTTAGTTTTTGCATTATTAATTATAATATTTACATATTTCTATACTGCGATTACTGTGCCAACCAATAAAATGGCTGATGATTTGAAGCGTAGTGGAGGTTTTATTCCAGGGATTCGACCAGGGAGTGAAACTGCAGAATTTTTAGATAAAATTATGTCTCAAATAACATTGCCAGGATCTATTTTTCTAGCTTTAATTGCTATTTTTCCTGCTATTGCTGTTAAGTTATTAAACGTGCAACAAGGATGGGCATTATTTTTTGGAGGAACATCGCTTTTGATAATGGTGGGCGTTGCTATCGATACAATGCAACAAGTTAATTCTTACTTGCTCAACAGACATTATGATGGATTAATGAAAACGGGTAAAAATCGTAAAGCAGTAGCATAATGGCAAAGCAACCAGCAATAGAACAGGATGGGAGTATTATAGAAGCATTGTCAAATGCAATGTTTCGTGTAGAGCTTGAGAATGGTCATGTAGTGACAGCTCATATCTCTGGTAAGATGCGTATGCATTATATAAAATTATTACCAGGCGATAAGGTAAAGTTAGAAATGAGTCCATATGATTTATCAAAGGCTCGTATAACATATAGATACTAATATTAAAAGAATATTAGGTAATTAAGATTTTTTCAGTAATTTTGCAGGCTGAAAATTCTCATTAAATATCTTCTGGAATATAATATTTTCAGAAAATCAAATAAAGAGATGATGATACCAACGCAATCTATATGATGTGTTAGTTTGTCAAAAATAAATTATTTCAATTGTAAAGAGAATAACTCACAATTGAAAAACTTTAAGAAACAACAGATGAAAGTTAGAGCATCAATAAAAAAGAGAAGTGCCGAGTGCAAGATTGTGCGTAGAAAAGGCCGACTTTACGTGATTAATAAAAAGAATCCTAGATTTAAACAAAGACAAGGGTAATTATGGCAAGAATTGCAGGGGTAGATATACCTAAACAAAAGCGAGGAGTTATAGCATTAACCTATATCTTCGGAATTGGTAGAAGTAGAGCTAAAGAAATATTAGGAGCTGCCAAAGTAGATGAGAGTATAAAAGTTTCTGACTGGGATGATGATCAAATAGGTCGTATTCGTGAAGCAGTAGGAACATTTACTATCGAAGGAGAATTACGTTCTGAAGTTCAGTTGAGTATCAAACGTCTTATGGATATAGGATGTTACAGAGGAATACGACATAGAGCCGGATTACCACTTAGAGGACAACGTACTAAGAACAACTCTAGAACACGTAAAGGAAGAAGAAAAACAGTTGCTAACAAGAAAAAAGCAACCAAATAATTAAAATAGATCGTAGTACTTAGTATTTAGATATTAGATGAATTATCGACAGTCTAAACACATATAGGATAAAATTCTAATTACTAATTACTAATTACTAAATACTAGAAAAATATGGCAAAGTCAACTTCAAAAAAACGTAAAGTAATTGTTGAGTCTGTAGGAGAAGCTCATGTTACTGCTTCTTTTAATAACATAATTATTTCGTTAACGAACAAAAAAGGAGACGTAATCTCATGGTCTTCTGCTGGTAAAATGGGATTCAGAGGTTCTAAAAAGAATACTCCGTATGCTGCACAATTAGCTGCAGAAGATGCTTCTAAAGTAGCTATTGAGGCAGGACTTAAGAAAGTGAAAGTATATGTAAAAGGACCGGGTAATGGTAGAGAATCAGCTATTCGTTCGCTTCATAACTCAGGTATAGAAGTTTCAGAAATAATTGATGTAACTCCAATGCCTCACAACGGTTGTCGTCCTCCTAAAAGACGAAGAGTATAAATAGTTATCCCGTAATTTTATACCAAGTTTAGTCAACGTATTGATTCGGGATTTTTATATAATTAAATAAGTAAATCGAAATGAGGAATGCTGATTATCGAAGGACAGAGACCTTAATTCATAATCACCTCTATAACTAAATTATTAATAATGGCAAGATATACTGGTCCAAAAACTAAAATCGCTCGAAAATTTGGTGAAGCGATATTCGGAGACGACAAGTCATTCGAAAGAAGAAATTACCCTCCTGGGCAACATGGTAACAACAGAAGAAGAGGTAAAAAAAGTGAATATGCTATCCAGTTAATGGAAAAGCAAAAAGCTAAATATACATACGGAGTTCTAGAACGACAGTTCCGTAATATGTTCGAAAAAGCAACACGTGCTCAAGGTATTACCGGTGAGGTTTTATTACAGCTTTGTGAATCTCGTCTGGATAATGTAGTATTCAGAATGGGATTAGCTAATTCTCGAAGAGGTGCCAGACAATTGGTTTCTCACAGACATATTACTGTTAATGGACAACAGGTTAACATTCCATCTTATCAATTGAAAGCTGGTGATGTTGTAAGTGTAAGAGAAAAATCAAAATCATTAGAAGTAATTCAAAACTCACTTGCCAACAATAGCAAAGTGTACGAATGGATCACATTTAATAATGACACAAAACAAGGTACTTTTGTATCTGTTCCAGCTAGAATTCAGATTCCGGAAAACATAAATGAACAATTCATTGTCGAATTATACTCTAAGTAATAACGCTAAAGAAGAAACAACAACATGGCAATATTAAATTTTCAGAAGCCCGATAAAGTTATCATGATCGACTCGACTGAGTTTGATGGTAAATTTGAATTTAGACCATTAGAACCGGGATATGGATTGACAGTTGGTAACGCTTTGCGAAGAGTTTTGCTATCTTCTTTAGAGGGATTCGCTATAACTTCTCTTAGAATAGAAGGTGTAGATCACGAATTTTCTACTATATCTGGAGTGGTAGAAGATGTTACAGAAATTATTCTAAATCTTAAGCAAGTACGTTTCAAACGTCAAATTGAGGATATAGATAATGAATCTGTTACGATTTCTATTTCGGGTCAAGAACAGCTAACTGCTGGGGATTTTCAGAAATTTATTTCTGGATTTCAAGTACTAAATCCTGATTTGGTAATCTGTAATATGGATAAAAAAGTAGCACTTAACCTAGAAATTACTATCGAAAAGGGTAGAGGTTATGTTCCTGCTGAAGAAAATAAGAAAGCTAACGCTCCTATTGGAACTATATTTACAGATTCTATATACACGCCGATCAAAAATGTTAAATACAGCATCGAAAATTATCGTGTAGAGCAAAAAACCGATTACGAAAAATTAGTTTTCGAAATTGTAACAGATGGTTCCATTCATCCAAAAGATGCATTAACAGAAGCAGCCAAAATTTTAATTCATCACTTTATGCTTTTCTCTGATGAGCGTATTACTTTAGAAGCTGATGAGATTGCACAAACAGAAACTTATGATGAAGAATCACTTCACATGAGACAGTTGTTAAAAACGAAGTTGATCGATATGGACCTTTCTGTACGTGCGCTTAACTGTTTGAAAGCTGCAGAAGTTGATACATTAGGAGATTTGGTATCTTACAACAAGAATGACTTAATGAAGTTCCGTAACTTTGGAAAGAAATCTTTAACAGAGCTCGAAGAGCTAGTAAATGTTAAAGGTCTTAATTTCGGTATGGATCTTTCTAAATATAAATTAGATAAAGACTAATCCATCATAATTTGCGCTCTGCATGAGGCGGATTGAGCAAGATGATGATTAAAAGTAAATGTCATGAGACACGGAAAAAAAGTAAATCACTTAGGAAGAAAAACAGCACATCGTAAAGCTATGCTTGCAAATATGGCTTGTTCCCTAATTGAACACAAAAGAATCAACACTACAGTTGCTAAGGCTAAAGCACTTAAGCAGTTTGTAGAGCCATTGGTAACCAAGTCAAAAGAAGATACAACACACAATCGTCGTATCGTATTTAGTAGATTGCGTAATAAATATGCGGTTACTGAATTATTTAGAGATGTTGCAACTAAAGTTGGTGATCGCCCTGGTGGATATACAAGAATTATAAAACTTGGAAATCGTTTAGGGGATAACGCAGATATGGCAATGATTGAATTAGTAGATTACAATGAGTTGTACAATGCTGGTAAACCAGCTAAGAAGAAAGCAAGAAGACGAGGCGGGAAAGGAAAGAAAGCTGAAACTGCCCCTGTAGCCCCAGCAACAGACACTACTAATTCTGAAGAAGAATAAATGAAAAATGTGGAAGCACATAATAATAAAAGGATAAGCGTTTAACGTTTATCCTTTTTTTTTGAATAATTTTGAAAAGGTTTTCCTCCACCTAAAAGGAGCATTAGATATATCAAAATTTAAAGATGAAATGAAGTAGTTCTTGCAATTTGAGCATGTATCAGCCAGTTACTGCGTAAATTTTATCTTATCATTGAAAACTATATTATAAAAACAGATGAAATATCAATCTCGAAAAAAAGCGATTCTTTTATTAGCAGACGGCACAATCTTTCACGGTAAAGCTGTCGGAAAAACGGGTAGTGCCTTTGGTGAAGTTTGTTTTAATACAGGTATGACAGGGTATCAAGAAATTTTCACAGATCCCTCGTATTATGGACAACTCATGGTAACCACCAACGCTCATATTGGTAATTATGGTGCTAATGAAGAAGAAGTAGAATCAGATTCTATTAAAATTGCAGGTCTTATTGTAAAAAACTTTAGTTACGAGTACTCCAGGAATCTAGCGCATAGCTCTCTTCAAGAGT
The DNA here is from genome assembly GCA_947495425.1 of uncultured Aquimarina sp. GTDB lineage: Bacteria > Bacteroidota > Bacteroidia > Flavobacteriales > Flavobacteriaceae > Aquimarina. The sequence goes on from CANLYR010000006.1 coordinate 100,156, forward strand.
TTCTAGAAAAATATAACCTATTGGCAATATCAGATGTAGATACACGTGCTTTAGTTAGTTATATTAGAGACAATGGTGCTATGAATGCTGTGATTTCTACAGAACTTGACGATATAGATAAGCTAAAACAGCAGTTAGCTAATGTTCCTGATATGAATGGGCTAGAATTAGCTTCTAAGGTGTCTACAACAAAACCATACTTTTTTGGTGATTCTAATGCTACTTACAAGATTTCGGCACTTGATATAGGAATAAAGAAAAACATACTGCGCAACCTCGCAAAAAGAGATGCATACATAAAAGTATTTCCATATAATACCACATTTGAAGAGATGAGTGAATGGGGTCCTGATGGATATTTCTTGTCTAATGGACCTGGTGATCCAGAACCTTTAACAGAGGCTATCGACACAGCAAAAGAAATCATTGATAAAAACTTACCGTTATTTGGAATATGTCTGGGGCATCAAGTTATTGCATTGGCTAATGGAGTGAGTACCTACAAGATGCATCATGGGCATAGAGGAATAAATCACCCTGTTAAAAATATAATTACTGGCAAGGGCGAAATTACTTCGCAAAATCATGGGTTTGCTATTCATAGAGAAGAAACCGAAAAGCATGCCGATATTGAGATTACTCATGTACACCTCAACGATCATACTGTGGCTGGAATTAAGATGAAAAATAAAAACTGTTTCTCTGTGCAATATCATCCTGAAGCTAGCCCAGGACCAAATGATTCAACATATCTGTTTGATCAGTTTATAGAGAATATCAAAAACGCAAAAACTACAGCATAAAACCTCGTTTTTCTCATAGAATCTCAAGGTTTTTGTAAGATTCAAGCCTATAACGTTATAGTTAATAACTTACAAGTTGTATTGAGGTTTTCGTAGTAAATTAGGGTTTTTTCGACGATGTTAGAGGGAACTGGTTTTGTATATTGCAGAGAATTAAAATTATCCAACAAAAATCAAAACAAACATGAGTATAATTATTAATATTCACGCCAGACAAATTTTAGATTCACGTGGTAACCCAACTGTTGAAGTCGACGTGATCACAGAAAATGGTATTTTAGGTAGAGCAGCTGTTCCTTCAGGAGCTTCAACTGGAGAACATGAAGCCGTAGAGCTAAGAGATGGCGGTAAAACCTATATGGGAAAAGGTGTTCTTAAAGCTGTTGAAAATGTTAATACTATAATAGCCGAAGAGTTATTAGGGTATTCTATATTTGATCAAAACCTATTGGATCAAACGATGATCAAATTAGATGGTACATCCAATAAGTCTAAACTTGGAGCCAATGCTATATTAGGAGTTTCTCTGGCTGCTGCAAAAGCTGCCGCAAATGAACTTAATATGCCATTGTATAGATATGTAGGTGGAGTTAGTGCTAATACGCTTCCTGTACCTATGATGAATATTATAAATGGTGGGTCTCATAGTGACGCACCAATTGCATTTCAAGAGTTTATGGTAATGCCAGTAAAGGCAGAAAATTTTACCCATGCAATGCAGATGGGAACAGAGATTTTTCATCACCTGAAAAAAGTATTGCATGATCGTGGATTAAGTACTGCTGTAGGTGATGAAGGAGGTTTTGCTCCAACTCTAGATGGAACTGAAGATGCATTAGACAGTATAAAACTTGCTGTAGAAAAGGCTGGATACAAATTTGGTGATGAAATTATGGTTGCTTTGGATTGTGCTGCGGCAGAGTTTTATGTAGATGGTAAATATGACTATACAAAGTTTGAAGGCGATACAGGAGTAGTGCGGACTAGTGAGCAACAAGCAGATTATCTTGCAGAACTAGCCTCAAAATATCCAATAATTTCTATAGAAGATGGCATGGATGAGAATGACTGGGATGGATGGAAATATCTAACCGATAAAATTGGAGATAAAGTGCAGCTAGTAGGAGATGATTTGTTTGTAACTAATGTAGAACGCTTATCAAGAGGAATTGAAAACGGAATTGCCAACTCAATTCTGATTAAAGTAAACCAAATCGGAACACTAACCGAAACAATAGCAGCTGTAAATATGGCACACAATGCAGGATATACTTCTGTAATGTCTCACCGATCTGGAGAAACAGAAGATAATACCATTGCAGATCTTGCTGTAGCTCTTAATACAGGACAAATTAAGACAGGTTCTGCTTCTCGTAGTGATAGAATGGCAAAATATAACCAATTATTACGAATAGAAGAAGAGCTAGGAAGTGTAGCATATTATCCAAAAGAAAAAGCTTTTAAAATTAAATAAAAGCAATACATATAAGGTGAAAAGAGGGTGTCGTTTTAGACACCCTCTTTCTTTTTAAAAGATAATTTTGAAAAAGCCTCATAAGCTTAAAAATCATAAGATGATTAATAATATATTAACACTATATTTCGTAATTTAGCGACGCTTACAATAACAGTAAATTCTAAATAATCATATGTCAAAAATAGCTACGTTAGAAATCGACGGTCAAAAATATGAGTTTCCAATTATAAAAGGAACAGAGAACGAATTAGGAATTGATATCAAAACGCTTAGAGGAGTAACCGGAGGGGTTACAACCTTAGATCCAGGATATAAAAATACTGGAAGTTGTGAGAGTGCAATTACTTTTCTAGATGGGGAGAAAGCAATTTTAAGATACCGTGGGTATTCCATAGAAGAACTAGCTGAGAAAGCAGATTTTTTAGAAGTTTGTTACTTGTTGATTTTTGGAGAATTACCAAATGCAGAACAGCTAGATAAATTTGATAAAGACATTAAAGAGGAATCACAGGTAGATGAGGATATGAAGAAAATCTTGGATGGTTTTCCTAAAAGTGCACATCCTATGGGAGTATTGTCTTCGTTAACAAGTGCGTTAATTGCTTTTAATCCTGGTTCTGTTGATGTAGATTCTGAAGAAGAAATGTATGGAGCAATCGTAAAAATATTGGCAAAATTTCCAGTACTTGCGGCATGGACAATGAGAAAGAGAAAAAGCCTTCCTTTAGACTATGGAGATAATTCATTAGGGTATGTAGAGAATTTGCACAAAATGATGTTTGCAAAACCTAATCAAGCATATGAGGCAAATAAGATAGTAAATAATGCACTAGATAAATTATTGATTCTTCATGCAGATCATGAACAAAACTGTTCTACGTCTACCGTAAGGATCGTAGGCTCTTCTCATGCAGGACTATTTGCTTCTCTATCAGCAGGAATATCTGCATTATGGGGGCCATTACATGGTGGAGCAAATCAAGCAGTTATTGAAATGCTAGAAGCTATCAAAGAAGATGGTGGGGATACAGATAAGTATATAGCCAAAGCAAAAGACAAAGATGACCCGTTTCGATTAATGGGATTTGGTCATAGAGTATATAAGAATTTTGACCCAAGAGCCAAAATTATCAAAAAATCAGCAGAAGAAGTACTCGCAGATCTAGGGATAGAAGATCCAGTTCTCGACATAGCAAAAGGTTTGGCAGAAGTAGCATTGAAAGATGAATACTTTGTAAAACGAAAATTATACCCTAATGTAGATTTTTACTCAGGGATTATTTATAGAGCTTTAGGTATTCCTACAGAGATGTTTACAGTTATGTTTGCATTAGGAAGATTGCCAGGTTGGATTGCTCAATGGAGAGAAATGCGTCTTCGTAAAGAACCTATAGGGCGACCAAGACAGATTTATATTGGTGAAAACGAAAGAGCCTTCAAGTCGATCTCTGATCGCTAGAATAATCGTAACTATATAACTTAGGCGTTGACATTTTCAACGCCTTTTTTATTACGCCTATTTAATCTATGTACATGGTAATATAGAAACTTTGGCTTTTAAAATTTGAAAATAAACCGTGATTTTTTTTGAATAAAATAGTTTCAGTAAAATAGTGTCTTTATATATTTGCGTAACTACTCATGTTAACGATATTGTTTACACTTAAAAGCTAAATTCTTGAAATTAAATATACAAAATGAAACATCCAGACTTAGAGCCGTAGTTTTAGGTACAGCAACAGATAATGGACCAATTCCAGAACTGGAAAATGCTTATGACCCTAAGTCTATAGAACACATAAAGGCTGGCACGTATCCTAAGGAAAAAGATATGGTAACCGAGATGAATGCTGTAGCCAAAGTTTTTGAGAAATATGATGTAAAAGTGTACAGACCAGAAATAATAAAAGGATATAACCAGATTTTTTCCAGAGATATAGCTTTGGTTATCGAAGATAAATTTATAAAATCAAATATACTTCCCGATCGAGAAAAAGAAATAAAAGCGATACAACATGTAATTGATCAGATACATCCCGAAAAAGTGTACAAAGCACCATCAGAGGATATTCATTTTGAAGGAGGAGATATCATGATTCATAATGATCATATCTTTATTGGTACTTATAAAGGAGAAGAATATTCAGATTGTATTGTAGCACGTACCAATATGAAAGGTGTAGCCTATATTAAATCACTTTTTCCTAACAAAACAGTAAAAGAGTTTGACCTTAATAAGTCTATGAAAGACCCCAAGGACAATGCTTTACATTTAGATTGTTGTTTTCAACCTGTAGGGAAAGATAAGGCAATTATTCATAAAGAAGGGTTTAGAAATCCATTGGATTATGAGTATCTGGTTGATTTTTTTGGAAAAGAGAATTTATTTCACATTGATAAAAATGAGATGTATCATATGAATTCTAATATTTTTTCTATTGCAGAAGATATAGTGATTTCAGAACAAAATTTTACTCGATTAAATATATGGCTTAGAAGTCTAAATATCACAGTAGAAGAAGTGCCATATGCTGAAATAGCCAAGCAAGAGGGATTATTACGCTGTTCTACAATGCCTTTAATAAGAGATTAATATTTATATGTTTTATTAGTAATTCGAATAGTTTGCGTAGACGTAGAACTTCTAATTGCTAGTTCGTACTAGGAAATTTTGTAAAAGATGAAACAAGCAACAAATACAATAGTGATGATTCGTCCTGTAAAATTCAGGATGAATGAACAAACTGCAGTAAATAATTATTACCAAGAAAATAAAAGTATAGTCGATGCGAATACTAAAGCTCAACAAGAATTTGATGCATTTGTGGGTATATTGAAAGGTGTAGGAGTTAATGTCCTTGTTATTGATGACGATCCCAAAAATGATACTCCAGACTCTATTTTTCCTAATAATTGGATTTCTTTTCATGAAAATGGTGATGTGGGGCTATATCCTATGTTTGCAGTGAATAGACGCAGAGAGCGAAGACCAGAAATTCTTGATTACATTGAGTCATTAGGATTTGAGATAAAAAATATCATAGACTATACAGCAGCTGAAGCCGATGAAGTTTTTCTAGAAGGTACGGGTAGTCTGGTTTTAGATCGTTCGAATAAAAAAGCATATTGTGCACTTTCTCCTCGTGCTAATGAAGAGTTGCTTATAGAATTTTGTGAAGATTTTGAGTATACACCAGTAATCTTTACTGCATATCAAACATTTAATGGAGATAGGCTTCCTATATACCATACTAACGTTATGATGGGAGTAGGAGAAACATTTGTTATTGTTTGTCTGGATTGTATTGATGATAAAAAGGAACGAAAAAATTTGGTTAGCCACCTGAAGAATGATGGCAAAGAAGTGATAACAATCACAGAACAGCAAGTCGATAGTTTTGCAGGTAATGTGCTTCAAGTTGTAGGATCGCAAGAGAAGCGCTATCTTGTAATGTCATCATCAGCATATAACAGTTTAACAAAAGATCAAATAGCAAAAATAGAAAGACATTGTGAACTCCTCCATAGTGATCTTACTACAATAGAAACATTGGGTGGCGGAAGTGCACGTTGTATGATGGCAGAAGTTTTTCTTCCTGAAAAATAATCATTGTAATTTGCGAAATGATCAATTAAGGAGTAAAGCTACTAAACATAATAAATATCAATAGCTGAAAATAATTTAAATATGCTATCAAAGAAAACGAAATATGGAATTAAAGCACTTACCTATATTGCTAAAAAGAAGTGTGATCATCCTGTTCAAATCTCTGAGATTGCACAAAACGAGAACATTTCTCAAAAATTTTTAGAAAGTATATTACTGACTTTAAGAAAGAATGGTTTTCTTGGGTCTAAAAAAGGAAAAGGAGGAGGGTATTATCTTATAAAAGAGCCCAAAGATATTTTTATGGCATCGGTCATTAGGATTTTAGAAGGCCCAATAGCGATGTTGCCCTGCGTAAGTCTTAATTTTTATGAAAAATGTGATGATTGCCCTGATGAAGACAGCTGTGCTGTGCATAGTTTGATGATTGAAGTAAGAGATAATACGCTCAAAGTTTTAGAGAATAAAACGTTAGCCGATTTTACCGATTAACACTATTGATTTAATATTCTTCGATATTTGTAAGGGCCTGTTATTTTTCCCCAAACTTGTTTTCCTTTATTATCATAGCCCCTATTCCAAATAGATATTTTATCCTTACTTATGACAAAATTTGTAGTAATGTATTCAACACGTGGTGTAGAACTGAAACATAAATTTTTATTGGTTTTTCCAGAATATATAGTAGAGGTATTTTTTTCGTAATATACCTCACATCCATATCTAATTTCCAAACTATCCATAGTTAGTTTATTAAAAATTCTTTTGTTTTTCCAGCCTTTTCTATAATCTTTAGCATTGCGTATTTGATAATTTGTACTTTTAAAAGTGAAAGAATCTACTCTCTCATATTTTATGATACGTTGTCCATAAATCTGATCTATTTTTTTCCCATCATGTACTTCTGAATACAACCAATAATCAGGTTTATGCTCCCAAATCCTACTATTATTTAAATGTAGTAATGCAAAGCCTGGATCATTCTTAGTTTGTTCTTCATTAGAAAATTCCCCTGATAAGAATACAACTAATTCATGCAATTCATTATCCTTTATAGTTTTAGAAGTACAGCCAAAAAGGATAAGTAGGAGAAAAACAATACATAAAAATTTCTTCATTCACTCATAGTATTAAAGTACGTTATAGCAAAAAAACATCCTATTAGTTGATTTTTTCATAATAAGCTAAACTTGGTTAGTAGGATCAATCTTGTTTCAGGTTCTTGTGATCAGGTTTTTGATTAAAATCCTTTGTTTTGATACATTCTTACTCACAAAAAAATACTCAAATTGTTAGAGTTTCTTAAATTGGGCTTATGTTAAAGATATGAAAAAAAAATTAAAAGGATTATTATGAATACGCGTTTTATCCGTATAATATAGCATTTAATCTGTTTTATGTTAATTTTGCGCTGCGATTTTACGAATCATACCACCAAAAATGAAGTAGTGAAATGGGATCATCAAGTACCAATATACTCTGCCCCAAATGCCTCTAGGTCTGAAGGTGGCAGTTTGATGTAGTACATTATTTTCATCGATATCAAACTCTAACCATGCTTCTCCAGGAACACGCATTTCTGCGAATAATAACAATCGCATATTTTTTTTGTCAGCTACCAATACCCTCCAGAAGTCTAAGGCGTCACCAGAAAATATTTTATCGGGATGTGTTCTTCCTCGTCGAAGGCCAACACCTCCTATGAGTTTATCAATATATCCTCTTATTTTCCACATCCAGTTGCCATAATACCATCCTGATTCACCTCCTATTGCCCAAATACGATCGAGCGCTTTCTTTGAATTTTGTAATTGAATTTTTTTCTGATCTTTGAAACATCCATGTTTTGGTATCGTTACGTATTTTTGGATGTTTTTTCCAAAACGCCCACTAATCATAGAATCTTTCCAACTAGATACTACTTGGTTCTGCTCGATCTTTATAAATGCTAATTCCAAAGCCTTAGCATAAGTCATTGTTGAAATATTTAAGAGTTTTTGTAACCGATTATCATTTGCAATGACTGGAATAGTCATGCTATCGACTAGATTAAGAGCAAGTTTATACGACGTAGAAGTAACAAAGTACAACCAGTACGATGACAACTTGGGGGTCATGATTGGGAGTGTGGCTATATATAACTTTATTCCTCGTGCTTTAGCATATTGTTTTAGCATTTGCCTATATGTCATAACATCCGGACCACTTATATCGTATGATTCGTTATAACAAACTTCATTTTCTAATACACCAGTCATAAAATTAAGAACATCTCTAATTGCAATGGGTTGCGTCTTGGTATTTACCCATTTTGGGGTGATCATTATGGGTAGTTTTTCACATAAATCTCGTATAATTTCAAAAGAAGAGCTGCCAGAGCCTACAATTATTCCAGACCTAAGTACGGTGAGATTATAGTCGCCTTTGTATAAGGTTTCTTCTACATTTTTTCTAGACCATAAATGTTTAGATAAGTTTTTTTCGTTTACAATACCACTTAAATAGATGACTTGTTTGACATTGGTGTTTTTTAGATAAATATTGAAATTCTGCGCAGAAATTTCTTCTTTTTTGTCAAAATCACTAGTAGAAGAACTCATAGAATGAATAAGATAATACGCAATGTCAATATCTTGTGGCAGTTTAGAAGTATCCGGAGGATTTAAAAAATCTATTTCTACAATAGAAACTTTGTCTCTAGTTTCTTGATCTATAGAGAGTCTGTTTTTATCTCTTACACAACAGATTACTTCATGACCAGAATCTAATAACAAGGGTAACAGTCTCATACCAATATATCCATTGGTTCCTGTGAGGAGAATTCGCATTTTTCTGTATAAGTTACGAAGAAATTATCTTTGATGAATAGTATAGGTTTTTAAATTTGCATATAAATACTTAACATTTATATTAAGAGCTCTGGAGTAGCGTCTATTTTTTTGTATGAAGACAAAGAAATGATGCTCAAACTGATTAGTACCACGCTGTAATTTCTATTATCTTTGCAGCTTAATTTAAGTGAAACTATTACTAAACTTTAACCTAGGTGAAGTTTAAAGAAGTATAGATTGAACTTATCCCGCTAAATAGCGGGATCTTATTTTAATGACATTTTATATATAGAAATGAATCTACAACAAGCTATTTCAGAAGGTGTTAAAGCAGCAATACAAGAATCGTATGGTGCTAATTTAGAAGCTGTAGAATTGCAAGCTACCCGAAAAGAATTTGAAGGCGATATAACGGTGGTTGTATTTCCGATGCTGCGCATCGTAAAAGGAAACCCTGTGCAAATTGGTGAGGCTGTAGGTCAATATCTTGTTGATCATGTAAAAGAAATCAAAAGTTATAATGTGGTTAAAGGATTTTTAAACCTTGTGATTTCAGATGCATATTATCTCGATTTTTTTTCCAGAATAAAAGATAATGAACAGTATGGATTTGTTACTCCATCAAAAGACAACAAGGCAGTAATGGTAGAATATTCTTCTCCCAATACGAATAAGCCCTTGCATCTTGGTCATGTAAGAAATGTACTGTTGGGATACGCTGTAGCCGAGATTATCAAAGCTAGCGGAAAGAAAGTGTATAAAACTCAAATCATTAATGATAGAGGAATACACATTTGTAAGAGTATGCTTGCCTGGCAGAAGTTTGGTAATGACGAAACTCCAGAATCTACAGGTCTCAAAGGAGATAAACTAGTAGGGAATTATTATGTGAAATTTGATCAGGTGTACAAAGGTCAGATAACCGAGCTAATATCTCAAGGAAAAACCGAAGAAGAAGCAAAAAAAGAAGCGCCGATTCTAATTGAAGCTCAGGAAATGCTTCGCAAATGGGAAGCAGGAGATCAGGATATAGTTAGGCTTTGGAAAACAATGAACAGTTGGGTGTATAAAGGTTTTGATCAAACCTATAAGGCTATAGGTGTAGATTTTGATAGCTATTATTATGAGAGTAATACCTATTTATTAGGTAAAGATAATATAGAAGAAGGTCTTGCTAAGGGTGTTTTTTTTAAAAAAGACGATGGGTCAGTTTGGTGTGACCTTACGAGCGAAGGTTTAGATGAGAAGCTAGTACTACGTAGTGATGGTACTGCTGTATATATGACGCAAGATATTGGAACTGCTATTCAGCGTATAAAAGATAATCCTGATATTGGAGGAATGATTTATACGGTTGGTAATGAACAGGACTATCATTTTAAGGTGCTATTTCTTATCTTGAAAAAATTAGGATATGATTGGGCGCAGCATTTACATCATTTAAGCTATGGAATGGTAGATCTGCCAAGTGGAAAAATGAAGAGCCGAGAGGGAACTGTCGTAGATGCAGATGATTTGATCACTGAAATGGGGAGAACTGCTAGTGAAATTTCTCAGGAACTAGGTAAATTAGATGGCTATACTCAAGAAGAGAAAGACGAGATCTATAACACGATTGGTCTAGGTGCATTAAAATATTTTATTCTTAAAGTAGATCCTAAAAAAAGAATACTTTTTAATCCAAAAGAATCTGTAGATTTTCAAGGTAATACAGGTCCCTTCATACAATATACATATGCCAGGATTCAAGCTATTATGCGTAAAGCTGAGTTTGATTTGAACACTAAAATTACTGAGATTGTTTTGCACCAAAAAGAGAAAGAGCTTATTAAACAACTCGAACTCTATCCAGAAATTATTCAAACTGCCGCACATGATCTTAGCCCGGCTATAGTTGCTAATTATACGTATGATCTGGTTAAAAGTTACAACTCATTCTTTCAAAATGTTTCTATTTTTGGAGCAGATTCTGATCAGGAAAAATTATTTAGAGTACAACTTTCTGGTTTGGTTGGTAAAACGATTAAATCGGCATTTAAGCTTTTAGGCATCGACGTTCCTAACCGAATGTAATACTACTTGATATTCCTGCCTCAGGGAGGCACAGCGAGATTTGAATGCTCTGGGGTTTGTTGCGAAGGTAACATATTATTTCTAACCATGGCTTCTTGTGTTTGTTAGAGATAGTTTGATTGCTTAGCCAAATTACTACTTATGAGTTTGTCTTAAAAATGTCCAGTATTCTCAGAAGTAGAATTTTATGAATAAGCCCGAAGCAGCTAATTTTTAAGCTTTTTCTTACTCAAAAAAATCAAAATATGGTGCTACATCGATTTTTTTCTACTTTAACCCAAAAAACAAGTAAAAAAATAAAAATTTGTAGCCAGATAAGTGATCAGTTTTTATATTTTAGTAGTATGAAGTACCAAATATCTAGAGCTATCGATATTGATTTACCACTAATGCAACGTTTATTTTATCAAACGGTAACTACATATGGTGCTAAAATATTTACTAAGTCTGAAATAAAAATGTACTCGAGACTTGCTACAAATAAAGTATATTGGCTAGAAAAGTTTAAAAAAGATTTTATCTATAATGCAAAGTTAAACGGGGAGATTGTGGGCTCTTTTTCTATGGATGCATTGGGTACTATAGAATATGTTTTTGTTCATATAAATTATCAGGAGTTGGGTATTGCAAAAGATTTATATAAAACGATAGAAGAAGTTGCCCTACAGTCAAACATTAAAACACTCACAACACAAGTAAACGAACTCACCAAAGCTTTTTTTGAAAAAAACGGATTTGAAATCGTGAAAAATGCTGTAAATGTAGTTGGGGGTGAAGAAATAATAAGTTATAGCGGTATTAAACACCTTAAAAATTAATTCTTACCACAGCATTAGGTGTAAAGCCCAACCCAAATTGTTTAATTTCTTCTACATTATTTTCTGTATTTATCTTATAATAGTTGTTTACCGTGTTTTCCTGGCTCAAAATATTCCACACAGAAACACCCGCAAGACCAGTGATTTTTTTAGAGAGTTTGAAATTATAAGTAGCCGAAGCATCCCATCTCATATAATCCTCTAATGTATCGCTATTTGGGCTTTGATAGTTGATAATATTTCCATTAATCTCATTGCCAAGAACTGGTTGTGTAGTGGGTTTACCGCTATGCCAGTTTACACCACTAGAAAATTTGAAATTTTCTAACGTGTAGGTTAGCGCAAAATTAAGATTGTGCCGTATGTCAATTGTGTTTGGGAAATCAGTATCGAGTAGCCTACTAAACGTGTAATTGTTTTCTGCATAAGAATAGCTAAACCATGTGCCAAAGTTCTTAAACCTTTTATTGATCAAGAAATCAATTCCTCTCACCGTATAACTCCCATGATCTTGTATGAATTCAAATTGATTTTGAAATCCTTGACTTTGCGTTATAATACCAGTCACATTTTTATAATATGTTTCTGCACTAACGAGCCAATTATTGTGAGTGTAATTTAGACCAAGCGATACTTGTCTACTTTTGAGTATGGGGATATCATCATTATTGGATAATATCCATTTCTTATTTTCTACACCTAAAAAATCATTCTGAGACTCGATGATTTGAGAAGTGATCTGACTCTTCAGTTCACCGAGTGCTTCAATCGTGAAATGATCATAAAACTTATGACTAAAACTTATACGAGGTTCAAATAAATAGGTGTCAAATTTATCGAAATGATTAACCCGAAACCCTATATTGAGGTGTGTATTATTATTTTTGGATTTATATTCTGCTTCAGAAAAAATACTATTCGTGCGTACCACTTCTTTAGTCAAATCTCTGAATGTTGGATTACTAACATCTCTAAGATTAGATATACCGGTTTCATTAAATTGATACCCAGTCTTCAAATTAAAATTATAACCCATTTGTAGCAGATTGTTTATTTTGAAGCCACTTTCTAAAACATCATTTTCTTGTAGTAAACGTTGATTGTTTTGAATGTCTGAATTTATTGCTTTCAAATCATAGTTAGTTCCATATATAAATAATTCACTTTTAAATCTTGAATTCCAGTTTCTTTGATATGCTATACCCGCAGCACTATTATTCTGACTTATGCTACTTTCTCTGGCAACATTGGTTTGATTAACCACTGAGTTTTCTTGAAATATTAAATCGTTTCTTATTATCAGGGCATTTACCTTAATTAGATCTTTAGTGCTTAACTGGTACAACCATCGTAGACTTGTATCATAAAAAGAAAACTCATCATCTGTATTAAAAATATCTGTTGCACTGTTCACTACTTCAGAGTCTTGAAAAGCCTTGTCAAAGTATTGCTCATAGGTAGGAGTTTTTAATATACTACTTATAGATTTCCTCGCAGACAACTGTATCGATGATTTTCTACCCAGAGGTGTATCAATATACCCATCGGCACTAATCATATTTAGCCCTACGCTTGCATCTAGTGTTTTATTGATTTCATTGTCTGTGTTCATAGCAATAACACTAGATACTCCATCCCCATAACTTGCACCTGTACCATTTTTTACCAGCTGTACATTTTTTGTGAGATAGGGATTGAAAGCAGAGATAAGACCGAAAAAATGACCAGATTGATACATCTTTATTCCATCCCAAAGAATTAAATTTTGATCATTGGTTCCGCCTCTAACATTAATGTCTGAAACTGTTTCTTCTACACTCATGATACCAGGTAATGCCTGAATGGTTTGTAATAAATCAGGCTCAATTAACCCAGGTAATATACCAAAATCGGTATAATCAATAATAATTGAACCGTCTGATTTTTTGTCAATACCTTTTACTAAAAAATTATTGAGGATAACTTCGGTCAAATTTTGAACTTCTGGGATTAAATAAATACGCTTGCATTGGCCGTTTATGAAATCTTTGGCATAGAGGGTTACGCTTTTGTATCCAATATAGTTAATTCTGATACGTGTGTTGGGATCTTCAATACTAATTGTAAATTCTCCATTTTCATTGCTAATCGTAGTCTGATCTCTTGTTTGTATCGTTGCGTTCATGAGTTTCGTTTTCTCAAACAGCGATTGTAAAACACCACAGATTTCATTTTCTTTAAATTTTGAACTAATGGCAATAGTATTATCGCTTAGTATAGCATAGTTAAGCGGTGTATTTTTTCTCAAATATTCAATGGTTTTATTGAGGGTGAGTGCTTCAGAAGGTTTTTGCACTTTTATTTCATCAAGATCAGTATCTGCATAAGAAAAACTACAGTCATACCTTTCCTGAATTTGATTTAAAAGCAAAATGAGTGCTACAGAACCTTGTTCTGACTGCGAATACGTTGGATGAAAAGCAAAAAAAAACGTAAGTAGAAAAGTTGTGATTTTGGTTCTGATCACTCTTTATACAGGGTTATAATGTTGTCATTGGTTTCATATTTCAAACGCATCGGTATGGTTATGGATTGTAATGCTGTTTGAATATTTGAATGTACAAAATTACCTGTATAAAGTCTATCTATGTCTATATTTTTTGTGATAACTTTTACGTTATATTGTCTTTCAAATTCTTTCAGAATATAAAAATATGGCGTACTAGTAAATGTACTTCTATTTTTTGTCCATTCGGGTACTACAAGGGTAGTGTTTGATTTTTCAATTTTATCCTGCAAAACCTTGAATCCTTTACCAGCGGGTAATTTGATAGTCTGATTTTTGTAGGTTACCCTTACAAGCCCTTCAAAACATACAACTTCAAAGTAATTTTCTCTTTGTTTTACATTAAATTCTGTTCCAAGAACACTAACAACTCCAGACGAAGTTAACACATCAAATTGTTTTCCTTTGGCAACTTTAAAATATGCTTCACCATTAAGTTTGATTTCACGATTATCGTCCCATTCCTTTTCTTTATAACTCATAGATGATAGCGCATTGAGCGTAACTATAGTGCGATCCGGGAGTTCGATCAATGTTTTCTCGCTAGCTAGGGTGTTTACCGTGGTATTTGAAGTATAAAACAGTGTGAAATATGTACCGAGACCTAAGACAAAAATAGCAGCAATTCTCAATAATATAGTAAGTGAGGTCTTGTTAGATTGAATATTATTTGCTCTATTCGATACATTAGCATCTAAAAGCTGCAAATTCTTATCAATATTGTATTCTGGGGATTTAAATTTGGTTGCAGTTTCAGAAATTTTCACATACGAATTATAGGCATCAATATTCTTAAATGCCTCTAATTCTATTTGAGTAAGTGGTTCATTGTCTAACCACTTTTTTATGAGATCTTCCTTTTTCATAATAAGATTTCTATTTATATAACAAGTATCAATTAAAAACTCCTACCTCTATTTTGTATTTATTATTTGGTTTAAGATGTTAGATTAATTTTTTATAAGCACCACAAAAAATTAAATTCCATCAATTTCTTTTCGTAGTTTCTCTAAGGCACCATAAATTCTTTTTTCGACAGCTTTTCTCGAAATTCCCAGATATTCTGCAATCTCTTTATGTTTTTTGCCTTCTGTTCTATTAAGTAAAAAAGCTACACGCTGTGCCTCAGTAAGGGTAGATAATGCCTTTTGATATTTTAGAAGATATTCTTTTTCTTGTAATAGAAATTCTGGATTTTCATTGGTTCGGTCATTATGTTCTACTTGCTGAAATTTGAGTTTTACTTTGTTATGCTTCAGTTGGTTTAACGATAAGTTGTTTGCTACCGTAAATAAAAAACTTTTTGCCTTCTGGATAGAAACTTTTTTACAGTTGTCCCACAATTTGATATACGCTTCCTGGACTTTATCTTCGGGATCAATATTTTCTCCATACTTATAATATATGAAATCATGTAGATCTTTTGAGTGTTGTTTGAATAGTCTGGAGAATAATTTTTCTTCGCAAACATCTTCAAATAGATTTTTAGGCATTGTTGTTATTTTTGTTAAAATTAAAAAAAAAACATATTGATAGTTAGGAATTTTGCGCAGTATGTTGTTTTAATTTAAATGTATATTGAAAATACTAGATTATAATGAAAAGTCAAATTTTATATTTTTTTATTATCATTGGCGGCATGTTGATTTCCTGTCAGGAAGAAGAACGTGAGTTTATCGATCCTAATGAAGATAACACCATTCCTAGAAACTCTCAGTTAGCGAGTTTGATGAAAAATGTAGTAACACATGATGGTTCTTTTGATGATGTAGTCGATAAAGGAAATTGTTTTAGTATCAATTTGCCGTATACGATTGTATTAAATGATAAAGAATTTGAAATTAAACAAATACTCGACTATCAAGAAATAACGGATACGGATCAGATCGAAATTAAGTTTCCGATTACGATTACTACATCAAACCATATTGAAGAAAAAGTACAAAGTGATGATGAACTAAAAACTTTTATTGATAGTTGTACAACAAATGATGATGACATTGAATGTATAGATTTTGTGTATCCTATACTACTGTCAACATTTAATAGTAATTCGAATCAATTAAATACCATAGAAGTCGTCCATGACTCACAATTATTTACATTAATGAACGCTACAGATGCTGAGGTATCGATGAGCATTCAATATCCAATTGATTTGCGATTACACGACGGAAGCGATACAGATGTTAATCATAATACAGATCTCATGAACAAAATTTTAGAAGTGGCCTCGAGTTGTGATGAAAACGATTGATACACCCCCCGTAATTAATATATCCCTAGAGTATAGTGTAGAAAGAATCGCCATTTTGGCGATTCTTTTTTGTTTAACATATTTTTTAAATAGTTAAACAAAAAGTTAAAATAATGCTAAAGTCATGTACTGGGGTTCGAGTTTTTATTTGTGAATTGTTTAATCATCAAACAATAAATTTAAAAACCATGAAAATGACACAATTTTTTAGAACAGCCTTTATAGCACTTTTTGTAGTTGCTATTTATTCTTGTAGTGATGATGATGATACTACGTTTACTCCCTCAGACTCAGAAACAATAGCGGCGTTTGTTGCTGCTAACCCGGATTACAGTTCTTTACTAGCAGCTTTAGAGAGAGCAGATTTAGTAACAACACTATCTGGTCAGGGTAGCTTTACAGTATTTGCTCCAAATAATGCAGCTTTTGCAGAATTTTTAGATGGTGATGCATTGACTGATGTTCCTGTAGATGTTTTAAGAACAATACTACTTAATCACGTTTTGAGTACAGAAGTTACTTCAGACCAAATTAATAAAATATATACTCCAAATCTAGCTAATTTCAGTTTGCTTGCAGAAAAGTCAGGAGACAACGTAACTATTAATGGAGAGGTATCTGTTACTACTGCCGATATTGATCGATCTAACGGAATTATTCATGCAGTAGACAAAGTAATTGATACGCCTACGCTACTTACTTTTGTTGCAGCAGACTCAGAGTTATCTTCTCTAGCAGGTGTAGCTACAGATGCAGTAGTAGCTTCACTAAATGGTGATACAGAACTAACGTTACTTGCGCCAAATAATGCAGCTTTTACAGCATTAGGCGACGTATCTGGGTTATCTGAAGCTCAATTACAAAATATATTACTAAACCATGTAATTGCAGGGACTAATCTTTCTGGTGATTTATCTACCGGATATGGTAATACGTTAGCAAATTATGGAGATCCTGCTGATGAAATTAATTTGAGTATTTATATCAATACAATGGATGGTGTTTCTTTTAATGGGGTGTCAAGTGTTGTAACACCAGATATCGTAACTAGAAATGGCGTAATTCATATTGTGGATGCAGTGATTACATTACCAGACGTAACAACATTTGCTATCGCGGATGCAGCTAATTTTTCAACTTTAGCAACTGCACTTACAGATGCTGGTTTGGTTGCAGCATTACAAGTAGAAAACGGAACAGGAACACCAGAAGCACCATTTACAGTATTTGCTCCTGTAAATGCGGCATTTACTGCTATTGAGCCTTTACCAACAGGTCAGGCATTGTCTGATGTATTAACATACCATGTGATAGCGATGAACAATGTTAGATCTACAGATTTAGCTAATGTAGCAGGATCTGTAGCTACAGTAAATGGGGAAAGTGTTACCATCTCTGCTGATCCAGCATCGGTTACTGGTAATGGTAACTCTTCGGCAAGCGAGATTACTGTAGTTGATGTACAAGCATCAAATGGGATTATCCATGCA
The DNA here is from genome assembly GCA_947495425.1 of uncultured Aquimarina sp. Classification (GTDB taxonomy): domain Bacteria; phylum Bacteroidota; class Bacteroidia; order Flavobacteriales; family Flavobacteriaceae; genus Aquimarina. Next base: position 118,057 of record CANLYR010000006.1, read on the forward strand.
ATTAACCAAGTATTATTACCTACACCTTAATATGATGAAAAATCTCAGGCTGCCATACGTATTGAATTCATCGGCAGCCTAGATTTTACCACACATAAATCTTAATACTAATTTTTAAACGTAACAACAATGAAAACGCTAATCAAAAGATTAACGGTACTCTCTATGTGCCTAATTTTAACAAACTTGTTTGTAGCTTGCCAAAGCGACGACACCAATGAAGCTCAACCAGAAGCAGAGCTTATCGAATTTGAAGAGTCTAAGATCATCAGTTTTGATGCTATCGAAGAAATGACTCAGAATATAATTGAAGGGGAATTGGCTGTAGAAGAAGATGAATCGGCTACTGTCGAAAATAAAGTATTTGGCTTCAATACAAGTCGTGAAAGAAGAGTATATGATTTTTCTGCAGAAGTTAGGCTTGGTGCAGGAGCAGGTACTCAGCTAGAAGGTAAATTGCGACTAAATTTCACACTTTATCATTCCAGTTTCACAATATTTAGAGGAAACCTTGTATTACCTGATGGTACAAGAGCTCCAGCCAGAGGTGCAATCGTGAGTGATGGAGTCATCTACGTAATCATTAAATTATCAAATGATAGTTTTGTTTTTGGGATAGGAAGAGCCAATGACACAGGTGATTTAGTAGGGAATTTTAGACTTTTTTCTCCTGAAGGTATTGGGCGAGGGGAATGGAATGCAGAATTGGTTAAAACTATTTTCCCAAATAAAACAATAGTAGAATTAATCGTAGAAGATGGTAGATTTACATCTCTTGTTGGCGCATTGCAAGCAACTGATCTTGTAGATGCATTATCTGGGAATGGTCCGTTTACAGTATTTGCACCAACTGATGCTGCGTTTGCTGCATTAGATGAAATCCCACCTCTGGATGTGTTAAAAGAAATATTACTCTACCATGTTGCTAGTGGACGATTAAATACTCCAAGATTATTAAGAAAAGAAATGATTCTTACGCTACAAGGCGAAGATGTTAAAGTAAGTCTTAATAGTGACAATGAAATCGTGATCAACGACACAGTAAAATTACTATCTGCAAATATTGGAGGTTCTAATGGAGTTATTCAGGTAATTGATGCAGTATTAATCCCACCAACGGTTCAGCCTTTACAAAGTATTGTTGAAATAGCGGTAAATACACCAGAACTATCTACTCTTGTTGGAGCATTACAGGCAGCAGATTTGGTTGATGCACTTAGCGGCGACGGGCCTTTTACGGTTTTTGCTCCAACCAATGCAGCTTTTGATGCTTTGGATGCAATCCCAAGCGGAGATGCGCTAAAAGAAGTATTACTATATCACGTAGCTGCTGGTAAATTTTCTGCAGCAGATCTTTTAGAAAAACAAACAGTAACCACACTACAAGGTGATGAGGTAACAATTGAAGCTGATGCTGATGGCAACGTTTTCCTGAACGGAAATATAAAAGTTGCAATTGCAGATATTGAAGCGTCTAATGGTATTGTACATGTAATTAGTGGTGTACTATTACCTCCGGCAGGTTTACAAAGTATTGTAGAAATAGCGGTAAATACTCCAGAACTATCTACTCTTGTTGGTGCATTAGTGGCAGCAGACTTAGTTGATGCACTTAGCGGCGACGGACCATTCACGGTTTTTGCTCCAACTAATGCTGCCTTTGATGCTCTAGATGCCATCCCAAGTGGAGATGCGCTAAAAGAAGTATTATTGTACCACGTGGCTGCGGGTAAATTTACAGCAGAAGATTTAATCCAGGGACGTACAGTTACTACGCTACAAGGTGATGAAGTAATTATACAAATGAATAGTAATGGAACTGTATTTCTTAATGGATCTATTAAAGTTGAATTAGCCAATATCGAAGCTTCTAACGGTATTGTACATGTTATAAACGGAGTTTTGATACCACCATCATTACTACATTAAACAAAATACATAGTTAGAATTCATTTATGACGATCAAAAGGTATTGAATATTCAATACCTTTTTGATCGTTTTTTTGTTATTACTAATGATTGAGAACATGTAAAACACTATTATTTTTTAGAATAACTTCAAATCTCTAACATCTCGATTAATTCTATAATTCCATCCTTTATTTATACACTTCAAATTCTTAAATTTGCATTTCTCTATCGAAATGAGGTAGGGTTCTCATAATAGAAGAAAATATATGTTTGATAATTTAAGTGATAAGTTAGATAAAGCCTTACATATTTTAAAGGGGCATGGTCAGATTACCGAAATAAATGTTGCTGAAACCCTAAAAGAGGTTCGTAGAGCTTTAGTAGATGCCGATGTCAACTACAAAATAGCAAAAGAATTTACTGCCAGAGTAAAAGAGAAAGCATTAGGACAGAATGTGTTAAAAAGCCTTAAGCCAGGGCAGTTAATGGTGAAGCTTGTTAAAGACGAGCTTACAGAATTGATGGGTGGCGAAGTAGCTGGGGTTAACTTATCCAAAACGCCTTCGGTTATTTTAATGTCTGGTTTGCAAGGATCTGGTAAAACTACATTTTCAGGAAAACTTGCTAATTTTCTTCAAAGTAAAAAAACAAAGAAACCGTTACTAGTTGCATGTGATGTATATAGACCTGCGGCAATTGATCAATTGCATGTAGTTGGTGAGCAAATTAATGTTGAAGTTTTTAGTGATCGCGATAATAATGATCCTGTGGCTATTGCAAAAGCTGGTCTCGCATATGCAAAAGCTAACGGATTTAACGTAGTTGTTATAGATACAGCAGGTCGTTTGGCAGTGGATGAAGTGATGATGACAGAGATTGCCAATATTCATAAAGCCGTTACACCTGATGAAACGTTGTTTGTAGTAGATGCCATGACTGGTCAGGATGCAGTAAATACAGCAAAAGCATTCAACGATGTGCTTAATTTTGACGGAGTTATTCTTACAAAATTAGATGGTGATACTAGAGGTGGAGCTGCGATATCGATCAAATCTGTTGTGAATAAGCCTATTAAATTTATAGGTACTGGGGAGAAAATGGAAGCCATTGATGTCTTTTATCCTTCTCGTATGGCAGATCGTATTTTGGGAATGGGTGATGTTGTATCCCTTGTAGAAAGAGCTCAGGAACAATTTGATGAAGAAGAAGCTAGAAAGCTTCAAAAGAAGATTGCTAAAAATCAGTTTGGATTTGATGATTTTTTAAATCAAATTCAGCAGATTAAGAAAATGGGTAATATGAAAGACCTTGTCGGTATGATTCCCGGAGCAGGTAAAATGATGAAGAATATGGATATAGATGATGATGCCTTTAAGCATATAGAAGCTATTATTCATTCTATGACTCAGGAAGAAAGAACAAAACCACAAATTATAAATGCTAGTAGAAAAAAACGAATAGGTGCTGGTTCTGGAACATCCATCCAGCAAGTAAACCAATTGCTAAAACAATTTGATCAGATGAGTAAAATGATGAAAATGATGCAAGGTGGTGGTGGCAAAAAGATGATGCAAATGATGGGTAAAATGCGATAATAATAAATCATAATTGAAATTTTTGTTTAAGGTATAATTAGGGGAATGGAAATATTAGACGGAAAAAAAGTAAGTAACGATATTAAGGATGAAATAGCTGCCGAAGTTCATAAAATGAAAGAACGCGGAGAGAAAGTACCACACTTGGCTGCTGTATTAGTAGGTAATGATGGGGCTAGCTTAACTTATGTTGGCAGTAAAGTAAGGGCATGTGAGCGTATAGGTTTTGAATCTACATTGGTTAAGATGCCAAGTACAACGAGTGAAGTTGAATTGTTGGCAAAAATAAAAGAACTCAATGAAAATGATGATATAGATGGTTTTATCGTGCAGTTGCCATTGCCTCCTCAGATCGACACACAAAAAGTATTATTAGCAGTAGATCCTGATAAGGATGTAGATGGTTTTCATCCTATGAATTTTGGTAAAATGGCATTAGATATGTCTACATTTATTCCTGCTACCCCTTTTGGTATTTTAGAATTATTAGAGCGATATAGTGTAGATACTAAAGGAAAACATACAGTAGTCATAGGTAGGAGTCATATTGTTGGTCGGCCTATGAGTATTTTAATGGGGCGCAAAGGATGGCCAGGTAACTCTACCGTTACCCTAACCCATAGTCATACAAAAAATATTACTCAGATTATTTCGCAGGCAGATATTGTTATCTCCGCATTAGGAGTACCTAATTTTTTAAAGGCAGAGATGGTCAAAGATGACGCTGTTGTTATTGATGTAGGCATTACAAGAATGGCTGATGATTCTTTGCCAAAAGGGTATAAGATTGTTGGTGATGTAGATTTTGAAAATGTAAGTAAAAAAGCTTCATTCATTACCCCTGTCCCTGGAGGAGTAGGTCCAATGACAATTGCAATGTTACTTAAGAATACTTTATTAGCTAGAGAAAGACATCGCAATAGTATATAAAATAGCTTTTGCAATTGCCATGTTAAAAAACAAGCCTTAAGATATCAAGTATCTTAAGGCTTGTTTTTGTATTCATACAAAAAGTTTTCAAGTAATTAGTTTCAACTTTTGTATGTATAAAACCTAAAATGCTAGGAATTAGATCCTAGCATTTGAGCTACATTTATATTTTGGTGATTATAACTGTAAAAATTTATATTACTTATTAAAAGCTTCAGCAGAAATATCATCATCGCCACCAGTACTGTATCCACCGCTGCTAGGTAAAAGATCAAGTGCTAAGTTATAAGATGGTACGTTAATTCCTTTAGAGGTTTTAACGGTGTTAAAATCTAAAATTTGATTATCATTTTGCTCATATAATGCATTCTTAGTAAATGTTCCGAATTTCTTACCGTTCACAATAGTTTCTCTCCAATCCTTACCATAAGCAATTTTCAAGTAGTATTCTCCTTCGGGTACATTTCTAATAAACTGAGTAGTGTTTGAGTTGATATACGTTACACGTACTAACTGATCTTCAGCTTTGGTTTTACCCATTTTATACATTTTAACAACAACTTCGGTGTTTTTACCTACTTTAATTTTTAGATAGTTATCTAACTTGTAATCAAACTTACCTTTAAAGTTAAATGATTTTGGTGTAGCACCTGATTTATATGTCTTTTTCTCCCAGCTAGAGTATTTATCTTCTCTCACGGCCGTTGATGCCGCAGCTTTGGGTGAACTGCTTCCATAAGAAGGAGTAGTAGATTCTATAGGAGTCGAAGCATAATTACTACCTTGTGCAGCTCTTCTGTTTGCTTCTTCTACAGCTCTTCTTGTTTCATCAGTTTCTTGTGCAGCTTTTCTAGCAGCTACATCTTTAGATCTTTTTGCAGCTTCTGCATCAGCAATTGCTTTAGCAGCACTAGCTTCTGCTTCTCTTTGTAAACGTTCTGCATCGGCTATAGCTTTTCTTGCTGCTTCTTCAGCTGCTCTTTTAGCCGCCTGTGCTTGAGCGATTGCTGCCGCCGCTGCTGCTTTTGCAGCTTCTCTTTTTGCTGCTGCTTCTGCCGCTGCTGCTTCTGCGTCAGCAATTCTGCTATCTGCAGTTAAAAGTTTCGTAGGAACAAAACCATTCATTTTCTTAAACTGGATTGCACTCCAGTCTCCATAACCAGAATTGATTACGTATACTTGTGTTCCTTGAGGAACTTCAGCTATAGTGTTAAAATTTAAACCAGGTCCACTACGTACTTCTAATTTCTGTGCAGACATTAGATATTGCTCTGATTGAGCATGAGCAGTCGAAAAGGTAATCACCAAAAGCAGAATAAATGTAAAAATAGACTTCATATCTCTTGTTTTTAAGTAGATTGGGTTATAATTCAAATTTAATATTATTTTTATTAATTAAAATTTTTTTGACAAAATTTCTAATTTACCATCAAAAATTACTTTTCAAAAAGGATGCCAAAAACAAATTAACGTCAATTTCATCCTATATATTGCATCTTTACTTACACATAAAGAATCATACGATTTAAAAGTAAAATTTATCATTTAATAATTTGTTTTTCAGTAACTTACGTTAGATTTGTTTTAGTAAAACTTCAATATTTTCGACTAAAATACTGATAAAAAAACCATTAAATCAGATTCAAAAGTAGTGTTTTAATATCAAAAACACAACATATCTCCGTTTTATTTATATAAAAATAGTAATTTTTTTTATTCAATTTGTGTTTTTCAACGATTTTTTGTGTAATTACACCCGATTTAATCTTTATTTTTAATGTCTTTTGTCGGTTTTACTTCACTCCAGTATTTTGTTGATAAAATGCTGTATGTTCTTGTAACAAAGGATTAACGAATTTAACATTTCATTTAGAAATCTAATAATCTAGTTTTTGCAGTACTATCAATGTGCTTTTCTAATGAGTTCGGGAAATTTGGCTTGAAACCTTTTTAATCTTGGTATTGATATGTTTTGTATGTATGGGTTGTTGGGATTTCTTTTTTCATAGTCTTGATGATAACCCTCAGCTTTCCAGAATTTTTGAAATGGTAATACCTCAGCAGCGATTCTTCTGTTGAGTTTTTTTCTTAACGCTTCTTTTTTTTCTTTGATTATTTTTTTTTGTTCATCGTTTTGATAAAAAATAATAGATCTGTACTGCGATCCTTGATCAGGTCCTTGTCCATTTATCTGAGTTGGATTTTGTGAGCCAAAATATACATCAACCAATGTTTCAAATGAAACTATTTTGGGGTCATAAAGAATTTCTACCGCTTCAGCGTGTCCTGTTCGACCTGTATTGCTAGCTTCATATGTTGGGTTTTCTGTATGCCCGCCGGAGTAACCCGAGATTGATTCTTGAACTCCCTGTACACTTTCATATATGGCTTCTACACACCAAAAACAACCGCTTGCAAAATAAGCTTTTTCTAATCCATTAACCGGATTTGTTTGTATGGGGGCTGGTACTTGATTCTGAGAAGATTCTGATTTGGTCTTTGCAGATTGACTATTACTTTGGCAACTTGATAATAGGAGCGTAGCGGTTAATACTATATATAGGATATTTTTCATGATATTTTAAATTTTAGTAATTAGTCAACTTCTTTTAATAAACCTTTCAATAATTAATGTTTTTGATAAAATAGGCTCGTTACATGTTTGGGTATTTTAAAGCCTATCAAAACTAAAAACGGCTACCAATTTTCTTGATAGCCGTTTTTAATATTAATTTTCAATATTATCCATTCATGGAAATAAGAAATTCATCATTGTTTCTCGTTTGTTTGAAACGTTCATTGATAAACTCCATAGCTTCAACAGGATTCATGTCTGCGAGATATTTGCGCATCACCCACATTCTTTGAATCGTTGTTTCATCAAGTAGAATATCATCACGACGAGTACTTGAAGATGTAAGGTCGATGGCTGGGAATATTCGTCGATTAGATATTTTACGATCCAATTGAAGTTCCATATTACCGGTACCTTTAAATTCTTCGAAGATAACTTCGTCCATTTTTGATCCTGTTTCGGTTAATGCTGTAGCAATTATGGTTAGTGATCCACCATTTTCAATATTACGAGCAGCTCCAAAGAAGCGTTTTGGTTTATGTAGTGCATTAGCATCTACACCTCCACTTAATATTTTACCAGAGGCTGGTTGCACCGTATTGTAGGCTCTGGCTAATCGTGTTATAGAATCTAATAATATTACAACATCATGACCACATTCTACCAGTCGCTTAGCTTTTTCTAGAACTATGTTGGCTACTTTCACATGCTCGTTGGCTTCTTTATCAAAGGTTGAAGCAATTACTTCTCCTTTTACATTACGTTGCATGTCGGTAACTTCCTCTGGTCGTTCATCTATGAGAAGGATCATTTGGTATACTTCTGGATGATTGGCAGCAATTGCATTAGCTACGTCCTTTAGAAGCATAGTTTTACCTGTTTTAGGTTGTGACACGATCATACCACGCTGTCCTTTACCTATAGGAGCAAACAAATCCATTATCCTTGTAGATATTGTGCTTTGTCGTTCTGCGATATTAAATTTTTCCTGAGGGAATAGTGGTGTGAGGTGTTCAAATGAAACTCTGTCGCGAACTACTTGTGGATCTAGTCCGTTGATTTTGTTTACTTTAATAAGAGGGAAATACTTTTCTCCTTCTTTGGGTGGTCTTACTTGCCCTAGTACAGTGTCTCCAGTTTTAAGTCCGAAGAGTCTGATCTGCGATTGAGACACATAAATGTCATCAGGAGATGAGAGGTAGTTATAGTCACTAGATCGCAAGAATCCGTATCCATCTTGCATAATGTCTAGTACTCCTTCACTTTGGATTATAGCGTCGAATTCGAAATCTGGTTCTTTGTAACGGTTTCTGTTATCTCTGTTTCCATTATCTCGATTTCCGCCTTCTTTTTTAGGGTTTCGATTTTTATTCTGAGGTAATTTTTCATTACCTCTATTTCGATTGTCTTTTTTGTCTTCTCTGCGGTCGTCCCTTTTTTCTTCTCTAGCTTGTTGAGGCTTGTTATTTTCTTTGCTATTTGGTGCGGGTTTGTGACTCGCTTCTTTAGTAGTTGGCGAGGTTGCCTCCTTCATGTTTTCTTGAGGTGTTTTTACTTCTTTACTACTAGGTCTTGAGTCTTCAGTTTTTCGAGCCCTTGGGCGCTTTTGTCGAGTAGCAATTCTTTCTTTTTCAGATCCTTTATCTTCTGAAGAATTTTCTTTAGTAGCCTCTTTTACTTTATCAGGGTTTGCAGCTTGATAGTCTAATATCTGGTATACCAAATCCAATTTTTTAAGGGTACGGAATTTTGGTACATTAAGTGTTTTTGCAATTTCCTGTAATTCAGGAAGCTTTTTTGCTTTTAATTCAGAAATCTCTAACATTTAAATTTGTTGTATAATTTAAGTTTTTGGTATAAATTTTCTAAAGAAGAATTCTAGGAAAATTTTATTATGAAGATAAATAACCTTAGTTGAGAAGGTTACATATTTGTGGTGCAAGTATACGACTTTATTTTTATTTTTTACGCATATTTATGAAAAGAAACTCTTATTTTTGCTTTTCTGTAAGCGAAATTGTGATGTTACAAAGAATTCAAACGATATACTTATTATTAGTCTCAGTTATTTCTGTTGCGCTTTGTTTATATATACCTTATGGGTTAGATGAAAATGGAGGTGCTCTTTATGGTAAAGATGATCTTTATGTCATGGGCTTGAGTATGGCATCTGCTATACTATCCCTGATTGCCATTTTTTTATTTAAAAATAGAAAGCTTCAATTTGTATTGGGCCGAATCATTATAATATTAAACTTTATTTTACTAGGAGTATTTGTTTATTGGTCACTAACGGTATCTGGAGAAACGAAAGTTTCTGAGAAAGGTATTGGGATGTTGATTCCTATTATTTCTATCGTTTTATTAGTAATGGCTAACAAAGCCATTAAAAAGGATGAGAATCTCGTAAAATCTGTAGATCGATTACGATAAACCTAAAATCTTAGTAGTATTAGTGCGTTAAAACCCGGAGTATGCCAACTCCGGGTTTTATATTAGTAAGATTAATTTAAAATCTGGATGTATCATAGTACTAAAAATATATGTCAAACTACCCCCGTTTTCAATTGTACCTTCTGGATATTCTTTTGAAAGTAATTACCTTGGAAGCTTTAGTTTAATTATTTCTTACCTAATTCGATCACTTCAAGGTTTTCGATTGTACCTGAATCTACAGTAAACCTAAGCATGGTTCGCGTTTTATGAAACCCGTGTTTTCCTGAAGCTCCTGGATTCATGTGTAGTACACCATTTTTGTGATCCGGTATTACTTTAAGTATATGTGAGTGGCCACAAATAAACAATTTTGGAGGATTAGATTTAATTTCTCCTATTGTATTTTTGTTGTACCTGGGTGGATATCCACCAATGTGGGTGATCCAAACTGAAACACCTTCGCAAATAAATCTTTGATGTAGAGGAAAGGTAACTCTTGCTTTATCATCATCAATATTTCCGTATACGGCGCGCAGCGGTTTTAATGCTTCAATAGCATCAGTTACGTTTAGGTCTCCGATATCTCCTGCATGCCAGATTTCGTCTGCTTCTCTAACATAATGCAGAATACGATCATCAATATAACTATGGGTATCACTAAGCAAGAGTATCTTTTTCAAATCAACAATAAGATTGAGTTATAAAATTATAAGAAAACAGAAACTATACTATATTACTTGTCTGTATTATAAAAAGTATATTTGCAATCTTCTTTTGTACAAAAATAGGATTTTGATTTGAGATATTTTTTAGAACTTTCTTATAATGGCACTCCTTATCATGGATGGCAAAGACAGCCCAATGCAATTTCGGTTCAGGAGGTTGTAGAAAACTCGTTGTCTACTTTATTAAGGGTTGATACTGAAATTGTAGGAGCGGGTCGAACAGATACTGGTGTCCATGCAAAACAACTGATAGCACACTTTGATTGTGATAATCATCTCGAAATACATACGCTTCAATACAAATTAAATGCTATTTTACCACCAGAAATAGCAATTAGCAATATATGTCTTGTGAAAGATGAAGCCCATGCGCGATTTGATGCTGTACGTAGATCATATCAATATTTTATTACGTTAAAAAAAGATCCTTTTGAAATTAATACATGTTATTATTTAAAAAAACAATTGGATGTAGCGCTAATGAATGAAGCTGCTAAATTACTGTTAAACTACAGTAATTTTAAATGCTTCAGTAAGTCCAAAACCGATGTAAAAACGTATAATTGTACAATTACGAATGCAGTTTGGGACGAGAATGGGGATCAATTAATTTTTAGTATTTCGGCAAATCGTTTCTTAAGAAATATGGTTCGGGCTATTGTAGGAACTCTTATTGAGATAGGAGAACATAAATTAAATCTAGATGATTTAGTAAACATTATTAAAAGTGAGGACCGCAGTCAGGCAGGCTATTCTGTTCCTGCACATGGGTTATATTTAACCAACGTAGAGTATCCAAAAACAATATATTAAGCAAATGACAGAAAAGAACGGTAACGCTTTTGATTTTAAATTGTTTCGACGATTGATTACCTATACTAATCCTTATCGTTTCACTTTTTATTTTGTAGCATTCTCAGCTATACTATTATCCGTATTTGCCGTATTAAGACCTTATCTTTTACAGCAAACTATTGATAATACTATTATTCCAAAGGATGGTGAATTATTGGTTTATTTTATTAGTCTAATGCTGGGAGTTTTAGTTCTGGAAGTTATTTCACAATTTCTGTTCATCTATTTTGCAAATTGGCTCGGTCAGGAAGTTATTAGAGATATCAGAGTCTCACTTTTTAAGCATATGCTGGGTTTTAAAATGCAATACTATGATCGATCTGCTGTAGGTAGACTAGTAACCAGAGCCGTAAGTGATATAGAGACCATTGCCAGTATTTTTAGTCAGGGATTATTTATGATTCTTAGCGATTTATTAAAAATGTCGGTGATTTTGGGATATATGTTGTATCAGAGTTGGGAGCTCACATTACTTGTTCTAGCTGTGCTTCCACTTATACTATATGCTACCAGAGTTTTTCAAAAAAAAATGAAAGCGGCTTTTGAAGAAGTAAGAACTCAGGTTTCTAATCTTAACTCTTTTGTACAGGAGCGTATTACCGGAATGAAGATTGTTCAACTATTTACCAGAGAAGAAACAGAATACTCTAATTTTAAAGAAATTAATGAAAAACATAAAAAAGGTTGGATAAAAACGGTTTGGTATAATTCTATATTCTTTCCGATAGCAGAGATGTCTAGTTCTATTACAATAGGATTAATTGTTTGGTTTGGAGGATTAAAAGCAGCACAAGGCGATGTGATCACACTCGGTGTAGTAATTGCATTTATTGAATTGTCCCAAATGCTTTTTAGACCGTTACGACAAATTGCTGATAAATTTAATACACTGCAAATGGGAATGGTTGCTGCCAATCGAGTGTTTGCCATATTGGATACTGATTCTAAAATTGAAGATAACGGTAGTTTAATAGTAGACAATATACAGGGTAAAATTACTTTTGACCAAGTGCGGTTTAGTTATGTAGAAGGAGAAGAGGTCTTAAAAGGGGTTTCATTTCATGTTGATGCAGGAGAGACAGTGGCAATTGTTGGTGCAACCGGAGCAGGAAAATCTACTATTATTAATCTATTAAGTAGATTCTATAAAATAGATAGCGGCACAATTTCTATTGATGATACAGATATTAGTACGTTAGATTTAAAATCATTGCGAGACCATATTGCGGTTGTACTACAGGATGTGTTTTTATTTGCCGATACAATTCTTAATAATATTACGCTTAATAATTCTGCTATTTCTGAAGCAGAAGTACATCAAGCAGCTAAAGAAATTGGCATCCATGATTTTATTATGAGTCTTCCCAATGGATACCATTATAATGTAAAAGAAAGAGGAGTAATGTTATCATCCGGACAGCGGCAGCTGATCTCTTTTTTAAGAGCTTACGTTACAAATCCAGGAATTTTGGTATTAGACGAAGCTACTTCGTCTATAGATTCTCACAGTGAGGAATTAATACAAGATGCTACAGATAAAATAACAAAGGGCAGAACGTCTATTGTAATCGCACATCGATTAGCAACGATTAAAAATGCAGATACCATTATTGTTATGGATCAGGGTAAAATTGTAGAACATGGTAATCACAACGAACTTCTAGAAATTACTGATGGATATTACAAAGGCCTGTATGAAGTACAGTTTGCAGCTGTGGTTGAGTAAGCTTATACCAATGGTTGTTTGAAATTAACGGAAAAGAATATTTTATTATAGTAAACACAAAGAATAAGTGGTATTAGACCAAATCTCTTTTTATTTTATCAATCAATTCTTCTGATGTTTTAAAGATCACAAATTCACCGTTTTTGATATAGGATAGCTTACCGGTTTCTTCGCTTACTGCCAAAGCCAAAGCATCTGTTTTTTCGGTAATACCTACGGCTGCACGATGGCGAAGACCAAAGCGTAGTGGCATACTATTATCATTACTTACAGGTAAGATTACTCGGGTAGCGACAATGTGGTTATCTTCTATGATCATTGCTCCATCATGAAGCGGGCTATTTTTGTAAAAAACACTTTCTAAAATAGGAGTATTAACCAGCATATCCATAGCATCACCAGAGGTTTTTACAAAATCTAATGAAGTATTTCTTTTAATAACGATTAGAGCTCCAGTATTTGTCTTACCCATATTCATACAGGCATTTATAATAGCTTTAACATTAGTAATGCTCTCTTCAGGGGTGTCTCTCATGAATTTTAGCTGGCGTAAAAATTTTCGTCTTTTTCCAAAGTTTGTAGAGCCTATCATTAATAAAAATTTTCGTATTTCTTGTTGAAAAACAACAATAAGAGCAAACATTCCAACCCCAATAAACTCTCCTAGTACGCTACTTAGCATCTCCATGGCCAAAAACTGAGTCAATTTCCAAACCAAATAAATAATAACAATACCTGTAAAAATGTTTATCGCAGCAGTACCTTTAACCAATTTGTACACATAGTATAGTAAAAATGCAACTAATACAATATCCAGGATATCGAGTATTCTAAGATTAATTAAATCCAAAAGACAAGTGTTTGTGTAAAAATATAAAAATTAGTGAAACTTAGGTTTGAAAAGCTTAAAAAGCGCATTCAAATCTACTAGTTGAACTAATTCGTATATACTATTAATAGCTTTATTGACATGTGTTATAACTATTAACCAAACTAATACATTCTACGGCCTCTTTTACATCATGAACTCTTAAGATAGAAGCTCCGTTAAGTAATGCTATTGTATGTAGCGCGGTAGTACCATTTAATGCTTCAGCAGGGGTGCTTTTTAAGGTGTTATAGATCATGGATTTTCTTGAGACTCCGGCAAGAACAGGTACATCATGAACTAGTAAAAGCTCTAGTTTTTTTAGTAACTCAAAATTATGGCTTATATTTTTTGAAAATCCAAAGCCGGGATCTACAATGATATCACTAATTCCACTTTTTCTTGCTAGAGCGACTTTTCCTGCAAAATAGATATTTAGCTCATGAATAAGATCATCATACGCTTCTAGGGATTTCATAGTTTGTGGCGTTCCTTTCATGTGCATCATGATATAAGGGACTTTTAATTGCCCAACGGTATCTATCATCTGCTTATCCAGATTTCCTGCAGAAATATCATTAATGATTGCTGCACCAGCTTCAACACATTCTTTTGCAATGGTACTTCTAAAGGTATCGATTGATAATAACGTTTCTGGAAATGCCTTCAGTACTAATGTCACTATAGGAACTATTCTTTTTCTCTCTTCTTCAAACGAGATATCATTGGCTCCCGGTCTCGATGAATACGCTCCTAAGTCTATAAAAGTGGCTCCTTCTGTAAGCATTTTCTCTATTTGATTTAGAATTTGTGCTTCATCTTTGTAAGCACCCCCATCGTAAAATGAATCTGGAGTAAGATTAAGAATACCCATCACTTTGGGAGTAGATAAATCTATTAGTTTGCCTTTACAATTGATTGTCATGTAAGAGATTTCGATTTTTTAGTTCTAAACTTGGAATATGATTTTTTTAATTGCCATATTAAAGCGAAATTTACGCAAAATTCAACAGTTTTATGCAAGATACGTCCGCACAATACGATACTATAATTGGCAAATGTCGCAATCTTTTCAACAGAAAGATGATCGATTATGGTAGTGCATGGAGAATTTTAAGATTACCATCCTTAACAGATCAGATTTTTATCAAAGCACAACGTATCCGAAGTTTACAGGAGAACGATGTTCGCAAGATAGATGAAGGTGAGGTTTCAGAATTTATTGGGATTATTAACTACAGCATTATGGCACTCATACAGTTAGAAAAAGGAGTTGCAGAACAGCCTGATTTATCTGCTGAAGAAGCAGTAAAGCTATATGACAGGCATGTTTACATCACCAAGGAACTAATGATGAATAAAAATCATGATTATGGTGAAGCTTGGAGAGACATGAGGGTGAGTTCTCTTACTGATTTAATCATTCAGAAAATATTGAGAGTCAAGCAAATCGAAGACAATAAGGGTAAGACTCTGGTGAGTGAGGGGATTGATGCTAATTATCAAGACATGATCAATTATGCTGTATTTGCGATGATTCATTTGGGGGAATCAAAAGCTATAAAAATTTAAAATACTGTTAAACCACTAGTGATTAGGATCGAACTGTTGTTATCTTGTTCAACATAAATTTAAAATAATTATTGTAGTATGAAAATACTGGTTACCATCTCTAGAATATTCGTTGCAGCACTCTTTCTGTTTTCAGGATTTATAAAATTAAATGATCCATTAGGCTTTTCATATAAGCTTCAGGAGTATTTTGGAGAAGGAGTTCTTAATTTAGAATTTTTAATCCCATTTGCTCTATTGATCGCAGTTTTTCTTGTGATTTTTGAAATTATATTGGGTATCACATTATTACTTGGATATCTAACCAAGTTTACTGTTTGGTCGCTATTGTCGATGATCGTATTTTTCACATTTCTTACCTTTTATTCGGCATATTTTAATAAAGTAACAGATTGTGGTTGTTTTGGAGATGCATTACCATTAACTCCTTGGGAGTCATTTACCAAAGACTTAATTTTACTTGTATTGATATTGGTGTTGTTCTTTGGTCGTAAGTATATTACCCCCCTCAAACCACTTTCAGCTCACAAATGGATTGTATTTGGTAGTTTTACGGCTTGCTTGGCATTTGCATATTATGTATTAATGCATTTGCCAGTTTTTGATTTCAGAGCCTATAAAATAGGGACTGATCTTTTATCGGGTATGGAAGTCCCAGAAGGAGCTCCAAAGGCAGAGTTTGCTTACCATTGGAAATTCAATATTAATGGAGAAGAAAAAATTATAACAACAAGCGGAAATTATCCGCAAGTTGCAGGAACCTTTGTCTCTGTAGATACCGAAGAATTATCTGAAGGGTACGTGCCTGCTATTCATGATTTTTCTATTGAAAAGGATGGGATTGATTATACCGTAGAATTGCTGAAGAGAGAAAAACTAATTTTGATAGTAGCCTATAACTTAGCGAAAAGTGAAGTAGAAGGGTTTAGTGCTATTAAAGAAGTAACTGATAAGGCTATGGCTCAGGGCTATAGTGTTATTGGGCTTACAGCTTCTGGTTTTCGTGACATATCATCAGCCAGAGCAAAGCATAATCTCAACTTTTTCTTTTACACAACAGATGAAACAGCTTTAAAGACGATTCTAAGATCTAATCCCGGTATCGTTAAATTAAAATATGGTACTATTTTAGAAAAATGGCATTGGAATGATGCTGAAAAACTATCGCTCTAATACAAGCCTTACTAAAAAACATAATAATGATCAGTTACTTCATTAATAAAATGGGTTATGCATTCCTTACTTTATTAGGTGTAGTAACTGTAATTTTCTTACTTTTTACATTACTCCCCGGGGATCCTGCCCAAATGATGTTAGGGCAGAACGAAAGCGAAGAGCAGTTAAATAATGTTAGGAAAAAGTATGGTTTTGATAAATCAATTTCTGCACAATATGGATTTTATCTTAATGACCTTTCTCCGATTTCATTCCATAGTCTAGATGTAGAGGATTTCTCATACCTTGATGCTAATAAATATTCAGCTATTCAATTATTTAGCGTTAATGATATATCTATGGTGATCAAGTTCCCTTATTTGCGAGAGTCTTTTCAGAAAAACGGAAAAAAAGTTAGTGAAGTGATCAAAGAAACACTTCCCAATACTGCAATACTAGCGATTTCGGCAATATGTATAGCTATAATTTTTGGTATTTTATTTGGGGTTTTGAGTGCGCTCACAAAAGATCAGTGGTTAGACAAAGGTATTCAACTGCTTAGTACCTTAGGGATGAGTGTTCCTTCTTTTTTTAGTGCTATTATATTTGCCTGGTTATTTGGTTATATCCTGCATGATTTTACCCATCTAAATATGACAGGTAGTTTATATGAAGTTGATGATTTTGGAGAAGGAAGTGTTATTCAATGGAAAAATTTAATACTGCCAGCAATCGTTTTAGGCACTAGGCCGTTAGCTGTTGTTACGCAGCTTATGCGCAACTCATTATTAGAGGTAATGAGTCAGGACTACATACGTACTGCAAGAGCAAAAGGACTTTCTAGGTTTCAGGTGATTAGAAAACATGCGTTAAAAAATTCTTTAAACCCAGTAGTTA
The DNA here is from genome assembly GCA_947495425.1 of uncultured Aquimarina sp. Classification (GTDB taxonomy): domain Bacteria; phylum Bacteroidota; class Bacteroidia; order Flavobacteriales; family Flavobacteriaceae; genus Aquimarina. Next base: position 135,302 of record CANLYR010000006.1, read on the forward strand.
CAGCAATCTCTGGATGGTTTGCTTCTATGTTGGCCGGAGCAGTATTTGTAGAATATATTTTCGGATGGAATGGTATAGGAAAAGAGATTGTAGATTCATTAAATACTTTAGATCTTCCGATAATCATGGGGGCTGTATTAATTATAGCCACCATGTTTATACTAATCAATATATTTGTTGATATTATATATGGCTGGCTAGATCCACGAATAAGAATGTAACTGGTATTAAGGACACCTTAGTATAATAAATAACCACATTTTGTAACCAAAACATAAATATTAAATGTAATGAGAAAAAAAATTGTAGCAGGAAACTGGAAAATGAATAAGAATCTTGCAGAAACTGGAGAATTAATCGCCGAAATTAAAAGGAGTTTCAATAACCCGTCTAAGGCCAATATCATAATTGCCCCTACATTTACCAATTTATACTATGCTTTTGAAGAGTTTAAAGGTCTGGAAATTACGGTAGCCGCTCAAAATATGCATCATGCAGAAAATGGGGCATTCACCGGAGAGATTTCGGCAGATATGTTGAAGAGTATCGGTATAGAAACTGTAATATTAGGGCATAGCGAACGTAGAGCGTATTTTGGAGAAAATGATGAAGTATTGGCTAAAAAAGTAAATACAGCCCTTAAACATGATATGACAATTATTTTTTGTTTTGGGGAAGAGTTACAGGACCGTAAGGGAGAGCATCATTTTTCTGTAGTAGAAAACCAATTAAAAAATGGTCTTTTTCATATCGATGCAAATCAGTGGAGCAACGTAGTGCTGGCATACGAGCCTGTTTGGGCTATTGGCACTGGTGAAACAGCATCTCCAGAACAGGCTCAGGAAATGCATGCCTTTATTCGTAGTGCTATTGCCAAAGCCTATAATGATTCGATCGCAGATGAGGTTTCTATTCTATACGGTGGAAGCGTGAAGCCTACTAATGCCGAAGAAATTTTTGCTAAACCCGATGTAGATGGTGGTTTAATTGGAGGAGCAGCTTTGGATGCAGAGAGCTTTGAAGCGATAGCAAGCGCAATCTGATAAAGATTTCACTCGATAAACCTGCCCCAAGCAGACATATCGAGATTTAATATTCCGAGGCTTACCTCGAAATCATAAATTAGTTTTTAACAAATGCCTTATGGGCTTCTCCAGAGGTTCTTTACTAAACCAATAGATAAAAAGCGTTTTATAAATATTATGAAATGCTTTTTTAATGCGGATAAAGATTAACTTTGCAACGTACTAATACATACGCATGTCAAACCCTATATACCTAGGATATTATTTTAAAGTTTCACCGCTTCAACCTGCCACAGAGATTCTAATTGCAGAATTAGGATATGCTGGTTTTGAGAGTTTTGTAGAAACCGAAGATGGTGTCAACGCTTTTATTCAAAAAGAAGAATGGATTCATACCATACTTGATGATATTCATGTATTAAACACCAATGAATTTGAGATAGAATATACTTCTGAAGAGATAGAACAAGTAAACTGGAACATAGAGTGGGAGAAAAATTTTAATCCCATTGTAGTAGATAATCTATGTAGTGTAAGAGCTCCGTTTCACGATAAACCAGATGCAAAATTTGATATTGTTATAGAGCCAAAGATGTCATTTGGTACGGGGCATCACGAGACTACACATATGATGATTCAGCAAATATTAAAAACAGATTTAAGAGGTAAAAAAGTACTTGATATGGGGTGTGGTACTGGTGTTTTGGCGATTTTATCTGAAATGAAAGGCGCTAGTGCAATAGATGCCATTGATATTGATAACTGGTGTTATTTGAATACAATAGAAAATATAGAACGCAATAATTGTATTCATATAAAGGCGTACGAAGGAAATGTTTCATTACTATCAGGAAAAGAATACGATGTTATCATTGCTAATATTAATCGTAATATATTACTCAACGATATTCAATCCTATGCAAAGTCATTGCGAGCTAATGGAATATTATTCTTAAGCGGATTTTATAGTGAAGACTTCGATATGATTACAGAAGAATGTTTGAAAAATAAACTAAAATATATAAACAATTTCAATAGAAATAATTGGATTGCAGCGTCTTATGAATTAAAATAAGAGGATGTTTGGTGATATAATAGTGTAAGTTCTTATATTTGTAAAAAAGATTTTCCTCATGAGTGCCCAAGAAAAAGTTTTAGAAGAAGTTCTTGAAAAACCAGTAGATCAAAGTAATAATGAAATTGTTTTATATAATGATGATGTAAATACTTTTGATCATGTCATAGAAACGTTAATTTATAGTTGCGAACATACTCCTGTGCAAGCTGAGCAATGTGCATTACTAGTGCATTATAAAGGCAAATGTATCGTTAAAACAGGTACTTATAAAGAACTTGAACCAAGATGCTCTAAAATACTTGATGCAGGTTTAAGTGCAGAAATCGTATAGTTATACTATAAATCACATTATAATTTTAGCCCAGCTTACAAGCATGGGCTTTTTTTATTTCTTGTTATAACACAGTATAATTACGCTCTTTTTGTTAAATAATTAAAAAACAAAATACTTTAACATTTTTGAAATAAAAATTTATGATTTGTAAGTAAAAACTTTCATTTTAGCTCAGTTTTATTTTATACCTACGAATGAACATTTGTTAGTATCTTAGTATTTTTAAAGAATACCAATTGAATTCAGGATAATTCTGTAGTGTATTTAATCGATTTTTTAATTTGATCTCAACGTTGCATTTATGATTTTCTTTAAAAGAATCTTACGGTTTAACCGTATTTTCAATAAATAGTTCAAAAAATTAACTTTTTTAATCAAAAAATTATCATATCTTCAGCAAATAAAATTAGAAAAAAAGTTCAAAGCTTTCAAATAATTTTGTTCAAAATAGAGTCTTACACAACTCTATTTTGATTTTATAACTACACAAACTCAACTTATTAAAAATGAAAAATTTAAAAGTATTAGCGCTATGCGCTATTGTAGCAGGTTTTGCTACATCATGTCAAAAAAATGACGTTGCTACTGAAACTCAGGAAGTAGTAACAGAAGAATTATCTAAAGCACAACTGACTGCTTTGGCTGAAGCAGGAATTAATACAGTAGATGCTACTATTGAGGAAATACCGGCATTACTACCTGGTGATAAGGCGTATAAAGCAATTGTTGCTGGTGACCTTATATTACCAATGGCTTCACTAGAGGAAGGAGCATACAAATTAGGTATTGCTTCTGATGGTCAAAACAAGCAATATAGAACAAATAACCTTGTAACCGGAAGCAATCGTAGTTTTAGGGTTGTAGGATATACAGGTTCTTGTTGTGCACTTACAAGTAAGATGCGAACGGCTTTACAATGGGCAGTTAACAATTACAATAGATTAAACACCTCACTTAATTTGTCTCTTGTTTTTCAGGAAAATTTTAACAATAGAGATATGGTTGTGTATAATAACGGCCAAGGTGGTGGTGGTGGATCTGCTGGATTTCCTTCTGGTGGTCAAGTATTCAAGCGCGTACAGATTAATGCTGGTACGGACAGTTTTTCTACTAATGTAGTAGAACATGTAATGACGCATGAGATTGGTCACTCTGTTGGATTCCGTCATCAAGATTTTAGATCTCGCCAAAGCTGCGGACAAAATCAGAATGAAGGTCAAGCAGGGGTAGGAGCAATATTAATTAATGGTACACCAAGCTCTGATAGAGCAGATTCTATTATGTTAGCATGTTTTGGTCCTAATGAAGATGGAGAATTTACCAATACCGATATAACCGCATTAAATGCGCTATATTAAGAATTAAAAGTAAAAGCTTTGAACTTTTTAAAAAACCATCCTGAGGAATCAGGATGGTTTTTTGGTTCTTAAAAACTACTTTAACAAGAGAATTTCATTTTTTTCTAATGCTTTTTCAAGTGAAGCATTCACTACGGCTACACTATTAAAAAACTTACCTCCGTTTTCTCTTTTAATAGTTATTTTGGTGAAGCCCTTTTCTGCATTGTTTATTTCGGTAACAATCACTCGATTTCCTACTAATTCCTTATAATTAGGAATTCCTCCTTTTTTTATGATGAAGTTTGTTTTAGGAAAATTAATAAATTGATAATTTTTTGCAGAAGGTGTGCCTATAGTTAATACGTCACCAACTTCTATAGATTTTGTGTCTTCTTGGCCTTGCGCACTAAAAAGTGATAATAATGCAATAAATACAAATTTATTCATGGTTATTTCGATTTATTGTTAATATAAAGATGTTTTAATTATAAAATTATCATTTTTAAATCATAAGGTAAAATATGTATGGTTAAATAAAAGTTAATCTGTTAGCATCTGATAGTATTACTTTTATTTTTGCAATGTACTGTTTTAAAAAGAAAACCATGAACAAATGAAATTTTTACTTCAAAATTTAAAGGTAAGTATTAATGATAAGATTTATTTGAAAGATCCAGAATCTTCAGCTTTGGGTAAGCGTATCATAGAGAATAGCATCATCATGATAAATCAAATGGGTTTTGAAAATTTCACATTTAAGAAATTAGGGAAAAAAATAGGATCAAACGAAAGTTCTATATACCGATACTTTGAAAATAAACACAAGCTACTGCTGTATCTTACATCATGGTACTGGGGCTGGTTAGAGTACCAATTAGTGTTTTCAACCAATAGTATCTCTAACACTAAGCAAAAGCTAAAAAAGGCTATAGAAATTATTACCAGAACAGTCGAAGAAGACTCTTCATTCTCACACATTAACGAAGTGTTGTTAAGTAAAATTGTTGTGAATGAAAACTCAAAGTCTTATCTGACAAAACAAGTAGATAAAGAAAATAAAGAAGGCTATTTTTCTATATATAAAAGATTAGTAGCCAGAATTACGGATATGATTATAGATGTGAATCATAAGTATAAGCATCCATCAAGCTTAGCAAGCACAATTATAGAAGGCGCCCTGCACCAACATTTTTTAAAGGATCATTTTTCTTCATTAACTGACTGTAATGAAGAGAATTCTCCTACAAAATATTTTACAGAGCTAGTTTTTAACTCTTTAAACAATACCATTAATGGCTAAAAATTTAATGACTGCTTGGCAAAGGCTTATGGGCCTTTTACAGCTAGATAAAAAAGATATTTTGCAAACTTTTTATTATGCAATATTTGCAGGATTAGTAAATCTTTCACTTCCTTTAGGCATACAGGCAATTATAAACCTTATTCAAGGAGCACAGATCAGTACATCCTGGATCGTATTAGTGGTTTTGGTTACGTTGGGTGTAGCATTCGTAGGAGTATTACAACTCATGCAAATTCGCATTATAGAAAATGTACAACAAAAGATATTTACAAGAGCTTCATTTGAGTTTTCCTATCGTTTTCCTAAAATTAAAATGAGTGAATTGCGTAATTATTATCCGCCAGAACTAGCAAATCGCTTTTTTGATACATTAACCGCTCAAAAAGGCTTGGCTAAGATCCTGATAGATTTCCCTGCAGCGTTAATACAGATCATTTTTGGATTAATGTTACTCTCGTTTTATCATCCGTTTTTTATAATATATGGATTATTACTTATAGTCTTAATCTATATCGTTTTCAAATATACTGCACAACGGGGATTAGAGACCAGTCTAAAAGAATCTAAAAGTAAATATAAAGTAGCACATTGGATTCAGGAAGTAGCAAGGACTATTGTTAGTTTCAAACTTTCAGGTAAAACAAATCATGCTTTGGGTAAAAACGATGCATTAGTATCAGAGTATCTAAATGCTAGAGAAAGCCACTTTAAAGTGCTGGTCATGCAGTTCATTCAAATGATAGGCTTTAAAGTCTTGGTTACTGCCGGATTATTGTTGATAGGAGGTATATTGGTAATCAATCAAGAGATGAACATAGGTCAGTTTGTAGCTGCAGAGATTATTATCGTATTGGTTATCGCTTCAGTTGAAAAGTTAATAGTTGGACTTGAATCCTTTTATGATGTACTCACCTCTATGGAAAAACTAGGTCAAGTGGTAGACAAAGATTTGGAGCCACAAGATGGTGAAAAACCATTTCGAGAAGATGAAGGATATACAGTAGAGTTATCCAATATCATCTACAACGTGCCAGAAAGTACAAGAAGAATATTAAATGATATCTCATTAACTATAACACCAAGTTGTACGATTTTAATTCAGGGATCCAATGGGTCTGGTAAAGCTACGTTACTTAGACTGATCGCAGGTTTGATAGAACCCACAGACGGACATATTTATGTAAATAATGTAGAATTAAGAGGAGTGAATCTCAATTATTACCGATCTCATTTAGGGCAATCTTTAACAGAAGAATCTCCTTTTGAAGGCACACTACTAGAGAATATTACTTTTGGTGATGATTCAATACTTCATGAGGATGTGTACTGGGCTTTAGAAAAAGTGGGTTTAACCAAATTTGTAAAAGAGCAACCCAAAGGATTAAAAACCATAATTTATCCTGAAGGGAAACAAATATCATATAGTGTATCAAAAAAAATAGTGCTGGCAAGGAGCATCGTAAAAAAACCTAAACTATTAATTTTAAAAGATCCTTTGGATCAATTTGATGAAGCTGAAGTGACCAGGATTATGGATTTTCTTACAGATTCAGCAAGCCCTTGGGCATTAGTTGTAGTAAGTCAAAATCAGAAATGGGTACAACGGTGCGGTAGAATTATTAATATTGAGAATGGTAAAATTATAAGTGAAAAATAAAAAGCTATGTTGAATATTTCAAATAATAAGCTTAGTAAAAAGGTCGATCTATCAGGATATGATGCGATAGAAAAAGTTTTTCATAGAAAACACTTTAAATACTTTAACCGATTTTTAAAAGTATTTGCAATCATCGTTTTTGTTATTCTATTCTTACCCTGGACACAAAATATCACAGGTCAGGGGTATTTAACTACACTAAAACCAGATCAACGACCGCAAACCATTCAATCTCCTATACCAGGTAGGATAGAACGTTGGTATGTGCAAGAAGGTGATTTTGTGAAAAAAGGAGATACTATTTTATTTGTTTCAGAAGTAAAAAATGAATACTTCGATCCTAATTTGGTAGCACGTACGGGTAAGCAAATTAAAGCAAAATCTATGGCTGTTTCTGCTTACGAAGGTAAAGTAGAAGCCCTTGAAAATCAGGCCGGAGCCTTGGTTAACGAGCGATCTTTAAAGCTAAAGCAAGCAACGAATAAATTAATGCAAGCCAGATTAAAGGTGCAAAGTGATAGTATTGGTTTTGAAGCTGCAAAGACAAACATAACGATAGCAGAACGACAATTTAATCGTACAGTGGAACTAGAAAAAGAAGGTCTTAAAGCATTAACAGATGTAGAAGAAAAACGACTAAAGTTACAAGAAACACAGGCAAAACTAATATCGCAACAAAATAAATTGTTAGCCAGTGAGAATGAAGTGATCAATGCACAAATAGAGCTTAATCGAATTAAGGCAGAATATACCGACAAAATCTCAAAATCTCAAAGTGATAAATTTACCGCACAGTCTAATCAATTTGATGCTGAAGCACAAGTGACAAAGCTAGAAAATGAATTTACCAATTATGAGATGCGTAATGAGATGTATTATATCAGAGCTCCACAAAATGGGTACATTAATAAAGCATTATTTTCTGGAGTAGGAGAAACCTTTAAAGAAGGAGATCAACTTGTTAATATCATGCCTTCAGAATATGATTTGGCTGTCGAGACGTATGTAGAACCCATAGATATTCCTTTAATTCATTTGGGTGAAAAGATTCGAATACAATTTGATGGCTGGCCAGCAATAGTGTTTAGTGGTTGGCCAAATATTTCTTACGGGACATACGGTGGAAAAGTTGTAGCTATAGAAACGTTTATTAGTGCTAATGGTAAATATAGAATACTTATCGCTCCTGATCCGGATGATCATCCTTGGCCTGGTATACAAGTAGGCTCAGGAGCAAAAACAATGGCGTTGCTCGAAGATGTACCTATCTGGTTCGAGTTATGGCGAAAACTTAATGGTTTCCCTCCAAACTATTATCAACCCAACACTGCAATTGCTAAATCTGAAAAGAAATAAGATGAGGAAATACCTATTGTACGCTCTGTTGTTGCTTTTAACGGCATCACTTTCTGCTCAGGAAGTTGATACTACAACACTCAATTTCAAAGAGTATTTGGGGTACGTAAAAAAGTATCATCCTATAGCAAAACAGGCAGAATTAAATATAGATATCGGGCAAGCTAATCTTATGAAAGCCAGAGGGGGATTTGATCCCAAAATGGAAGTAGATTATGATAGAAAAAAGTTTAAGGGAACCGAATATTATGACTTGCTTAATGCTACTTTTAAAATTCCTACCTGGTATGGAGTCGAATTCAAAGGAGGTTTTGAACAAAATGATGGAGATTTTTTAAATCCTCAGAACTCAGTACCAGATGATGGTCTTTTTAATGCGGGTGTCTCTATTCCGGTTGCACAAGGATTATTAATCAACGAGCGAATGGCAACCTTGCGTAAAGCCAAATTTTTTAGAGAACAAACCAAAGCAGATCGGGACCTTTTGATCAATGAAATCCTGTATGATGCCTCGCTCGCTTATTTTGATTGGTTGCGAGCTTACAATGAAAAAGAAATCTACGATAACTTTTTAGATAATGCCAGAATTCGGTTCGAAGGCATAAAAAAGAGCGCATCAGTAGGAGAGAGAGCAGCTATTGATACTACAGAGGCCAAGATAGCTTTCCAAAGCAGAGCTTTGAGCCTGGAACAAGCCAAAGTAAAGTTGATGAAAGCAACGTTGGACCTCTCGAATTTTTTATGGTTAGAAGGAAATATTCCCGTAGAATTACAACCTAATGTGATACCCGATAATACTGTTGAAAAAGATATAGATAGCACATTAGAAATTCAGGGAAACACATTAGACAGTTTTACAGTAGAAAATCATCCCAAATTAAGATCTTTAGCCTATAAAATTGAAGGATTAGAGGTTGATAGAAAATTAAAAGCAAACAAACTATTACCAAAGATTGATTTAGAATATAACTTTTTGACGGAAACTCCCGAGGTAGGGAACACGTTTAATACAGCAGAATATAAAGCAGGAGTTTCTTTTAGATTTCCGCTTTTTTTAAGAAAAGAACGGGGCGACCTTAAACTTGCCAAATTTAAAGTACAGGATGCTCAGTTCGAACGAGAAACCGCCCAACTGCAAATCAAAAATAAAGTAATGGCTATTTATATTGAGCTAGAATCTTTTGTAAGTCAAAATGAGCTTATATCTAATATAGTTAGTGATTATAATACATTGCTTGCAGCAGAAGAACGTAAGTTTAGTTTTGGAGAAAGCTCACTTTTTCTAATTAACTCGCGAGAACGAAGCCTTATCGATGCAAAACTTAAAGAGATTGAAGTCCAAAATAAATTTTTTGCAGCAAAAGCCAAATTATTCAATAGCCTGGCGCTTAATCCTGAAAATCTTTAGGAAAACAATTATATAATTATCTTTCTTGTCTAGTTATATTAGCGATTGCAGTATTAAAAGTATTTAGAAATTGAAATGTTAAAAACCATTTCATTATGAAGATAAATAAAATAGATTTTGGTAGTATCGATGACCAAAAGATTTCATTGTACGAGCTACATAACGATCGAGGAGTGATTGTGAAAATCACTGAATACGGCGCTACCATAACCGCTATTTCGACACCTGATCGCGAAGGAAAAGTCAAAGAAATTACTTGCGGTTTTGAAAATTTAAATGGATATTTATCTGAAGAATACAAGGCAAATCCCCCATATTTTGGAGGAACCATAGGGCGTTGTGCTTCTAGAATTCATAAAGGCAAGTTTACTATAAATGGTAGAGAATATCAGTTGGCAGCAAACGATAGGGGCAATCATTTGCATGGAGGTATGAAAGGTTTTGATCAAAAAATATGGGAATTACAAGCGTATAATGAATCAGAACATGAAGTATCAATTATTTTAGGCCTGTCCAGCCCCGACATGGAAGAAGGATATCCAGGACGGGTTGATGTAAAAATTAGCTTTACATTAAATAACTTCAACGAACTCATCATTAGATATGAGGCAAAAACTGATAAAGCTACACCAATTTCATTAACAAATCACTCCTACTTTAATCTTTCTGGTTTTAAGGAAAGTATACATAATCATAAAGTTATGATACATTCTGAAGCATTTTTGCAAAGGGATGAAAAGGGTGTCCCGCAAGGTAAACGCATGTATTTAGATGGACGACCAGAGGATTTTAGAGAAGAAAAGCTATTTAAAGAAGCTTTGGATGTTATGGATGCAGGATTGGATCATTACTATGTATTTAATAATGATTTTCAGTTAAAAAAAGTGGCCTCCTTTGAGCATTCTGTTACTGGAAGAATTATGGAAGTCTCTACTACCGAACCGGGAATGTTATTGTATTCTGGATATTTTACTTCGAATTTTCTAAAAAGAGAAAATGGCGACCAATATGGTAAGCACAGGGCGTTTTGTTGTGAAACCCATAGATATCCTAATGGTCCTAATCTTCAAGATACCCCAAAATCGATTACCTATCCAAAAGAAGGGTATAAAAGTACTACTGTATTTAAGTTTTACACGAAATAAAAAATCAAGTACAGTTCTCAATTTATGTATGAACACTATGAGGTTCTACGGTTGCATTTTTTTCAAAAAGACAACAAGATATTAAATCGTATCAATACGTTAAAATAATGTTAAAAACGTAATATTTATGAGGTTTTTCCACAACAATAATTGTTAAATATTTCTTTAGCTTAGCAAAACAAATTTTACTCGTCAATTTCCAAACTACCCCTACTTATGTAATTTGTAGATGAAAACTACAATTTGCTGTATTTAAGGTATATTTTTTACTAAAAATAATTAACTACTAATAGTCTTGAATCATAGTATATGGAACACCTTTACCAATTTTATCATGTTTTTCTGAGCTCTACAAAATATAGATTTAGAACAGGAATCATTCTTATCTTTCTTTTAGTTTTTTCTATAAACAATACATATTCTCAGAATTGTTCTGTAACTATTACCAGACTGAGTGAAACTATTTGTGAAGGCACTTCATACAACTTAGATGGAGAACCAGTAACTCCAATAATCGGCACAGTGCAATGGACACAAACTGGAGGACCTTCTGTAGTTATAGATAATCCTAATACACCTACCCCTCAAGTACTAGGTTTAGTAGGTGGAAACATCTACACATTCAGATATTCTGCCATATGTGGTGATGGTGTAGAAGCATCACAGAGCAAAACGCTTACAGTCGATCCTATAACCCAAGCACAAATCTCATCTGGGAATGTAGCTTCTTGTCCAGATAATTCTGGTAGTATTACGGTAAGTGCTAATAGTGCGTCAAACCCTGGTGAAAACGGTCTCTGGACCATTGAAGGAGGGAGTAACCCTGCAGGCGCAGTGATTAATTTTCCAACATCTCCTACTACAACAATAACATTACCTTCGAATCGAGCCGGTACGTCTACGTTGCGTTGGACCATAGAAAACTCTGGGAATTCCTGTAGTAGCTTTGATGAAATAACGATTACAAATTTTGGAGGTGTAGAACCTGTAGATGCTGGTCCCAACCAAGTATTATCAGAATGTTATACTATATCGCAATCTACACGTTTTAACGCTACTTTTGGGGGTGGTAATGCAGGTAATAGTGGACAAATCGGAACTTGGATTTTTGTAAGTGGACCTAACAATCCTACAATTAGCAATCCTAATAATAATAGAACAAGAGTAAGTAATCTTAGAGAAGGGACATATACGTTTCGTTGGTCGGTATCTGGTCCCTGTGCCAATGGTAGTGATACGATGACGATAGAGGTTCCTGCGGCTACACAAGATGTAACTCAGGCTTCAGTAGAAGACAATAACATATTTTTCTGTGATTCGTCGGTAGATCAAACTACGCTGGTAGGGTCTACACCAGTATTTGCTAATGAAGTAGTGTTATGGGAACAGATAGGAGGAGATCCGGTTACTATTACTCCAGATGATAGTTATACAACACAAATTACAGGTTTGAGTCCGGCTGGTGCTCCCTATCGATTTCGATATACCATTCGTAACACTGCCACAAATTGTACCAGTAGTTTTAATCAAGTTACTATAAATTATAATACCAACCCTATAACTATCACTGTCAATGGTGGTTCTGATCTGGTTGCTACTTGTGATGAAACCAATATCGATATTCCATATTCGACAACAGGAGGTGGTTCTGATCAGTATCGTATAGTAAGTGGACCTGCTGATGCCCCTTTTTCATATCCCACTAGTTTCACCGATGTTAATGGTGGAAATTTGAACATCGATTTAGAAAACGAAGGTACCTATACTTTTGTTTTTAGAAGAAGACAAACCGGTCAAAATCTTGCCTCATGTCAGGAAGCTACCGATCAAATCAATGTTACCATCACCAGAAATGCAGATCCTCCGGCAAATGTGGGAACAGATCAAAATTTGAATTGTAATGAAGTGAGTACAGAATTAACAGGAAATACCCAGTTATATGGAGAAACCTTATGGTCGCAAGTAAGTGGCCCAAATACGGCTACTATATCAGATCCTAGTATTCCAAGACCAACGGTAACCAATCTCGTACCTGGTGTGTATACCTTTAGATATACTATAAATAATGCTCCGGTATGTCCTTTTGATCCCGATGATAATGTAAGTTTTGATGATGTAGTTGTAAATGTAGCTTCGGCTACCAATATCTCTGCAGCTGCAGGTCCAGATCAAACTATTTGTACTGGAACCAATGTACAATTAGCGGCAAACACTCCTCCATCGGATCAGACGGGAACCTGGTCGGGGCCTTCAGGAATTACATTTTCAGATGATAATGACCCTAGCGCTATAGCTAGTGGTTTTGGTGCTAATAATACAACGTATACTCTAACTTGGACGATTGAGAACATTAATGTAAATTGTGACACACCTACAACTGATACTGTAGACATCATAACAAATAACGATAATGCACCCACGCAAGCTTCTGCCGGTGATGATCAATGTATTACTGATACTTCGGTTACCTCAACAAATCTAGATGCTAATACGCCAATTACAGGGGAGCAAGGAGCATGGTCGCAGGTTTCTGGGCCTTCAACTGCCACATTTGCAACGATTTCGGATCCGCAAACTCCAGTATCAAACTTAGTACCGGGAACTTACGAATTTAGATGGACTATTTCTTTTGATCCACCTGGCGCATGTCCTTCAACAACAGATACTGTTATTGTAACTATTGCAAACGTAGCTACTGCCGATGCAGGACCAGATCCTGTAGGGATACAATGTACGACTTCGTATACTGCAGCGGCTAATGATCCCTCACCGGGTGGACAAGGTACCTGGAGTTTGATCGCTGGTAATGCCAATTTTACAATAGATGATATAAATCGTCCAGATGCTACGTTTTCTAATTTAACTTCAGGAACATACGAATTTCAATGGACGGTTTCTGCTGCTGCATGTCCAGAAGTATCTGATACTTTTGTAATTCAGGTGGGTACACCAGCAGCTGCGGCTGTAGTACGACCTACTCCTGATGTTTGTAGTGGTAATTCAGCAACATTAGATGCTGATGCCGTTGCCCAACCTTCTACGGGAGTTTGGACTTTAGATTCAGGAGCGCCTAATGCCCCTACCATTGTTGATCCTAATGATCCTAATACCAATGTTACTGGCTTGATTACCGGTGAATATACATTTCGATGGACAGTTAGCGGTTCGGGAACCTGTCCTTCCAACACGGCGACAACTACATTTAATGTATTTTCAGAAGCGAATGCAGGACCAGACCAACAATTATGCGAAGCCACAAGTATACTGCTCGAGGCAACTCGAGGTTCTCTAGGAACCTGGTCTGTGGTATCAACAGGAGGTGCACCTAACCCTCAATCAACCTATGATCCCGTTCAATCGCCACCAAATAGTTCTACTGCAAGTGCTACGGTCGAACCAGGATTTACGTATGTATATAGATTTACTACAGACTACGGTGCATCATGTCCATCTACCCAAGATGAAGTAACCGTAGTCGTAAGCTCAGGGCCTAGTGTGTCCCCTAATGCTGGTGACGATCAAATTTTGTGTAATGGCGATACCACGACGACAACTTTAAACGGAAGCAATCCACCTTCCGATCCTGGATTAACTGCGACCTGGAGTTTCCTCGAGCAACCTCCAGGGAGCGTTGCTAGTATTACGAACCCAAATCAAAGAAACACCGATGTAACTGGTCTTAGTCAACAAGGTTTGTATATTCTACAATGGAATTTTGCAGTTGATAACTGTGGAGAAGAGGCTGATATTATGAGAATTGAAGTTTTTGCAGCACCAACACCTGTTGAAGCTGGACCTGATCAACCCAATGCATGTCAGGAAGATATTCAACTCAATGCAACTACACCAACTGAAGGTGTAGGAACTTGGTCTTTTGCCAATGCTGTGGATGATCCTTCCGGCGGAGCTGTGATCATTGATGGACCCAATAATCCACAAACTACATTATCAAATGTACCTGATGATGCAAATAACGATGGCAATCCAGACGTTTATGTATTAACATGGACAGTTTCTAACGGTCAGACGTTTCCTAATCCTTCTTCTGCCTGTAACCCACAATCAGACACGGTTACGATTACATTTACAGGAGCACCACCATCCCAGGCAAATGCAGGCCCTGATCAAGAGCTTTGTGATGATACACAAACTAATTTGAATGCGGTACCTTTATCTAGTGGTACAGGAACTTGGACACAAACTTCTGGACCTTCTGGACCAACAATTGCCTCGCCCAATAATCCAAGCAGTCTGGTGATTGATCTTTCTCCAGGTACTTTTGAATTTACGTGGACTGCTGTTGGAGGTGGATGTTCTTCGGCAGATACGATGGAGATTACTGTACAATCTGACCCAATTACTGCAGAGGCAGGACCAAATCAGACTATTAGAGAATTTACTACATTGACTCTAGGAGCTACGCCTGCAACAGCACCTGCCGAAGGGCGATGGACTCAGATTTCTGGCCCTACAACAGCTAATTTTATCGATGAAACTGATCCGACTACGCAAGTTACAGGAGTCGTGGCTGGAATTTACGTTTTTGAATGGACGATCACTAATGGTATCTGTAATCCAAGAAGAGATCAGGTTACTATAGAAATCACACCTACGATCGACATTGAGCTAGACAAATCTGTTCCGGCTACACCTGTAAAACCAGGAGAAACGGTAATATTTACTATTGCTATATTTAATAATGATGCCGCCAACAGTGCAGATGCAACTGGTGTAGAAGTAGTAGATGTGATACCGGCAGGATACTCTTTGGTTCCGGGTACGGTTAGTAATTCTGGTTTGTACAATGCAGGAAATTTGTCCATTACCTGGAGCAACCTAACGGTTACTAATGGCGCTACTCTAAATCTTACATTTAATGCTGTTGTTAATGCATCGGGACCCTATGAAAATACGGCACAAATTACAGCCAGTAATGAGTTCGATGAAGACGCTACTCCGAATAATGATGATCCTACAGAAGATGATCAGGATAGTGCTGCTGTTACCATTGCGCCGAATGATCCTCCTGTTGCTCAAAATGATGAAGATTTAAATAATACGTTAGGCGATAATGTTACTGTCAATATAATTAATAATGACAATGACCCTGACGGGAATTTAGATGAAGAACGGGTAAATCTAGTACCTCCAGCTGGCTTTACCATTTTAAATGAAATTAGAAACCTTGACAATGATCTTATAGGGTTTACTGTTGAAAATCAGGGTTCATGGTCTTATGATGATGATACGGGAAGTGTTACGTTCTCGCCAGAACCTGGGTTTACAGGTAATCCCGCTCCTATAAGCTATACGATAAGAGATAACGAAGATGCAATTTCGAATAGTGCATCTATTACTGTAACTTATACTCTAGAAGATCCTGTAGCTAACGACGATGCTAATTTAAATGCAACGGTAGTCAATGCAAATACCGTTTTAAATATTATAAACAATGATGTACTTGCAGATGGTAACACGCCAACGCCAAATGATGTAGACGTAGATTTAGACCTAGGGACTGCAGGAATTCAAAATACTTTAACGGTAACCGGTCAAGGAGAGTGGACTTATGATCCTGCCAACGGAGAAGTTACTTTTGATCCTGATGTTGCCTTTACCACAAACCCAGATGTAATTCCTTATCAACTTATTGATTTGGACAACAATCGTCGATCAAATACTGCAAACATCACTATTATTTATCAAGAACCTCCTGTTGCTGTAAATGATTTAAGTGAAGGTAATAATCCTGGGAGTACCGTAAACGTTCCCATTACTGCTAATGATTTTGATCCAGATGGACCTTTGGATCCGGGACGTGTAAATTTAATCCCGCCAACAGGTCCTACTATCTCCGGTACAGTGACTAATAGCGATGGTGACGTCATTGGATTTACTGTTGAAAATGAAGGGACTTGGTTGTATGATGAAGCAACAAGACAACTTAGTTTCGATCCTCAAGATGGGTTTACCGGAAATCCAACGGTTATATCGTACACGATAAGAGATACAGAAGGAAATGAATCAAATATAGCTACTGTAGGGATCACGTATGATGCCGATCCTCCAGTCGCTAATGATGATGAACTTCTAAATAATGCTTTTAATAGCACTGTAACGCTAAATATTATCAATAATGATGAGCTTGCAGATGGCACAACACCTACACCAACAGACGTTAATGTAGATTTGGATCCAAATGTAGTAGGGATACAGAACTCTTTAACGGTTGCAGATCAAGGAACCTGGACGTATACTCCTGCTAATGGAACTATAGAATTTGTACCTAATACTACAGATCTTGTAGGTGACCCTGATCCCATACCCTATACTCTGATCGATCTCGACAATAATGAGCAAGCTACGGCTCAAATCACGGTAACATATCAAGAGCAAGACCCTATAGCAAATAACGATTCCAGCACAGGAAACCAACCAGGAGGCATAGTTAGTCTTCCTATTACGGCTAATGATACAGATCCAGACGGGACCGTTGATCCAACAACTGTTGATTTGATTCCCCCTACAGGGCCAACGATAACCAACATTGTTCGTAATTTGTCTAATGACATTGTAGGGTTTACGGTAGTAGGTGAAGGTGTTTGGTCTTATAATGAAGTTACCGGTTTATTAAGTTTTGATCCAGATGAGGGATTTACCGGGGATCCAACGGATATTACTTATAATGTAGATGACGATGATGGGAACATGTCTGTTGCGCCGGCTACTGTAAGTATAACCTATGACCTAAATCCTGAACCTATAGCAAACGATGATGAGCGTTTAAATAATACTCCAGATAGCTCAGTTATCCTGAATATAATAGAGAATGACCAACTAGCTGACGGTAGTACACCTACATCCAGCGATGTAGATATTGATTTAGACCTTGACCCGGGTAGTCCTGGAGTACAAAATACACTCACAGTTACGAATCAAGGTGTTTGGACGTATAATTCAAATGGAACTATAACTTTTGTTCCTGATGCTGCACTAATTGGTGATCCAGATCCTATTAATTATGCTTTGATAGATCTTGATAATAATGAACAAGCCGTTGCGCAGATCACGATTACCTACCAAAATCAAGCACCTATTGCAAATAATGATTTAATTACCGGCTTAACTACGGGCACAGCTACAACATTCAATCCTTTTGTCGATAATGGTAGTGGTATTGATGAAGATCTAGATGGAACTATCGATGTAACCACTGTGCAGCTAGTAGGAACCACAAACCCAGGAGACGATCTGGTTGCACCCAATGAAGGAGTGTGGAGTGTTAATACCACTACAGGCGAGATCACATTTACGCCATGTAGCGCCGCTGGCGTTCCTGATGCAAGTTGTACTCAAGCCTTTACAGGTGATCCTACACCCATACAATATACCGTAGCCGATAATGATGGAGCTCGTTCTAATCAAGCAACAATTACTTTGGATTACGATTCGCAACCTCCAGTTGCTCAAAATGATTTAAGCAGCAATAATGTACCAGGAACTACAGTAACCCTTGATCCTACTGCAGATAATGGTAGCGGTATCGATAGTGATCCCGATGGTAGTCTTGATGTTACCTCAATCAGTTTAGTACTACCGCCAGGAGCAACTAATGTGGTTACTGATAGTGATGGAGAAGTAACTAGTTTTACGATACCGGGAGAAGGCTCATGGAGTGTTAATTTGACTACAGGAGCGATAAGTTTTACACCTAATCCTAATTATACATTAGATCCAACACCAGTAAATTATACGATTAAAGATAATGATGGTAACATTTCCAATGAAGCAACTGTAACTATTGATTATGCACCCATTACCAGTGATGATCTTAGTACAGGAAATACTACCAATACGGCAGTTACGGTAGATGTTTTAGCTAATGATACCACTGGAGATACGGTAGATGTGACTACGGTTCAAATTGTAGGTACAGCAAGTCCCGGGGATGATTTGGTAGCTCCTAATCAGGGAGTTTGGAGTGTGAATACTGCAACAGGAGAGATTACTTTTACTCCATGTAGTACAGCTGGTGTTCCTGACGCAAGTTGTACCGGAGTATTTACAGGAAACCCTTCGCCTATTGATTATACTGTTGCCGATGATGAAGGAAATAGATCAAACGAATCTAGCGTTACAATAACGTATGATGCACAACCTCCAATAGCCAATGATGATTTAATAACAGGCTTAACTACGGGTGCAGTAACGACATTCAATCCTTTTATCGATAATGGTAGTGGTATTGATAGTGATCCCGATGGAACACTAGACCCGACAAGTGTGCAACTCGTAGGTACGGCAAATCCGGGAGATGATTTGGTTGCTCCCAATGAAGGAGTTTGGAGTGTTAATACCACTACAGGCGAGATCACATTTACGCCATGTACTGCAGCCGGTGTTCCTGATGCAAGTTGTACCCAAGCCTTTACGGGTGATCCTACACCCATACAATATACTGTTGCCGATAATGATGGAAATATATCAAATCAAGCTACAATTACTTTGGATTACGATTCGCAACCTCCAGTTGCTCAAAATGATCTAAGCAGCAATAATGTACCAGGAACTACAACAACCCTTGATCCTACCGCAAACAATGGTAGCGGTATCGATAGTGATCCCGATGGTAGTCTTGATGTTACCTCAATCAGTTTAGTACCACCACCAGGAGCAACTAATGTGGTTACTGATAGTGATGGAGAAGTAACTAGTTTTACGATACCGGGAGAAGGCTCATGGAGTGCTAATTTGACTACAGGAGCGATAAGTTTTACACCTAATCCTAGTTATACATTAGATCCAACACCAGTAAATTATACGATTAAAGATAATGATGGTAACATTTCCAATGAAGCAATCGTAACTATTGATTATGTACCTATAGCAAGTGCAGATCTTAGTACTGGAAATACCCCAACTACAGCAGTTACAGTAGATGTTTTAGCGAATGATACTACTGGAGATACTGTAGATGTGACTACGGTTCAAATTGTGGGTACAGCAAGTCCCGGAGATGATTTGGTAGCTCCTAATCAGGGAGTTTGGAGTGTGAATACTACAACCGGAGAAATTACTTTTACTCCATGTAGCGCAGCTGGTGTTCCCGATGCAAGTTGTACGGGCGCTTTTGTAACAAATCCAGCTCCTATACAGTATACGGTTGAGGATGATGAAAATAATAGATCTAATCCTGCCGAAGTGACTGTTGAATATAACGACGTCGCCGATCTATCACTAACCAAGAGAGTAGTGGATAATGACGTCACCCCGTTTACTGGTACCGAAATTACTTTTGAAATTAGAGTGACCAATGATGGTCCAGGTACGGCAACTGGAGTTGTAGTAACCGATCTTCTCCCCAACGGATATGACTTTATTTTGTATAGTTCTACAGCAGGAGTATACAATGAAGTATCTGGAGAATGGACTATAGGAAATATATCTAGCGGCGATACCGAAAGCTTACTTATAGATGTTTTGGTCAATGAAACCGGTAATTATACCAATGTAGCAGAAGTAACCGCTGCCAATATATTAGATCCAGATTCTACACCAAACAATAATATTCTTGCAGAAGATGATCAGGATGAAGTAGTAGTAACTCCGGTATTAACTCCTAGAATTGATCTTTCTGTTACCAAAATGGCTGATGATATGAATCCTGATGTCGGAGGACAGATTGAATTCACAATGACAGTCACTAATGGTGGTCCAAGTGATGCCACCAATGTGGTAGTAACAGATTTGCTAGCCTCTGGATATGAATATAATGGTTCGACAGTAACGGTAGGAACATATCAGCCGCTTAATGGTTCTTGGACTGTAGGGACTATTGCAAATGGAGATACTGAAACACTTATAATAACTGCTAATGTATTAGAAAGTGGAGACTATACCAATGTAGTAGAAGTTACTGGCGCTACAGAAATGGATATTAATTCTACTCCAGCTAATAATGATGATGAAGAAGATGATCAGGTGACGATAGAACCAGTTCCGGTTCCCGTATCAGATCTTAGTGTGACCAAATCGGTTAACAATACTACACCTCGGGTAGGAAGTACAGTTCAATTCACTATTTTATTAGAAAATGGAGGCCTTAGTGATGATAGAGATATAGAAGTTACCGACATACTTCCTAATGGATATACCTTTGTTTCGTATGAGGCAACAGCAGGAGTCTATAATGAAGTAAGCGGTCTATGGACAGTAAATAGAACATTATCCGATGGAGACATAGAACGACTTACTATTTCTGCTACGGTAAATCCTACAGGTAATTATACGAATACTGCAGAAATAACAGCCTCTGATAATTTGGCATCAGATCCTGATTTGCTGAACAATACTAGCAGTATAGGTACTACCCCAGTAGCGATTTCTGATCTTTCATTAACTAAAACCGTAAATAATGCTAACCCAGATGTTACCGATACAATAATATTTACCTTAGAGTTATCAAACGATGGACCAAGTGATGCTACTGGAGTAGCGGTTACTGATGTAATTCCTTCTGGTTTTAATTGGATTTCTGATACAAGTGGAGGAGATTATAATTCTGGTACAGGGATATGGACTGTAGGCACTCTAGGAAGTGGCCTCACAACAAGCATAGATATCACGGTTTCTATCAATACCGTAGGAAGTTATATCAATGTCGCAGAAGTAACAGCTGTAAACGAATTGGATCCGGATTCGGTTCCTGGTAATGGCAACCCTTCCGAAGACGATCAGGATGAAGTACAAGTGTTCCCACGAGTGATCACCGATATTTCTGTAACTAAGGCTGTAGATGTTTCTAATCCTCCTGCGGGTTCTCAAATAGCATTTACAGTCACTATAACCAATGATGGGCCAAGTGACGCAACAGGAATTGTAGTAGAAGATATATTGGCATCAGGATATCAGTTTGATAGTGCAACCCCAACAGTGGGTATTTATGATGAAACTATCGGATCTTGGAATATTGGGAATCTGGCCAACGGACTTACCGAAACACTCACCATTGTGGTGACTGTTTTACCAACCGGGAACTATTCTAATACTGCAGAGCTGATTGCCTTAAATACTTTTGATCCCGATTCGAATCCTGATAATAACATAGATTCTGAAGATGACCAGGCTACTGTAAATCCAGTGCCAAGTGGTCTTGCAGATCTGTCTATTGAAAAAATTGTAAGCAACGCTACACCTCTAGTTGGGGATACCGTAGAATTTACTATTAACGTAACCAACAGTGGAGATAGTGATGCTACCGGTGTGCAAATCAGAGATCAACTACCTGTGGGATATACCTTTGTCTCTTATGTAGCAACTGCTGGTTTGTATGATAGTGACACAGGAATTTGGTCAATTAACGGTACCATATTAGATGGAACTACAGAATCCTTAATTTTACTCACTACCGTAAACGATCCTACCGACACAGAGGGTGAATACATCAACAGTGCAGAAATTATTGCATCAGACCAGGCAGATCCAGATAGTAACACAAATTCAGACAGTACAATAGATGATCTTGCAGATGGAATCGCAGATGATGATGAAGCACAAATCGTTGTCTCGCCACAATTTGTAGACATCAGTATAGATAAAGTAGTGAGTCCTGTAAGTGCAACCATCGGCGAAGAAGTAACATTCACCATTACTGCTACAAATAATAGTACTGCAATCAATGCCACCAATGTATTAATCGAAGATGTGTTACCAGCGGGCTATAGATTTGTGTCTTCAGACAATACAAGTGGTACTTATAATGAGGTATCTGGGCTATGGAGTATTCCTAGTATAGACATAAATACTACAGAAACATTAGCAATAATTGCTGAGGTATTGGATATAGATGATTATGTTAATATCGCATCCTTATTCGATCTGGATCAATACGACACCAATACTTCAAATGATTCTGGAGAAGCTTTTATAGAGACACAATGTCTAACCATATTTAATGAATTTTCTCCTAATAATGATGGAACAAACGATACATTCAATATAGATTGTATCTCGAGATACCCTAATAATAGATTAGAAATTTATAATCGATGGGGTAATATAGTGTATGAAAAAGACGGTTATGATAATACCTGGGATGGCACCTCTAATGGTAGAGCTGTTATTTATGTAGAAGAAAAACTTCCGGTAGGTACGTATTACTATGTTTTAAGTCTGGGAGATGGTTCAGAACCAAAAGCAGGTTGGGTATACCTTAACAGATAAATTTTTAAAATGAATTTATAAGGAAGTAGATCTCCACAGATCTGCTTCCGAATCAAATCAAATCAAAACATGAATATAAATACTACAAAAATACTAGGGATTTTAATGGTATTATCGCTACATTTTGCTTTTGGACAACAAGATCCACAATTTACCCAGTATATGTATAATACACTCAGTGTAAATTCTGCATACGCAGGGTCGAGAGGTCATATGAGTGTTACCGGAATACATAGATCACAATGGGTAGGTATAGATGGAGCACCAAGAACACAAACACTCACTATAGATAGTCCAATAGGCAAGAAGGTCGGTCTAGGACTATCCATAGTAAATGATGAGATCGGACCATCAGATGAGTTCTATGTTGATCTTAATTTTTCTTATACGATAAAAGCTTCAGAAACACAACGACTTTCTTTTGGGATCAAAGGAGGAGGAAGGCTTTTTAATATAGACTGGACAAAAGGACAAGCACAAAATCCGGATCTTATATTTCAACAAAATATTAATAATCAATTTCTACCTACTGTAGGCGCCGGATTGTATTTGCATAGCGAAAAAAGTTATATTGGAGTTTCAGTTCCTAACTTTTTCACAGACCAACATTATGATGATATACAACAGTCTTTAGCTGCAGAAAGGCTACACTTCTTTTTTATAGGGGGATTGGTATTTGATCTTAGCGGAAACACAAGATTTAAACCTGCTGTATTAGTAAAACATGTAGTAGGAGCACCTCTAATTGCTGATATTTCTGCAAATTTTATGTTTTATGATCGTCTTCGGTTAGGCGCATCATATCGGTGGGATGATTCTGTAAGTGGTTTAGCGGGATTTCAGATAACGCCGGGAGTGCTGATAGGTTATGCTTTTGATTATACCACTACAGAATTACAACAATTTACTACAGGAAGTCATGAAGTGATGATTAGATTCGAACTTAAGTCAGAAGAAAAACGATTAAAATCTCCAAGGTTCTTTTAAAAAAGTATTCTATATGAAAAATATAATTACACTAAGTATTATTTTATGTTCACTTTTTACATATGCTCAAAAAAAATATAAAAGAGCTGATGAATTCTTTGATAAAATGTGGTACATCGAGGCTGCAAAAGAATATGAAGCAGCAATAGAAAAAGGAGATACTTCAAAAGAAATATTACAAAAAGCTGGAGATGCATATTACTTTAATACCAATATGGAAAGTGCTAATAAGTGGTATGAAATTTTAGTGACGGAGTATCCAGATGAGATAGAAACAGAGTATTTGTTTAGATACGCCCATACTCTACAAGGTGTTGGAGATAATCGCTCTGCCAAAAAATGGATGAAGAAATTCTCTGATAAGGCAAATGATGATGATCCAAGAGCTAAAAAATATGCTCAGGAAAAGGTTACTCTGGATGATGTATTACTCATGGAGCCACAGTTTACATTAAAAAACCTGGATATCAATACCAGATTTTCTGATTTTGGCCCTATGTATTACAAAGATCAGCTAGTATATTCCTCTGCCGTGGATACATCGAATTATCATACAAGAAATTATCATTGGAACGAGCAACCATTTTTAAATCTACTATTAGGCAAACTAAATAATTCACAAACACAAGCTACGTTTCTTAAAGGTTTTTCTAATAAAATAAATACAAAATATCATGAGGCTACCGTAGCATTTTCGCCAGATGAAAAAACTATTTATTTTACCAGAAACAACTACGATGGCAAGTTAGAAAGAGATCAGGAGGGTATAAATCATCTTAAACTTTATACTGCTACTCTTAATGAAGGTGATAATGAAGGCATATGGACCGATATTCAGGAGCTTCCCTTTAATAGTGATGAATATTCTGTGGGTCACCCTACAGTAAGTAAAGATGGAAAGAAGTTGTATTTTGTATCAGATATGCCCGGTTCTATAGGAGCTACAGATATTTTTGTGGTTGATGTTCTTGGAAACAATACCTATTCTCAACCCAAAAATCTCGGAGAAACCATTAATACCTATGGTAGAGAAATGTTTCCTTTTGTTACTGATAAAGCGCTTTATTTTGCT
The DNA here is from genome assembly GCA_947495425.1 of uncultured Aquimarina sp. Taxonomy (GTDB): domain Bacteria; phylum Bacteroidota; class Bacteroidia; order Flavobacteriales; family Flavobacteriaceae; genus Aquimarina. Next base: position 160,229 of record CANLYR010000006.1, read on the forward strand.
TCAGACGGGCATTTGGGATTAGGAGGGCTAGATGTATTTGAAAGTAAGTATAGCTTTGCATTCGAAACTCCAATCAACCTTGGTGCTCCCTTAAATAGCGAGTTAGATGATTTTGGGTATATCGTAAAGGAAGAGAAAAATATAGGATTTGTTTGTTCTAACCGAAAATCAGGAAAAGGAGACGATGATATTTATTCTTTTGAAAGAACACCCATAGAAAAATGCGATCAACGTATTGTTGGAAGTGTAAATAGTAATGTTTCTGGCAGAAGCCCGATTGGTGATGCTGAAGTAGTCCTGCTATCAGAAAAAGGAGAAATATTAGAAAAAACACAAAGCACGCCGCAGGGCGAATACTCGTTTGTCTATCCGGTAGCGTGCAATACGCCTTATGAAATAAAAGTAGAAAAAACAGGATACAAGCTCAGTACAACACCAGCCATGACCAATAAAAACTCTGGTGAAACAGATATACCGATTACGTTATCTACCTTAAACAAGCTTATTGTGGAAGAAAACGGAGTTTTAAAAATAAAAATTGGAATTATTTATTTTGATACCAATAAAGCGGTTATTAGAAACGACGCCGCTTCTGAGCTCAATAAAATTGTTCTTTTAATGAAAGAATACCCCAAAATGATTATAAAAGTTGAGTCTCATACCGACTCCAGAGCAGATAATGCTTATAATCTAAAATTATCAGATAAAAGGGCGAAATCTACCAGAGCATATTTAGTTTCTCAAGAAATAGCATCAGATCGAATCGAAAGCGCAATAGGTTATGGAGAGTCTCAATTAATAAATGAATGTGTAGATGGAGCCCAATGTGCAGAGGCTAGACATCAACTCAACAGAAGGTCAGAATTCATAATAATTACAATGTAATAAACGTCATTGACCAATTATCATCTTATGAGATCGGTTAGCATTGTCTTTTATAATGTAGCTGAGTACATCAACTCCATGTTATAAGATTTAAAAAGTTATAAGATTAAAAAACTCCTTTAAAATCAATGTTTAGGCACCTTCATAAAACACGAAAACTCTTGTAAATATGAGGGTTTTGTTGTATATTTAAGTATAATAAAACCCCGA
>CANLYR010000007.1 GCA_947495425.1 uncultured Aquimarina sp.
GTATTTCGAAGAGAAGCTCTTCGATAGACTTGTAATTGCTGGAATTACAGGATTATGATTAAAAACGGATATTCAATATATTTTATTATTTATCGAATATGTGGTGTAAGTATATTGTGTATCTTACGTCTGTTAAATTTATGAAAGAACAAATTATATCTTCAATAAACCATAACCTCAATAATGCTATTGCCTTATTGAATAGTATAGACATAGAAATATATCAAGATGCTTCTGTAGGTCCTTATTATTCTAGCATAGGTTCTCATATAAGGCATACTCTTGATTTTTTTGATTGTATAATTAGTGGTTTAGATTCTAACGATATTGATCTAACGGCAAGAAAAAGAGACGAGATTTTGTCTACAAATAAAGATTCTGCTATAGCACATATATACAAGTTACAAGAAACATTGATCTCTTATATTAATGTAAGTACTGATTATTTAATTCATGTAACCGATAATATGGGGCAAGGTAAGATTACGGTAAATTATACCTTAGATAGTATACTTATGCATGCTAATAGCCATGCTGTTCATCATTTTGCTACAATTGGCTATATTCTAGATAGGCTCGATAAGGATATAAAAATCCCAGGTTTTGGTTACAATCCAACCACTCCTGTTAACAAGAGAGAAGGTATATAGGATTATTTCTTTCCGAATAATGAATCCATTATAGTTTTCAAACCTCTAAGTGCCATGTATATAGCAAATCCAGCGCCGATCAATCCTAAAATCAAAATAGGAATATAGAGAGGATGATTTTGATTTTTGAAGGCTGAATGTATAATTACCGGACTAATAAACATAAAAATAAGAGCAATGGCCATGCGCTGCACTCCTTTCCCTAGTAATTCTTTGTTAGTTTTTTTGGGTTCCATAATTTTGTATTGCATCACGAACACTACCATGTTGTTCTAACAGTTTTGTTGCTACTTCTCGTTTTATGCTCAACTCTTCCATAATCATTCGTATACCGCGATCTACTAATTTATTATTACTAAGTTGCATGTCTAGCATTTTATTACCTTTTACTCTACCTAACTGAATCATAGTAGCAGTAGAAATCATATTCAATACTAATTTCTGAGCAGTACCTGCTTTCATACGAGAGCTTCCGGTTACAAATTCAGGGCCTACAATAACGACTATTGGGAATTGAGCAGTATTGGCCAGAGGACTACCTTCATTACAGGTTATACAGCCGGTGACAATTTTATTGTCATTACAACGCTGCAGGGCTCCAATAACATAAGGAGTAGTACCTGAAGCTGCAATACCGATCACAACATCTTTTTTTGAAATATTATACTCCTGCAGATCTTTCCATCCTTGCTCTATACTATCTTCAGCAAATTCTACAGCCTTTCTTATTGCAACATCCCCACCAGCGATTAATCCTATTACCATGTCATGCGGGACACCAAAAGTAGGAGGGCATTCGCTAGCATCTACAACGCCTAATCGCCCACTAGTTCCTGCTCCCATGTAGAAAAGTCTTCCTCCTTCTTTAAGTTTTTGTACAATTTGTATGATTAATGCTTCAATTTGAGGAATTGATTGTTTTACAGCTTCAGGGACAGTAGTATCTTCTTTATTAATATTAGTGAGCAACTCATCAATATCCATCTTTTCAAGATGATTATGATTCGAAGTTTGTTCTGTAGTTTTGATAAATGACATATCCAAAAATACTGATTTTTGATATTAAGATGGCTTGTTATCCCAATTTAAATAAGCGTATTTTATTCTTGAATTCTAAACTCAAACCTGTCTGCTTCAGAAAAATTAAAGTAACCAAGGGCATAATTATCTGGATTTGTGGTGTTAACAATGTTGCCTCTTAAAACTGAAGGTGGAGCCAAAAAGGGATTTCCGCCATTTTGTTCACTTTGTTCAATAAGAAGATTTGCGTAATTATAATAGCGCTCATCAATTCCTAATATCTTGATCGTTACATCTTGCCCGATCACCATATTTTCGTAGAAATAAGAGAAATTAAAAGATTTACCCTGATAGAACCTATCTTCACTCGCCAAAAACAGGCTAAAATCAAAATCAAAGAGATAAAAATCATCACGGTTACCATCATCAGTAAAGGTGACGATAATTTCTGTTTCATCTCCTTCAAAAAGAGTTGCATCACCTTGTTCTATGTTATCTATAGGAACTGTGGGACTTAGCTGAGTCAAAGCTATATACGTTTCATCATCATAGATAACTGTTAGCTCGTATTGTGTATTAAATGCTGGCAGGAAATCGTTCGCTTCTACAACATACAATCCGGGTTCTGTTGTTTTTGTAAAGTTAATAACCGAATTATCAGTAGTATTGGTGATAAAAACAATTGCATTGTTAACTGTAGGCACATCTTCATCAAAAAATGGAGCTGATAGTGTAAGTTTTACTCCTCCTTCTAAAGCAACGGGAGTTTCATTGGTGTATAATTCGAAAGAAGCATCAATAACTAATCTGGGAGTTCCATTAGGCACATCTACATCGACAACATCTTCGCAACTTATACAGGTTAGCGTTAGTAAGAGTATATAAATTAAATTCTTCATAATTTAAAACTTAAAGTTGTATGTAACTGCGGGTATGATTCCAAAGATAGAAGTTCTTATTGCCTCGTTTGCAAATGTATCCGAATTTCTTGAAAATATTATTGAGGCAGCATTTCTGCGATTATACGCATTGTAAATACTGAAAACCCATTCTCCTTTCCATTTCTTATTGTTATTTTTTCGTGGTGTTAAGGTTGCAGAAATGTCAATTCTATGATATGTGGGTAAGCGTTCACTATTTCTTGAACCATCAAATACGGGAACTATCAAACCTTGGAATTCAAATTGTCCCGATGGATAATTAGTTGGTTGACCGGTTTGAAACACGAAATTAGTTCCGAATCTCCATTTTTCATTGAGTTCATATGATCCATTAAAAGAGATATCGTGAGTTTTGTCGAATGGAGTATTATACCACTCATTATTATTGATCCCTGGTTCTTGTGGCGTTCTACCTGGTGTTCTTTGCTCAGATTTAGATAGGGTATAAGCTAGCCAACCTTTAAATTTTCCTTCATTTTTACGCAATAAAAATTCCAGACCATAGGCACGTGCTTCTCCACTAAGAATATCTTGCTCAATTGCATTATTCGCAATTAGATCGGCGCCATCTATATAATCTATACGGTTTTTGATATCCTTATAAAAAATTTCGGTTTCTATAGCATATGTATTGTCGTTAATACTTTTGAAAAATCCAAATGCATATTGATTGAGCAATTGGGGTTTTATATATTTCCCGCTAGGTGTCCATACGTCTAATGGAGTTGGTGAATTGGTATTTGATAAAAGATGAAGGTATTGAGCCATTCTATTATAGCTAGCTTTGATTGAGGTATTATCATTAAAAACATAAGCCAGTGATACTCTTGGTTCTAAATTAGTAAATGTTTTGATTTGATCACTTCTACTAAAGCTTTCTGTACCTATGGGTTCTGCCGATTCATAAATCTGCAGTTCTTGGTCAAATAATAGAGGGTTATTATTCTGATATACATTTAACTCACTTTGCCCTAATCTGATAAAATTACTCAATCGTACTCCATATTGTAGTGTTAAATTATTAGAAACTTTATGTTCTGCATCAATATAAGCGCCAAACTCGTTTGCATATTTATCAATGAGTTTTTCTCTAATAATTCCTGAATCTTCACTATTGGGTTTTATTTCACCAGGATTGAATCTAAAATAGATAGTATTGATCCCATAGTTGAGTTGAAAATTGTCACTTAAATAATGTTTCAGATCATACTTAAGATTGAAATTTCTGATTCCAGAATTCCATTCAAAACCTACGAAATCTAATTCTAAACCATAAAAGTAGTCCGAATAGATTATGGAGAGATTAGAAAACAATTTGTCTGAAAACAAATGATTCCATCGCAGATTGAGAACGGTATTGCCATAGGTGTTTTCAAAACTTTCGGCAATACTAAAGACATCACGACCAAAATATCCTGACAGATACACGTTATTATTGTCATTAATTTTGCAATTCAATTTTGTATTTAAATCGTAGAAATATGCTACGTTATCATTATCAAAAAGTGGTAAGAAAAGATGCGCATACGAAGCTCTACCACCGATTAAAAATGCGCCTCGATCTTTAACAATTGGTCCTTCGGCGAGCAGTCTACTCGATACGGCTCCCAGGCCTCCATTCATTTTGAATCGTTTACTATTCCCTTCTTTTTGATAAATATCTAATACCGATGATACTCTTCCTCCATACTTAGCAGGGATTCCTCCTTTATAAAGTTTAATATCTTTTATGGCGTCTGGGTTAAATACTGAGAAAAAACCAAAGAGGTGCGAAGAATTAAAAATCATGGCTTCATCTAATAAAATTAGGTTTTGATCTGCAGCTCCACCTCGTACGTTAAATCCTGATGCACCTTCACCACCGCTTGTAACGCCAGGTAAAAGAATAATTGATTTGATCACATCTGCTTCCCCAAGAACAACAGGTATTTGTTTTATAGTGCCTGCTGTGAGTTTATTAAGACTCATTTGAGGGGTTCTGATGTTGAGTTTTTCAGCTTTTTCGGTGATGATCACTTCATCTAGCATTTCTGAAGCCTCTGATAATTGAAAACTAAATTTTTTATCTTCATTTAGGTCAATTTGTTGAACTATGTCTTTAAAACCCAAGTAGCTGACCTGTACGTTATAGTTTCCTTGAGGGAGTGTTATAGAGTAAAACCCGTATTCATTGGTGACTACACCTTTTCCCAATTCAGGAAATATGACATTTACACCTATGAGAGTTTCATTACTTGATTGTTCTACAATGGTCCCACTAATTGTAAATTTCTCTTGACTGTACAAAGAAGAAAATAGAAATAAAAGAAGAATTGTAAATATTACATTACTGAAGATGTTTTTTTTCAAAAGAATGTATTTTTCAATTAATGTATACTAATAAACATAGTAAAGAAATACATATGTAATGAGTTTTACAATTATATGAACGTTAATTTTGAGTTATATTATTTTTCTGAATGTAATAACGCAATCTACAGAAGTTTACTGCATCTAGTGAAAATTTACTGCTAACCATTCTTCATTAGTGATAGCATTATCAGTCGTATTTTTAATATATACTTTGTTGTTTTCAGAAAATACATATATAACATTCAAGTCTTTATGCATAGCTGTTTTTGTTTTATTTATCATTTGGCATATTTTTTTTGTAGCGATTTCTGCCTAGATTGAACACACCAACTTTTATGCCAATACTTGTAGAAAATCCGTTGATATTATCAATGAGATCTGGAGATAGTTTAACTGCACTGGAAATTCTGTATCTTATACCTGCTTCTAATTGAAAATATCGAGAAATATTATATAAGACATTAATGCCTGGTTCTGCGACGAGTATGGCATCCCATTCTTCATTTTGGTTTTGTTCAAACTCATCATTCTCCCAATCTGGATTTATGTACCCAGCAGCTCCAGCTCCAATTAATATTGGAAACGATAAGTTGATCTTGGCTTTACTAAATAAAATTGGCTCAACATGAAGCCCAGAATATACTGCTCCCAAATCTGCTGTATTTGATGAGAAAATACCAGAGAGTCTTTGATCTGAGTAGATTGCTTTGGTTATGAGTCCTATTTCTAGCTTTCGATTGGCAACATAGGCAATTTTAAGCTCTGCAATAGCTGTTTCTTCGCTTTTGATTTCTCCATATCCTAAACCGAATCCAAGATAGACACCATGTACGATGTTTTTTCGATCATTAAATTCTATATATTCGTTGGATTCTTGTGCTATACTTGAATTAATACAGCAAATTAAAGAAAATAATAAGATTACTTTAAGGTTTCTCATTGGATTGGTATATTATGTATAGACATGTTACATCGATAAAAGTTGCATACATTGTTTTCTTTATAACTATTAAGCATGTTAGACGAATTATTTATTGTGTAGAAATTTCTTATTCTTTTAAAACGATTATTCCTTTTTTTCCATTGATTTTGAATTTTCCCCTTACACTACCATTGCCATAGGTGGCACTAATATTTCTAATTCTCTTTCTTTTATCAATCATATCTGTCTTTACATTAGTAAATGACCTGGGGATTCGCAATAGCCCTTGTTCTAGAGATGCATTAAAATCTATAGCTATACCAGCAATATTTATATTGAGTTCTGATGATTCCTGGTCTATACTTATATTAGCATTTATCTTTTTAATATTTGAAACCCAAAGATCTGCTACTTCAAGTGTTAGATTCATATTTTCATATAGATTACTTATATTGATTTTACTAAACATGAGTTCTCCGCGAATGGTTCCTGTTTCTTCGATGGAGATTTGATCTTTGCTTGAGGATATTTCTAAGTTTTCTACATTATTAATGGCTATAATTGTACCGCTACTATGTATTCTCAAATCTTTAGAATTCTTTATTTCAATTTCCCCATTTTTGAATTGTATATTTCCGTAGGTAATCGATTTGGTTTTTAGTTTTCCAAATTTCATTTCTATATTAGCATTATTTACGTCTTTGTTTACCCACATGTCCCCATGTTGAAGGTTCGCTTTTAATTTTCCATTCCAGCCACTTATGATGATGTCACCAAATTTATTAGTTATATTAATTTCAGCATTAAAGGGCAGGTAAATGGTGTAATCAATTTGAATATTACTTTTATCAAAATCAAAAGGATTGGCTTTATCAAACAATTTAGAAAATATACTATTACTTTTTTCTTCAATTGTAGAAGAGACACTTACAAAATCCTGGGCTGTATTAATCGTCGGGATAATACGGCTCAATAATTCTTTAGCATCATCCTTTTTCTTTTTAGTTACCTGTATATCAATTATTATTTGTACTGTTTTTTTCTCCCACCCGTTTATAATTACATTGCCATATTTGTTTTCTAGGTGTAATTCTCCCGCATTGGTTAGCGAATATACCTTATCAATTTTTTTTGATACTTTTTCCTGAGCCCATCCACTATGAGCCAAAAACATTATAATTAGTATGGGTAGATGATATTTATAATATGTAGTCTTCATCAGTATTCAATTTTTTAGAAGTATTGATCTGTTTTAACAAATTCTCGATCAATTCTATTCTCTTTTTATAGTTATTAACGATGGCTTCCAAAATGTATTCATTGTTCAGATTTTTTGCCATTTCTAATTTTAATACGTCATATTCTTCATCTAGTTCATCCATAAAAGACAAGAATTTTTTTTTGTCTTCGGGTTGTAGTTTTGGATTTCTATGTATTAATTGTACTTGGAATGATACTAAATCTTTGTAATAGGTATCAATATCGCGTAACTCTTGATGAACAATATTGTTTTGTTGGTTTTGATTAAACTCTGAAGTAGCAAAAAAACTGAATACAGAATATGTTCCTATCAAAATTAAAATGCTGGCTGCTATTTTTAGCAGCGGATGCCTCCACAAAGGAATTATTCTTGATGTATCTAGGTTGGATTCAATATTTTGCCATATTTTTTGCTTATCTGCCCTATGCTCATCAAAAAGATGTTTGTTTTCTTGTATATGCTTTTTTAAATTATCCATTGCCTTAAAATGTATTTACAATTTCAACTAGTTTTTTCTTTGCTCTATGATATTGAGATTTGGAAGTAGAAATCGTAATTCCTAGTATTTCTGAAATCTCAATATGGTCGTATCCTTCAATCAGATATAAATTAATAATCTGCTTATATCCATTTGGTAATAGATTAATGCCACTCTTTATTTTGCTAATATCAATGGCCATAATTTGCTCGTCTATCTCTTCGCTAATATGATATTCATGTTGATCAAGAGGGGTAACTGGTATTTTTTTTAATTTTAGATGGTTTATACTTTTATTAATTACAATTCTTTTTAGCCAGGATCCAAAAGTACTTTCGTATCTAAAGGATTTTAAATTTTTGAAAGCATCAATAAAACTTTCTTGTACAATGTCTTCGGCATCCTCTTTTATACCAAGCATACGCATACTGATATTATACATAGCATCTATATAGAGCTCATATAATCGGTATTGCGAATTCCTATCACCAAACTTGCTTTTTTCAACAAGATCTTTGTGTGTATAAAGAATATTAGTTTCCAATTCGTTGTACTTGATTGTAATTCTCTTTAAATGTACTTTTCTTTTCTAAGTATTACTATTGACAACCTAAAAATTAAAGGGTTGCACGCAATCAAAGATTTTAATACCTATTTTGTATTAAGAGCATAGTGCTAGAAATACAGAAGCCTGTAAAATGTTTATTTTACAGGCTTTTATAATGTGATGATTTATTATTTTGTTAAAAACTTATTTTCAAGTTATTGTAACCATTAGCGGGAATACCTATAATTCCTGTTATGGTTTCTCCTCTTTTTATTGTTTTACCTTTGAGGTTCTGTGTTTGAATCTCTCCTTTAAATTTTTTATTTGCCGATCCTGCAGTAATTGTATTTATAGCAGTAACTCCCGGGCCTATAACTAAACCAATGGGTATAGAAGATGTTTCTTCTTGTCCATTTTCGTTAGTATTTGTAGTGATAAAATTTATTGGAGATAGAAGAAGATAAAGTAAGTAAGTGCCGACATTTTGTTTTTAAGGCTTAAATATCTCTTCAGTATTTAATAAATTAATAGTTGTTCCTTGTGAGTTTGTAACAACCATGTTTTCTCCAAAAATCTGGTCATTTTCAGAGTTGTTAGTAATTTTAATGGCGACTACATTTATATTCTTTTTGATTTCTTTTTTTGCATATTTTTTTTTGAGAACATTATATTTATATTCAATTTTTATATTGTCTTTTTCATCAGAAGAAGCGTAGTTTTGATTTTTTGGATCTATAGTTACGTATCCAGTTGCACAGCTATTTAATAGAACAACTCCTGTTATCAATACTAATTTTAATTTCATTAAATTTTACTTTTTTATTAATGTGATTTCAAAAAAACGTTACCCTTATATTTTTTTTGTATAGATAAACCCCCTTGTAGAGTATCTCTAAAAGGGGGTCTAATCGTATAAGATATTATTTTTATGCGTTGATAATACTGTTTAATGTATCGCTTGGACGCATTGCGTTTGATACTTTTTTGATATCAGGCCAATAATACCCTCCCATATCCACAGCACTACCTTGAGCATTGTTTAGTTCATTAATGATGTTAGTTTCATTATCTGCTAATTGTTTAGCAACGACAGCAAACTCCTCTTGAAGTGACACATCTTTAGTTTGTGCAGCTAATGCTTGAGCCCAATATAATGCGAGATAGTAATGACTTCCTCTATTGTCTAGTTCATTAACTTTGCGAGAAGGAGATTTTTTATTTTCTAAAAATTTTATTGTCGCTTGATCTAGTGCGTCTGCAATAATTAGTGCTCTAGTATTTTTAGTGGCTTCTCCTAAATGTTCTAGGGAAACAGCAAGCGCTAAAAATTCTCCTAAAGAATCCCATCTTAAGTGTCCTTCTGTATTAAATTGTTGAACATGCTTTGGTGCAGAACCACCAGCACCAGTTTCAAAAAGTCCTCCACCATTCATTAAAGGCACAATGGATAGCATTTTTGCACTGGTTCCTAATTCTAGAATAGGGAAAAGATCTGTATTATAGTCACGTAATACATTTCCGGTTACAGAAATCGTGTCTTTACCATCTTTGATTCTTTCTAATGAAAATCGAGTTGCTTCTACTGGGGACATAATTCTTATATCCAACCCAGTAGTATCGTGCTCTGGTAAATATTGCTCTACTTTTTTGATTAATTCGGCATCGTGAGCTCTGTTTTTATCTAACCAAAAAATAGTAGGAGTATTCGTTGCTTTTGCTCTATTCACAGCAAGTTTTACCCAATCTTTAACAGGGGCATCTTTTGTTTGACACATTCTCCAGATATCTCCTTTTTCTACGGTGTGTTCTATTAAAACATTTCCTGAAGCATCTACAACGTTAACGGTTCCGTTTCCTTCAATTTCAAAAGTTTTATCATGTGATCCATACTCTTCGGCTTTTTTTGCCATCAGTCCTACATTAGGAACTGTTCCCATTGTAGTCGGGTCAAAAGCACCATGTTTTTTACAAAAATCAATGGTTTCCTGGTATATTCCGGCATAACTGCTATCTGGGATGACAGCTTTGGTGTCCTGAGTATTTCCATTGGCATCCCACATTTGACCAGACGTACGAATCATAGCTGGCATAGAAGCATCAATAATAACATCACTCGGCACGTGTAGGTTTGTAATTCCCTGATCAGAATTAACCATAGCTAATTTAGGACCTTTTTTATAGCATGCTTCTATGTCTGCCTGTATTTCAGCTCTTTTAGCATCAGGAACTCTTTTTAGTTTATTGATGAGATCTCCAAAACCATTATTTACTTCTACACCAATTTCTTCTAAAACCGCAGCATGCTTTTCAAAAACAGTTGCAAAAAATACTTCTACAGCATGACCAAAGATGATAGGGTCTGAAACCTTCATCATGGTGGCTTTCATATGTAGAGAGAACAATACATCTTTTTCTTTGGCATCTGCGATTTGTTCTTCCAAAAATGTGAGAAGCGCTTTTTTACTCATTACAGTAGCGTCAATAACTTCTCCGTTGAGTAGTTCAGTTTTTTCTTTTAATGTGGTCTTATTTCCATTTTGGTCAACAAACTCTATTTTTACATTTTTTGCTTCTGAAACGGTTATAGATTTTTCATTTGAGCGAAAATCACCACTAGACATAGTAGCAACATGAGTTTTAGAATCAGCGTTCCATGCTCCCATTGAGTGCGGATTTTTTCTGGCGTATTGCTTCACAGGTTTAGGAGCTCTTCTATCAGAATTACCTTCTCTCAATACTGGATTTACGGCACTTCCTTTGATTCTGTCGTATTTCTTTTTTGCCTCCTTTTCTGAATCATTTTCAGGCTCTTCAGGGTAATCTGGGATATCAAATCCTTGTAATTGTAATTCTGCAATGGCAGCTTTTAATTGTGGGATCGAAGCGCTTATATTAGGAAGTTTGATAATATTAGCTTCAGGTTTTTGTGCCAGTTCACCTAATTCTGCCAGCGCATCAGCCTGAATTTGTTTGCTACTTAATTTCTCAGGAAACGTTGCCAAAATCCGAGCGGCAAGTGATATGTCTTTCGTTTCTACAGTAATTTCTGCTGCTTTGGTGAATTTTTTGACTATTGGTAGAAAAGAATAGGTGGCTAAAGCTGGTGCTTCATCAGTTTTTGTGTAAACAATCTTTGAGGTATTAACTCCCATAATTTTTTAAGTTTTTATCGTAGTATCATCATTCGTAAAGCATCTAACAATTTTCGATACTATATTTATTGTTATACTATTTTTTAGAAAATAATGAGTCGCATTGATTTCTAATAAAAACCATACTAAAGATATATTTTGTGATACTCCTAGGTACTGTTTTTTTTGTAATAGTATTATTCAGAGAATTTCCGAGCGCGAAGATACAAATCTAGTACTGTAAATGCAACCTGTGTGATGTTAGTTTTGTATTAAAGGGAAGCGAATTATAATTTAATGAAAGATTAAGAATAAAATTAGTTGAAATGTAAAATATGTAGTTTGATTTCGGTAAAAATGCTTAAAAATTAAAAAGCCATATCAAGAATATGAATATTTTGATATGGCTTTATAGGAAATAATCTATCATGCTAGCTGTTTTACCCGCTATTAAATAACAACTTTCGTTTATTATAACATATTTTTTATTTCCAGATTTAAGCAGAATTAATTAAAATCGAAAGCGATTATTTTGAATTCTACTCATACGACTAGAATGAGTTAGTTTTTCAAACTACACATGTAATTTTCAACTTTCACTCAACAATAGTCTAATGCCATTTAGAATTAAGAAGGTGTCAAAACTTAATTTTTTCTTTCAAATTTCATTTTGAAATGATTTTAAAGTGAAGCCCTTAAAGTTATTTCAAGGATGTACTCAAAAAAATAACTTTCGTTTCATATTTATCCTAATTGTAAGATGGTCTTTAATGTTCAAAGAACGTATGATACAAATTACATTTTCAGGAATCCTAGTGTCATCACTTAATTATGTAATTCGTTTTATAAATATAGGAAAAATCAATACTATAATCAATATATTATATATGATTAGTTATCAAATGGTTATGAACTTAGGTTATTAACTTTTGTTCATAAAAAAAGCAACCAGTTGGTTGCTTTTTTATGTATAGAAAAAACTTATAATTAGTTTCTTTTTTCTTTAATACGTGCTTTTTTACCAGTAAGTTCTCTAAAATAGAATATACGTGCTCTACGAACTTTACCTCTTTTATTTACTTCAATTTTCTGAAGTGCGGGTAAATTCACAGGAAAAATACGTTCTACACCAACAGTACCCGACATTTTTCTAATTGTAAAAGTTTCTGTAGCTCCAGAACCTCTTCTTTGAATAACCACTCCTCTAAAAAACTGAGTACGTGTTTTATTTCCTTCTTTTATCTCGTAATACACAGTAATGGTATCACCTGCAGAGAAGTCTGACATTTCTTTTTTTGTAACAAATTCGTCTTGTACGAATTTTACTAAATCTTCCATTCTGATATAGTTTCTTAGTTTTATTAAAACAACGTTCACGATTTTCGCCAGAGGTTGATTTAATCAGGGTGCAAAAATAAGTATTATTTAATGATTTGCAACTTTTTAGTTCATTCTTTTTTATTCGGGGATAAGAAATTAGTCTTCTAATAAATCAGGTCTGCGATCTTTGGTTCTTTGATAGGCTTGTTCTTCTCTCCAGGCTTCAATTTTTGGAAAATTACCAGAGGTTAACACTTCAGGAACCTTCCAGGTTTTATATTCTGCGGGTCTTGTATATATAGGTGGCGCCAATAAGTCATCCTGAAATGAGTCGGTTAGGGCAGAGGTTTCATTGCCCAATACTCCTGGAATTAGTCTGATTATGGCATCACATAAGATTAGTGCTCCCAGTTCACCCCCAGATAATACATAATCTCCTACAGATATTTCTTTGGTAATAAAATGATCTCTAACGCGTTGGTCAACTCCTTTATAATGGCCACAAAGAATAATTAAATTTCCCTTAAGTGATAAGTAATTTGCGATTCCCTGATTTAAAGTTTCTCCATCAGGAGTCATATAGATGACTTCATCATACTTTCTTTCTGCTTTGAGTTTTGATATACATTTATCTATTGGTTCAATCATCATTACCATACCTGCACCACCGCCAAACTGATAGTCATCAACTTGTCTGTAATTATCGGTAGTGTAGTCTCGTAGATTATGTAAATGTACCTCTACCAGTCCTTTTTCTATGGACCTCTTCATAATTGAAGCTTCAAAAGGACTTTTTAGAAGATCTGGTACTACGGTAATGATGTCTATGCGCATTGTATTAAATTCACTGATAAAAGTGCAAAGATGCGAAAGAATACAGTGAAAATCTAAAAAAATAAGAATACTTACTTGGCTCCGGCCTTACGCTGTTTGTTTATTTCATCCTGAAGCTTACGCATTACTTTTTGCTCTCGTTCTAGTGCTCTACGTCTGTGGTCTTCGAATTCTGCTTCGGTTTCTGCTAAAGTCTTTTTTGCTTCTGTAGTTATAGTATTACTGTTTTTAAATTTAAAAATAAAAAAACTGAGTAATAGTATAAGTCCTGCAACAATTAACCACATAATAGTCATGTAGCTGGATTTGGTTACCGATGCGCCAAAAAAGCTCATACTATCTTTTTCATTTGTAACTGCTGTAAGGTCTTCGTTAGTTTTGGCAAGTGTTTCTTCTAATCCTGTTATAGTAGATTTCTGCTTAGTTATTTGCAGGTTTGTTTCATTTAGTTTGGATTCAAGAGTTTTTATAGAATCCAATGTATTCGCTTTCAGTTTATTTATCCAAACTTGCTTTATAACTTTGTATTCTTGATATCTTCCAGATTTTTTTATAACAGTATTAAATTGACCTTCGATCTTTTCTTGTTTTAAAGCCTGTTCAACAGTTATATTTTCCTCCTGAGTATATGCAATTTTAGAAAAGGATAATAATATAATTAAAACTAGTAGATACTGTGGTAATTTCATGTGCTTTATATTCTTAGATTTTATGATTTTATATTCTAACATTCCACCTGTATCTAACTGATTAGGTGGATAAAAATAAATTTTCAGCTTTAGAATCGTTCAAAGGTCCTAAAACCCTTTCTATTGCTATTAATTTCTTCTGTAACGTTAATAAATGTACGATATTGTAAGTAATTAAAAAGTTTTTTTTGTAAGAATTTTGAACAAAATTATTTTAACGATAATTATTTGATATTTAGAATCTTAAGTTTTGCTTTAGAATTTGAGATTTTAATAGATATCAAGGCGATTTGAGGTGGTAGTTTTTTGACACAAAAAAGCCGTTATGATCATAACGGCTCTCTAGATGTACTGTAAATATAGTGTATGCTAATAATATGTAAATCTTCTTACTTTGGCAATATATTTGGATAATCTAATAACTTGATGGCTATAGCCATACTCATTATCATACCATACATATAAAATTGTATTATGACCTTTTGAATCAACAATTGTGGCATTACTATCATATATTGAGGGTGCAGACGAACCTACAATGTCACTTGATACCAATTCATTGTCTAAGGAATATTTTATTTGTTCTACCAAACTCCCTTCTAAAGCGTATTTTTTTATGATAGCATTCATACTTTCTTTAGAAACTTTTTTCTCTAAATTGAGATTAAGTATAGCTAAAGATCCATTGGGTACAGGTACTCTTATGGCATTAGAAGTTAATTTCCCTTCAAAGCTTGGAAGTGCTTTTGATACTGCTTTTCCTGCTCCGGTTTCTGTAATAACCATATTAAGCGCTGCTGCACGGCCTCTTCGGTATTTGTTGTGCATATTATCAACCAGATTCTGATCATTAGTATATGCATGGATCGTCTCTAGGTGACCATTTACTACTCCAAAACTTTCATCAACAGCCTGTAGGATAGGGGTGATGGCATTGGTGGTACATGAAGCAGCAGAAAAGATGTTTACATGGTCTGGATCGTGTTCCTTGTGATTTACACCATGCACTATATTTGGGATGCCTTTTCCTGGAGCTGTAAGTAGCACTTTGTCTATCCCTTTAGCTTTGAGGTGCCTACTTAATGCTTCTTTGTCTCTAAAAGCTCCTGTGTTGTCAATTACCAATGCATCTTTAATTCCGTATGAAGTATAATCTATTTCTTCTGGATTGTTTGCGCTAATGATTTTTACTGTAGTTCCATTAATAATAAGAGCACTATTTGCCAGATCAGTTTCTACAGTTCCTGCAAAGTCTCCATGTACAGAGTCACTTCTAAGCAAAGAAGCTCTTTTTTCTAATACATCTTGTGTGACCGCACCACGAGTTACTATAGCTCTTAGTCTTAACTGGCTACCTTTGCCCGTAATCGTCAAAAGCTCTCGGGCAACAAGGCGACCAATTCGTCCAAATCCATACAGAACTACATTTTTTGGAGAGATGGGTTTAACCTTTTTTGCATCTTTTAATTTGTTTTGTACAAAACGATTAATGGATCCGTGTTCATCATTTGACAAATGGTATTCATATGTCAATTTACCTATATCTAATTTTGAAGGAGGCAGATCCATTAATTTGATTGCTTGCGCGATTTCTACAGAATCAAAAATCGAGATTGGTTTCTGTACAAATTCTCCGGCGTACTCATGTAGATTAATAATCTCACTTACATTTTTATCAATCAATTGATTTCTAAAAAGTACTAATTCGATAGCATTGTCATACCATAGATCGCTCACAGTTTTAATAAATGCAACAGTAGCGCGACGCCTATCTGCTTGAAAAGCTAATTCTTTTTCATAAACTTCGTTAGAGCTCATAATATGTTGTGTTTTATAGTCTTGAAATTTCGAGCAAAAGTATATATTTCAAACGTTTTCGTGAAACCTTTTTTAATAAAAAAATCCCATTACTTTTATAAAGCAATGGGAGCGGTTATTTTATATGACTTTTTTTCAAATTATTGAAACACAAATTCTCTTTTGTCTCCATTACGATCTACTAAACTAATCGTAATATCTTCATCTTCGTATTTATTGTCTATAATTTCTTTAACTTGAAGCACGTTTTTAACTTTTTTTCCATCTATTTCACTGATAATGAGACCTTCTAAGTTGTATCTCTTCATCCTTGAACTCAAGGCTTTGCTGATTACAACACCGTGATCAAGATTAAATTTCTTTAAGTAATCTTTTGGAGGATTCATCACTTCTACCCCTACATCATCTATGTTGTAATTTTGGATTTCATATTTAGATAAGGTAACAGGTAAAACAAGTTCTTTGTTTTTTCTTAAAACTTTTACCTTTATCACATCCTTGGGGCGCTTACTATTCACATAACCTGTTAGGTCTGCAAATTTTTTTATTGGCAATCCATCGATTTCTTTTATAACATCACCTTCCTTTAGGCCTGCTTTTTTGGCTCCACTTTTTTCGGCAACAGAAGCCACAAAAACTCCTTGTGAGGTCGATATCTCGTATTCTTCCATTGCTTTTGGGTTTATGGTACTACCAGTTATCCCTAGAATTCCTCTCTGTACATCACCAAATTCTAATATATCTTCTACAATTTTACGCGCATTATTAGAGGGTACTGCAAAAGCATATCCTACATAGCTTCCTGTTTGTGAGGTTATGGCAGTGTTTATTCCTATTAATTCTCCTTTAGTATTTACTAAGGCGCCACCACTATTTCCCGGGTTAATTGCTGCATCGGTTTGTATAAATGATTGAATGTTGTTATCTGCTTCATTAAGATCTCTTGATTTTGCACTTATAATACCTGCAGTAACCGTAGAGGTAAGATTGAAAGGATTTCCTACAGCAAGTACCCATTCTCCAATTTTTGCAGAATTAGAATCTCCAAAAGGAATATATGATAGTTTTTCTTTAGTATCAATTTTAATTAATGCTATATCTGTCTCTGGGGCAGTTCCTATTATTTGGGCTTTGTATGATTTATTATTATTTAACGTAACTTCTAGGTCAGTCGCCCCATCAATCACATGATTGTTGGTTACAATATAACCATCTTCGGTAATAATAACTCCAGATCCGGCACCTTGAATTCTCCTTTCCTGAGCTCCCCCATTTCTAAAAAACTCCATCAGATTTCTTGGGGAACGACTCACTCCATATTGTTTTACATGCACTACTGCATTTACTGTTTTTTCTGCCGCAGCAGTAAAATCTACTGCACTAGCAATTGGACTCGAAGCTGTGGTTGTAGTCGAATATGTAGTTGGAATTAAATTTGATCCAATTTTATTTTCTGTAACTACTATGTTTTCTGGTTCTAAAAAGGCTTTATAGGCACCAAGTGTAACTGCGCCAGCAAGAATAGCAATAGCTAATAAACTCAAAAATCTTTTCATCGTCTTTACTTTTTTATTTAATACTATCTTAATAGACTGTATATAACTTTTAAAATTACAATTATAGTATACTTTTTTTGTGATTTTTAACTCACAATTAACAACAGTTTTATGTTAACATTCTTTGTACCTTTGTTCTTTATAATGAAAGAATAATGACACTTACATTTTACAAGTATCAGGGTACTGGTAATGACTTTATTATTATTGATAACAGACAATCAATGGTATCCAAAAATAATACCAAATTATTTGCGAGACTATGTGACAGGAAATTTGGAATCGGTGCTGATGGTTTAATGTTGTTAGAGCTGCCAAATAATCAGGAGGATGACTTTACTATGGTGTATTTTAATGCCGATGGTAATGAGAGCTCAATGTGTGGTAATGGAGGAAGATGTCTGGTTGCTTTTGCTGCTTTTATTGGCGTTATAACGCATACAGCTACTTTTACTGCTATCGATGGAAAGCATCAAGCAGAGATTAAAGATGGATTAGTGCATTTGCAAATGCAGAATGTTTCTAAGATAGAGCACTATAATTCTTATCAATTTTTAGATACAGGTTCTCCACATCATGTTACTATGGTTAAAGGTTTATCTGATTTTGATGTTCCGAATGTTGGGAAAAAGATCCGCAACGGAGCCCCTTATTTTGAATCTGGTAGTAATGTAAACTTTGTGGAAAAGAAAAATGAAAGTGTTTTTGCTGTGCGTACATACGAAAGAGGGGTAGAAGACGAAACGCTATCTTGTGGTACCGGCGTAACTGCGGTTGCACTTTCTATGCATGCAACAAAGCAAACAGACAATGAAACAATAAGTATTGACACGCCCGGAGGTGAGTTAAAGGTTACGTTCTCAGTAACCGAAAATGGATATGAGAATATATACTTGATTGGTCCTGCAAAGCAAGTTTTTAAAGGAGAGATCATATGCTAACACTAAAAGGTGAACATATTTACTTGCGGGCTCTAGAACCCGAAGACCTTGATTTTATTTATACCGTAGAAAATGATGAGCAAATATGGGAGATGAGTGCTACCCAAACTCCTTATTCTCGCTTTTTGATAAAGCAATATTTAGAAAATGCGCATAAAGATATTTATGAAGTAAAACAATTGCGATTAGTTATTTGTTCTAATGACCACGCAGTGTTAGGTCTTATAGATCTATTTGATTTTAACCCTACTCACAACAGAGCTGGTGTTGGTATACTGATAGTAGAGGAAGAGCATCGAGGAAAGCGCTATGGTAGTGAAGCGCTGGAACTTATAATACATTACGGAGCTACCCATCTTCATTTACATCAATTATATGCAAATATCTCTGAGGACAACCTAACGAGCATTAAATTATTCGAAAATAAAGGATTTACCAAAATAGGTGTAAAGAAAGATTGGAACTTGGTAAATAACTCATATAAAGATGAATTTTTATATCAATTAGTATATGTACATTAAAAAAATAATATTAGGAATTGCTTTATTAGGTGTGGTGGCAGGAGGTATTTTTGCTTACTATGTGTATCAAGCTTTATTTTCACCAAATACAAGTTTTGAATCAAAGACAGCCGAAGTCTATATTGCAACAGGAACTACCTATACAGAACTCATAGAGTTAATGAGCCCTCTGGTAAAAGATATCTATAGCTTTGATAGAATTGCGAGGCGAAAAGGATATATAGATAATATCAAAGCCGGACGGTATATTTTGACTAAAGGTCTTGGTAATAATGATATAGTTAATGTTTTGAGAAGTAAAAATACTCCTGTTAAACTTAGCTTTAATAACCAAGAAAGGCTCGAGAATTTGGCAGGCCGGATTGCGGTTCAGATTGAAGCAGACAGTGTTTCTTTAAGTAAAGCTTTCAAAGAAAAATCATTTTTAGCTACACATGATTTTTCTCTCGAAACAGCTTTGGCTATGTATATTCCTAATAAATATGAGTTTTTTTGGAATACTTCTGCCGAGCAATTTAGAGGTAGAATGCTAAAAGAATATAATCGATTCTGGAATGATAAACGAATGAATAAAGCTAAGGAAATAAAGTTGACTCCAACTCAAGTTATAACGATAGCTTCGATTGTGCAAAAGGAAACTGCCAAGGTTGATGAGCGACAAAGAGTAGCAGGCGTGTATATGAATCGATATAATAATGGATGGAAATTAGATGCTGATCCTACTGTTATCTTTGCTATTAAGAATCATCGCAAGGATTGGGATACCGTAATTAAGAGAGTGCTGTATAAAGATTTAGAGCTAGACAGTCCTTACAATACATATAAATACAAAGAATTACCTCCCGGACCTATAACAATGCCAGATATTTCCTCAATTGATGCTGTACTTAATTATGAAAAACATGAATACTACTTTTTTGTCGCTAATGTAGAACGTATGGGATATCATAAATTTGCAAAAACACTTAGTCAGCATAATAGTAATAAAAAACAGTATGTTGATTGGATTAATAAGCAAGGCATCAAGCGATAAAAAACACCTAGGTTTTCAAAGTGAAAAAATAAATAGAATTGTCTTTTTATCGATGAACGGCACATGATTTATTAACAAAAAGCTAATTTTTTTGTTAATTACTATAAAAATTTTGGGAATAGTTTTGTTCGACAAAATCATCTCATTTGACGTTTAAGTGTTGTTTTTTTGTCATTTTGGATACTTTTTGAACTTTTTTCATTCGCTTTTAAAGGTTAATTACCTGTTTTTCAGCGATTTAATTATTTTAACACTTCAGTCTTTATATTTTTAAAAAAAGTCATATATTTGCACCGCAAAAATTTAAGTAGATGGGAACATTAATTTAATGGCTACTTAGAAATTTTTTATATGATTAAACAGGTAATAGGATTATCTACATTGGTTGTAATTGGGAGCATATTTTTGTTGAGTTTTACTCCAGAAGAGCATTCCGATTTCAGTTCTTACAGTACTG
Organism: uncultured Aquimarina sp.; assembly: GCA_947495425.1. GTDB lineage: Bacteria > Bacteroidota > Bacteroidia > Flavobacteriales > Flavobacteriaceae > Aquimarina. Next base: position 20,472 of record CANLYR010000007.1, read on the forward strand.
CAGGTCTTGACTTGTATTACATAGCGCCAAATTTTACTGAGATAGAGGATTATGATACATTTATTTCTCCGGAATTGGGGAAGTCTTATGTTGGATTCAAAGAAGCTCTTGCTTTTAAAGAGTCTCGTGGTGATTATGGAGTGGTAAACCAATTTGGTTACTTGGGGAAATATCAATTTGGTAAAAGTACACTAGCATTGATCGGGCTTAGGCACATGAGTAGAAACGAATTTCTTAATGACCCAGAGCTTCAGGAGAAAGCATTTTATGCATATCTCTCTAGGAATAAGTGGGTTTTGCGTAGAGATATAAAATGGTTTGTAGGTAGAACAATGAATGGAGTAGAGGTGACTGAGTCTGGTATTCTTGCTGCAGCACATCTAGGAGGACCAAATGCTGTTAAGCGATACCTGCGTAGTGGTGGTGTTAATGGATTTGCAGATGCATTTGGTACTACAGTTCGTTATTATATGAAAAGATTTGGCGGGTATGATACTTCTTTTGTAGAGCCTAATAGAAAGGCAAAAGCTGTATTATAGGTTTATAAGGCTTCTTTAATAATCTCTTTGTATTATATAAATAGTCGGTCTTTTGTGCAGACTAACTCCTTCTTCTTTTTTCCATTCTCCAACAGTTTTTGTTACTATAAATTCTGTAGTTAGCGTAATGTCACAAGCGATGCACAAACGGGTATTTGCATGTAGTATTGACTTAAGGTCGTCAAACATTTTGTCATTTCTGTACGGGGTTTCAATAAAAATCTGTGCTTTATTTTTTTCTAGAGATGATTTCTCTAAATGCTTGATTGATGACTTTCTTTCTGTTTTATCTATCGGGAGGTATCCATTAAAACTAAAATTTTGACCGTTCATTCCACTGCTCATCATTGCTAGCAGGATAGAGGAGGGACCTACAAGAGGGGTTACCTGAATTCCTTTTTCATGAGCTATCTTTACAACTTCTGCACCTGGATCAGCTACACCCGGGCAACCAGCATCAGATAACAGACCAATTGATTCTCCATTAAGGCAAGGAGTTAGGTAGTTAGGGATTTCTGAAACATCGGTGTATTTATTTACCGTGTGAATAACCAATGCACGCTGAGATTTACTCGGACTTACTTTTTTTATAAACCTTCTTGCTGGCTTTTCGTTCTCTACGATATAGTGATTTACCTGTTCTAATACTTTTTTGATCGATATCGGTAGTACTTCTAGAGGTACATCGTCTCCAAGGCGTGTAGGTATTAAATATAATTTTCCTTTAGGTTCTAGGGGTTTAAGCTCCATAGGTTATTTTATAGCTATTTTTGATTGAGATTTTAGGTATAATTTTAAATTTAAATATACAAAAACTTTGTTTCTGAAAAGTTAACTAAGCTTCTCTAGTTTCAAAACGATGTTATCGCATGCTTTATTGAGTAGTTCAAATATATTTTCAAAACCTTGCTCTCCGCCATAATACGGATCAGGAACATCAAGATTGTTATTCGGATGCAATTCTTCAAGGATTAGGTTTACCTTATTTTTATCTTGATTTTTGTTTGTGAGTGTTATAATATCTTGATAGTTAGAGTTGTCCATAGCATAAATGAAGTCATAGGTTTTGAAATCGTTTACAGTGAATTGAGCAGCTCTTTGAGAGGAAATATCGATGCCGTATTTTTTTCCAACGGCTATAGAGCGTCTGTCGGGTCTATTTCCGATATGATAGTTGCTAGTACCACAAGATTTAACTAGATATATATTTGAGTCGAGTTTAGATTTTAAAATACCTTCGGCTAACGGAGATCTACAGATGTTGCCTAGGCATACCATCAAGATTTTGATTTTCATGTAAAATAAAAATTATAGCGTAAGTTTTTTCCTTAGGTCTTCTACGTATTTTCTAAATTGCTTATCGGTAGATGATAAATTATCTACAGTTTTACAAGCATGAAGAACTGTTGCATGATCTCTTTTTCCTATTTGAGTTCCAATACTGGCAAGCGATGCTTTAGTGAGTTTTTTTGCAAAAAACATAGCTAATTGTCGTGCCTGAACAATATGGCGTTTCCGTGTCTTAGACTGAAGCGTTTCTACATCCATTTGAAAATAATCGCTTACTACTTTTTGTATATAGTCTATAGAAACTTCTCTTTTGGTGTTTTTTACATAATTATCAACTATGGCTTTGGCAAGATCAATAGTGATATCTTTTTTATTAAATGATGAGTGGGCAATCAGTGAGATAATTGCACCTTCAAGTTCACGAATGTTAGTTTTAATATTATTAGCAAGAAATTCTACAATATCTTCGGGCATTTCTACACCATCACGGTACAATTTATTTCTAATAATCGAAACTCTTGTTTCAAAATCTGGTTGATGCAACTCTGCTGACAATCCCCATTTAAATCGAGAAAGTAATCTTTGTTCGATATCCTGCATATCTACAGGAGCTTTATCGCTCGTTAGGATTACTTGCTTTCCATTTTGGTGCAAATGGTTGAATATATGAAAAAACACATCTTGAGTTCCAGCTTTTCCTGATAATAATTGTATATCATCAACAATAAGTACATCTATAATCTGATAAAAATGAATAAAGTCGTTCCGGTTATTCTTTTTTACAGATTCTATATATTGTTGTGTGAATTTTTCTGCAGAAATATATAACACTGTTTTTTCTGGATAGTTGTCTTTTATGTTTACACCTATGGCATGGGCCAAATGTGTTTTACCAAGACCGACTCCTCCAAAAATAAGTAAGGGGTTAAAAGATGTTCCTCCGGGTTTGCTAGCTACAGCCATACCGGCTGATCGAGCTAATCTATTAGAATCACCTTCTAAGAAATTTTCAAAATTATAACTCGGATTAAGCTGAGATTCTATCTTTACATTTCGTATTCCAGGGATAACGAAAGGGTTCTTGAGTTCTGGATTTTTACTTTTGATAGGTACATCAACTTCTTGAGAATTCACAGCTGTGCGATTAGCACTAGGTATTTTTTCGGTAAATGGTTTTTTGTTACCGTATGTGTTTTCCATTTTAATAACATATACCAACTTTGCACTTTCGCCCAATTCACGGGTTAAAGATACTTTGAGTAGATTTACATAATGTTCTTCTAGCCATTCATAAAAAAATTTACTAGGGACTTGAATACTTAAAGCGCCATCTGCTAGTTTTACAGCTTTAATTGGTTCAAACCAAGTCTTAAAAGCTTGTGGAGTAATGTTATCTTCTATAAAAGATAGACAATTATCCCAAACTGATTGCGCGGTTACATTCATCTAGTGATTAGGTTTACTATTTTTCTGTTAAGTTACTAAAAAGAAATTGTTGAAAAACTCCTTACTGTTTTTGCTTGACAAATATGTGAACAAAAAATGTAAAAAAAAAACGATTTGGGGGTTGAATTTTAATTATTTTTTTTGCATAATTTGATTTCGCTACTTCAATTGAACTTTAACATTTCTTAATTATATATTATGTCAATCACATCAGAGACTGTATTAAAAGTACGATATTCCGAAACCGACCAAATGGGTGTCGTTCATCACGGAAACTATGCGCAGTACTTAGAATTAGCACGGATTGATTGGTTATCACGATTAGGCGTTTCTTATAAATCAATGGAAGAAAATGGTGTTATGCTTCCTGTATTTACTCTAGACCTTAAATTTAAGAAATCTGCTTTCTTCGACGATGAGTTAACTGTTAAAACTTCACTTAGGAAAATTCCTACGGTGACGATTGTTTTTGACTTTGAAATTTTCAATAGTAATCGAGAATTGTTGACAACAGCATCAACAACTCTTGTTTTTGTAAATAGCAAAACAAGAAAACCAATTCCATGTCCTTCTCACGTACTCGAAAAAATCAAAAAATCATTCATCACCTAAACGTTTTATTTTTATTTCATACAACGGGGAAAAAACCTCTTTTATTTTATTGGCAAACTTTTTTCTTACCGAAAGGTATAGTTTACATCTAAGTTCGAGTTCCTGGTTAACAATATTTAGCTTATTTTCTTTGATGATACGCATTACTTTATTCATATCCTTGTATTCAAAAGCAATAGTAAATTGTATGTTGATCGTTTTTTCTACAATTTCTGAAGCCTCAAGCGCTAACTGAGCTGTAGTTCTGTAAGCATTGATTAGACCACCTACACCTAGTTTTACACCTCCAAAATATCGCACAACAACAATAAGTATGTTTGTCACTTCAAAAGATTGGATTTGCCCATAAATTGGTTGTCCAGCAGAATTAGAAGGTTCACCATCATCATTAACACGGTATGTTGTGTTTTCAGTTCCTAATTGCCATGCATAGCACCAATGTCCTGCAGAATGATGCTGCTTTTTAAGTGCTTCAATATTAATTTTAGCCTCTTCTTCAGAAGTAATCGGAAACGTGTATCCAAAGAATTTACTATTTCGATCCTTGAAAAGTACCTTTTCTCCTGAAACCAGTATTGTTTTGTATGTGTCTTTTATTTCCAAACTAAGTTGTGCTATACAGAAAATGCTACCATGATAATACTCAATATAGCCAAAACAATACCAATCCAGTTCTTGAGAATTAACCGTTCTTTAAAAAAGATAATTCCAGCAATGGTAGAAACCAAAAGAATAGCTACATTATTTATAGTAAATACTGTAGAGCTATCCATGTTCTCATATCGAAGAGCTTTTATTATGAAGTAAATAGAGAAATAATTTGGGATTCCTAATCCAATTCCTGCAACACAATTTTTTAACGATAGTGTTAAAGTTCCTTTTATCCTTTTGTATATCAGTGTAAAAACTCCTATGATAGCAGCAAACCCAAAAATAGTAGCCGAAAACACTGGAACATCATTTTCTGCTACATAATGTGTTTCAAAAAATTTAAGACTTGTATCAATAATACCACTTCCTATAAAAACCAATAGTGGGAAAATTAAATTTTTCTTGGATATTGAAATTCCTTCAGCTGATTTCATGGAAGTCAGATAAACAGCAACAAGCGCAATGATAATTCCGATGATTTTTAAGGTTCCGGTACTTTCGTTATATACAAAAATGCCAAATATTATAGGAATAGCTAAACTCATTTTGGTAGCTACAGCAGCAACAGAGAGACCACTTTTTTGTGTAGTAATTGCCATTAAGTTAAAAACAGAAATAAAAATTATACCTAGAACTATGGCCCCGTAGAACCAACCTTGATTTGATACATAGCCCATATCTACTGGTTCAGAATATGCAATAATTCCAGATATTGAGGCAACTATGTAATTGATGATAATGGCTTGTAGTGTATCTACATTGTATTTTGAAAATAGCTTAAAGATGATAAAAATTAAAGTTGAAGCTAAAACGCTTAGGATTAAATAGATCAAAATAAATCAGGTTTTATAGTAAATAGGTTTGTGATGTCTTCGGTTTTTGGATTGTTATTCCAAGTGTGTATTCCTAGTTTAGAAGCAGCTACTGTATTTTCTTTGGTGTCATCAATAAATAATGTTTCTGTAGGACGAATTTTATGTTGCTGCAACACATATTCAAAAATATCTGCTTTGGGTTTTCTCAAATGAATTTCATGAGAGAGATAAAAAGCATCAAAACAGGATTTAAATGTTTTGAAAAATGAAATATTTTCTTTGATCCAGTTTATGTGTAACTCATTGGTGTTGCTAAGTAAGATCAACTTATATTCTTGTTCAGATGCCAGTTTTTGAAGAAATTCTAAACGGTGTTTCGGAAAATCTAGTAAAATAGAATTCCATGCTTTGATAATTTCCTTTGCTGAAGTGCCAGGAAGTAATTCCTGATATTTTTTTGTAAATGCTGAAGTAGAAATTTTTCCCACTTCATAAAGATTATTGATTTCCTGAATGTCTAAAGTGAATTTGATTTCTCCCAATTTAGAGAATTCTCTTATCGTTGCGCTTTTATCAAGATTAATAAAGACATCACCAAAATCAAAAATTATCGTTTTAATCATTTCGGTATATCTTTAGGGTATTATTTATGATTTTTTCTTCAGAAGATATATTTTTATAAAGTGTAGGCGCCTCTACTCCAGCTCCAAAAGTAGTATTTCCTTCAAATATTCTAGCTTCGTCCCAGAGATTTTCATCAATAAAAAACTGAAGCGTACGCGAACCTCCTTCTATAATTACAGATTGAATCTCATGTTTGTGTAGTAAAGTACCAACTTCATTAGCAATATTATTTTTTGAAGAAACCACTTCATATCTAAGGCGGTCTGTATTCTCTTTTTTATACTTTTCTGATGTGATTATGATCGTTTGCGAGTCTTTTTTTAATAGAGAAGAATCTTGCGGGATACGACCAGACATGTCAATTACAATTCTTATTGGATTATGACCCTCCCAATCTCGAATTGTGAGCTTGGGATTATCTTTGATAACGGTTTGATTGCCTACCAGAATAGCTTGTTCTTGTGCGCGCCATTTGTGCACAAGCTGTCTAGAATATACGTTTGTAATCCATACAGGGGTTCTGGATGCCATTACATCTGGAGCAATATAACCATCTAGTGTTTGGGCCCATTTTAAAATAATATACGGACGTTTTTTATTATGAAAAGTAAAAAATCTTTTGTTAAGATCCTGGCATTCTTTTTCCAGAACACCAACAGTAACATTGCAACCGGCATCCATTAATTTTTTAATTCCTGATCCCGATACTTTGGCAAAGGGATCTACGGTACCAATCACTACATTTTTGATCCCCTTTTTAATAATCAGATCGCTGCAGGGGGGTGTTTTTCCATAATGGCTACAGGGTTCTAAACTCACATATATAGTAGCATCCTTTAGAAGTGAATGATCTTCTACAGCTTTAATTGCATTCACCTCTGCATGTGGTTCTCCTGTTTTATAATGCCATCCCTCTCCAATGATTTTAGTGTTATGAACAATAACACTTCCAACCAAAGGGTTTGGATAGGTGGTGCTTAGACCATTTTTGGCTATTTGGATGCAGCGCTTTATGTATGTTTCGTGTAATTTCACCTTAGTTTTAATTTCACCTTTTGTTGTTTGTTAATGTGATATGGATAAGAGAAACTTCTGAGGTGGTATCTAATAATTCCTTTATATGCTATGTTTAGAGAATCTGTTTGCATTACTTTTAAAACGCTTCCGAGCAAATCGTTTTTGTTATCCTGATAGATTTTTGAAACAGACAAAGTACCTTCTAATGGGATAGTGAATTCATTTTTTGCAGGAACATTAAACTCAGCTGGCGATAGCGACCCAATATCTATATTGTCGATAGAAACATGAATATCTTCTATAGAGAGTTTTCCTTTTAGATCATTTGGATTGTTGAAAACCGCGTTTGCTTTTACCGTTATCTTGCTTAAATTTAAGCTTTTAACTTCAAGATTATCTATGTATTTAAACGTTGGTTGTTTAGGAATAGCACAGCTGGTTGCTAGTATGTATATTGTTAATAATATTAGAAACTTCTTCATTGATTCCTGGTTAGATTTGGCGTATATTTCATCGGATTAATTCTCTTGTTTAGTGAGTCCGATAGCTAAGCAAAAATAGTGTATATAAATATAATGGAAGCAATAAAAATTCGAACAATAAAACCTGAGGATAATCAGGAAATTGCTAAAGTAATACGTGAAGTTTTAATAGAAATGGGGGTTCCCAAAGTAGGCACGGCTTACGAGGATGAGGCTTTGGATATGATGTATGAAACGTATAATCAGCAGCAGCGTTCCTATTATGTAGTAGAAAAAGACGGCGAAATTATTGGTGGTGCTGGGATTGCTCCTTTAGAAAAAGGGGAGGCTGATATATGCGAGCTTCAAAAAATGTATTTTTTACCTAAAGCCAGAGGTAAAGGAGCTGGAGCAAAGATGATAAATACTTGCCTTGATTTTGCTAAACAGCAAGGATTTGAGAAATGCTATTTAGAAACTATGCCTTACATGAAGGAAGCTCGACGATTGTATAAAAAAATTGGGTTTACAGAATTAGAACAGCCCATGGGAGATACAGGTCACTATAGTTGCCAGGCTTGGATGATAAAGGATTTATAAAAGAGGAAAAAGTTGAATATAAGAGATCTTAGGACTAATTTTGTAAACTCTTTGTCTGTATGCTATGATAAAGAAGAGGTGTTTTCTTTTTTTTATATGCTTTCTGAACATATTTTAGGATTACAAAGAGTAAATGTTGCTATTCATCTTGATAAGAAAGTGTCAGAAGATGAAATCAAGCGTTTTAGTAGTGCAGAAAAACGACTCAAAAAAGAGGAGCCAATACAGTATATTATTGGTACAACTGATTTTTATGGTTTGATTTTAGATGTGAATCAGCATGTTTTGATACCAAGACCAGAAACCGAAGAGTTGGTGGATTGGATTATAAAAGATCAAAATAAGGCAAATGATCCTATTAAGATTTTGGATATAGGCACCGGTAGCGGTTGCGTTGCTATCTCATTGGCAAAAAACTTACCTGCAGCAGAAGTGTATGCGATAGATATCTCAGACAAAGCTATAGAGATAGCCAGAGAAAATGCAAGAAACAATAAAGTCGAAGTAACTTTTATTCTTAAAGATATTTTAAGTACACAAGATTTGCTGCAGCCTTTTGACGTTATCGTTTCTAACCCTCCTTATGTAAGAGAATTAGAAAAGCAAGAAATGCAACATAATGTATTAAATCATGAACCGCAGCAGGCTTTATTTGTTTCTGATCATAATCCTTTGCTCTTTTATGAAAAAATAACTCAGCTTGCAAAGAAAAGTCTAAAACCGACAGGTGTATTATATTTTGAGATTAATCAATATTTGGGAAGAGAAACTCAGGATATGATTGAAAACTTTGGTTTTGAATCGGTGCTATTGCGTAAAGATATATTTGGTAATGACCGGATGATAAAAGCAGAACTATACGATGCGCTGTAGTGAATGAAACTAATAACAACATAAAATTTTGTAATGAATATGCTTAATTCGATTTGTGTTTTTTGTGGAAGTAGTAATGGTAATGATGAAAAAGTAATCTCTGAAGCTTTTTTATTAGGCAAAAAACTAGCGAAACAAGATATTGCTGTAGTGTATGGAGGAGCCAAGATCGGCATCATGGGACAAGTAGCCAAAGGAGCAATAGACTATAACGGAAAGGTAATTGGTGTGATCCCCGAATTTCTTACATTGAAAGAAGTAGTCCATAAAGAATTATATCAACTGGTCATTACGAATACAATGCACGAACGAAAAATGAAAATGCATGAGCTTAGTGATGGGTTTATAACATTACCAGGTGGATTTGGGACATTAGAAGAACTTTTTGAAATTATAACTTGGTCGCAACTGGGATTACATCAAAAACCCATAGGATTATTAAATATTGGTGGTTTTTATGATGATTTATTGGGCTTGCTCAAAAACATGGTTCGTAGAGGCTTTCTAAAAACAGAGAATTATGAATTACTATTAGTTGATAGCGATATAGATACACTGTTAAAAAAAATGAAAACCTTTGAGCCAAAGAAAGTTGCCAAATGGCTAAAACCAGATAGAACCTGAAATTACATACCGGATACTAGAATAATGATTATAGAAGAACAAATCAACCAATTAAGAGAAGAATTACGACAACACAATTATAATTACTATGTGCTCGATACACCGGTGATAAGCGATTATGATTTTGATATCAAACTCAAAGAATTACAAAGGTTAGAAGAAAACTATCCAGAATACTATGATCCCAACTCTCCAACACTTCGCGTAGGAGGTGCGGTAACTAAGAATTTTGAAACTGTGATTCATGATCACAGAATGTATTCTTTAGATAATTCTTACTCAAAAGAAGATTTATTAGATTGGGAAAAACGTATAAAAAAAATGGTGGATGGAGAAGTTAGCTATACTTGCGAACTAAAATATGATGGAGCTTCTATAAGCTTGACTTATGAAGAAGGTCTTTTGGTTAGGGCTGTAACAAGAGGTGATGGTATCCAGGGCGATGACGTTACTACGAACATAAAAACAATTAAATCTGTACCGCTAAAACTTAAAGGAAACTTTCCTGCAAAGTTTGATATACGAGGAGAAATTGTTTTGCCTTACGAAGGATTTGCAAAAATGAATAGCGAGCGCATTGCTGCTGGAGAAGAACCATATATGAATCCTCGAAATACTGCTTCAGGAAGTTTAAAACTGCAGGATAGTAGTGAGGTCGCAAAACGTCCTCTGGATTGCTTATTATATAATATTACTGGGGATAGATTAGGAATATCAACTCAATTTGAAAGTCTGAAAATGGCCAGAGCATGGGGGTTTAAAGTTCCAACTGAATCTAAGCAAGTAAATTCAATAGATGAGGTCTTAGCATATGTTACCTATTGGGATTCGCATCGGCATAACCTTCCCTATGAAACCGATGGCGTAGTGATAAAAGTAAATAATATTCAGCAACAAGAAGAACTCGGTTTTACAGCAAAAGCGCCAAGATGGGCTATGGCGTATAAATTTAAAGCAGAACAAGTTTTTACACACCTTTATAAAATTACATACCAAGTAGGGAGAACAGGGGCGATTACCCCCGTCGCCAATTTAGAGCCTGTATTACTTGCCGGTACTACAGTGAAAAGGGCTTCATTACATAATGCAGATCAAATTGCAAAATTAGATATACGTGAAGGTGACACGGTTTTTGTTGAAAAAGGAGGTGAGATTATTCCTAAGATTATAGGGGTAGACTTTCAAAAAAGAAATCAAGATTCGCAACCCACACAATATATAACACAATGTCCTGAGTGTAGTGCTCAATTAATCCGTAAAGAAGGAGAGGCACAACATTATTGTCCTAATTACAAAGGTTGCCCACCTCAAATCATTGGTCGCATACAGCATTATATTTCTCGCAAAGCAATGGATATTGAAGGGTTGGGTGGTGAAACCGTAGCGCTATTGGTTAATGAGAAACTGATCATAAACTATGCTGATCTTTATGAATTAAAAAAAGAAGAGGTAATCCCTCTGGAAAGAATGGCAGAAAAGAGTGCCGACAATCTGATTATGGGAATAGAAAAATCCAAAGAGATTCCTTTTGAGAGGGTGCTATTTGCTTTAGGCATCAGATATGTTGGAGAAACAGTAGCCAAGAAGTTGGCTAAACACTATAAAACTATCGATGCTATCATAAATGCGACAGAAGAAGAATTAGTTAATGTAGATGAAATAGGAATTACGATAGCTCAAAGCGTAAAAGAATTTTTTGCTTCTGAAGAAAACAGAAAATTGATATACCGATTAAAAAATTACGGAGTTCAATTAGAAGTCTCTGCAGATAAACTAGCCAATCAAACGGATACCCTAAAGGGACAAACATTTGTAGTTTCTGGAGTTTTTGAAAAAGTGTCACGTAATGAACTTAAAAAGATGATTGAGGATAATGCTGGCAAAGTTTCAAGTTCTATATCATCAAAAACTTCTTTTGTTATTGCAGGGGCTAATATGGGACCAAGCAAACTAGATAAAGCAAACAAGTTAGCAATACCGATTATTAGCGAAGATGATTTTCTGGCCAAAATAGCCCAAAAATAAATTTAATGTTCCTTCTCTGTACAACTTAAAATCATATACGCTACTTTATTCGGGAATAAAACCTTAAAAACTAAGTTTCTAGCGGTAGTTTTAATTGTTCTAAAATTCATATCTTGTAGTAATAAATACTATATAGTTATTGAAGTTCGATACACAGAATGAATAAAAATTAGTGAATGAAGAAAAACTACTAAAACTTATTATTTCTTTTTTTTAAGTTGTATAAAGTATGATTTTGCGTTTGGGAATGTATTTTCTAAACACGTATTCAAAGTCAATTTTTTCTGTATCGATAGCTTTACATTATTAATAGGATTTAGGAGAGCAGAATAGTTCGCGTATTTGCGTAATTGGTTTTCACAGAAAACCATTATATGTCCATAAAAACATTCCACTCTTTTATTATTAAGTCCAATTATATATAGACTGTTTTATAGTGAATATGAATCAGAAATTTTTAATAGGACTGTTTCATGTAGGTTTCTTATCATCTATGATTTTACACCGTATTAATAATTGTTTGGATGTACTCAATTTATATGTTGGGTTAAAAAATACTCAGCTCTTGTTTTTATAGTCCATAATTGGGTAGCAAAACCTTTAAATTAGAGTTTGTACGGGCTTAAACGTAGCAAAAATGATAAGATGTTTGAAAAGCTAACATACATTTTGTTTTACATTACTGGCATAGTTGCTCTTTTAGCTGCGATATTGACTAATAACTTAGTTATTTACTTTAAACCCGCTGTTGTTGTAGCATTATCAATACTATATCTAGCAAACGCGAAGTATAAAAGCTATTTAGTTGTACTTAGTTTATTACTAATTTTAGTATGTGAGACATTGTTCTTATATGATTACATCGGTAATTTTAAAATATTACATATTCTACTTTCTATATACTATGCACTCAACATCGTTTTGCTAAGCAAAAGTCTACAAGTTATAAAAGTGCGGTTTGATAAGATTTTCACATTGCAAATGTTAATATCGATGGCTTTAATTCTGTATGTTTTAGTTTCGGTAGCCAAGTTGATTTTACCCCAAGTGAGTGATCATGCAGTTGTATTGATCATACTTATTTTTTTCTTTGCACTATTTATTGGAGTCTGTTACTATATTTATCTTAATAGTAGAACAATTATAAGTTATTCATTAATGATTGCTGCTTCTTGTTTTTTGATAGTTAATATTATTAATGCGTTAAATGGTCTCTATATTTCATTAGCTATTTTCCCGGTTATTACAACAATATTGCAAATAGTAGGGCAATATTTTCTAATTAAATTTTTCTTGGAGCAATACAAGCTAACTCCTAATAGTGAGGATTATTTTTAAAATTTAGCAAATTTTTCTTTAAGGATTTGTAATTTAAACAGCTTAAAAGCTTTGGTGTCTTGAAAAAAATAAATACAGCATATCTATTTTTTTATTGTGCCTTCTTGGTAGTTATTAGTGTTGCTATTTTTTTCGATAAGAAAGTGTTGATTTATACCAAACCAATCGTGCCGATAGCTTTGATTGTGTTGTATGTAAAATCTATCAAGAAGATTGAGTTTTTATTTCCAATATGTATGATCGCTGTTCTTGTCACAGACATCTTCGTTTATTTAGATTTTATAAAATATTTTGACACTATTATTTTACTTGTGTCTGTGTATTATCTTGGCTGCAGTTTTTTGTTAAAAAAATTTATTTCTAAAGACGATGCTAGATTGCATAAATTAATAACGTTACCAGTATTGATAAGTTTGATTTTTATAGCTTACTTAATATTTTCTATTACTTCATTGGCCATTCCTAAACTAAATAGCTCTATCTGGATCGTAGCCCTTGGTATCATAAGCGCACTTTTGTTTTCTGCTGTGAATTTTATGATCTATATGGTAGATCGATATGAAAAATCAATCTACTTATTTGTTACTGCTTGTTGTGCTATATGTATAGATGCACTTTTGGCGATAAATGAAATGTATTATTATACCAGAGTATTTACAGTTGTAATCAATAGTGTTGAAATTATAGGTCTTTATTTTTTAGTTAGGTTTTTGATAGAAACTAAACCCAGAAGTGTAGTGCCAAAAGATCAAAATTATTTTTAAATGATATCAAGAAAAGGCTGTTAGTTTTTTACAATTAGTGAGAAGTATAACATTCCTGAGAGTGAAGAATTTAATTATAGAAATAAAAGCCTTCTTGATTTTGATTTGGAAACCGTAGCATCTTTGGGTCAGCTTAATCTTTTTAAAAATAATATATGACATTACCGTCTGTTATTCACTTTTCAAAGAAACACCTTATGGCGAATTATTATTAGGCATGAATGATCTTCTGAAATATAAAACTAAAAATTTCGTTTTTGTTCATAAAATTAATGGAGAAAGGAATAGTAAAGGAATAGTAAAGGAATATATGAAGCCTAAACAGTTTCTGTTATTAAATATGTAAAAGAACTTATTTCAAAAGAAGCTGGTGTGCAAAAAAAACTGGGTACTAATATGATCTTAATAGAGAATATTTAGAAAAATTGACGCAAACCGATACAGTTTCATCAAAAAAAGGAAATTATTTGGATTCGTTTGTTAACGAAGTATTTGGTTTTTTAGATTTGAATGCTTTAAAAGTTAATTACCACGTTGGAGATCAATTATCGGGTTTGGTGATTGATATTTTGATTGGAAAAAACGGTCTTCATTTCGGCATTGATATGATCGGTTAATCAGGTAATTTTCATGCACTATGCTCTATTGAAAGACACAAAGTTTGTATCGCGTTGGTATTCAGGTAATTCCTTTAAATTAAGGAACATAGTATTTTGATAATGATATAAAAGAAAAACTGATGGTCAAAATTAGTGAGATGTGATAATCTGATTTTCTTTTTTTCTTAGTGCTCACAGCGTGATTTTAAATTGTAAAATAGCTACATTTGTGGCTTCTTAATCTTTTTATGAATGATTTTAAAGGGTCTTAAAAGAAATGCAATAAAAAAAGGGGTCGAAACTCATTTGAAGAAAAGAAATTCTTCATCTTCAGGTATTTCTAATCTAAAAACTCTTGCAATTCTTATAGATGCATCTCGACCTGTTAATAAAATGGCAATAAAGAAATTGGCAGACGAATTAGGAGTTGAGGCCGAAAAATTAAGGATAATAGGCTATAAAGAGGATAACGATATCGAAGATGATAGAGACGTGGTATATTATAATGATAAGAGCTTCACAGTCAGTGGGTCTCTAAAAAGTAAAATACTACAAGATTTTATTACCAAAGATTATGATGTTTTGATCAATTTCTATGAAGAGGAAAAACTTGAATTAGACTATTTGGCAGCAGCCTCAGCTGCAAAGTTAAAAGTTGGTTTTTCAGCAGTTGATCATCGAATTAATGATTTAATTATTGGTACCACAACAAACGATACCAATCTTTTTACAAAAGAGCTTAAGAAATATTTAAAAATTTTACAGGTTATATAAGTATGAGTGATTTTCTTAGAGGTACAGGTGTAGCACTGGCCACACCATTTAATAGTGAGGGGTCTATAGATTATCAAGGAGTAACATCGTTAGTAGAATATTGCATAAAAGGCAAGGTAGAATACCTCGTGGTGCTTGGGACCACCGCAGAATCAGTTACGCTTTCCAAAGAGGAGAAAAAAGAATTGATAGCGCATATCGTAAGCGTGAACAATAAGAGGTTGCCCCTAGTAATTGGAATAGGAGGAAACGATACCGAAGCTATCCTCAAAGAAATGTTAGAGACTGATGTATCAGGTTTTGATGCGATACTATCTGTAGTACCTATGTATAATAAACCTAATCAAGAAGGAATTTATCAGCATTACAAAGCAATAAATGATAGTGCCCCAATACCGGTTTTACTTTATAATGTTCCATCTAGAACAGGAACAAATATGACTGCAGAAACTACATTGCGATTAGCGCAGCTAGATAAGATAGTAGGTATTAAAGAGGCTGTAGGAGATTTCACTCAAGTTTTAAGGCTGTTAAGTGAAAGACCAAAAGGTTTTCTTGTAATTTCTGGAGATGATACAATGGCACTATCTGCTGTGGCAGCGGGCGGCGATGGAGTGATAAGTGTCGTAGGCCAGGGTTTTCCTGAAGAATTTTCTGAAATGATACGATTAGGTTTGTCTGGTGAAACCAAAAAGGCATTCAAAATACTATATCAACTTTTACCAATCATTGCGTATGCTTTTGAAGAAGGGAATCCTGCCGGAATAAAAAATATTTTAAAAATTAAAGGCGTTTGCGAAGACAATCTTCGCTTACCATTAGTGCCAGTTTCACAAAATTTAGCAGAAAAAATAAAGGTATTTATTGAAAATTAATTGTTTTCACGAATGGCTAAAAAAATAAAAGATCCAGGAATAGGAAAATTCTCTAATAAAAATGCTAAACGTTTCATTAACCCAGATGGATTTTTTAATATTAAACATATTAACAGGCCAAGCTCTTTATCCGAGAGTTATGATTATTTGATAGGTATTAGCTGGTGGAAATTTTTTTTGTGGGTAGTATTGGGGTATATCTTAATCAATTCTCTATTTGCATTGGTGTATCTGTATTTAGGAATATCAGGAATAGTAGAACCTACAGGCAGCGTGTTTAGAGATTTTCTTAATGCATTCTTTTTTTCGGCTCAGACAATTACTACGGTTGGTTATGGGGCTATGTCGCCAAACGGACTTCTATTTGGCATTGTTTCTTCCTTTGAGGCACTTATAGGATTGCTTAGCTTTTCATTTATTACCGGACTTTTATATGGAAGGTTTTCTAAACCCAGAGCCAATATTCAATTTAGTAATCATATGGTTTTGCGCAAACACAACGATGTAGATTCTATCATGTTTAGGCTAATGAGTAGGAGTGCAAATGTGATGATACGCCCAAAGATTGAAGCCACTATTGCAATATCTCAACAGAATAAAAACAAAGAGTTTGTAAACAATTTTTATAATCTAAAATTAGAACGCAATTCGATTACATACCTTCCTACGACATGGACTGTGGTGCATGCGATAAATGAATCAAGCCCACTACAGCAGTTTGACAGAGAAATGTTATCAAAGTTAAATGCTGAGGTTTTGTTGCTGGTAAGTTACTATGATGAATCTTTTTCACAAGAAGTACATCAGGTTCATTCTTACATGCTCAAGGATCTGATACAAGATCAAGACTTTACTCCTGCATTCTATTATGATGATAAAGGATACACTATTCTTGATCATGATAAATTGGATAAAACGGAAACAAAGATGCCGCAGTAATTTAGTACCGTGTTTTTGCAACACAACGATACTTATATAGTTATTAAAATACGTCAAATTCATTATGTTGATACATACTATAGAATGATATGAGCAAATTCTGGGTGTACCATAAAATAAAGACAGGTGAATAGATGGATTAAAGTTTTTGTAATACGGTAGAAATATATATTTTTGCCTGATGTTTTTTAAGCTATGAAGAGATTATTGTATTTATTTATTTGTTTGTTAACTCTCGGATCATGCAATGAGTATCAGAAAGTACTCAAGAATGATGATGTTTCGCCAAAATATAAAATGGCCGAAGAGCTATATAAAGAAGGCAAGTACAAAAAAGCGTTGAGGCTTTTTGAACAGATTGTCCCTTTGTATAGAGGTAAACCACAAGCAGAAAGGATAATGTACTATTATTCTGATACATATTATCAGTTAGAAGACTATTATTTAGCAGGGTATCAATTTGAACGATTTGTCAAATCTTATCCCAAAAGTGAGAAGAGTGAAGAGGCTGCATATAAGGGAGCAAAAAGCTATTATCATCTATCACCACGATATAGTCTTGATCAAACTGAGACCACCAAAGCTTTAGAAAAACTTCAAGGCTTTATCAATACATACCAGGAAAGTGAAAAATTGCCAGAAGTTAATGCTTTAGTTACTGAACTCAGAGTTAAAAAAGAGAAAAAAGCATATGAAATAGCGAAACAATTTCATCATAGAAATGATTATAAAGTAGCTATCGCTTCATTCGACAACTATCTGGTAGACTATCCAGGATCACCTTTTAGAGAAAAAGTATTATATTACAAACTAGAGTCTGAATATCTTTTGGCAGTAGGTAGTTATGAGACTTATATTAAAGATCGTTTAGAAACCGCTCAAGGGTATTATAACAATTATAAAAAATATTATAAGACCGATGGCGAATATATAGAAAAAGCAGAAAAAATAGCAGCAGATATAAAATCAAGGCTAGAACAGTATAAATAGAAAATAAAGAAGAAGATGGATTTGAAAAAAAGTAATGCTCCGGTGAATACGACCACAATTGACAAAAATCTTATTGATCAACCTACAGATAATATTTATGAAGCTATTTCCGTAATATCTAAAAGGGCTACACAAATCAATACAGATATTAAAAAAGAGCTTTTAGAAAAATTAGATGAATTTGCAACATACAATGATAGTTTAGAAGAAATTTTTGAAAACAAAGAGCAAATAGAGGTATCTAAATTCTACGAGAGATTACCAAAACCTCATGCATTGGCTGTTCAGGAATGGTTAGAAGATAAAATCTATCATAGAAATACAAAGACAGACTCAGAATCTTTATAAGTCTATGTCTATTTTAAGCGGTAAGAAGGTTTTAATTGGTGTTACCGCTGGTATTGCTGCATATAAAACAGCTGGACTAGTGCGTCTGTTTATCAAAACAGGTGCAGAAGTCAAAGTTGTAATGACTCCCGCAGCTAAGGATTTTGTTACACCGCTTACATTATCAACCTTATCCAAAAATCCAGTGCATTCTACTTTTTATGATCAACAAGATGAAAATGCGGTTTGGAATAATCATGTGGATCTTGGTTTGTGGGCTGATTTAATTGTAATTGCACCTGCTACTGCCAATACCTTGTCTAAAATGACGACAGGTACCAGTGATAATCTGTTGTTGGCTACATACTTATCTGCAAAATGTCCTGTATATTTTGCTCCGGCAATGGATCTGGATATGTATAAACATCCCTCTACACACGAAACGTTTAGTAAACTCATCGCGTTTGGTAATATCATGATCCCTGCAGAATCAGGAGAATTAGCAAGTGGATTAGTAGGACAAGGTCGTATGGCAGAGCCTGTCACAATTGTTGATTTTATTGAGAAAGATATTTTAGGTAAACTTCCCTTACAGGGGCAAACCGTATTAATTACTGCTGGCCCAACTTACGAAGCAATTGATCCTGTAAGATTTATAGGAAATCATTCTAGTGGTAAAATGGGGATAGAACTCGCAATAACGGCTGCTAATCTCGGTGCACAGGTACATCTGGTCTTGGGTCCATCGTCGCTAAAAGTTGATCACAGTCTTATCAATGTAACTCATGTTTTTAGTGCAGAAGACATGTATCAAGCAGTAGTTTCTGTTTATGATACTTGTGATATTGCTATAGCATCTGCCGCTGTTGCTGATTATAGACCTAAACATATTTCTGGTCAGAAAATTAAAAAAGCAGATTCATCTTTTTCAATTGAATTAGAGCGAACACAGGATATTTTAAAATGGATGGGAAGTGAAAAGAAAAATCAATTTCTAGTTGGTTTTGCACTAGAAACTGAAAACGAAGAAGAGAACGCTAAAAAGAAATTAAAAACTAAAAACTTAGATTTGATCGTTCTCAATTCTCTTAATGATAAGGGTGCTGGTTTTAAAAGCCAAACCAATAAAGTAAGCTTGATCAATCATAAATTAGAGATTAAAGCGTTTGAACTAAAAACAAAAGCCGAAGTCGCTCAAGATATATTTGATGAAATTAACACATTAAGAAATGATTAGATTCTTCCTTGTTATAGTATGTATAAGTTGTATTGGCAATGCCCAAGAATTCAATGCTCAGGTAGCTATTAATGCAGAGCAGACAGGGAACCCTAATTTGCAAGTGTTTAAAACATTAGAACGTTCATTAACAGAGTTCATTAATAACACGAAATGGACAGATATTGATTATCGTACAGAAGAGCGCGTAAATTGTAGTTTCTTTATAAACATTGCGAGTTATGATAATGATGCATTTCTGGCTACAATTCAAGTACAAGCTTCTCGCCCTGTATTCGGGTCTAATTATGCAACTACGATCTTTAATGTTAATGATAAACAATTTAGTTTTACGTATTTAGAGTTTCAACCTTTGAACTTTAATCCAAATAATTTTGAGTCTAATCTTATTTCTGTAGTCGCCTTTTATTTATATACCATTCTAGGTGTAGATGCAGATACTTTTGAATTAAATGGTGGGACTAACTATTATGAAGAGGCTAAAAATATCGTTGGGAATGCACAAGGAAGTAATACCCTTGGGTGGGAACGAGAACAACGACCTAATAGATATAGGCTTAATGATGACTTACTTTCTGGAGCATATGATGGATACAGAGAGGCAATGTATACGTATCACAGAGAAGGCCTAGATGTTATGCACAATAACTTGAAACAAGGAAAAGAAACTATTACTAAAGCTATGGAATCACTTCAGAAAATGCATAATAATAGACCTAATTCATACTTGATGAGGGTGTTTTTTGATGCCAAAGCAGATGAGATATCCAGTGTGCTTTCTGGTGGACCATCTGTGAATATCGCCGAAACAGTTCAGTTGCTCAATAGAATTGCACCCACATATGCTGAAAACTGGAAAAATATAAAGTTTTAGAAAACTCTTTCTTGAATTTTTTTAAAACTGTAGTATCTTTACTTTTTAAACTATAAAATTTTTCTATCCTTTGCTTAGAGGTCTTTCTATAAAAAACTTCGCTTTAATAGAACAGCTGCAAGTATCTTTTGATTCTGGTTTAATAACCATTACCGGAGAAACCGGTGCAGGAAAATCATTGTTGCTTGGAGCTTTGGGTTTATTGCTCGGTAAAAGAGCAGATCTTGGTAGTGTAAAAGATAATGCACAAAAATGCATCATAGAAGGCGTGTTTGCCATAAAACAATATGATCTTGCTAGTCTTTTTGAAAATGAGGAATTAGATTATGAAGATGAAACGATCATTAGGCGTGAAATTTTACCATCAGGAAAATCAAGAGCTTTTGTTAATGATACTCCGGTTACACTACAATCATTAGCTGCACTTGGAGTGAAATTAATTGACATTCATAGTCAACATCAAACATTAGAAGTAACCACAAATGATTTTCAGTTTGAAGTTTTGGACGCATTAGCAGAAACACGTCGAGAAATAGAATCTTACAAACGAGGACTTCGATTACTGAAGGAAAAAGAGAAGGAGGTAAATATCTTGGTTGCAAGTCAAGAAGAATTTACCAAAGAGTATGACTATAATTCTTTTCTTTTAAAAGAACTAGAAGAGGCAAAACTCCAACCCAGAGAATTACAAGAGTTAGAAGAACGATACGAAAAGTTAAATAATATAGAGGAGATTCAGGAGCGATTATCAAGCTCGGTTTCATTACTATCTTCTGAAGAAATTGGGGTCTCAGATCAATTAAATATGATCAAGGCTAACCTTTCTAAGATTGCATCTTATTCGAGCGGGTTAAAAGATGTGTCTGATAGAGTTGAAAGTATCTATATAGAACTAGACGATATTCATGTTTCATTGCAAAACGAACTCGAGAAATTAGAAGCTGATCCTCAGCAATTAGAGGATGCAAGCAAACGGTTAGAACTATTACACAGTTTACAAGTAAAACATGCTGTTTCTACAGTAGAAGAACTTATTGTTATGATGGAGTCGCTTCAAGAAAAAGTTTCTAAAACAGAATCGCTTTCAGAAGATATTGAAGCACTTCAAGTTAGTATCGAGAAAATTCAGATTCAGCTGGATGAAGTTGCAGAAAAAATTCACAAAAAACGAAAAAAAGCATTACCCCAATTAATAAAAGAATTAGAAATTATTCTTAATGCTTTAGGTATGCCTAACGCAACATTTAATGCCTCTTTAGCTATGCAGGAACAATATTTGTCTAATGGAAAAGAAACCTTGGAATTTTTGTTCTCTGCCAATAAAGGAGGTGCCTTTGGACAATTAAAAAAAGTGGCGTCAGGAGGTGAGTTGTCAAGAATAATGATCGCTATCAAAGCTATTTTATCGAGATATACACAACTACCAACCATTATTTTTGATGAAATAGATACAGGTGTATCTGGTGAGGTGGCTCATAAGATGGCAGATTTGATGATGGATATGAGTAAGAATTTACAAGTGTTTAGTATTACGCATTTACCTCAGATTGCAGCCAATGGTCAAAGTCAATATAAGGTTTACAAAGAAGATATAGACAATACCACAGTGACCCAACTTAGATTATTAACTGATGAAGAACGAGTCTATGAAATAGCCGAAATGATAGGCGGGAAAAACGTTTCAGATTCAGCATTAACACATGCTAAATCCTTATTACATCTATGATAATCTACACGCAGCAATTTTCTTATAAATTTAAATACATCGACAAAAAGCAATAAAAATCGATAAAAAGTGTGTTTTTCATCGATTTTAACACTTTTAGACACAGTCGAAGATAATTATTTTGTAGTTTCACCGTTGTAGTTCCAAATCTACAAAGCCTCAAATTATGAAATTATCTAAAATCCTATGCTATATGGTTTGTATAGCAACTTTCTGTGTTTCTTGCACAACTGAAAATATTGATACTGAAGTGAATACTATCGACAAAGAATTATTCATTCCTGAAGTGAAGCCGATAGAAACTAAGATATTAAAACTAATAAATGAATATCGTATTTCTTTAGCATTAGAAACATTAGTACCTATTGATATAGTGAAATCACAAGCATTTAATCATACACAGTATATGATAGACCAGAATACTATGTCTCATGATTATTTTCATAAGCGTAGATCTTATCTTATCGATAAAGCAGGAGCAATCAAAGTTGCCGAGAATGTAGGATACGGATATTCTTCTGCAGAATCTGTTGTTGATTCATGGATCAAAAGCGAAAGCCACAGAGCAGCAATCGTAGGAGATTTTACCAATTTTGACATCTCTGTAGATCAAAATGAAGATGGAGTGCTTTACTTTACCAATATTTTTATCAAAAAATAAAAAGGTATTATCGCCAACAATTTTATTCTGATCTCAGGGCTATAATATTGCGATGCCAGATGCTATAGTTTTTAAATGCACACACCCAATACTATGCTAGAGGTAGTTGCTTTGTATTAAAAAGACAGAGCGTCTATTTTCTTCATGCTGTTTTTTAGTACATCTACGACAAGTATTCAAAAGTTGTGATTCTCCGAAACCTATAGCTTTAAGTATTCTAGACGGGTCAATTCCTCTGGATAATATATACTCTTTCGTAGCATCTGCTCTTCGTTGGGATAACCTCATGTTGTATCGATCTGATCCACGATTATCTGTATGAGATTCTATAGTAATTGTCATTTCTGGATTGTCCTTCATCACACTAACAAGGTTTTCCAGTTCATATGCGGCATCAACACGGATATTGGATTTATCAAAATCAAAGAAAATTGGATTAAGCACGATCTCTTTACCTATAATTAGTGGAGTAAGATAGAGATCTACTGTATTCACAAAGCCGTTAACAGTGGAGGTAGAAAATTGTTTATTCCCTGATCTATAATTCTTTTTGGTTGCCAGTAGTGTAAAGTTTTTAGAACAAGGAATTTTATTTTCAAAAGCATAACTGCCATTCTCACTTGATACTACAGTACTCATAATCTTACCTGCTTCATCTATAAGTTGCACTGTAACTTCGGATAATGGTTCGGCAGTGCGACTATCATATACATTTCCATTTACAGTTTGTTTGCATTCGTACCTGTCAAAAGCATATATGTCATCACCTCCTTTGCCTCCAATTCTGTTAGAAGAAAAATAGCCAGTATTGGTTTCTGGATTTATAAAGTAAGCAAAATCATCATAACCACTATTATACGGAGCACCAATGTTTTTGGTTTCTATATTTTCATCTTTTGCTGTTTTCAAAATAGTAGATTCAAAGATGTCTAATAGCCCTAAATTGATACGGTTATCTGATGAAAAGTAAAACATGGAGTCTTTGGCTACAAATGGAAAAACTTCACGACCTGCTGTGTTGATCTCGTTTCCTAAATTTTCTACATTTCCAAAGGTTCCATCGCTATTAATCGCTACTTTATAGATGTCTGTTTGTCCGAAACCTCCTTCTCTGTCTGATACAAAAAATAATGTTTTTTCATCTGGGCTTAATGCGGGATGGCCTGTTGAGAATGCATCATCATTAAAAGGCAATTCTTTGATATTCGACCATTGCTTGTTTTGTAGGCATGCGCTGTATATTTTGAGATTAGAGGTGCCTTCTTTGTCATAAGAAGCGCGTTGTCTTTTGGATACATTATTTCTGGTAAAATACATCGTGCTACCATCTTTTGTTATGGTTAAGACACCTTCATGTTCGTTTACCAAATTGATATTATCTGAAACTAATGGTGCTATATCGCTAACACTAATTATAGAATCAACTCTGTTGATTTTTGAAGTGTAGAGGTTTAGAAAAGGTTCTTCATTCCACGTATATAATTTTCTTTTTTGATTGGTTTCATCACTTTTTCTTGATGAGGCAAAATATAGATTGCCATCAATTTCAAATCCCCCAAAATCAGAAAATTCACTATTCGAATCTAAGTTTTTTACTCTAATCCGCATATCTTGGGTAGCCGATAATTCCTGAAATTTTTCAAGATTAACACTTTCTAAGCCTTTAGTGTATTTGCCATCCTTTTGAAGTTCTTTAAATCTACGTATGTACCGATTAGCTTCTTCATAATTAGACATACTGCGTAGCGTTTGTATATACTTATAGGCATGCTCTGGATGTAGATCATTATATTTTTGAATAGCTTTATGATACCAGAAATAGGCTTCATCAATATTCGAATTATTATAATAACAGTCTCCTATTCTGGTAAGGATATGCTTGCTGCTGTCCTCTTTCTTCAGAGCTTCTTTATAAAGTTCTGCTGCCTTGAGGTAGGCAAAATCCCTAAAATATTTATCAGCAACCTTAACTTTTTGACCGTATGTTGATAAGCCAATACATAAAATAAAAAATACACATAATTTGTTTTTCATGAGGATAGGATTAAAAGTATCTTGGTGATTTTATTCGTCGTTCATTAAATAGTTCATACATGAGCAGAATTTCGTGAGTAGCTCCTAAAAAAGGCCTTAAATCAGAAATAAAATGCTCGTACGCATAGCCAACTCTAAGTTGTTTTGATACCTGAAAATCTGCTATACCTGCTAGAGAAGCGGTATCTTTATTATATCGATACGATCCCCCAAGCCAAAATTTCTCATAAAACAGTATATTAAGATTCAAATCAACAGAGATTGGCGCACCATTTGTAGCTTTTACAAGAGTAGAAGGTTTTAGTTTTGTGTTTTCGGTAATATCCAATACGTACCCTGCTATGATGTAATAACTTATGCGTTCTAAGGCTACGTAGTCTATTCTGGCCGTTTCGCTTCGATTGTTATCAACATTTATTAAACGAGGTGCCGATGCTCCAAAATACCATGTCTTAGTATGTAGGTACAATCCTGCACCTACATTAGGATTCCATCGGTTAGCATAATTTCCGAAAAAAGGATCCGAGGTTACTTCAGGGTCATTCAAAAACTCTTGATCTAAATTATAATGTGTAGCACCTGCTTTAACTCCCAATGCTAATTTTGTTTTTTCAGTAAGATTAATGGTATAAGAAAAGTCACCATATAGATAAAGGTAGTTTTCAAAACCAGGAGTATCCCGGATTACTGAAACACCAAGTCCAGCTTTTTCATTTTTTAAAGGTGTATGTGCCGATAATGTTTGTGTTTGTGGCCCTCCCTCAATACCTGTCCACTGACTTCTATGCAACCCAACAATACTTAATGTTTCTCTACTTCCTGCGTATGCAGGGTTTATCGAAATCGTGTTGAACATATATTGTGTGAATTGTGGTAATTGTTGTGCAAATCCAATTGAACTAATAAACAGTAGTACACCTGCTATTTTATATTTTTCTATCCCCATCAATTTGTTATTTTGTGCCTATATAGAGTGGATCTCTAAATGGCTTGAGTC
Source organism: uncultured Aquimarina sp. (assembly GCA_947495425.1). Taxonomy (GTDB): domain Bacteria; phylum Bacteroidota; class Bacteroidia; order Flavobacteriales; family Flavobacteriaceae; genus Aquimarina. The sequence continues at coordinate 46,184 of CANLYR010000007.1, forward strand.
CACTATTATTTAATGTTACTATATAATAATATGTACCTGTTGGTACTTGATCCGCTGATCCTAGTGATGCACTAGGTGATATTCCGTTCCAATCATTTTGATAATCTCTTGATTCATATACTATAGCACCCCAACGATTTACAATTACTACATCGATAATATAATTGCAGGCAGCAACTCCATCAACAACAAAATATTCATTAAAAGGGTCGCCGTTGGGAGTCATTACTTTTGAAATTTTTATATCGCTTTCTCCACAGGCAAAAACTGCGCATCTGTTGTGAACTTCAATTTCTACATCTACATTTACCGGGCAACCAGAATCATTTTCGGTATAATTAAATACTAAGGTTTCAGAATCATCTTCATCAAGAAGTGTTACACTTAAAGGGTCAAAAAACTGATTATCGATAACCGAGGCGTCTCCTGATACTACTTCCCATAAGCCATCAGAATTGATTTCACCATCGAGTAAGCTAAATAAATCCAGCGGTTGTGATTCAATATCACTTGCGGTACATAGGCTGGCACTATTTGCTACAACGGTGATATTTTCTAGAGCAATTTCTGCAGTCAATGAATTTGAATTTCCACAATCATCTGTAATTGTGTATTCAACTAGCAAGACCCCATCAATAATAGTTGTAAAATCAAAATCAGAAGTTACTGAAAGTGGCACATCTGAATTACATAGATCAGTGGCACATGCGGTTAGAAGTTCAATATTATCTGTGTTCCATTGATTTGCTATGTCTTCGGCATTAGATACAGAGCATTCTAAAATGATGTCATTAATTGAACATGCATTCAAATTGGGCGGTGTAGTGTCTTCGAGTGTTAATGCAGCCTCTAGCGCGGCAGTATTTCCGTTTTCGTCTTCAACAGTGTAGGTTATAGTAATAATCCCGCCCAAACCGCAAGAAGGAATTAAATTGCTAAAGTTATAATCTGATATAATTGTGCCATTGAAAGCTACACCACAAATATCAGATAAACAGGATTCTAATGCCAAAATATTATTGGCATTCCAAAGGTCAGCAATACCTTCATTATCAACTCCACTACATGCTATGATTTCATTTACTACATCGCAATTCGTTATATCCGGCAATGTTATTTCTGAAACTATAAAATATGCAGTAGCCTGATCACATGCTGTTGGATCACCAGTATCGCAAATAGTATATACGAAACTATCTGTGCCGCTAAATTGTGAGTTGGGCGTGTAGGTGAAAGTGCCATCATTATTGAGGATTAGAACTCCATTATCTACAGTATCGAATGGTGTGCTATTTACAATTTGCTGATCTCCTTCAGGATCAAAATCATTATTCAGAACGTTGCCGCTATAATTTTTACATTCAGATAAAAAATAGGCATCATCATTTGCAACTGTTGTATTATTTTGGTTATTAATTATAGTAATAATAACAACTGCGGTATCACAGCGTGATGGGATGCCATTATCACATATTGTATACTCAAAGCGATCTTCACCAACAAAGCCTGTTGGAGGAGTGTAGACAAATGTCCCTTGGTTCGCATCAACACGTATTGTACTTCCTTCTGCAGTTTGTATAGAAGTAGTAGTAACAATAATCAAGTCATTATCAGGATCAAAATCATTTGCCAATACATTTCCGCTAACAGGAGTGTCGATTTCTGTAATTGCTGTATCAGTGTTTGCAATAGGAGGATTGTTTTCTGAGTTTTGCCTTGGTAGCACTTCAATAAATACGGTAGCAGAATCACAGGCTTTTGGTCTTCCGTTATCACAAATAGTATATTCAAAAGTATCCTGACCGATAAATCCGGTTGGAGGTGTGTACTGATACGCTCCTGTATTTGCATCAATCGTTATTGCTATTCCTTGTGTGGTTGTTACCGCTGTAGTCGTCACTGTTTGCGTATCGTTTTCGAAATCTATATCATTGGTTAACACATTTCCAGAGACTGGAGTGTCTATAAAAGTAGTGTTGATATCGGGTATAGCATAGGTACAATTATACTCAATATATCTGCAGACTGTTACTTCGCAATCATTACTATCAATTACGGTAATCCTATAACTACCCGAAACTAGATTCTCAAAAACACCATGGTTTTGGATAGTCCCATCGCTGTCTATAGTATAGTTATAGGGTGCTACACCACCAGATGCATCTACCGTAATAGCTCCTAAATCATCACAAAGAATATTTGTTACTTTCTTAACAGAAAGCATAAGTTTATCAGGTTGTATGATAGTAGATGACACAGTAGACGAGCAGGATAAGGCGTCGGTGATAGTTACCGTATACGTTCCGGCTCCAACTGAGGATAAATCTTCGTTTGTAGATCCGTCACTCCACACATAATCATATGGAGGAGTACCTCCGGTTACTGTTATATCAATACTTCCTGTAGCTTCATTGGTACAAGCTACATGGGTTATTTGACTTGAGATTTGAATAGCACATACATTTCTGCAGTGTATTGTGATACAATCGGTTCGTTTTTCTCCCATGGCGTCGGTAACAGTAACATGATGAGTTCCTTTAGGAAGTCTACTGGCTATGGTAGTACTTTGATTAGTTGCAGAAGAACTCCATTGATACGAATAAGGAGGTGTTCCTCCAGACACTAGAGCTTTTGCTTTACCATCACAACATAACCCAACTGTAGTAGCATCTTGTATCTTGATCATACTAAGATTCAAAACATTGGTAGGCTCGCTAGTAGTTGTGTTTTTAGTTTTTAAATTAAGGTCTAAACTGTCATTTTCTTTGTGAGTATATAATTTTGCAGCAGTACTGTTTTTTTCTTTAAAAAAAGAAATCTCAGTATCACTGTAATGATTTGTATTGCCATAAGTGCCTGGTGAATATAGAAGTAAAATGGTTAAAGTAAGTATAGCAATTTTTTGATGAAAGAGGTGTAAAGTAATAATATTCATGCGCCCTGGTTTTAATAATTTGCTGCTCGTTACACTCTTTTTTATATTAAAAAAGAGTACAATTAATAGTACTGGTCGTATAAACGTTTACTATTTATAGACAGATTATAATTTTTATCACTCAACTCTATATGTTTTAGATGTATCTAAAGCAATATTGAATTCGTGTTCAACGAATACCCGGGGAAGTTTTGTTGAATAAATATAGGTAAGGGGATTGTTGTCAAAAGTATATCATGTAGTTCAAATAATCAATAAAATATCACTTAGTTTTTAACTCAAAATGGAATATATTTAACTTAAATGGTGCAAAGGGTTGTGTTCCCTGGCTTTAACTTGTAAAAAAGCAAAAGCTGTTTGTGTTTTGATACGTAAAATTATGTGTTAATTGTAACAACAAATTGTAGTGAAATATCACCTAGTTAACAATCAAAATTATAATTTATCACAGCACTAAACTTAATTCTATTTCGGTTCGTTATGGTTTGGGGTGTTTTGTTATCTTTACGGCTTGTATAACCATCTTTAATTTATAGTTAGAATGTCACACAATTTATTAAAAGGTAAGAGAGGAATTATTTTTGGAGCACTTGATGAAAGTTCGATCGCCTGGAAAACTGCTGAACGCATTTTTGAAGAGGGAGGAAGTTTTGTGCTTACCAATGCTCCTGTTGCAATGCGTATGGGGGCAATAAATACTCTTGCTGAAAAAACTAATGCTCAGGTTATACCTGCAGATGCCACTTCTTTAGAAGATTTAGAAAACCTTGTAGAAAAATCTATGGAAATCTTAGGTGGTAAAATAGATTTTGTTTTGCACTCTATAGGAATGTCTGTCAACGTAAGAAAAGGGCGTCATTATACAGATCTTAATTATAGTTTTAGTGAAAAAGGTTGGGATGTATCTGCACTATCTTTCCATAAAACAATGCAAACATTATACAAGAAAGATGCAATGAATGAATGGGGGAGTATTGTTGCATTAACGTATATGGCAGCACAACGCGTATTTCCTGATTATAATGATATGGCAGATAACAAAGCATATCTAGAGTCTATAGCCCGTAGTTTTGGGTATTTTTTCGGGAGAGACAAGAAAGTGAGAGTAAATACAATTTCTCAGTCCCCAACACCTACCACAGCAGGAAAAGGTGTAAAAGGATTTGATGGATTTATAGCCTATGCAGATAAAATGTCTCCGCTTGGTAATGCAACAGCTGGCGAGTGTGCAGACTATACAGTGACTATGTTTTCAGATTTGACAAAAAAAGTAACACTTCAAAACTTATTTCATGATGGAGGGTTCTCTAATATGGGAGTAAGCCAATTGGTAATGGATACCTTTATCGATGAAAAATAAATAATAAAGACAGTATAGGAAATCCCATTCTCAATCGAAAATGGGATTTTTGTATTTAAATATAGATCTAAAATATGAGTACAATGAAAGTTACTACATTGGTAACACTATTTTTAATACTTTCTTATGTTTCTAGAGGACAGGAATTGCATGAAGGGGAATTGAGATGGAGTTCTGAAAGAAAAATTACTGAGTCAGATTATAAAATTAAGGTTGGTTCAAAAATGAACACCCCGATTTTAAGTCAATTTACAATATCACATTCTGTTGGGGGTTTTGATTTTTTAAAACGAAATTTAAACCAAAAAATTGAGAATAAATTTATAGGTCAAGTTTCTTGGATTGATAGTACTCAAGTAAAAAATATTTCAAGATATATAGAATATCAACAGCTACTTTTTGATGTATCTGAAGTGTATGCTCGAAAATTCAGAAAACAAGTTTTGAAAAATAAAGCAAAGCTAAAAAAAGGTTTTAGTATTGTAAGCGAAATTAATAATGCTATAATGTCTGAGTTTGCAGAAGCTCGTTTAGAAATTGAAAGAAACACTGAAGGAGGTAACAATATTGAAAAATTACAAGAATGCAAAGATGATATATTGAAACAACTTTCAGAATTGAAAGAGTTTAGTTTTGAAAATAAGAAAAAAATAAGATTATAATCAATCTTAATCTTAAGGAAATAGAGTTTAACTCAATGGAAATTTGATAATTTTATAATGAATCATGATCAGAAAAGGTGTAAACATATATTTTTCTTTCATTGTACCGGTGTACAATAGACCCAATGAGATAGATGAACTACTCGAGAGTATGGTGGCTATGGAGTACGCTGAAGCATATGAAATTGTGATTGTAGAAGACGGATCATCAGATACATCAGCACATTGTATTGAAGCGTATAAAGATAAATTATCAATAAGCTACTATCAAAAACCAAATACAGGACCTGGAGATTCTCGTAATTACGGAATGCGTAAAGCAAAAGGAGATTATTTTATCATTCTGGACAGCGATGTGATCTTGCCAAAAAATTACCTTGAAGAGGTTGCTGGTTTTTTATCAAAAAACTTTGTCCATTGTTATGGAGGTCCAGATGATGCTCATAAAAGTTTTACTAATCTACAAAAAGCGATAAGTTTTAGCATGACATCGTATCTTACCACAGGGGGGATTCGTGGTCGTAAAAATACTTTGGGAAAATTTCAACCACGTAGTTTTAATATGGGGCTGTCAAAAGAAGCATTCCAGGCTTCAGGAGGCTTTGGTAATATACACCCGGGCGAAGACCCTGACCTTACGATACGATTATGGGGGTTGGGATACGATACTGCACTGATTTCGGATGCAAGAGTGTATCATAAAAGAAGGATTTCCTGGGAAAAATTTTATATTCAGGTCAATAAATTTGGGTTAGTACGACCTATTTTGAATCTATGGCATCCCGAAACAGCAAAGCTTACCTATTGGTTTCCTGTTTTATTTCTTTTGTATGTAGTCTTTTCGGTGATATCAGCTTTTTTTGGATGGTGGTATTTTGGTGCTTTTTTAGGGGTGTATTTTATCTTTATATTTCTTGGAGCAACCTTTGCATATAAAAATTTAGTGATAGGGTTTCAATCGATTTTGGCAGTTTTGATACAATTTTATGGATACGGAAAAGGATTCTTAAAATCTTATTATTATATTCATCTACTCAAAAAAGCCCCTGAGAAGCAATTTAAAACATTGTTTTTCTCTAAATAGTGATTATGACTAGTAGAATAAAAAACAAATTTTCCTTCAAAAAAAATAATGCAAAAGTCTTTTTGTTTTTTCTGATATTCACCTCAATGCTTTGGTTGTTAATACAATTTTCTAAAAATTATACAAAAGAGGTAGAAGTAGGAGTACACTATACGAACCTACCTCAGGATAAGATTTTTAACGATGAGAGCGATCAAACATTAAGAATGGTACTTAATGGAAATGGTTTTCGATTGATGAATCATGATTGGAAAAAGCCAATATTGCAGTTTAATGTTGATGACGCAGTTTATAGTAGTGATGATCAATATTACTTTCATATTGATAAAGAGTCTGCAATATTAAAGAAAAAATTGGATTTTGAAGGCCGAGTGCTGTCTATACATAAAGATACATTGCGACTGAAGCTTGATGTGAATTTAGAGAAAAAAATCCCGATACGAATAAAACAAGACATTCTGTATGCAATAGGGTATGGTAGCGACAAAGGATTAGTGGCTTCACCTGATTCGGTAATAATTAGTGGTCCTTCAAAAATTATAGATACTATTCAATTTATAGATACAGAACCAATACGTCTAGAAGGGCTCAACGTAGATTATACATCAGCATTAGATATAGACACGCAAGAGTTGCCTAATACAGTTAATATAGTTCCTAAAGAAATAGAAGCTAATATTTTGGTGAGTAAGTTCACCGAAGGCAGTCAAAAGATTGCTATAACCGTAAATAATATTCCTGAAGGAGTGGAAATTAAGATTTTCCCTAAAGAAATCACAGTGGTGTATAGAGTAGGATTGGATATGTACAATGAAATCAGTCCTAGAGATTTTATGGTAACCGCTGATTATGCTAAAGCTTCAGAAGAGAGTTCCTATATGACATTGGAACTTACTGATAAACCAACGTCTATTCATGATGTGCGTTTGCAGGAAAAACAGGTTCAATTTGTGGTTTTAAAATAAAGCATATGAAAGTAGTTGGACTTACCGGAGGCATAGGAAGTGGGAAATCTACCATAGCAAGAATGTTTCAAAATTTGGGAGTTTCGATATATGTAGCCGATGATGAAGCAAAAAAGCTGATGAATACAGATGAATCCATCAAACGGCGGATTATTGAACTGCTAGGTAACGATTCTTATGTAGATGATCAATTAAACAGAACATTTATAGCAACTATAGTTTACAATGATAAGACCAAGCTAGATCAATTAAATGCTATTGTTCATCCGGCAGTGGCTCATCATTTTGATGTCTGGAAAAATAAGCAAAAGGGAGATTATGTCATCAAAGAAGTGGCGATTCTTTTTGAGAACGACGGTCAAAAACAATGTGATTTCACTATTTTGGTAACCGCACCTTTAGAAGATCGAATAGAGAGAGTATTAATAAGAGATCAAACCACAAGAGACCAGATATACTCTAGAATCAATAACCAGTGGGATGATACTCAAAAAATTCCGTTAGCTGATTTTGTTATACATAATATTGATTTAGAAGAAACTGAGAATCAAGTATATGAAATTCATAAAAAAATATCCTCATAAGGGTATTATGCTACCAATCTTTCATTTTGTTAACATTTGGTTAAACCGTAAAGTAGCTAAATGTTAAAGTCTTACTTTTGATTTATGAACAAAAGGTTATTCGTATTGCTGATAATCCTAATGAGTTTGTCGTTAATCGGGATTATTTTCGTTCAGGGATATTGGATTAACAACACCGTTGAGAATAATGAAGAGCAATTTTCTTTTAATGCGAAACAAATTCTGATATCAGTCTCCAATAGGATTCAGTATAGAGAATTTGAAGAAATGTTCTTCCCTTTTCAGGAAATTCTTGATAGCATTGAAGAGCCAGATAACAAAACAATACGGCAACTTTTAGATATTAGTATTGATAACACAACAAGGTCATTTGCATATGCCAATGGTATATTAGAAGAGGATTATAAGTTATTTTCTTCTTTCATAAATTTTAATATTGATACTGTAAAGTTAAAAAATATTTTAGATCGAAATCTTGAGAGCTCGATACAGGACAAAGAGGTTAATAAACAAAGTTCTAAATCAAAACTGCAAAGAATTAGAGGGTTAACAGACCTTCAGAGGAAAGATTATGAAACAGTAATACAAGAAATTGCCAGTTTTATACCTATTCACCGCAGAGTGCAGAAAAAAGAAATAGAACATGTATTAAGAAAAGAACTTGAAGAAAGAGATATAAAAGTAGATTTTGAATATGCAATTTATAGTAATGCTTTAGCAACAAAAGTACGTTCTAATGATTTTAGTTTAGATTACCCAACAACATATGCCATACCGCTTTTTGTTGATGATGAAGGAGTGAGTGAATATCAGTTGTATGTTAATTTTACGGGAAAAAAACAATATGTGCTTTCTACAATTAAAGGAATGGCCATATTGTCTATAATTTTTACATTAATTATAGTTGTTGCTTATTCTAGTGCATTATCTCAACTTATGCAACAACGACAAATATCACAGATCAAAACGGATTTTATCAATAATATGACGCATGAGCTCAAGACGCCAATAGCTACTATTAATCTGGCATTGGATTCTATTAAAAATCCGAAAATAGCGAATGATCCTGAAAAGGTGAAACGTTATATGCGTATGATAAGAGAAGAAAACAAGCGAATGCATGCACAGGTAGAAAATGTACTCAGAATTTCTCAATTAGAGAAAAATGAACTCAATATAAAGAAAGAACCATTAGTGTTGCATGATATTATTGAAGATGCAGTGATTCATGTATCTTTGATTATTGAAGATAGAAAAGGATATGTAAAAACTCATTTAGGAGCGCTCAAAAATGAAATTTTAGCCAATGATAGTCATATGACTAATGTGGTGGTTAATATTTTGGATAATGCAATAAAGTATTCAGAACAAGAACCTAAAATTGATGTGTATACCGAAAATGTAAAGAACAGTATTGTTCTAAAAATTCGTGACCAAGGATTAGGAATGAGTAAAATTGCGCAGAAAAAGATTTTTGAGAAATTCTTTAGAGAACACACCGGAGATCTTCACAACGTAAAAGGACACGGTTTAGGACTAACATACGTAAAAAGAATTATTGACGACCACCATGGTCAGATATGGGTGGAGAGTGAAAGGGGAAAAGGCTCCACATTTATAATTAAATTACCGTTAATATCTTAAAATATGGAAACAGAAAACAAAAAGATTTTGCTTGTAGAGGATGATCCAAACTTTGGAACAGTATTAAAAGATTATCTAGTTATGAATGATTATGATGTTGTACATGCTAAAAATGGTATGGAAGGCTTCGAAAAATTCAAGAAAGATGATTATGATATGTGTATTCTCGATGTAATGATGCCTTATAAAGACGGATTTACCTTAGCAAAAGAAATTAGAGAAAAAAATGAAGAAATACCTATCATTTTCTTAACTGCAAAAGCCATGAAAGAAGATGTGTTAAAAGGATACAAAGTAGGAGCAGATGACTACCTGAATAAACCTTTTGATAGCGAAGTGTTGCTTATGAAAATACAGGCTATCATGCAGCGCAAGAACACAGAATCAGTTGCAGATAGTAAGCAATTTGAGTTTAAAGTAGGAGGTTTTCATCTTAATTCTAAGCTTCGTTTTTTAACCTATAAAGAAGAAGATCCAATCAAGCTTTCACCAAAAGAGAATGAATTACTACGTTTATTAGCACTTCATCTCAATGATTTAATGCCTAGAGAATTAGCATTAACAAAAATTTGGAGAGATGATAATTATTTTACCTCTCGTAGCATGGATGTATATATAGCCAAACTTAGAAAATATCTAAAAAAGGATGAAAACGTAGAAATCCTCAACATTCACGGAGAAGGATTTAGACTTGTAGTGCGAGGCGAAGAGTCTTAACAAAAATATTACGGTAACTAACCTGAGAAAATCACTGTATATTTTACAGTGATTTTTTTTTGATGTGCGTTGCTATTGTTGTTAAATCTGATGTATAGTCAAACCATGTTGTTTCGAGATCTTTTTTGAACCAGGTAAGCTGTCTTTTTGCAAAGCGTCTGGTGTTTTTTTTAATCTCTAAAATTGCAAAATTAAGATCCCATATCGTATCCAGATAGTTAAATATTTCTTTGTATCCTACTGTATTTAATGCATTTAGAGATTTGTAGGCATAGAGGTTCTTTACTTCGTCAATCAGCCCTTCTTTTATCATTAATTCTACTCTTTTATTTATTCTGTCGTATATAATTGGCCTTTCTGCTGTGATTCCTATCTTAATGCTATTAAAAGGTCTTGTTTTTTTTTCTGTATTCAAAAACGAAGAATACGGTTTGCCACTGCCAATACATACCTCTAAAGCTCTCATTACTCTATGTGTGTTTTGAAGATCTATTTTTTCATAATGGATCGGGTCCAAAACTTTTAATTGTTGTTGTAAATTTTCGATACCATAAGTTGCATATTCTTCTTGAAGTTTTTTCCTGATATCAGGATCAACTTCAGGGAAATTATCTAATCCTTTGGTAATGGCGTCTATATACAGTCCAGAGCCACCTACTAAAATGATATAGTTGTTATGCTTAAAAAGCGCATCAATTTTATGTAGAGCATCTTTTTCAAAATCTCCTACAGTATATGTTTCTTGGATGCTTTTATGTTGAATACAATGGTGTGTAGCTTGCTTTAATTCATCTGCCGTAGGAGCTGCAGTACCAATGCTCATCTCTTTATAAAACTGCCTACTATCTGCAGAAATGATTTCACAGTCAAAGTATTTAGCCAGCTGAATACTTATCCTGGTTTTACCAATTGCAGTCGGCCCTGTGATGACGATAAGATTTTTATTCATTAAATAAGTCTTCTCCACATTTATGGCAGAATTTTGCTCCGTCTCTATGATCAGCCGTATGGCAGTTGGAGCATATCTGTGTATTTAGATTAATTTTTTTTGGTTTTTCTTCTGCAGCATACTGCGCAGAAACAATACCTGTAGGAACTGCAATTATACCATACCCTACAACCATTATCAATGCGGCAAAAAGTTGCCCTAATGGTGTTGCAGGTGCAATATCACCGTATCCAACCGTAGTCATGGTTACAATACACCAATATACACTGATTGGAATACTTTTAAAACCACTCTCTTCTCCTTCAATTAAATACATTAACGTTCCCATGATGATACAAAGGACCACCACTGCAAATAGAAACACGAGTATTTTTGCGCCACTATCGCGTATTGCTCTTGCTAATTTATTAGACTCTCCTATATATCTTGAAATCTTTAATATTCTAAAAACTCGTAGTAGTCTTAATGCTCTTACAGCAAGTAGAGCACTGGTCCCTGTGATAAAAAAAGATAAATAAAGCGGAAGCGTGGATAGTAAGTCAAGGATTCCATAAAAACTGAAGATATATCTCGACGGTTTTTTTATTGCTATAATACGAGCGATATATTCAATGGTAAAGAATATTGTAATTACCCATTCTCCGTAATATAAAAATGTGTAAATATCAATGGGTAATCCTTTGACACTTTCTAGCATTACAAAAATGATGCTCAAAACGATAAGTACCAATAGTATTACATCAAATGTTTTACCAATAGGAGTATCTGCCTCATAGATAATATCGTGTAATTGATCTTTCCAGGTTTTGTTTGATGAATTGTCGTTCAACGGTTTTGATTTTGAATAAAAATACTAAAACTCTTAGAGATTAGGTTTTTTGAATAGGAATAATCTTCAATTTTTTCTTCAAGCGGGTATAACTTTGAATAATATGTTGAACATCTCGATTATGTTCCATAGGGGTGATGATAGCCCGTAATATATCTATATTATTGATTTGATGATTTAAACTAAAGTATCCAATGCCTTTAAATTTTCCTTCTTCAACCAAAATTACACTTTGCTCATCGATATTTCGGCCACGATCGATAATCATCATATCCTGATTATCAAAAGATGTATTGTCAATTAGTTGTTGAACCCGTACATTATATTCTTGAGGAGTTTCTTCAGAAATGCATGCACCGTAACATTCTTTTATAGTGTAGTTAAAGCAATTGCTGTTGCCTGTGTCTAAACCTATTAATTTATGACACAGGTTATATTCTTCTGCCCATCGATGTATACAAGATTTTGCTTGTTGTTTATTAGTAAATGTGGTTATATTTTTTTTTCGGTGGTCGGCTTTTGCCACTTTTAGATTTATAAATCCATTCTCGTCGATGTATTGATATAAAGCCTGGTCAAATTTCGTTCTGCGCAGGGATCGGTTATATTTGGGTTTATTCCGTTTTATTTCTTCGCTTTCTTTTAATAGCGCAACAAGTTCACTTCCTGTAATTTCGTGGGTTACACGCACAATCTCTTCTTGTATTTTTTTGGATTTCCTATTGTCGTTAGTAAAATGTTGAGTAAGGCGTTTTTTAATATTTTTACTTTTTCCGATATAAATAATCGTTCCGTCTTCGCGATGCATATAGTATATTCCGGTAGCTATAGGAGCTTCTTCAATGAGTTTGAGAAGCTTATCATCTACTTGTCGTTTGGTTTCTGTGCGAACCGTATCTGTGATAATATCTTTATCCAGATCTTTAGTAAGTAAAAGCTTAAAAAGTTTTACGGTAGCAAGAGCATCCCCATTAGCTCGATGTCTATCGGATAGTGGAATACCCAAACCACGAACTAATTTGCCTAAACTATATGATTTTTGGCCAGGGATTAGTCTTTTTGAGAGCTCTACAGTACATAATGATTGTCGCTCATATTCAAATCCCAATCTAGAAAATTCGGTTTTCAAGATACGATAATCAAAACTTGCGTTGTGAGCTACTATAACACAGTCTGTGGTTATTTCTACGATTCTTTTTGCCACTTCATAGAACTTGGGAGCGCTACGAAGCATTTGATTATTAATACCGGTAAGATTGGCAACAAATGGTTGAATTTGCCTTTCCGGATTGACCAAACTAATAAATTGATCTACAACTTCATGTCCGTCAAATTTATATATAGCAATTTCAGTAATTCCTTCTTCATTATATTTTCCTCCAGTCGTTTCTATATCTAAAATTGCATACATCATTAGTCTGTAGTGGGTAATCTTTAGTCGTTAAGTTTTAGTGATTAATGGGTGATCTGGTTTTAATTCGTTTATGAAAACTGCTAATCATTTTCGAAAGTTCTGTTAGTTGTATTTAGTTAATCTAGTGGTTTTGGGAGATGACTAAATTTTCAAAATTAAATTTTACTTCCTCCACTATTTAATACTATTCTAATTCATTTTTATAATAGCTAAAATAGACCATTTTTCATGAGTCTAATCACTAATTAGAAACCTATTTACTAATTGTAATTTCTTTCTCCAAAGATAGAACTTCCTATTCTAACCATTGTACTACCAGAGTCGATAGCTATTTTATAGTCTCCACTCATCCCAATTGATAAGGTTTTTAGTTGGGTATACGTTGGTTTCAATTGCTCAAAAAGAGTTTTTATTTGCTCGAATTCGTTTTTAATTTGTTCTTGATTACTAGTAAAAGTTGCCATTCCCATTAAACCTTGAATATGTACATTTGTTAAATGCTTCAGTTCTTCTGAGGCCAGTAGGGAAGTAGTTTCTTCTTGGGTTAGCCCAAATTTACTTTCTTCTTCTGCGATTTTAACTTGTAACAGGCAATGAATAGTTCTGTTATGTTTTTTTGCTTGTTTGTTTATTTCTTTAAGAAGCTTATAGCTGTCAACTGCATGTATCAAATCTACATATTCGGCCATATACTTTACTTTATTTGTTTGTACATGTCCAATCATATGCCAACTAATATCTTTGGGTAGCGTTTCCCATTTGTCGGTCATTTCCTGAATTTTATTTTCACCAAAAACCCGCTGCCCAATATCATATGCTTGTTTGAGGTCAGAAATAGGTTTGGTTTTGGAAACGGCTACAAGTGTAATATCTTCAGGGATAGTACTTTTTATATCCCGAAGGTTTTTTTCAATATCATTCATAAGGTGCAAAGATATCTAAAAAATCATTTTTAGCTTAAAATTCATATATGGTTATTCCGCTTCTTAATTTAGGTTCAATATATGTGCTTTTTGGAGGCATTGTTAATCCTTGGTCAGCAATTTTTTTCATTTGATCTATGGATGCTGGAAAAAGTCCGAAACCAACTTGATATTCGTTGTTGTCTACCAAAGTTTTTACAAATACAATATCGTTTTTACCGTCAGAATATTCGATACGTGTATCGGTACGCAGATCTTGTATGCCTAAAATAGGTTTTAATACCGTTTTGTAAAGGATTTGGGCATCTAATTCTTCGAGAGCATCGGTAAATTCATATCTTGTTTTCCTAAGATATAATGAATAAAATTCACCATCAATATACATACTGAAATGATGAGGTTTTGATGGTTTATATACTTCGATACCTCTATTCTCTATACGAAACCATTCATCTAGCTGGATCAGGAACTCTTCTTTGGTTAATCCATTAAGGTCTTTGATCAATCGATTAAACTCGTATATTCTCAAATCTGATTCTGGGATCAAATAGCTCATAAAGAAATTATACGCTTCATCTCCTTTATGTTGTAGATTATTTTCTTTAAGATCTTTGGCGAGCAAGCATGAAGAAGCAGAGCGATGATGCCCATCTGCAATATATACGGTTTCTATTTTTGAAAACTCATGTCTAATCTGGTCAATTATTTTTTCATCCTTAATTTTCCAGAGATAATGTGTATCGCGATAGGTGGTTGTAAATTCGTATTCTGCCCTTTGTTTGGTTATTTCTGAAATAATAGCAGTAATCGAAGGGCTGTCGGGGTAGGTAAGCAATACAGGTTCTGCATTAAATCCTACTGTTTTTAGATAGTCTTTGAAAGTATTTTCGCGGTTTTGTAATGTGTCTTCGTGCTTTTTGATAACATCACGTTCATAATCTTCGGCACTGGCAGCAGCTATGATTCCAGAAAAAGATTCTTGTTCACGATTTACAATTTTATATATATAATAACAGGGTGTTTCATCTTGCGTAAAAATTTCATCTTCTTTAAATTCCAGATACCGATTACGAACTAGTTTATACCGCTCTTCACCAGATATTTCTTTTTGGTATTTGTGTCCGGGATTTATAATATGTAAGAATGAGTAAGGGTTATAATCCATCCTTGAATCACGTTCGTTGGGTGTATAACTTTGATAGGATCGGGTTGCTACAAGACTTACTTTATCTCTGGTGGGTCGTATTGCCTTAAACGGATGAATTTTTGCCATATTTTGGTTTCTGGTTTCAGATTTCAAGTACAATATAATTACTTTTAAAACCTGAAATTAACAACTTGAAACTAACTAAACTGCTTTGCTACATTTTCGGCTTTTCTACTTTCAGAATAATCATAGAATCCTTCGCCACTTTTAACACCTAGTTTACCTGCCATAACCATATTAACTAATAATGGACAAGGAGCATATTTTGGATTTTTGAAGCCGTCATACATTACATTAAGAATTGAAAGACAAACATCAAGCCCTATGAAATCTGCCAATTGTAATGGTCCCATAGGGTGTGCCATACCCAGTTTCATTACAGTATCAATTTCAGTGACACCGGCAACGCCGTTATATAGGGTTTCTATTGACTCATTAATCATTGGCATAAGGATACGATTAGCAACAAATCCAGGATAGTCATTTACTTCTACAGGTACTTTGCCTAATGTTTTAGACATTTCCATTATGATATTGGTTACTTCATCAGAAGTATTGTACCCTCTAATGATTTCAACCAATTTCATAATGGGTACCGGATTCATAAAATGCATCCCAATTACCATTTCTGGTCTATTGGTTACTGCCGCAATTTGTGTGATGGATATCGAAGAGGTATTAGAGGCTATAATAGTGTCATCTGAACAAGCATCATTAAGGTCTTTGAAAATTTTTAGTTTTAAATCTATATTTTCGGTTGCAGCTTCTACCACAAGTTCAGCATGCTCTACACCTGTTTTGATACTTGTATGTGTAGTTATGTTTGCCAAAGTAGCTTTTTTGTCAGCTTCAGAGATTTTCTCTTTAGAAACCATGCGATCTAAATTCTTAGCAATGGTAGCTAAGCCTTTATCCAGAGCTTGTTGAGAAATATCTATGAGTTGTACCTTGAATCCTTTTTGTGCAAAAGTATGAGCGATACCATTTCCCATAGTACCCGCGCCAATAACAGCGATGTTTTTCATGTGTATTGTGTGTTTAAATGTGTATTAGTAGTTAGGTTTTAGTAATTAGGTTTTAAATCTATTTTTAATATGTTTTTGAATGCTGGTAACTATTTTGCAAGTTAGGCTAGTTGTAATCTAGCAATTTTTTTTCTTCAGAAACACATTTTCTTCTCAATGCATTAGTAGATCAGACTGCATATTCTCTGGTTGAGTATCTAATTACTCTTGTCTAACAACTGACTACTATTAAAAGCAATCAATAATTTTTAAAGCGACTTCTAATGCTTTTTTGCCTTGTTCAAGAGAAACAATAGGAGTGGTGTTATTGTTTATCGCTTCGGCAAAAGTGTTGAGTTCATCTAATATGGCATTGTTAGATGGAATATTTGGATTGTCAAAATAAATCTGTTTTTTTACTCCTTCTGCGTTTTGTAAAATCATGGCAAAATCATCTGGATGCTCTGGAGCATCTTTCATTTTTACGACTTCACATTTTTTCTCAAAGAAATCTATCGAGATGTAAGCATCGCGCTGAAAGAAACGGGATTTTCTCATGTTTTTAAGCGAAATCCTACTCGCCGTAAGATTTGCTACACAACCATTTTCGAATTCGATACGTGCGTTGGCAATATCAGGTGTTTCACTAATTACAGAAACACCACTTGCGCTAATGTGTTTTACTTCAGAATGTACTACGCTTAGTATTGCATCAATATCATGAATCATAAGATCTAATACTACGGGCACATCGGTTCCTCTAGGATTAAATTCGGCTAGTCTATGCGTCTCAATAAACATAGGGTTGTCAATCTTATTCGCTACAGCAGTATATGCAGGATTAAAACGTTCTACATGACCCACCTGTCCTTTTACATTATGTGTATGAGCCAATTCAATTAATTGTTTGGCTTCTGCAACCGTATTTGTAATTGGTTTTTCTATAAAAACATGTTTTCCAGCTTCTATAGCTTGTTTTGCAACATCAAAATGAGCAAATGTTGGGGTTACAATGTCTACAACGTCTACAGCGTCAATCAACTCTTCAATAGAGTCAAATAGCGTATAGCCAAACTCTTCTGCAATAGATTTAGCTTGCGTTGAGCTGGCATCGTAAAAACCTACAAGGTTATAATTTTCAGATTCTTCAAGAAGACGTAAATGGATTTTACCAAGGTGTCCCGCACCGAGTACTCCGGCTTTGAGCATAATTCAAGATTTTACACAAAAATAGTATTATTTATAAACTAAGTGATACTCTATTTTGAAAATCCTAACATTAAATTTGAAAGGATTCAAAATAATTGATTTAACTTATTCTACCATAAAACGGGATTTTGAGAGGATATTCATTTTATTATGAGAAATAGTGTTTTAATCTTTAAAATGTTTATGTAATTTTAGCCTGCTAAATAACCCCTTAGAAATAGTGAAAGATACCCTTAGACATGCTGGAAAACGAAAACAATTGGTTGAGGTTTTAATCCAAAAAGAAATTAAAGATACATCGGTTTTGGCTGCGATAGCAAAAATACCAAGACATTTGTTTATGGATTCTGGTTTTGAGGATCATGCATATCAAGACAAGGCTTTTCCTATTGGTGCAGATCAAACAATTTCTCAACCCTACACCGTAGCTTTTCAGAGTGAGTTATTACAAATATCAAAAGAGGATAGAATATTAGAGATTGGTACCGGATCAGGTTATCAAACCGCTGTTTTATGTGAATTAGGCGCCAAAGTGTATAGTATCGAGCGGCAAAAAGCGTTATTTAAAAAAACGAAGTTGTTTTTGTCTAAGCTGGGCTATCGCCCAAAACATTTGTCATTTGGTGATGGATATAAAGGATTAAAAGAACACGCACCTTATGATTCAATCCTTGTTACTGCCGGAGCGCCTTTTGTGCCAAAACCTTTGTTGAGCCAGTTAAAAATTAATGGACGACTGGTGATACCAGTAGGAGAGAAGGTGCAGGTTATGACTCTATTTGTTCGTAAAAGTGAAACAGAATTTGAGAAACATGAGTTCGGCGAGTTTAGATTCGTGCCTTTGTTAGAGGATAAAAATTAAAGTTTTTTATTGTTATCATTATTGTTTCTATCTAGACCATCGATAGAAAAAGAAACCCCAAAACTGAAATGTTTTTATGAAAATATATAATAAAATATAAGTTTTGTAAAGTTATATAGACTTATTATGTATTCAATATTGTTGTATTTAGTTTAAATGTAGAAATTCGATTTTGAACTATTTAAAACTACACACATGAAAACCAAAAACTTATTATTTTTACTATTTTTTATGTTACTTTTTGTGACATCATGCCAAAAAGACGATACTACTGATACAATTACAAATCAGAAAGTACTTACCGAAGAACATATTGAATTTTTGAACGCATGGGAGGTCAATTCAAATGAGGCCATCATAGAGCGTAAGAAAGATATTGATGGAGTTTACCAAGACTATATCGTATCTCATGACATTGAAATACCGCTTAGTGAATTCGATATTTGGAAGTCGAATAAGAATAGTAATAACCCGGCAAAACAATATAGATCACGATATACTGTAGCTTCAGCTTATAGAGACATTACCATAGTCATCGACCCAAGCCTTTCTAGAAATCAAAAAGAAGCAGTAGCTGGTGCTATAGAAAGCTTCAATAGGCTGGGTAATTCTATCAAGATGAGTTTAAGTTACAGTGGAAATGGTAATATTAGGGTTGCCACTAGTAGTAATATTGGTAATGCAACTGCAAGATCTGGTTTCCCTCTTAGTAATGGAAAGCCATATCCGCTTATTCGGGTTGCATCAAGTAGTGCAAATTATCCTATTTATTGGTTAAAACCACTTTTAATTCATGAGTTGGGACATTGTATTGGATTGAGGCACCAGGATTTCAGGACTAGATCGAGTTGTGATGGCATTCAGCCTTCTGAACAAGGGTATATCGCTCATATTCCTGGAACTCCTACTTCAGAAGAAGAACCTTCAATAATGTTAGCTTGTCTTAGAAATTCAACTAGTACCATCATTGATCTTACAGATTCAGATATAAAAGCACTCAATTCCATATATTAAATACATTTATAATTCATTTTTTGAATAAATTATTTTTGTAAATATCTGTTTTTATGAAGAATCTAAGCCCGTGGATATAATTTTCAGGGGCTTATTTTTATGAGTTACAGGGTATGAGATAAGGTTGCTATTTATAATCTTTTTTGATACGATCCAGAGCTCTTTTGTTATCTCGATCTTTAATCGTTTCTCTTTTATCATACATCTTTTTACCTTTGGCTAATACGATATTAAGCTTAGCCAATCCTCTATCGTTAATAAAAAGTCGAGTTGGAATAATAGTGAGTCCTGAGTTTCTAACTTCTTTTTCGAGTTTTTTGAGTTCTTTTTTATTGAGAAGTAATTTGCGTTCAGTTTTTGGATTATGATTAAAATACGTAGCATGAGAATACTCTTCTATGTGCATGTTAATCACAAAAAGTTCTCCATTATTGAATTCACAAAAACTTTCAGCAATACCGGCTTTGCCTTCTCGAATCGCCTTTATTTCGGTTCCCGCAAGTTTGATGCCTGCGGTATACTTATCTAAGAATTCATATTCGAATTTCGCTTTGCGGTTGAGTATATTTATTTTGTTTGGATTCATGTATGTGTATTCGAGAACTATTGTAACTATCTACAAAAATACAAAGCTTTCCTGAAAGATAGCTTCTAATAAAAATTCAATGTTTCAAATATTTTCAGGGTTCCTGAAATTGTAAGGTCGAAATTTTTCCTTCTGTATTAAGCTGAAGTTCCATAATAAGACTTGTTTTTTCAAATCTAGCAGTATAGCTATTAACTTCCGCACTAGTTTCAATAAAAGTTAAGCTTTTTAGGTTTCCGAATTGTTCATAGCATCCATTTACAAAACGAGTAACTCCTTCTTTGGTCATTATTTCTTTCGTTTCAGACGTATACAAGTCGAAAATAGCTTCTACATTTTGTGAATTAAAGTGCTCTTGAAAAACTTTTGTTGTTTTTTCATACATTGCATTATCCTGAGCTAGGACAGGTAATGTTGTAATGCAAATCAAAAGGAGTATTATATGCTTCATAGCCATCATATTTTTTGGGGTTAGGATTCGCAAAATAATTATCTTTTTTAGAATTAAAAAAGTAAATATAAAAAAAGTAATTGTAAAAGTATGCTAGGTTTATACGTTAGAATATTGATTTTTAAGTAATTAAGAACCTTGGAAACATATGGAGTTTGTAAGATGTTGTAATCATTGTCAGGATTAACAAAATTGTTGCACTAATAGGGTATATATAAGTTAATTTTGTTTATAAAAATCCAAGTAATATGCAGCGATATTTCTTTTTAGTAGTAGTATTTGTTTTTTGTTCTTCTTCAATAGTTTCTACTCAGTTTTCTGCTCAAGAAATAGTTGATAAAGCTATAGAAACAGCAGGAGGATCGCGATATGATAATGCGAGTATACATTTCACGTTTAGAGGTAAAAAATATAGAAGTAAGAGAAGTGAAGGCGCATATGCCTTAGAACGATTTGTCGATAGTCCGAAAGGAGTGATGCATGATGTTGTTAGTAATTCTGGTTTGAACCGTACACTTGATAATTGCCAAATTAGTGTTGCAGACTCTTTAATCTCTAAAATTAGTGACGGTGTTAATTCTGTGCATTATTTTGCAAATTTGCCTTATGGTCTTAATGCTCCTTCAGTACATAAAGAGCTGGTTGGAGAATCTAAAATCAAAGAAGCAACATACTATAAAATCAAAGTTACTTTTGATCAAGAAGGTGGAGGAACAGATTTTGAAGATGAATTTTTATATTGGATTCATAAAGAAAACTTCACCATAGATTATCTTGCCTATAAGTATGCTGTAAATGGAGGAGGAATACGATTTAGAGAAGCATATAATCCAAGAATTATAGACGGAATTCGCTTTGTAGATTACAATAATTATAAAACTGATGATCTAGAAACGTCGTTATTTAGTTTAGATGAATTGTTTGAAAGTAGAAAACTAAAACTACTTTCTAAGATAGAATTAAAAGATATCCATGTGTATTTAGAACGCGATTGTTGCTAGTCTATATGTAATACTGTATCAGTAATGGTGTTGCCTGTAATTTTGATTATAAAAAGTTTTCCATACACCTTTTCATCTGTAGAAATATATTTTTCTTTTCCTATAATCTTATTTACAAAGGCTGGAGTCGTATTGCTATGACCAATTATTACTGATGTTTTTCCTTTTGTTTTTTGTTGAAATTCAGCGGTATTTAACTGGTTAGGATCATATAGTGATACTTCTACATCTTGATCTTCAGCAATTGGTTGTGCAGTTTGCCTTGTTCTGTCATAATCGGTAGAAAAAACCAATTCTACTTTGGTATCAGCAAGTATTTTTGCCCAATTTTGAGCACGTTTTATACCTGTCTCAGTAAGTTGAGGATTTCGATTACTCTGATCGCTTAGATCTTTTTCTGCATGCCTTATAAAAAAATAGGTAGTTGTAGATTGATCTTTTGATATATTTTGGGCAATGCTTGTTAATGAAGAAGTAAAAATTGATAAAATTAAAATAGTCTTAAACATACATGTTATTAATTAAATATAGCTAAACCAATATAAAACTTTTAGTCCATTTTATATTAGTTTAGCTATATATGTTTTGAATACTAATTAACATAAGTTTGATGCAAGGTTAGAAGTTATCTAAACCATATATCCAGATTTTCTAGAAATAATGGTCAATCGAAAATCACTAATCAAATTTGTAATACATTAATCCAGCATTCCCATTTGCCATATTACAATGACCATAGATAAAATAGCTATGATGAAAAACCCTACATAAATGTAAGGACTTCTATTTTTATTTGATGAGCCCAATTCGCCAGAAGATTTCATAATGGCAATATTTTTAAGTGGTTGTTATTCTATTAGACTCCAAAAGAATCTAAGTGTTACACTTTTTGGGGTTTTAAGTCCAAAATTCTTTCTTCAAAGCTTTCAGAAGATATAGGGTGCACTATGCTTTTAAATAATGCCATCAGTGCTTTATCATGATTCCAACGTTTTTGTTGTAATAAATTGAAGTGAACAAAAGTGCTCCACAGTATAGCTTTAATTTCTGTCTTATTATGATTCCACATCCTTATTTCTACATGTAACTGGTTTTCGGTATAGTGTATTAATTGTGAGTCTATAATTACATCTTCCATCAACAAAGCCGGTTTCAAATATGCAATTTGATTTGTACCAACAACCCAACTTATACCTTTGGTATTTGCAAGCTCAAAGATATCAAGATCATAGTGCTTATCGATTTGATCTTCACGAGCATTAATCATGTAATTAATATACGCTGCATTGTTGAGATGATTAAAAGGATCACAATCCTGAAATCGTATTTTAGCCTTACTTTCTAATATTTTTTTGAGTATCATACTGTTGTTTTATGGATATACCGATTGGTATATTTTGTTATTAAAAAAAGGTTATTGTTTTAGTTCTGTTTGGATCATGATATCAATTTGATTCATCGTATCTATCATATAGCTATTGTCATCCATAGTATGGATCATAAAAATAGCTCCTGTAATCATTGTATATATCCGTTTAGCATATTGCATAGCGTTTATTTTTGGTTTTATTTCATTAGCTGCTTTTCCCGCATCAATAAGTTTGGCCAAATTATTTTGAATTTTATTGATAGAAAATTGCACGTATTGAAATAGCACTTCATTTTGATATTTAGAATCAATAGACATGTTAATAACCGGGCAGCCTCCTGTTTCTTGTGTATAATTATAATAATTTCGATAAAAATCAGTCACTAAAAATAATTTTTCTATGGGAGAATTACTCAAAGATTGATGATTAGCGATACGCTTTAGCATATTTTTTTCTGTCATTCGAAAAGCAGCTATAGCTAATTCTTCTTTATTTTTAAAATTTCCATAAATAGCTCCCTTAGTCAACCCTGTAGCTTTTGTAATATCGCTTAAACTCGTTGCAGCATATCCATTCTTATTAAAAATAGGAGCAACAGTCTGGATTATAAATTCTGAAGTTTGTTCAGCTTTTGTGAGCATTTTTTGATGTATTATTTTGTAAAGATATAAAAAATATACCGATCGGTATATAAATAATATAAAAACAATGGATTGTTTTATAACAACCCATTGTTTTCTTGTTATGCGTAGTTTATTCAGAAACTAAATCAGCTTGATTTCTGAAGACTAAATTGTCGTCAAATTCATCGAGTAAAATGATGCTTTCTGTTGAAACATTTCCGGCAAGTATTTCTTTAGATAGCTTGTTCAATACCTCTTTTTGTATGGTACGCTTTACAGGTCTTGCACCAAATTCGGGTTGAAAACCTTTTTCTGAAAGATATTTGATCGCCTGATCTGTTGCATCGAGAGTAATATTTTGTTCTGCAAGCATAGTAGAGACACTTTTGAGCTGAAGCTTAACAATTTCTTGAATATTAGCCTTCGTTAATGGAGAAAACATGATAATATCATCTATTCTGTTCAAAAACTCGGGTCGTACAGCCTGCTTTAACAATCCTAATACTTCAACTTTTGCAGCTTCCATAGCCGTATCTACATCCTGAATCGCTTCAAATTTATCCTGAATGATATGGCTTCCCATATTGCTGGTCATGATGATGATTGTATTTCTGAAATCAGCAGTTCGGCCTTTGTTATCCGTTAATCGACCTTCATCTAATACTTGTAATAACACATTAAAAGTATCTGGGTGTGCTTTCTCGATTTCATCTAATAATACAACAGAGTAGGGCTTTCTTCTAACAGCTTCTGTAAGTTGACCACCTTCTTCATATCCTACATATCCAGGAGGAGCTCCTACCAATCTGCTTACAGAATGACGTTCTTGATACTCACTCATATCGATACGAGTCATTGCACTTTCGTCGTTAAAAAGGTATTCTGCCAATGCTTTGGCAAGTTCTGTTTTACCAACACCAGTGGTTCCAAGAAATAAAAATGATCCGATTGGTTTTTTTTGATCTTGCAACCCAGCTCTACTTCTTCTTACAGCATCACTTACGGCTATTATGGCTTCGGTTTGCCCAACTACTCTTTTTTGAAGTTCACTTTCTAGCACTAAGAGTTTTTCGCGTTCACTTTGTAGCATTTTGGTTACGGGTATGCCTGTCCATTTGGCTACTACTTCAGCGATGTCGTCATTGGTGACTTCTTCTTTTATTAAAGAAGAGGTGCTTTGTTGTACGTCTAATTGTTTTTGTAAACCTTCTAGGTTTTCCTGAGCTTCTTTGATTTTTCCATACCTGATCTCAGCAACTTTACCGTATTCTCCATTACGTTCTGCACGCTCGGCTTCAAGCTTATATTCTTCAATATTTGTTTTTGTATTTTGTATAGCGTCTACGACTTCTTTTTCGCTTTGCCATTTAGAGAAAATCTCATTGCGCTTCTCTTTAATATTAGCTAAGTCTGCATTGAGTACTTTTAACTTAGCTTTATCATTCTCTCGTTTAATAGCTTCGATTTCAATTTCGAGTTGCATGATTTTTCTATCCAACACGTCAAGTTCTTCTGGTTTCGAGTTGATTTCCATTCGAAGTTTAGAGGCTGCTTCATCCATGAGATCGATCGCCTTATCGGGTAAAAATCTATTAGTGATATATCGCTGTGATAATTCTACAGCAGCAATGATAGCTTCATCTTTTATACGTACTTTATGGTGCGTTTCGTATTTTTCTTTGATTCCTCGAAGAATTGAAACTGCACTTTCTGTATCAGGTTCATCTACTATCACTTTTTGAAATCGCCTTTCGAGCGCTTTATCTTTTTCAAAATATTTTTGATATTCATCCAGGGTGGTAGCACCAATAGCGCGCAGTTCTCCTCGAGCCAAAGCTGGTTTCAGAATGTTTGCGGCATCCATAGCACCCTGGCCGCCTCCTGCACCTACCAAAGTATGAATCTCATCAATAAAGAGTACAATGTCTCCATCGCTTGTCGTAACTTCTTTTACTACTGATTTGAGACGTTCTTCAAATTCACCCTTAAATTTTGCTCCAGCTATCAAGGCACCCATGTCTAAAGAGAAAATCTGTTTATTTTTTAGATTTTCTGGAATATCTCCAGCAATAATACGGTGTGCTAACCCTTCTGCAATAGCTGTTTTACCTACCCCGGGTTCACCAATAAGCATTGGATTGTTTTTGGTTCTTCGGGATAAGATCTGTAATATTCGGCGTATTTCTTCATCGCGACCAATAACAGGATCTAGCTTACCGCTTTCTGCCATTTCGTTAAGGTTCTTAGCATATTTACTAAGTGCCTGATAGGTTTCTTCTGCACTTTGGGAAGTAACACGTTCTCCTTTTCTGATCTCGTGTATTGCTTCTTTGAGGTGTTTTTCGTTAACTCCTTGGTCTTTTAATATCTGTGCAATTTTGCTTTTGGATTTAAAAATAGCAATGACCAAATGTTCAATAGAAACGTACTCATCATTCATGTTCTTGGCTATAATACCAGCCTCGTTTAATGATTTACCTGCTTCTCTAGATAGCTGTAAGTCTCCTCCAGTTACCTTGGGAAAACTTTCTAGTGTGCTATCTAAAACTTGTTGTAAAAGATTAATATTTACGTTAAGCTTTTTAAGCAAAAAAGGAAGTACATTCTCATCTATATCGAAAATAGCTTTAAAGATATGCTCGTTCTCGATTTGCTGATGTCCGAAACTTTGTGCAAGCTGTTGTGCCTGCTGTATAGCTTCTTGTGATTTTATAGTGAAATTATTAAAATTCATATTAATTTATTTTGAGTTCTATAGTATTGAATCAAATAATATTCCCATTAGAGTTAAATGTCAAAATGTCTTTAAAATCCCTAGTTTAACTGACTTTTTGGCTTAGTGTTAAGTTACGCATTTTGTGGCGACAAATACAGAAGTAAGGTCAATTTTAAAAAATCATTTGACTAAGTTTGTAATTAATACATTATTAAAGAAAAAGATGGGAATATTCAATAAATTGTTTGGGTCAGAAGAGAAAGAATCAAAAGAGGAAAAGCAGGCATTACCATGGCAAGAGCTGAAATCTATAGCGCAACTCGATACTATTGCCAAAGCTTCTGAAACCAGAACACAAGCTATTTTTAAGCATTCTACACGATGCGGAATTAGTAGAATGGTGATTCGCAATTTTGAGAATAGTTTTGATATTCCTGAAGGTCAGGTTGACTTGTACTATCTGGATTTATTGAACCATAGAGATATTTCTTCAGAAATAGCGGCAACGTTTCAAGTGTTTCATGAATCTCCTCAGTTTATTGTAATTCGTAATGGTGTAGCAGTACATCATGCATCGCATAGTGCTATCACACCGCAGGTGCTACATCAGTTTATATAATTTATTGTAATTTATGATGTATTATTTTTTATTTAAAACGATAACGGGTAATTATATTTTTTAGTTTATTTTTTAAATTTTCTCCAGAATCATATACCATTTGTTCATTTGAAGGAAATTGTACAGCTTGCAGTCCTAAAAAACGAACCAAATCATCATCCAGAGCACGTTTATCTCCATTATAATTCGCATAAATGTGCTCGAAAACATATTCACTAGCTATAGGAAACGACTCCAAAAGTTGTTTGGTTCTTAGGTTTTTATATTGAACGTTACCTACAACATTTGCAGCTTTAAATTGGGTGAATTCATAATATTCGCAGACTACAGTCACCATTTTATCTACTTTTACTTTGTTACCTTCTTCATCAATAACAATTTCATCATTTTCATCTAATAAATATTCCCATCCATCTTTGACTTGTTTTTCTCTTTCTAACTGACGCTCTTTTATACGCTCTGGAGAAATATTTATTTCTCGTAACGTTACCTCCATTGCATAGTCATATTGAATAGCGCTTTGTGGTTTGCTGTGGTATACTGTCCACAAATCATCAAGTCCGTAGGTGCCAAAATTTAATAAATCTGCTTCTAGTCGTTTGGGTATGATAACATCGGTTTTGTTTTTCATGGTCACGTTTACAAAATCTGTACCCTTAATATGTGCATCTTCTATTATAGCTCTACTATCTTTGTAATTGGGTGTAATCTTATCCAGATATACCAAGTCATCATATATCTGTCTGTAATCGGTTTTTTTGGTAGCCGATACCATTCGCCTTTTAGCGTTATCATACAAATAGTTTGATAGTTTATCCTTGGTGTTTATAATGTCTTGATCATAATTTTCAATCTTGAAATCTGCATTACGACCTTGTTCAGCATGATATAGCGGTAATAGAGGTTTTATTTTCTCTTGTCTATCTCTGAGTGAAAGATATGTATTATAGGTGCGCTCTAGATTAGCCGGATTACCTTCTTTTTTAAGGTAGCTGATCGTATTCAAATCTCTATCTACTACTTTAGCATAGGCTTCTTCAAGCATTAGGATATAAGGTTGTCTTCCTTTTCTCTCCTTATTTGTTCTCAATTTATTCAAGGCGATAGTAATCGCCTGATCATAATTTCCTGTATTGAGTGCTTTCTGTGTTTTTTTAACACTATTACAGGAAACCAGCATAACGAGTATAAGCAATGATAGTAGTAGTTTTTTCATATCGATACTATTTTGATTTAGGAAATAAAAACAACTTTGATGCCACAAAATAATAAAAAAACCTCGAAATTTAATTTTTCGAGGTTTTATGGTGTTATTTAAAACGTTTTATTTTTTAAATACGGGAAGTAATTTAGTGGAAACCTCACCAAAGCCAATGCGTGTTTTATTGTTTTTGCAATACCCTCTCATAATTACGGTATCATTATCCTCTATAAATTTGCGACTACCTCCGGATTTTAGTTGAACGGGTTTTTCTCCTCTCCAACTCAATTCTAGCATAGATCCATAAGAATCTTCTGTGGGGCCTGATAATGTACCACTACCCATCATATCCCCAGAATTAACGGGGCAACCATTTACGGTATGATGCGTTAGTTGTTGTGCCATGTTCCAGTACATATATTTAAAATTACTTTTGGATACTACGGTCTCTTCAGCTTTTTCTGGTTGGATAGCTACTTCTAAGTGTATGTCAAAACTCTTCTTTCCTTTAGATTGAAGGTACGGAAGTTGCTTTTTCAACGGTTTTGGTCCTTCAGTTCTATAAGGTTCTAATGCATCTAGCGTAACAATCCATGGAGAAATAGATGACGCAAAGTTTTTACCTAAGAACGGACCAAGAGGTACATACTCCCATTTCTGTATATCGCGAGCACTCCAATCATTAAATAACACCAAGCCAAATATATAATCCTCGGCTTCTTCAATAGGAATAGGCTCTCCTAATTGATTGGCATCGGTAGTGATAAAGGCCATTTCGAGCTCAAAATCAACTAATCTCGATGGGCCAAAAATTGGTTCTTCGGCACCATTTGTTAATTTTTGCCCTTGAGGTCGATGTATCGGTATACCAGATGGGATAATAGAACTACTACGCCCATGATAGCCGACAGGCAGGTGAAGCCAATTGGGCATCAAGGCATTTTCCTTGCCTCTAAACATGGTTCCTACATTGGTTGCATGTTCTATACTGCTGTAAAAATCTGTATAATCACCAACGTTAACGGGTAATTGCATTTCGATCTCATCGAGCGTGAATAAAACAATTTTTCGGTGTTCTTCGTTATTTTTTAAAGCATCATTTTCAGCATCAAAAATATCAGCAATTCGATTACGAACTAATCTCCAGGTTTTTTTACCATCTGAAATAAAATCATTAAGTGAATCCTGTAAGAAAATATCATCAGTCAAAGGAATATTCTCAAAATACCCCAGTTGATGTAAGGCTCCAAGATCAATTGCAGTGTTTCCAATTCGGGTACCTATAGTAATAATATCATCTCTGGTAAGAAATACTCCAAATGGAATATTCTGTATTGGGAAATCTGTAGTAGAAGTGGTTTCAATCCACGTTTTTCTTTCTGGATTATTTGCTGTTATTGGCATATATGCTTTTTAATACGTTGTTGGTAAATATTGCACTCAAATATATAATTTTCGTGCGGTTATTGGTTTTTAATTGTGTGAAAAATTTTTTAAAATAATGATAAGATTATCTTAGTTTATATTGACCTCGTTTTTACGATTTTTATATATAAATTTTATCATAATTTTCAGGGTAAAATAAATCACAGAAAAAAGATACAGTAAATTATATAAGTTACATATTAATCCCCTATTAATTTTATTTTAAAATGATTTTTTAGCCCTAATCTAGTGTATTAATAATATTCTGATTATGTTTTCATAGCATTTGTGATGCATATTAAAACTGTGAACAAATTGTTTATATTTATTAGGGTTTGTTTAAGCTGAAGTAAAGAATGTATTTCCTACTTTTACATCATTATCAACAAATTAAAAATACATGCAACGCGACGAACAAATTTTTGATTTGATCCAAGATGAAAAAGAACGTCAAATCAATGGATTAGAACTTATTGCTTCAGAAAACTTTGTTAGTGAACAAGTAATGGAAGCTGCTGGATCAGTACTTACCAATAAATATGCCGAAGGATATCCTGGTAAACGTTATTATGGCGGGTGTGCTGTAGTAGATGTTGTAGAACAAATAGCGATTGATCGAGCCAAAGAATTGTTTGGTGCCGAATATGCCAATGTACAACCGCATTCAGGATCGCAAGCCAATACAGCGGTATATCATGCTTGTCTTACACCGGGAGATAAAATATTAGGTTTTGATCTTTCTCACGGCGGGCATTTGACGCATGGATCACCAGTAAATTTTTCGGGTAAATTATATAATCCTGTTTTTTATGGGGTAGAGAAGGAGACAGGCAGGCTCAACTATGATAAGATTCAAGAAATTGCTAACGCTGAAAAACCTCAAATGATTATAGCAGGTGCTTCTGCATATTCAAGAGAGATAGATTATAAAAGATTTAGAGAGATTGCGGATAGTGTAGGAGCAATCCTTTTGGCAGATATTGCACACCCTGCGGGATTAATAGCCAAAGGAATTATTGCTGATCCTGTACCGTATTGTCATGTGGTGACGACAACAACTCATAAAACATTACGTGGCCCTAGAGGAGGATTAATCCTTATGGGTAAAGATTTTGAAAATCCATTTGGAATTACCTTGAAAAGTGGAAAAAAACGCATGATGTCTTCATTACTGGACAGCGCAGTATTCCCTGGGAATCAAGGGGGTCCATTAGAACATATTATTGCTGCAAAAGCTATTGCGTTTGGCGAGGCATTAACCGACGAGTTTTTACATTACATCATACAAGTAAAGAAGAATGCTGCAGTTATGGCAGAAGCATTTGTGCAAAAAGGATATAAAGTAATCTCAAATGGCACAGATAATCATATGATGTTAATTGATTTACGTAATAAAGATGTAACCGGTAAACAAGCAGAAGAAGCACTAGGCGTTGCTGAAATTACTGTAAATAAAAATATGGTGCCGTTTGATGATAAATCACCGTTTGTAACTTCAGGAATTCGTATCGGTACAGCTGCAGTAACCACGAGAGGACTGGTAGAGAATGATATGCTGCAAATTGTAGAACTCATTGATAAAGTGATTGTCAACGTAGAAAACGAAGAAGCATTACATAGCATTGCTAATGAGGTAAATGCGATGATGGCTGATAAACCTTTATTTGTTGGGTAATTGTTTCTAAAAAAGTTAACATTGAAACCGTATTACTTATATAAAGTGGTACGGTTTTTTTACACGATTCAGGGAAAGCAGAACATCTGAAAATAAACGTTGTGTAGGGTGAAAAGAAAATATGGAAATACGTTTAGTCACAATTTCCTTCAAAAGATTCTAAATATATAATCATGTCATCAAAAAAAAGACAGCAAGAAAAAACAAGACTACATCCTAGAAATAGAAATAAAGATAGATATGATTTAAATGCGTTACTAAAAGTTAATCCTGAGTTAGCAAATTATGTGACACCTAATAAAAATGGAGAGGATTCTGTCGATTTTTCGAACCCTGTTGCAGTAAAAATTCTAAATAAAGCATTATTAACCCATTATTACGGAATAAAGAATTGGGAATTTCCCGATAACAATTTATGTCCTCCCATTCCCGGAAGAGCAGATTACATTCATCATATTGCCGATTTGCTTTGTGAGCATAATTTTGGTAGAATTCCTACTGGAGATAAAATTACTTGTTTTGATATTGGTGTAGGAGCGAATTGTATTTATCCTATTATTGGAGTCACAGAATATGACTGGAGATTTATTGGTTCTGATATTGATCCCAAATCCATCGCATCTGCAAAACTCATTGTCAACGCTAATCCATCCCTTAAAAATAAGATCGTTTGCACATTACAAAAAGATCCTAAGGATTTTTTTTATGGGATCATCAATAGGGAAGATAAAATAGATGTATCCATATGCAATCCTCCTTTTCATTCTTCAGTTGAGGATGCTCAAAAAGGGACCCGAAGAAAAATTAAGAACCTTTCAGGAAAAAAAGTAAAAACGCCTACACTCAATTTTGCAGGAGTTCATAA
Organism: uncultured Aquimarina sp.; assembly: GCA_947495425.1. Classification (GTDB taxonomy): domain Bacteria; phylum Bacteroidota; class Bacteroidia; order Flavobacteriales; family Flavobacteriaceae; genus Aquimarina. The sequence continues at coordinate 78,078 of CANLYR010000007.1, forward strand.
TGAACTTATATATGAAGGGGGAGAACTTAAATTCATCACTAATATGATTAGAGAAAGTGAAAAGTTCTGTAAAAACTGCTATTGGTTTTCAACCTTGGTATCAAAACAATCTAACCTAAAAGGAATCTATAAAACTTTAGAGAAATATAAGGTAGATCAGGTTAAAACGATTCCTATGGGAACAGGAAATAAATCTAGCCGAATCGTTGCCTGGACCTTTCTTTCTGCAGCAGAGCAAAAAGCGTGGAGGGACAGTAGATGGAAAACAAAGGCACCTAAATAACCGATACTCTAACTTTTTTCTTTTTTAATCTTACATTGTTTACAGTAGGTAAAAGATCCTCAATCGTTGCTGTCTTAACAGCAACAAAAGCACAATCATTTTTTAATTCTATGGTCCCCAATTCTTCCTTAGTAAGATTGCCCAGTTTGAAAAATAAACCTGCTATATCGCCTTTTGAAATTTTATCTTTTCGGCCACCAGAAATAAACAAAGTACTCCAATCAGAAGGTTTTGGGAGTGCTGATGGACTCAGTTTCTCAATAGGTAAATCGCCTGTAAAATCAGGTAAACTTTCTTTTTCATACTGAATAACATAAGCCGTACCATCACTATTCATACGTGCAGTTCTACCATTACGATGCGTAAACTCTTCATTTTTGACAGGAAGATGATAGTGAATGATAAAAGTAAGTTCTGGAACATCAATACCTCTTGCAGCTAAATCTGTTGCTAATAATAATTGATGTGTACCATTTCTAAACTTAATCAAAGCTCTTTCTCTTTCTGTCTGTTCTAAACCACCATAAAAGATGCCATGCGCAATGTCATTTTCAGACAAATAATCGCTTATGCGCTGTATAGAGTCTTTAAAATTACAAAAGATAATTCCATTTTGATTACCTATGTGCGCAATCAAATTGAGTAGTGTTTCTAGCTTATCTTTTGTGGGCGAAATTACACTTTTGATCTTTAATCTAGTACTTCCTTCTTCTAAATAGTCAATAACAAGCGGTTTTTTTAAACCTACAAATTCTGGAATTTCTACACCGTGGGTTGCCGAAGTTAATATTTTTTTATGCGCTTTTGGGAGTAGCTCCAAAATTTCACTCATCTCGCCTTCAAAACCTATTTCCAGTGATTTGTCAAATTCATCTAATACCAGCGTTTTAATATCACCCGCATAAAAAGTTTCTCGTCTTAGGTGGTCGGCTATTCTACCTGGTGTACCTACTAATACGGCGGGGCGATGTTTTAGTTCTATTCTATCTTTAGAACCAGAACGACCACCATACACAGCATTAACTTTGAAACCCGTACCCATCTCACGCATAACATGCTCGATCTGAATGGCTAATTCTCTAGATGGAACAATGATTACCGTCTGAATTTCTTCACAATTCTTATCTAATGCAGTAATCAAGGGTAAAAGAAATGCCAATGTTTTACCAGTTCCGGTAGGGGATAACAAGATTACTTCATTACAGGATGTTATAGCCAATTGAGCTTCTTCTTGCATAGGATTCAATGCAGGTATTCCTAATTTGGATAATATTGCTGTTTGATTTTTTATAGATGTAGACATGCTGCAAAGGTAGTTCGTTGATTATCGAATAGTAAAAGATATAAGAAGAATTTTGAAGTTTCATGCTTTCAGAAAACAAAACTATCTAAAATGAACTATGAATAATTGTTATCGTAGTATTGATGAATGATTATTTAGAAATTTTATACAACACACAAGATACTAATTCTTTGTAATCTTTTAATTTAGGATGTTCAAACGTTTTAATATGTTGCATCCCTATTTTTTTCATGATACGTTCTGATTTAATATTAATTTCCGGAGCAACCGAATATATGCTTTCTAGTTCTATCTGATTAAAACCAAAATCCAAGCAAGCTTTGGCTCCTTCGGTGGCATACCCTTTATTCCAGATACTTTTTTTAAGACGCCAGCCAATATCTACAAAAGAATCTAAATCCTTTACATAGGTTTGCTCGCAAAGACCTATAAATCCTATAAACTCATTATTATCTAAGCGATCTACAGCAAAGTAGCAAAACCCTTTTTCTTCATACATTTGACGCATTCTATTCATAAAATCCAGCGTATCTTCTTTAGATGGTTTATACGGAAAGAATTCCATCACGTCCTCATCGGTATTGATTTCAAATAAAAGTTCTGTATCGTCGAATGTCCAGTTTCTAAAACCTAATCTTTCAGAAGTGAAAATATATGAGTTCATAATTCAATATTAGATATGTTATTTAAGTAGTTTTAAGGTGTTATACCATTTATTTCGATTTCGCAGATTATCAGGACTAAGATCTTCTATCTTAGCATTAGCACTTAGCGCATCGTTACAAATAGCTATGACCATAATACTATCACTATAGTAGGGTGAATCTATAAAATATGCTTTGCGGTACTTTGTGATTTCGCCGGGTAATAATTTCTGTAATAATACTGGGATATCCAGATAAGAACAGCTAGATGGTTGTATCATAAATACAGTTGCTGTCTTTGGGTTCAGATAGTGGAATACTTTTGATACGTTTACTGTCTTTAGGGTGCATTCTTTTTCCTGAGTTGCGTTTTGTTGGATTAAACGTGTCAGATACTTTTCTGTAGTGATTTTTTTTTCTTTTTTTATAAAAAATAATTTATCGGGGCTACTAGCATACGCATCTTCATTTTCGGGAATGATCAAAATACTATCCACAACTTTAGGGATTATAGGTGCTATTGTTGGCATATTATTGCTTCTGCCTATAACCTCGCCAGATACATGATAAAACTCAAGTTTCAAAACTTCTGATTGAAATGTCTCTGTATGGTTTACAGACTTTTCTTCGGTAATTCCTTCTTCTATTCTCGTGGTATGTTCTGCATCAAACATTGAAAAAATGTAAAGAATGACAGCAATTCCAATCGCAGGAGTACAAAGCGCGAATAGCAATAGTCGTTTTTTATTTTTTTTAGGAAACAAATTACTAATCAAGCTTGCGATAAGCCCTATTAATGAAGCAATAAACAGGATACCGAAAATGACGGCAGTAAAAAAGTTACCTAGACCATCTGCTCCATAATCACCATAAAAATTTGTGTATAGTAAGATTGCAACCGATCCTAGACAGAGTAATGCCAATACTGTTTTTATAGTTATTTTCATGGTATTATTTTAAAGGTACGCGAATAGATAGTGTGTCAAAATCTCTAGAGTCACAATAGCAACGACAAAAGTAAGGCATGAGTACGCTTAGATTTATCATTCTATCTACTACTTTCATTCAAAAGGAGCACTTTCATAAGCACCTATATCCGGATTTGTGGTATTTCTAGGTATTCCTAAGATATCTACGGTCGATTCAGATATAAAAGCACGTGAGTTTGCAGCAGAATTTTCATCAATATTCAGCATATTTCTGAATGGTGATTTGAAACCTGGATCTTCATTGCGTATACTATTTTCGAATAGATCAGTATTTGTAAAATCATATAAAGGATTATCTGCAAAACTATCGCTAAAATCATTAAATCGAATCAAACAATTTTTAAAATTATAGTTAAAATCAGCACCATCTACTTTACTGAATAAAAGCTCTAGCTCCTGGTTCCCATAAATGATGCAATTTGTAAAATTGGCTGCTGCCAAATCAGCTACGAGCACCTCTGTAGGACTTATCACTAGGTTATTATCGATTAATACTGTTGGCAATTCTCTAAAACCGGTTCCGATGTTAGTGTAGTTTGCAAATGTGCAGTGGTTAAAATTATAGGTTCCACCAAAAGAACAGTTTAATGATACTTGTCCTGCATTGTTAATGACTAAATTTTCACCCTGCACATTAGATGCTCGGGCTAAAAGGCCTACATTAGAACTGTTATAAATCTGGGTATTTGTGATTTTGAGAGTTGGTTCTGTACCAGAAACGTTAGAATTTATAAGAACCCCAACGGTGGCATTTTTTATGGTCGCATGATTTATACGGTGCCCAGTACTGCCTGGGGTGAGCCAAATAGTTCCCCATTGCCCTGGGATATTACTAAAACCAGGTTCCAGACGATCTCCTTCAAAAATGACTTCGTTTTCCATCTGTTCTGGATCTGTACTTACATCTCCATTTACAAGTAGTGTTGAATTGTCTGCAGCAATGATACCTGAACCTGCATGAAAATGTATTCTCGAACCTGCATCAATAGTTAGTGTTTTTTCACCAGGAATAGCAGCATAACCATAGATCACATAAGGCTTTTCATTCGTAAAATTTAATTGATCATCATTGAGAAAAAAACCTTCTTCTCGTATTTCTTCATTGTTTTCATCCAGACCCAGAAGTAAGGTTTCTACTTCACCAGTCATTGCATCACGAGATGGAAATAAAAATATAGCATCTTGTATCAGCGTCACCAAATCTACATGTTGTGGGATACCACCTTGATCAAATACGATGCGATCCGTATACAAAAACTCAGCGTCTGTAGTCTGATCGGTAATATCGGCTGTGGTTTCTACAAAAATAAAAATACTATCCTTTGCCAATACTTGAATGTTATCAAAAGTTTTTCCGGGGATTCCATCTACATTAAGTCGGTAGTTAGATACTTCTCCTCGTTCTAATGCGATTGTAGGTATTGTAAAATCATCATCTGTACGATTATATACCTTGAAGCTGTAGGTGCTAGACCCTATATTTGTAAAAATGGTATCCAAAAACAAGGTGTCCGTAGAGAACTGAAGATTACCCATACTAGGCCCTGACTCAAAATCTTTACGGCATGAACTCCACAATATGATGATAACAAGTAAAAAAACAGTTGATAAGTAGCGCATAAATAATAGTTAATCTATATTCTTAAATGAATTGCTTTTTCAAGAAGAGCTCTACTGGGCAATCATTCCTGTAGGATTCTCATATAAATTTATTTAGACCTAAAAGTATAACTTTTCAGGTATTCTAATATTGCTTTTTAATAAAAATTTGACAAGAACAGTACTTCGGTAAGAAGTAAAACATTTGTACATTTGTTTTATAACTAATACGCACAACATAATAATCTATTATGAGTATATATGATGTAGCCATTATTGGCTCTGGACCTGGTGGATATGTGGCAGCCATTCGATGCGCACAACTGGGTATGAAAACCGCAATAATCGAAAAATATGCAACCCTTGGTGGAACATGTCTTAATGTAGGATGTATTCCTAGTAAAGCATTACTGGATTCGTCTCATCATTATGAGCATGCTACCAAGCATTTTGCAGATCATGGGATCGACATTCCTGGAGATATAAAAATTAATCTCGAAAAAATGATCGCCCGTAAACAATCAGTAGTTGATCAAACTTGCGACGGCGTTAGTTTTTTGATGAAGAAAAATAAGATAGATGTTTTTGAAGGAGTAGGCTCTTTTAAAGATGCTACACATATCAATGTTACCAAGGCAGATGGTAACGTTGAAACTATTGAAGCTAAGTATAGTATTATTGCTACTGGATCCAAACCTTCTACCTTGCCTTTTATTAAACTAGATAAAAAACGAGTAATTACCTCTACCGAGGCACTAAAGTTGAAGGAAATACCAAAACACCTTGTGATTATTGGTGGTGGTGTTATAGGGTTAGAACTAGGGCAAGTATATCGTCGTCTAGGTGCTGATGTCTCTGTGGTAGAGTTTATGGATCGAATTATTCCAGGGATGGATAAAGCACTATCCAGAGAACTACAGAAGGTAATGAAAAAGCAAGGTGTTAAGTTTTATACCTCACACAAAGTTACCGAGGTAAAAACAACAGCCAAAGAAGTAACTATTGTTGCTGATGATAAGAAAGGAAATCCGGTTGAGTTCAAGGGAGACTATTGTCTAGTATCGGTAGGTCGTCGTCCATATACCGATGGTCTAAATGCTGATGCAGCAGGAGTACAACTAAATGATAGAGGGCAGGTTGAGGTCAATGATCATCTACAAACCAGTGCAACCAATATTTATGCCATTGGTGATGTGATTAAAGGAGCAATGCTGGCTCACAAAGCCGAAGAAGAAGGCGTTTTTGTAGCCGAAACATTGGCAGGACAAAAACCGCATATTGATTATAATCTTATCCCAGGAGTAGTATATACCTGGCCAGAGGTAGCTGCTGTGGGTAAAACCGAAGAAGAGCTCAAAGAAGCAGGAGTATCCTATAAATCAGGACAGTTTCCATTTAGAGCATTAGGTAGATCTCGTGCTAGTGGCGATTTAGATGGTTTTGTAAAGATTCTTGCAGATGAAGCTACAGATGAAGTACTGGGAGTGCATATGATAGGAGCACGTTGTGCAGATTTAATAGCTGAAGCCGTTACTGCAATGGAGTTTAGAGCTTCTGCAGAAGATATCTCTCGTATGTCGCATCCACACCCTACATTTACCGAGGCCGTCAAAGAAGCAGCATTAGCTGCAACAGAGAATAGAGCATTACATGTGTAGTTAAAAAATAGGATATAAAAAAATAGCAAACTCAACAGAGTTTGCTATTTTTTATATGAATTAGTTTAAACCACTTCAATGTATTTTCTACTGTTTTTCTACATTACTACCAATATTTCCTTGAGCTACTATAGTTTGCAAATCATTGCCAGGCCCTAGGTGAACATTAATGTAACCATCAAACTCTAATAATCCTTCATAATTTATAGGGGTATCATTATCTAATGCTGTAACCGTAGTACTACTTGATCCAGTATTACCGTTTACGTTTTCCAAAGTTATAGCGATATCACCACCTGTAGCGGCATCATTAATATGAATATGTGCCGGATGAATCGTATCGGCAATCGTGTTCTCTAATTGTAACTCTACTCGAGTGGTTAGACTGTCTACTTTAATAAATTTTGCAGTTCCAGAAACTCCAGAGCTGTCGATTTCTGTCAATTGATACGTTGTTGATGCTTCTGATGTATTATCATCGTCATCACTACAGTTCATAAATAGCAAAGGAGTTGCTACCAGTACTAATACCATTAATTTTTTCATAATTTTACTTTTTTAAGTTATTAAATTATACAAGTAAAACTCAATTAAGCTTCATTAATTTCTAAACAGAAGATTAAATATTTGATAAATTATTGTTAAATGGGGATAAGAAATAAATAATAACTAATTTGGTTATCGAAACTTTTTAATGTTAAATATAAGCTTCATGGTAAATATAGAATACTTTGAAATTCTAACTTATCTTTACTTCATAATGGTGAATAGTTTTTTCAAAAGTTGAACTTTAAAATGAGTTCACTTCTTAAATTAAGGTAAAATGGAAAGTTTAAAGAAATACATTAGATCAAAAATTGATGTAAATGCTATAGATCTTAAACAGATATTAAAAGCTTACGATAGCAAAGTTTTTAAAAAAGATCAGACCATTGTTAGAGCGGGTCAATATGTTACCAAATATTATTTCATTGCTAAAGGAGGTATTAGAATTGTGATAGATACCCCAGAAAAAGAAGTTACCGCTTGGTTGATTTTTGAAAATAATTTTTTTAGTGATTTAGAATCACTTCGCACAGGTCAAGTTTCTAAAGCGAGAATAGTCGCGTTGGACGAAACTGAAATACTTAGTATTGATGCTAAAATGATGCATCAGTTCTACACTGATTTCCCCGAATGGCAAAAATTTGGGCGTTTAATTATGGAAGATGCTTTTTTAAATGTGGTCGAAAGTTTGATTTCCTTTCAAATTATGGATGCTGAGACTCGTTATTTAAATATGCTAAAAAAATCAGATGTTATAAATCGGGTTCCTCTTAAACAATTAGCGTCTTATTTAGGTATCACGCCAAACTCGCTTAGTCGTATTCGAAAAAACATACGATAATTTCATTACTTATCAAATGGTAATTTTTTCAGCTTAAATAGCTTACATCTTTGTACTATCAATAATTAAAACTACAAATTATGATAGTCAAAACATTTTTCACTCATTCATTACTCACTAATCTAGTGACCCTATTACAAAATATTTTACTCGATACTCGAGATTTAAATGCTCCTAGGCTTGCCTCAAAATCAACATCATTTTTATCCAGATGTCTCGCAGGCTTCTCCTGTGTTAGTTTACCTGATTTCTTAGAAATTATGAAAAAATATATATTCATATTGTTTGCAGTATTACTTTGTGAGCATACAGATGCTCAGGTTACAGGTCAAGTAAACACTTTAGATAACGATCTTTTTTATATCAATTACACTCCAGAAACGAAAATCTCAAGCGATATTGGTTATCAAAGGGGAAGTACAAAATTGAATTTTCCAGTAGTAAGAAGTGATACGTTTTCAATTTTTAGCACCTTGGGATTAGATATTCATGATTTTAATTTTACAAATAGTAATGAGTTTAAAGGGACTAATGTAATTGATCGATTCTACAATGTTAATTACAGCACTTTTCTCATATACAAATTTTCTGAAAAATGGTCATTAAATACACTGCTTTCAACATTTATAACTGCTGATTTTGAGAAAAACTTTGCTTTTGATGATCTAGAATTTAATGGAAATATATTTGCTGAACGCACATTTTTAAGGGAAAAAGGAGGGTACTACAAGCTAGGGTTAGGTGTAGGTTATATGACACTTAATGGAATCACCCAAGTCAACCCAATAATTCAACTCAAGTCGAGATTAAATGAAGAATGGTCTTTTGTGCTAGGTCTTCCAAATACCTATATAAAGTGGGATTTTCATAAAAATCATTCTTTAAAAATTCTAGGTGAACTTAACGATTTTTATGCGAACTTAAATACTACTACAAATCTTTTGAGTACCAGCGATGTGTCTAAGATTACCTATACAACAGCATCTGCAGGGCTAGAATATAATGCATGGCTAACTTCATCATTGGCTGTAATGATTAAAGGTACATATCCTGTTTGGGGGGATTATGAAGTTAGAGATGGGGATGATAATTCTTTGTTTGAGTTTGATACATCATTTGAAAAACCATTTATTGGTTTTGGAATAAAATTTAACCCAATTAGAACGATACAAAATAGTGTAACCCCTTTGTAAGATGTCAAAAAATAAAACTTCATTTTCTACCGTATCTTTTTTTAAAGCAGCACTACCTTCATATTTCTTTCCATTTATGTGTTCTGGTCTTTCAGGCTACTTTTTGGATAAACCAGACTTGATGAATGCGAGTTATACAACAATTGCAATACCTTCTTTATTGGCTACAGTATTTAGTTTTGCAATACTGGCTTATTTTCAGAAAAGAGGCATTCTTCTGATACATAAATTTAAAATGACTCTTCTTTTGAGTTCAGTATTAACGATCCTAGCTTTTTTGGTGATTTATACGTTTCAACTAGAACGTGAAACTGGTGACATTATTACTTCAACGGTATTAGGTACTGCAATACTAACCTTAACAAAACCTATAAAAAATAAACAAGAATGATGAAAAAATATATGAAAACTATTGTTGTTTTTGGTTGTACAGGAACAGTAGGAAAGATTGTTTTTGAAAACTTATTACAACAAGATTGTTATGTAAGAGGGGTTTTGAGAAATCATATGAGAGCTTACCCTGTACCTTTGAATAAAAATAACCAACATGCTTATGTAAGTGCAGATTTGGCAAATCCTAAAGAAGTAGAGGCTGCTTGTATTTATGCAGATGCTGTTTTTTTATTAACTGCAACCGATCCTAATCAAGTATGCTATGAAATTAATGTGATTAAAGCTGCTCAAAAATGCGGTATCAAGCGTTTAGTAAAACTATCGGCCCTCAATATTGAACCAGTAGATTTGGTTGAAGTTGCTAAATGGCATCGAAAAATCGAAGAATATCTAGAGTCAACAGATATTGACTACTATTGTCTAAGACCTTATGCTTTTATGCAAAATTGGGAACGAAATACTCTAACTATTAGAAAATTCGGAAAATTTTTTGGTGTAATGCATGATGCACCAAGAAATTATGTAGATGCAAGAGATGTAGCCGATGTGGCGGTGAAATTATTATTGCAGGAAAAACCATTACCTTTTAGAAATATTGCTTTGGCAGGTCCAGAAGCAATTAATCACTACGATATGGCTGGGCGCTTATCAAGAGTAACGGGAAGAGATATTGAATATGTTAATATTAGTAAAAGTAAATTTTTAAATATATTAACTAAAAAAGCAAAATTACCGCTTTGGCTGGCGAATCATATTATAGAACTCGACGAGTTGGCACTAAAAGTTCCAGAGCCCAAAAATGACTCAATAGAAAAGGTTCTACATAAAAAACCACGTCTAATGAATGCATATCTCTTAGAAAAAAAGGATAGTTTCATGAGAGACAAAATATGGAAAATATGGAAATAGGATTTTTATAAAGTTTTTAACATACTTAGTTATATCAATGCTAATATTTTTGAAGTACTTTTATAACCAAATAAAGTTCTTTACATAAAATTCTTCATCAACCGATATAGGTTTTGCTTCATTGTGAATTAATAGGGAATCGTGTGCAAATCACGAGCTGTCGCGCAACTGTAAGTAACCATATAGTTTTTATCAAATAAATCCACTGCTCTGGCATTTTAGGGTGGGAAGGAAGATAAAAATGTTACAAGCCAGGAGACCTGCCTTATACCGATTGAATTTTAAAATGGTGTACCTATAATTTGATCACTTACAACTTTTTAATTTTTTATTGGTAGTATATCGTATTGACTATGCTTTCGCGATTTGAAGCAGAGGTTACGTTTGATGCCAAGTATCATAGTAAAAAAATAGTTTTATTATGATGCTATATTGCTGTGGCATTATTTTAATTTCTATTTCATCTTCAAAAAAGTGTATTAGGTTTATACAAAGGATTTTAAGAATTAGTATTAATTTTTAAAATTGTAAATTATGCTTACACACAATCTTGGCTACCCGCGAATTGGTAGCAAACGGGAGCTTAAAAAGGCTTCTGAAGCCTATTGGTCGGGAAAGACCACACACAAAAACTTAGTACAAGTTGGAAAAAACATCAGGCAAGAAAACTGGTTATTGCAACAAAGTGCTCAAATTGATTTGATTCCATCCAATGATTTCTCGTTTTATGATCAAGTATTGGATATGTCCTTAGCCGTAGGAGCAATCCCCAAACGATACCATGATTTGGTTTCAGAAAAAACATCCATTTTAGATCTCTATTTTGCGATGGCCAGAGGATATCAAAAAGATGGTCTTGATATTACGGCGATGGAGATGACTAAGTGGTTTGATACCAATTATCACTATATCGTTCCTGAGTTTTATAAAGATCAAGAATTCAAGCTATTTTCTACAAAGATCATTGATGAATTTTATGAAGCCAAACAACTAGGCATCATTACTAAGCCTGTGCTAATCGGGCCTATTTCGTATTTGCTACTAGGAAAAGAGAAAGAAGCTGGCTTTAAAAGTATAGCGCTAATCGCTAACTTATTACCGGTGTATACCAAAATTATAGAAAAGCTGCATGCCCTTGGGGTAACTTGTATACAGTTTGACGAACCTTTTTTGGCATTGGATATCGATGAAGATATCAAATTGGCGTATGCCCAAGTGTACAAAACGCTTAAAACAAAGTTCCCCGAAATCAAATTGATGATTGCGACGTATTTTGAAGGTGTTACACATAATCTTGACTTGATTGCTAATGCGTTATCTTTTGATATTTTGCATATAGATTTGGTGAGAGACCTTAAACAATTAGAACCTGTATTAGCAAAGTTGCCAGACGCAATTCAGCTTTCGTTAGGGGTTGTTGATGGGCGTAACGTATGGAAAAATGAATATAAAAAATCGCTTGAAATCATTTTTAAGGCCATAAATCGTAGAGGAGAAGCTAATATTCTTATCGCACCGTCTTGTTCTTTATTGCATGCTCCCTGTGATCTAGATCTTGAAGCGCAAAATGACAATCTATCATCAGACCTACAACAGTGGTTGTCTTTTGCAAAACAAAAGTTAACAGAAGTGTCGACACTAAAACAACTCGCGATGCATCTGGAAGATGAAACCGTCTTAGCTGAATTAGATCACAATACCGCGTGTCATCAGGCTAGAAAAACATCGGATTTAATTCACAAATCCATCGTAAAAGAGCGTGTCAAAAAAATTACAACGGATGATGCGGATAGAGCTTCTGTTTTTTCGGTACGAAAAGAGAAACAAAAAAAGCGATTGAATCTGCCTTTGTTTCCTGCCACGACTATTGGTTCTTTTCCGCAGACAAAAACGATTCGTAGCTTGAGGTCAAAATATAAAAAAGGAGAACTTTCTTCTGAAGAATATGCACAGTATTTAAAAGAGGAAACTAAACGTACTATTGAGTTGCAAGAAGCGTTAGGAATAGATGTCTTAGTGCATGGTGAGTATGAACGGAATGATATGGTCGAATATTTTGGAGAACAGCTCAACGGGTTTGCTTTTACAACATATGGCTGGGTGCAGAGTTATGGCTCAAGATGTGTAAAACCTCCGATTATTTATGGTGATGTGGACCGCCCGACGGCAATGACTGTGGCCTGGTCCTCATATGCACAATCATTAACAGACTTACCGGTCAAAGGAATGCTTACTGGTCCGGTTACGATATTACAATGGTCTTTTGTAAGAGATGATCAACCTCGATCTGAGACTTGTCTTGAGATTGCATTAGCAATTCGAGACGAAGTAAAAGATCTGGAGAAAGCAGGAATAAAAATTATTCAAATCGATGAACCTGCAATGCGAGAGGGGTTGCCTTTGTTGAAAAACAAATGGCAAGACTATCTCGAGTGGGCGATAAAAGCTTTTAGGATTTCTGCAAGTGGAGTAAAAGATCATACTCAGATACATACCCATATGTGCTATTCAGAATTTAATGATATCATTGATCATATCGCTACTATGGATGCCGATGTAATCACGATCGAATGTTCTCGATCACAAATGGAATTATTGGATGCCTTTGCAGATTTTGAATATCCAAACGATATAGGACCAGGTGTATATGATATTCATGCACCTAGAATTCCGCATACCAAAGAAATCGTTGGACTCATGCGCAAAGCACAGCAATATATACCCGAAGAGCAATTGTGGGTCAATCCCGACTGTGGACTTAAAACCCGTGGGTGGGATGAAACTAAGAAAGCACTTTTAGCCATGGTAGAAGCCGCAAAACAACTCAGAGTTGAAGTGTCACAAGCGGTTTAATTATTGCGAACTTAGATAGTGTATGTAAACTAGTAATGGCTCCTGTTATTATAATAGGAGTCATTTTGATTTTACTCCTATCACTTCAGAGAAATGCGTTTCTATATTTAATTGAAAATGAGCATAGAAAGAAGTAGAGAAGCCAAAACAATACTCATGATCTTGTTTGATAATATAACTGCTTGATTCAGAAAAAATCTCGTAATGATACCGTTGACCCAAGAGACCTTGTGTTGGGCCAAAAAGACCCTCAGGAAAGCCGAAAAGACGAACTTTTTAACCTTTCTAGTTAAAATTTTAGCACCGAAGGCTAAAATTTTAAGGTCGCCTATTGAAATTTCAAGAACAAAACCTGAAAATTTTGCTGTCATGAGCTAAACGCTTCGTCAAAAAGGCTCTCGAGATGGCCAAAAAGGCCCATGACATGGTCTCAGAGGTTTAACACAAGGTAAACGGTGTTAAAAATTCAACCGTTGCTACTGAATTTTCAATAGTAACGGTTGAATTTTTAAAAAATCTATTTTTACGAAGTAATGGTACCGATTATATCCTGGCTTGATAGGTATATAGATCAAAATACCGACCTTCTGCCGCAATCAATTCATCATGTGTCCCTCGCTCTGCAATGTTACCAGCTTCTATAACCAAAATCTGATCTGCTTTTTTGATGGTACTCAGTCGGTGTGCGATAACAAAGGTAGTTCTACCTTTCATCAGTTCACCAAGACTTTTTTGTATCAAGGCTTCACTTTCGGTATCCAGGTTAGAGGTAGCTTCATCGAGTATAATAATTTTTGGGTCAGCAAGGATGGCTCTGGCAATAGCAATTCGTTGTCGTTGTCCTCCGGATAGTTTTACGCCACGTTCGCCTATCAGCGTTTCTAGTCCGTCATCAAAACGATCAGTAAACTCATTAACATAAGCAGCTTTTACAGCTTGGTGCAGTTGTTCTTCGGTAGCATCAGGTCGTGGGAAAAGAATGTTTTGCCGTATGGTACCTTCGAACAAAAATTCATCTTGTAAAACAACACCCAGGTTACGGCGATAACTGGTTAGTTTCACCTTTGAGATATCATGGCCGTCAATAGTGATAAGACCAGATTTTGGATTCAAAAAGGTAGCGACTAATCCCGCGATGGTAGATTTGCCAGAGCCAGAGCTACCCACCAGAGCAGTTACCGATCCTGATTGCGCACTAAAACTTATATTATGCAACACATCTTTTCCTTCTTCGTATGAAAAAGTAACATTATCAAAAATAAGTGTTCCATCGATGTCTCCAAGTGTTATGGTTCGATCCTCTATTTCTTCTTCGGGAACCAAATTCATGAGTTCTTCTGTGCGATCCAAACCTGCGAGTGCTTCAGTTAATTGGCTACCAATGTTACTCATCTGTACTATTGGAGCAATCATAAATCCAAGTAATAGGGTAAATGAAAGAAAATCGCCGATTGTTAATTCATCAATCATGATTTTATAACCACCAATACCCATAATTCCTGTAGATGCGATGCCTAGAAGAAAGGTAGAAGAACTGGTCATTAGTGCAGTAGCCGTTAAACTCTTTTTTACATTCTGAAATAAGCGATCCACACCTTTTTCAAACGTTTCGTTTTCTTGAGTTTCTGCATTAAATCCTTTGATCACTCGTACTCCTGCGAGTGTTTCTATCAGTCTGCCTTTGACCTCGGCATTGATAACTCCTCGTTTTCTGAATATCGGGCGAATGTATTTGAAAGCTTTGAGTGCTACAATACCAAAAACCGATATGGGTACAAGTACGAATAGCGTCATTGAAGGACTGATTCTAATAAGTAGTACTAATGAAATAATTGCTGTAATTGTTCCTCCTACAAGCTGTACTAAACCTGTTCCGATTAGATTTCTGACGCCTTCAACATCACTCATAATTCTGGATACCAAAGCACCTGATTTTGAATTATCAAAGAAACTGATGGGGAGTGAAAGTACTTTCTTTTGAACTTGTGCGCGTAATTCAGAAATTAAAAATTGCGCCTGAACACTCAATATTCTTGTTAATAAAAAAGAAGTGACTGCTTGTACCAAAATAGCAGCACCAACCCCCATAAGTAATACACGAAGCATCTCATAGTTTTTTTGAGCAATCACATCATCCATTAGATATTTGCTAGCTACCGGTAAAACCAGACTGGCTAATCTACTAAGCACAATGAGTAACAAACCAATAAGAACAAGGTTTCTTCTTGGCCAGATTATGGTTTTAAAAGCTTGCCCCATTGTAACTTTGGGGCTTTTTTTGTTTTGTGACGTAGTTTTATGTTGAAATTCTTTCATTGTCATTATTTCGTTTACTCGATAATTGAGATTTGAATCCTCCAGGGCTTACCTCGAAGTCAAAAATCAGTTTCTTACAAATGTCTCGTAGATTTGTCCCGAGGTTTTTACTATCTTTTAAAATAGTACAGTTGATGGAAAAAATACACTACGAATTAGCTAGTTTTTTTAGCAGTTCCTCTGTCTTTCTTTTTATTTCGCACAAAAATCAACTTAGATCGACCTTTTGAAGCTTCGCGTTGTTCTATTTCAAAACTTTTGATCGATTTTATTAATGGTGTTAATTTTTGAAAACCAAAGTTTCGAGAATCAAAATTGGGTTGCTTCTTTTGTAAAAGGCTACCGATTTCGCCAAGAAATGCCCAGCCATCATCATCTGCCAAATCTGATATCGTATTTGAGATGAGTCTGATATCTTTTGTTGTTATTTTATCTACGCTACTTTTTGTAGTAGGTTTGCTATCTGTAGTTTCATTTTCCTCTGCTTCATGTTTTAAGATTTCAAGATAAATAAACTTATCGCAAGCCACGATAAAAGGATTAGGTGTTTTCTTTTCTCCAATCCCAAATACTTTCATTCCCGCTTCACGCAGCCGTGTTGCCAAACGCGTAAAGTCACTGTCACTAGAGACCAAACAGAAGCCATTCACCTTTTCTGAATATAAGATATCCATAGCATCGATGATCATAGCAGAGTCTGTAGCATTTTTGCCTCTGGTGTATCCGTATTGCTGGATGGGTGTGATTGCATTTTCTAAAAGAATTTTTTTCCACTTTGAGAGGTCGGGTTTGGTCCAATCACCATAAATTCTTTTTATGGTTGGGTTACCATATTTGGCAATTTCTTCCATCATTTCTTTAATATAACTAGATGGGATATTATCACCGTCGATAAGTACTGCAAGATTTAGATCCATAAAAAAATATTAGCCGTTAGCCAGCATGTTGTTTTGTGATAAATCACCTTCTTTTCTTCTTATTTTTTAAGTTATAGGTTTTATCCCCTTTAGTCTTTGGTTTTTTGTATTTCTTTTTTATCTCACGTTGGTAAGATCCTCCCTGATTGGTTTTTTTGTTTTTTTCTTTCTTTTCATGAAAAGCAGCTCCAACTTCATGATTAGGTCGCTTATGCGGGTTGTTGATCTCCTTTACTTTAGGTTGTTCTTCGGGAGTGAGTTGTTCAGAGATTGTTACTTCTGCAGGCAGTTCGAGTTGCTCGATTTTCATTTCCATCAGACCCTCGATCGCATCCAGATGCTCCTGTTCTTTTTCGGTGGTGAGCACAAAAGAGACTCCTTCTTTTTCTGCACGTCCTGTTCTGCCTATTCTGTGCATATAGTTCTCTGGATATTCCGGCGTATCGAGATTAATTACCTGACTCACATTTTCTATATCCAGTCCTCTGGCCATGACATCAGTGGCAATGAGGATACGATTTTCTCCTTTTCTAAACTGTTCTATACTACGCAACCTGTAATTCTGAGTTTTATTAGAATGAATGATACAGATTTCATCAGCATATTTTTGTTCTAGTTGCTCGAATAATCGATCAGCAATTTTTTTGAACCCAACAAAAATTAAGGTTTTATGGTAGGTTTCTCTATCAGAAAGTAAATGCTTTAGCAGGTTAACTTTGGTATAAAAGTTGGGTACTCTAAAACCATATTGCTTGATATTCTCGAGTGGTGTTCCACTTTTGGCAACAGATATTTTTTGGGGTTTGATAAAGGTTTCTGAAATCATTTGATCTACTTCATCTGTCATGGTAGCAGAAAACATAATATTTTGTCGCTGCCGCGGAAGGATATCAAAAATATTCATCAATTGATGTCTAAACCCAAGATCAAGCATCACATCTACTTCATCAATCACAATTTTTTGGATTGATTTTAATTGTAATACTCTACTCACCGCCAGATCATATAAACGCCCGGGTGTGGCTACAATAATATCCAACCCTTCAGAAACGGCTTGTTTTTGGGTATTGATATTGGTGCCACCATAGACTCCTGTAATACGCATATTGATATAGGTGGATAGTTTTTCAATTTCATCAACTACTTGTACAACAAGTTCTCGAGTCGGTACTAATACTAATACTCTGGGGTTTTGTTGTACAGAATATTTCAACATTCTTAAAATAGGAAGCATATAGGCATAAGTTTTACCAGTACCTGTTTGTGCAATACCTACAACATCTTTACCCGACATCACTACAGAAAATGCTTGTTCTTGGATTGGTGTAGGAGTTTCGAACCCCAAATCATCAAGGGCATTGATAAGTTGTGTGCTTAAATTTAAATCTCTAAAAGTCAATTGATTTATTTTTTGATGGTACAAAGGTAGCCTTATTTTTGGGGATTCGATTTATGAGGATCAATATTAAATTATACAATAAGAATTAGTCAGACATAAGAAAATAAGAATGTATAGGTGCCATTTTATAATTTGATACTTTTTTGGCTTTTGTCTGATCTATTTTTGAATATCAATTTAAAACACAAATTATGATACTCATGAAAAACGCATTAAAAACCATTGTATTGAGTAGCGTACTATTTGCTTTTTTTATAGCATGTAGTGACGACTCAGCTACCGAAGCGCAAATGCCTGATGAAATTACAGGAGAAGAAACACCAGATGAGGAAACGCCAGATGAAGAAGTAATCATAGAAGATTTTACTAATTTTAAAAGCGATCCAAAGCTTATAGAGTACGTAGAACAATCAATAAATGCGTTGAATAGACAAGTTGATCTAGAAACCGCATCTTTGTTTGAAGAAACAATTGAACTGTCGAACCAGCAACATCAAGAACTAGCCATTGCCTTAGGTTTTGATAGCATAGAACAAATGAATGAATATAATGATCTTAGAATTGAAAGTTGGGAACAACTAGTTAAACGGTTTGACTTAAGAAATCAAAATGAAGTAGAAATTAATGAAACCTTAGTTGATCTATTTATGGAACAAGTAGAACAAGTCGTGAACAGAAACCCAGAGCAACTAAATATAGGCAAAGGACCAATGGATTGGCGGTGTACACCTTGTTACATTACATACAGAGAAAAATCCAGAGAAAGAAGAAATACATTTCATGCCATGCAAGAAGTATGTTGGGATCAGCGACAAGAAGATGGGGATCTAGAAAATTTCAGAAAATGCCAATCAAGAGCTGTGCGCATAAACGAAATCAAACTTTTCAAAAACCATTTTGATGTTATTTGTTGTTATTACAACCTATGCAATATTGTAATTAATTCTAATGTTTATGAAATTTGTGAAGTACCGAGTATTTAATTAAAGTTTCATAAGGTAAAAAATGTTTAAATCACTTCTTCATATAAACAATAGTAAGTCTTATTATATCTAGATTTTTTTTAATTATTTTTGGTAGCACAAATTAATTATTCATGAAAAATATTCTTGCCTTTTCTGGTTCTAACAGTAGTACTTCAATAAATCAAAAACTTGTTGAGTATGTAGCTTCAAAAATTAAAGAACATAAGGTAAAGGTGGTTAATTTGATCGATTATCCAATGCCAATGTATAGTGAGGATGAAGAGAAAAATAGTTTCCCGGGAATGGCCATGGGGCTAAAACAACAAATATCTGAAGCAGATGCACTTATTATTTCTGTAAATGAACATAATGGTAGTTGGAGTGCCTTTTTTAAGAATATCATAGATTGGTTATCTCGCCTGGATCGTAATTTTTTAGTAGGAAAGAAAATTCTTTTAATGAGTACTGCTCCCGGTAAAAGAGGAGGGGTAGGCTCACTAGAGTATGCAAAGAGTGTATTGCCCAGATTTGGCGGTGAGGTTGTAGAAAGTTTTAGTTTCCCTTCTTTTTATAATAACTTTTCTTCAGATTCTAATACGGTCAAAGATGAGACTCTTTTATTGGGATTAAACCAAGTTCTCAGTACTTTTGCGCATCAAATCTAATGGCAGGTGCGTAGCATTAAAAAATATACTTTAGAAAATCCATCAAGATTTAAAAACCAATTGTTGTGCTGGAGCCAACAATTTGATGACATTGTCTGGTTAGATTCTAACGAGTATACCCAACAATACTCAAGTTACGATGCAGTACTTGCAGTCGATGCGTTTACTGCGATCAAAACAGATTATCATTATGCATTTGAACAATTAAAAGAATATCAGGAACACACTAGAGACTGGATTTTTGGCTACTTTTCGTATGATCTTAAAAATGATACTGAAAATCTGGTTTCTAAAAATAAAGATGAGTTAAAATTTCCTGATCTATACTTTTTTCAGCCCAAAAAGCTTTTCTTTCTCAAAGGCAATGTTTTAGAAGTTCACTATTTAAGAATGGTGGATGACGAAATAAACGATGATTTTAAAATAATTTCATCGATAGCATTGGATGAGTTGATGGTTGTACCAAAAAAGGAGAAAAATAGTGAATCTTCTTGCGGCAACCTCAAAATAAGTCTTAGCATTACAAAAGATGTATATAAAGAAAAGGTGAATAGAATGTTAGCGCACATACGAAGAGGTGATATTTATGAAGCTAATTTTTGTCAGGAGTTTTTTGCAAAAGATAGTTGTATTAATCCTTTACAGACCTATAACCATCTCAATGCTATTTCTAAGCCTCCTTTTGCTACATTTCTCAAAATGAATCATCACTATGCATTATCGGCCTCGCCAGAGCGATATTTGCGAAAAGAAGGCCAAAAAATAATTTCTCAACCGATAAAAGGAACCGCAAAACGATCTGATGATACACAACACGATCAAGAGTTAATACTTGATCTAAAGAATGATCCAAAAGAACGATCAGAAAATGTGATGATTGTAGATTTGGTACGCAATGATTTATCTCGAACAGCTATTAAGGGTGCTGTACAAGTAGAGGAGTTGTGCAAGGTGTATTCTTTTAAACAAGTGCATCAAATGATATCTACTGTGGTTTCAGAGGTAGAGGTAACGACTTCTCCTGTTGATATTATCAAATCAACGTTTCCTATGGGTAGTATGACAGGAGCCCCAAAAATATCTGCTATGAATATCATAGAAGAACTCGAAGCCTCCAAACGTGGTCTGTATAGCGGAGCAGTGGGATATTTTACTCCCGATGGTGATTTTGATTTTAATGTTGTGATAAGGAGCATTTTGTATAATGAATTTGAAAAATATGTTTCTTATACCGTTGGAGGAGCAATTACAGCCAAATCTGATCCAGATCAAGAGTATGAGGAATGTTTACTTAAAGCAAAAGCCATGCGAGAGGTGTTGGAGGGGGTAATATAAAGCGTTCAGTAGGCAGTTAGCAGGAGAGAGCTCCTAAATTATGAATAATTAAGTATTTAATTATATAATGAAGTAATTCATGTTGAGTTTTGGTTAGTTTATAAATGTTCTAGCAAAAAGATTTGAATGACAAACTTTTTGAATATGAAAATAAAAGATAATATATCCGTTTCTATAAATTTTGTAATTTGATAGCTCATTACTTGTCATGCTTCGTTTTACTTTAATTTTATTTCTTCTTGGTCAAATAATTTGTGCTCAAGAATTAGCAACTACTAAAATTGATTCTATTTTACAACGGTTTCATGCGAACAAGTCTGTAGCGCTTCATATTCACAGTAATAAAAGCACATACGTTAGCGACGAAAAAATCTGGTTTAGTATTTATGCATTCGAAAAAGTAAGTGCAAAAATCAATAAAAACAAATATAATGTTGTTGTGCAATTAACAGACTCAAACAACACTATTCTTTCCAAATCATTACTGTACTTAAATAATGGTCAGGTAAATGGAAATTTTACTTTAAATCCAGAAATTAAAACTGATACATATTACCTCAAAACCTTCATCCCTAAAAACGCTACCCCTAGTGCTGCTTTTACTAAAGCGATAAAAATTATTAATCCTTCTTCCTCAATTAGAACTAAGAATAAAGTAAATCATATTACAAAATTAGATGTTCAAATTTTACCAGAAGGGGGGTGTTTAATTTCGAATACGTTAAATAGTTGTGGCATTAAAATTTTAAATGCCAACGGGAAAGGTGTTAGGCTTAAAAATTTAGTTCTTGAAGATATAGAGGGTAATATTTTAAAAAATAATGTAGCTACAAACGCTTTAGGAATGGGAAAATTCTCTTTTATGCCAGAAGAGAACATTACTTATTTTTTACGTTCTAAATCCAAAAATTTTAAACACAAACTACCAAGAACTTCTCAGATAGGAATTGCTTTAAAACTAGAGCAAAACTATAAAACTGGTGAATTACAAATAGATCTAAATACCAATGAAAGATCACTTGCCGCGTACAGTAATCAAGATTTTATAATTACCATTCATAAGGCAGGTCTTGCTCGCAGTTATATAACGCAATTTGATGAAGACTATCCAAAATTGGTTTTAAATATCCCGAGTCATAAGCTTTTTTCTGGGACAAATACAATTACAGTATTCAATAAAGATCTTAAACCTATGGTTGAACGGTTATTTTTTAATTTTGAAAGTGTAAAAGAAACGAGCTCTTTTATTCATGAGGCTTCAAAAGTTAGTGATACAGTTACCTATACCATTTTAAATAAAGTAGGTGGTCAAACTGTTAAAACACAAACAAGCATTTCAGTTTTACCTTTAAAAACTTTGGCAAACACTAATCGCGATCATGTATTTGCTTCGGTTCATTTAAAGCCATTTTTGAATGGGAATATTGAAAATCCTTCATATTACTTTCAAAAAAATAATAACAAAAAACGTTATGAACTGGATTTGTTACTGCTAACTCAAGGTTGGAGTAAGTATAATTGGAATACTATTTTTAATGCTGAAAAAGATTCTGAATTAGAAAATAATTCAGGGCTTACAATTTCTGGTTATGTTGTACCATTTGATGAGAAACAAAAATTAAAAAATGTATTACTGTACTCCAAAACGAATAAAAATATAAAGATGGTAGATCTAGATAAAGACAATACATTTCACATAGAAAACTTGATATTACAAACAGATTCTGACTTTGAATTCTCTACACTTGACAATTTTGGAAAACCCGTCAAGGCCAACTTCTTTTTTACGGTAAAACCATTAGGTGAAGTTTTGGATAAAAAGTTCGAAATGAATATTACAGATTCATTTTCTGAAACTAGTCTGACCGAAGCAATCATAGAAAATTTTGAAGGTGAAGTTCTGGATGAAGTCATTATTAATGTGAATAAGCTGAAGTTTAAAAGATTCACAAAAGGGCGATATGGTGTCAAAGTAGATTCTTCTTTATATGCTTATAGAACTGTTGAAGATTATTTTAAAAGCAAGGAAGGTTTACGATTGGCGTACCATTTTTCAAGCGGAAGTGATTTTGGAGGCTATTATTGGACGTACAGAGATGGTACAAAAGCACATTTTATCTTAAACGGAAAGCGTGCTACCTACATGAACGGTCTTTTGAAAATTAATATGGAAAATATATTAGAGCTTTATCATGGTGGGCGCGATGGATACGGGCATAGAAACAGTCACTTAATTTATACGAACGGTAAAGAACTCGAAATGCCTGAATACTTAAAAACTTCAAAAACTTTTAAACTAAAAAATGGGTTTACATTTCAAAAAGAAACATATAAACCAGAATATATTGATTATGAAAGTGATTCCTATCAAAAATTTGCAGCAATTGCCTGGGAACCTTTAGTAAAGAGTAATAAAGACAGCTACAGCAAAATATCATTCATTAATCCGGGTAAACATAGTTTACTTTTTTATATTGAGGGCTTTACTGAAACCGGTGAACCGTTTAGTACGATAACCTCTTATGAGCGTAAGAAAAATTAGAGGTCAGTAGCTAGTAACTTATATTCCGATTGAAATACTGTGTCGATCTCTAGTTGAGTGCATTTCAATCTTGTTTTTGTTGACAAAATAGTTCTCGACTGCGTCCTAAAAGACAGTAGTAATTGCTCTAAAACTACAAACTATAAACTACAAACTACATACTCCAGACTGATAATTATACCAAATTACGCCTAAAACTCTTTCTAACATCAATAATAGTTTGTTTCACTTGTTGAGCCGTCATATCTTTTATGGTAGCGATTTCTTCAAAATTTAATTTTCCAAAAACAAAAAGATCAATAATTTTTGAAGCTTCCATGGGTAACCAACTATAGAATTTACCCAACAATTTTTGTTTCCTAAACGATGATGAAGGTTCTGTATCTATAATTTTGAGAATAGCAGAATCAAGATCATCATATATAAAACTTTGTTTATGTTTAGAGTTTTGATGATAACAAATATCATCCAAATCTTCTTTCATGATAAGTTCGTTATCTGCTTCTGCTGTAAAATTTTCTTCAAGTTTTTCAAGTTCAATGTTCAGAAAATGATTTGTGCTTATACTTCTTTGATGCCAACCTTCTCGATGATGTAGTTCATCAATCAAATGATCTGCAATTTTAAAAAGTTGCAACTCTAGCGATAATGTATCTATGTTTACGTCAAAATCATCTGAGTACAATTTTAAGATCGCATCATCAATAATACCATTAGAACAATACATGTTTTGAGGCAAAATGCCTACACTTTCAGCAATATAAAGCCGATGCTTTACATAAGGATGTAAATGGGGGACAATGGATAATAATTTTTTACTGAATTCCCTCTGATCATCAGCTCCGTAAAATTTCTGCAATTCTTGTGTCGTGTTCATTGGTGAATGATTTAAGAGTTGTTTTCTAAAAATAAGAAAAACAAACTAAAAATGATGTTAAAAATCTGAAAATCAGAATGTAAACCAAATTCAAGGGTTGATTGTCATCGCAATTCAAAATTGTATATTTGACAAATAAAAAATCGAATTACAATCTAGTGGTACAAGAGTTTAAAAATCATATTGGCAAAAATCTTTCATTCCTTTCAGGAGGTAGATTTTTAATAGCCTGTAGTGGGGGGCTGGATAGTATAGTTCTTGTACATCTATGCGACAAAATTAACCTGCACTTTGGAATAGCGCATTGTAATTTTAATTTGCGAGGAGCCGAAAGTGATCAAGACGAAGAGTTTGTAAAAAAAATGGCGCATCAAGTCGAGTCCGAATTTTTTGTAAAGCATTTTAATACAGAAGCATATAGCAAGTCGAATCAGGTATCTATTCAAATGGCAGCTAGAGAACTTCGTTATACTTGGTTTAAGCAATTAGCGCAAGAGTTTCAGTTTGATTATGTTTTAACAGCTCATCATGCCGATGATAACCTGGAAACGTTTTTGATTAATCTTTCTAGAGGTACAGGTATCGAAGGATTAACAGGTATACCAGAAACTAATGAACTGCTCGTTCGTCCACTATTACCTTTTTCAAGAAAGGATATAGAAAAATTTGCTAAAGAAAATGCATTAACGTGGAGAGAAGATAGCAGTAATAGCAGTATTAAATACCTGAGAAACAAACTCAGGCACCATGTTATTCCTGAATTGAGGTCAGTAAACCCACAGTTTTTACAGAATTTTGAGACTACATTAACCTACCTAAAGCAAAGCAGCGAGTTTATAACTAATCAGACGCTTCGCGCTAAAAAAGAGCTGTTCGAATTTTTAGATGATGATAGTATTAAGATCCCCATACATCGATTAAGAGAATATGGCAATCCCAAAACTTTCTTATACATGTTGTTAAAGGAATATAATTTTAAAGCCTGGGATGATATTGAGAAAGTGCTTTTGGCTCAATCCGGAAAGCAAATTTTTTCTGAAACCCACCGACTAGTAAAAGATCGAGATTATTTACTGCTAAGTCCTGTTGCCGAAGAAATTTCAAATCGCACCTATACGATTTTAGAAGAAGAGCGTATGCTTATGATTCCTTCTGGAACATTAATATTTAGGGATGTAGACGAAATTTCTGAAATAGATCTTAAAACCATTTATGTAGATAAAGAAAAGTTAAAGTATCCATTGACTGTAAGAAAATGGAAAGAAGGCGACTATTTTTATCCTTTGGGAATGAAAGGGAAGAAAAAGCTGAGCAAGTATTTTAAAGATGAAAAACTATCTTTATTAGCAAAAGAACGCGTATGGTTGTTATGCTCTGGAAAAGAAATCATTTGGATAATAAAATATAGAGCTGATAACCGTTTTAAAATAACACCTCAAACGAAACAACTATTAAAAATTACAATCACCTAATGCGATACTACCTACTATTACTGACTACTTTTTTATTTTCTGTAACGCTTTTTTCACAAACGCTGGATCCAATTTCATGGAAAGCTAATATAGAAAAAGAGACTGAAGACACGTATATTTTATATTTTAAAGCAACTCTAGATAAAGGTTGGCATTTGTATTCGCAAAAGGAAGCAGAAACCGATGAAATAGCACCAACACCTACAGAATTTACATTTAATACTACTCCTGAGACCTATATATTAGTTGGTGAAACTGTTGAGCCCAAAGGAATAGAGAAGTACGACAACATATTCGAGATGGATGTGAAGTATTTTGAAGATGAGGTTACTTTTTTTCAAAAAATAAAGCGCATAGATAAAAATCTAAAAACAGTGAGTGCAGAAGTGTTTTTCTCGGTTTGTGATGATGAAAAATGCCTGGCGCCAGAGGTGTTAACCTTTGATTTAAAACTTAGTGGAGAAGCAAAAGAGAATAAAGGAGACCGCTCCAGTATCACAACGGATGATGAAAATAAATCAGAAGCTTTATATATTGATATCAAAGGAAAAGAAAAATATCCATCAGAAGAAGTAAAAGAGAAAAGTTACCTCAATATATTTATTCTTGGTTTTTTAGGAGGGCTTATCGCTTTACTAACGCCTTGTGTGTTCCCTATGATACCACTTACTGTATCGTTCTTTACAAAAAGTGCAAAAGACCGTAAAAAAGGAACATTTAATGCAATTCTGTACGGTTTTTTCATATTTGCGATCTATGTGTTACTAAGTCTTCCGTTTCATATTTTGGACTCAGTAGACCCAGAGATTTTAAATAATATTTCGACCAATGTAACGCTGAATATTATCTTCTTTGTAATCTTTATCGTCTTTGCAATGTCATTTTTTGGCTATTTTGAAATTACATTACCAGCATCCTGGAGCAATAGTCTGGATAGTAAAGCAACTAGCATTGGGGGTGTAGTAGGTGTTTTCTTTATGGCGCTTACCTTAGCCTTAGTTTCTTTTTCATGTACAGGTCCAATTTTGGGGTCTTTGCTAGGAGGGTCTCTAAGTAGTGATGGTGGTGCCATGCAATTAAGTTTCGGAATGGGAGGTTTTGGTTTAGCTTTGGCCTTGCCGTTTGGTTTATTTGCATTATTTCCCAATTGGTTAAATTCTTTACCCAAAAGTGGTGGATGGTTAAATTCTGTAAAGGTTGTATTGGGATTCATAGAACTTGCACTTGCCTTTAAATTTTTATCCAATGCAGATCTCGTAGCACATTGGGGAATCCTGAAACGTGAAATATTCATTGGGATCTGGATTGTAATAGGTATAGGTTTAACACTATACCTTTTCGGAAAATTACGCTTTCCGCATGATAGTCCGAGTCAAAAACTAAGCATTGGCAGACAAATTTTAGCAATTTTGACATTAGTATTTGTTATGTATTTACTGCCAGGGCTTACGAATACTAAATATGCTAATCTTAAATTGCTAAGTGGTTTTCCGCCACCATTATTTTACAGTATTTATGAAAAAGAAGCACATGGTCCACTTGGGTTAAATGCCTATACAGATTTTGAAGAAGGCGTGAAGGCTGCAAAAGCTCAAAGCAAACCCATTATGATTGATTTTACAGGATGGGCCTGTGTAAATTGTCGTAAAATGGAAGAGCAAGTGTGGAGCCATCCTGAGATTATCGATATCCTGAAAAATGAATACATATTAATCTCCTTATATGTAGACGATCGAAAAGCACTGGAAGAGCGAGATCAATTCAAATTTTTAAAACCTGATGGCGGTGTGAAGAATATAAAAACAATAGGTGTTAAATGGGCAACTTTTCAGACCTTAAATTTTCAGAATAATTCACAACCCTACTATGTCTTACTAGATGCAGAAATGAATTTACTAAATTATACCACTGCATATACTCCCGATACCAGTGAATATTTGGATTGGTTGAAAAAAGGTTTACAAAACTATACAAAACGGTAAAAATCTTTGAGAGAATAAATAAATCTACTGCTACGATTTAATAACGAAAAAATATTCATTGAAAATAATTTAAGATGAAAAGAACAGCGTTAATAACTGGTGCTTCAAATGGGATAGGATTAGAATTGGCAAAAGTGCATGCATCAAAAAGAGATAACCTTGTTTTAGTAGCAAGAAATCAAACTAAACTTGATGAACTTCAACTAGAATTAGAGAATAAGTATCAGATCGGTATCGTTATAATTGTCAAAGATCTTGCTGTCTCGAATGCTGCTCAAGAAGTTTTTGAAGAAACACAACAAAAAGGGATTCAGGTAGATTATTTGATTAATAATGCAGGTTTTGGAGATTTTGGAATGTTTTATGAGACAGACTGGGATAAAGAAAGCAAGATGATTGAGCTGAATATTACTACATTAACACAACTTACCAAATTGTATCTAAAAGAAATGGTAAAGCGTAATCATGGTAAAATTATGAATGTAGCTTCGACTGCTGCTTTTCAACCCGGACCTACAATGGCAATGTATTATGCCACCAAAGCCTATGTTCTACATTTTTCTGAAGCCATAGCTAATGAATTGAAGGATAAAAATATTACGATTACTGCGCTTTGTTCAGGAGCAACCGAAAGCGGTTTTCAAGCTGTTGCTGCTATGGAGGAAAGTAAACTTGTTAAAGGTAAAAAACTTCCAACTTCAAAAGCTGTTGCGCAATATGGATATAAAGCCATGATGAAAGGAAAGACTGTTGCTATACACGGATTTATGAATCGTATTTTAGCAAATTCAGTGCGCTTTATGCCCAGAACAATGGTGACCGTAATTACTAGAAGAGTGCAGGATAAAGCCAAGTAATTATAATATTTTGTACATAAATCCCCTGCGAATTCTTCAAGAATTTGTAGGGGATTCTTTTTTTTACGTGTTAAAATCTCCTTAAAGCTATCTTGCTCACTCAGTCAATTTTTTATCTTGATCGATAAACTAAATACAGACTAATGCAATCTATTAAATTTATGCTGTTAAGAGCATTTTTTCTATTCTACGTCGTTTTAGGGTACTCTCAGAATTCTGATGCTTACGATGTAAAAGCGAATTACATCAAACAAGAAGTAGATATTGTAATGCGTGATGGGGTTAAACTTCATACTACAATCTATTCGCCAAAAGATACTTCAAAGAAATATCCAATCCTTATGCAGCGAACCCCATATAGTTCAAGACCATACGGAAAAGATCAGTTTAAGTCCAAAATAGGACCTAATGAATTCTTAATGAAAGAAGGTAATATAATCGTTTATCAGGATGTTCGTGGCAGATGGATGAGTGAAGGAGTATACGATAACATGCGCCCTTACATTCCTAATAAAAAAGGGAAACAATTCGATGAAGCGAGTGATACGTATGATACTATTGATTGGTTAGTTAAAAATTTGAATAATACGAATGGAAGAGTAGGAGTATGGGGTATTTCATACCCTGGTTTTTATGCCACATATTCTTTGTTAGATTCACATCCTGCTCTTAAAGCTGTATCTCCACAGGCATGTATTGGTGATTTCTTTTTTGATGATTTTCATCACAATGGAGCTTATTTACTTAGTTATTGGAGAGCAACTGCCGTATTTGGATATGAAAAAACCAAACCGACGACAGAGCCTTGGTATTCTTTTCCAGATATAGGCAGCGAAGATCAATATCAGTTTTTTAAAGATATCGGCCCACTTAGCAATCTCGATCAGTATTACAAAGACGATAATGTATTCTGGACACAACTCAAAGAACACCCCAACTATGATGACTTCTGGCAGAAAAGAGGAATTATTCAACATCTAAAAGATATAAAACCTGCAGTAATGGTTGTAGGAGGATTATTTGATGCCGAAGATTTATACGGTCCTTTTGAAACGTATGAAAAAATAGAAACCCAAAGTACTAACTATAATATCATGGTTTTTGGCCCTTGGAGTCATGGAGATTGGGCACGAGATAAAGAACGCCAAGCTATTGGTAATGTATATTTTGGAGATAACCTCTCTAAAGGATATCAAAAAAATATAGAGACTAAATTCTTTAATCATTTTTTGAAAGGGGAGGCAACTAATGAAACTGGTTTACCTGAGATTCAGATTTTTGATACCGGAAAAAAAGAATGGAATTCCTTTGAAAACTGGCCACCAAAGAATGTTGGAAAAAAGACGTTTTTCCTTTCTGAAAAGGAAGGATTATCCAGCAAATCCGGAAGTGGTTTTTCTGAATTTATAAGTGACCCCAAAAAACCGGTTCCTTATTCTGAAGACATAAAAATGGTGTTTACTCCAAGAAAGTATATGACCGATGATCAACGCTTTGCAGCGCGTCGTCCTGATGTGTTGGTTTTTGAAACTCCTGTAATTGAGGAAGATATGACCTTCTCTGGAGAAATATTGGCAAAATTGAACGTTGCAACTACAGGGAGCGATGCTGATTGGGTTGTAAAACTAGTGGATGTATATCCAAATAATGCTAAAGGTACAGAGGAAACCCAGGAATATCTTAAAATGGCCAATTACCATATGATGGTGAGAAGCGAAGTAATGCGAGGCAGGTTTAGAAATAGTTTTAGTAAACCAGAGCCTTTTTTAGCAGATCAAAAGACAGAGGTGAATATAAAGCTACAGGATGTTCACCACACCTTCAAAAAAGGGCATAAGCTTCAGATCCAGATACAAAGCACATGGTTTCCGTTGATTGACCTAAACCCACAAACGTATGTGCCTAATATTTTTAAGGCCAAAGCATCAGACTTTACTAAGCAGACCCATAAAGTTTATCATGATTCTGCAATAGAGTTTTCAGTTTTAAAATAAATAAACTAACCCTAATAATTTTTTAATATGAACAACATTAAGCGAAGTATATGTCTCTTTTCATGCTTTATTACGCTATGGAGTTGTAAACAGGATGCCAAAGAATCAAAAGATAAGGATACTCCTACCGCACAAGTTATAGAAGAACATTCTAAAAAACTTAATGATTGGTTTGAGGTCCAGTTTCAAGAAGAAGTTGCAAAATCACCGATGTGGCAAACATATTTAGGAATTAAGACAGCAGACTATGGCAAATGGGATGATATATCTTCTAAACAAGAAGTTAAAGATTTAGAGCGCTCCAAAAAACGGTTGGCCTATCTCAAAGACTCTGTAGATGTTACTAAACTAAATGACGATACCCTACTTAGTTATAAGTTGATGAAACAAGATCTTGAAAATGAAATCAAAGATTTTCAGTATCGATTTTATAATTACCCTGTAAATCAAATGCACGGCAGACAGTCTGAGATTCCTAGTTTTATGATCAATATGCATAGGATAGCTGATGTAAGTGATGCAAAAGCTTATATTTCTAGATTGAATGGTATAGATGAGCTATTTGCACAAGAAATTGATAATATGAAGATTAGAGAAAAGAATGGAATTCTTCCTCCTAAATTCGTATTTGCTAAAGTTCTGAATGATAGCCGTAATATTATAAGTGGGCAACCCTTTGATAAATCGAATACAGAAAGTACGTTATTAGTAGATTTTAAAACAAAAGTCGCAGCATTAAATCTTTCTGATAATGAAAATAATGAATTAGTAGCAGAAGCAAAAAAAGCGCTTTTAGAAGGGGTTAAACCTGCCTATGAAAACCTTATCACTTTACTTGAGCAACAACAACAAAGAGCGACTACAGACGATGGGTGTTGGAAATTCCCTAAAGGTGCTGCATTCTATAACACTGCACTTCAAAGAACAACAACTACCAAGATGAATGCAGATGAGATTCATGAACTTGGGTTAAAAGAAGTGGCGCGCATTCATAGCGAAATGCGAGATATTATGAAGCAAGTTAGCTATGAAGGAACGTTACAGGATTTTTTCAAATATATGAAGGAAGATGAGAAATTTTATTTCGCTGATAATGAAGAAGGAAGAGCTTCTTATCTAAAACAAGCGGTTGGACTTATAGATAGTTTGAAATCAAGACTAGATGAATTATTTATAACGAAACCAAAAGCTGATATTGTTGTCAAGGCTGTAGAACCTTTTAGAGAGAAAAGTGCAGGGAAAGCATTTTATCAAATGGGAACACCTGACGGCTCAAGACCAGGAACATATTATACTAATTTGTATGATATGAAAGCAATGCCAATATATCAAATGGAAGCATTGGCATATCATGAGGGTATTCCTGGGCATCATATGCAAATTTCAATTGCGCAAGAGCTTCAAGGCATTCCTAAGTTTAGAAAATATGGAAGATATACAGCGTATACTGAAGGTTGGGGATTATACAATGAATTATTACCTAAAGAAATTGGATTATACAGTGATCCATATTCAGATTTTGGTAGACTAGCGATGGAACTGTGGAGAGCTTGTCGATTGGTTGTAGATACTGGTATACATGCAAAAAAATGGAGTAGAGAAGAAGGAATCAAATACTATACAGATCATACACCAAATGCAGAAAGTGATGCTATAAAGATGGTAGAGCGTCATATTGTAATGCCTAGCCAGGCAACAGCCTACAAGATTGGTATGAATAAGATTCTCGAGCTAAGAGAAGATGCCAGAAAAAAACTAGGGGATCAATTTGATATTAGAGAATTTCATGATGTAGTACTAACGAATGGACCAGTACCTCTTACTATACTAGAAGAGTTAGTTGCTGATTGGGTAGCTTCGAAAAAAAATACTTCTCAACAACAAGACCCATCTTAATAGAAAACGTACAGTTTTAGTTGACTAGTCCTGAATAATCGATACATATTATTCAGGACTAGTCATTACGTAATAATAGCCGTAGATTACTTGTCCACCATCCCTCTAAATTGATAAAAGAAACGCTCTATGAGTCTGAGGTCTTCAGTAACGATTTCGACAACTCCTCGCATCTCTTGTTTAAAAGGGATTTCTTTGTTGTAAGTGGTAATTAGTTTCTCTGGTAGAGCGACATCGATTAGATATAACCCATCTTTATCGGGCAGTAGAGAAATATGTTTTACTTCTCCTTTTAAGGTTCCAAATTCATCATCAGGAAAATTTTCTAATCGTATATTAGCAACCTGACCAATTTTTATTTTTCCAGAGTTTTGTGACGGAGCTTTAATTTTTGCTAAATACGAAGAATCTTCTGAAGGAATAATGATAAAAACCAAATCTCCTGTGGATACCGTCTGATTTTCGGTCCAGAAATTTAAAAAAGAAACGCGTCCTTCGATATTAGATTTCAGTACATATTGTAGTTCCCAATCTTTAATGCTTTTCTTGAGTTGATCAAAAGATTGTAGTACTGCCTTAAAAAGATTGATTTCTTCCTTTCTTTTATTAATTTCAGTACCCTTTGATGTTTTATTTGCGTTACTTATGCTTTCCGTGAGTTGGGATAATTGCACATTGTTGTTTTCATAATTGCGCTTGGCCTGCAGGTAGTCTAATTCTTTTGTTTCGTATTCCTGGGCAGAAATTACGCCTTTGTCAAATAAACGTTTTTGGCGTATGAGTTCTTTGTTTTTGAAATCTAATTCAGTTTTTCCAAGCTTTTTTTGAGCTTTTAGGCTTTCTAGCCTCCTATACAATTCTGATAATGATATCTGATTTGCCAATGCTTCATTAGAAAACGGCTGCAATTCTTTATTAAGAATATATTCTGAATAGCTATTTTCGAATAACGCGAAACTGGTCTCAATATCACCTAAAAATAAAACAGGTAACTCATCAATAGGAAATGTAAAAGATTTATTATTGATCTTAATCGTATCTACAATAGATTTTAATAAAAATACATCTTTATAGTTTGCTGTACTTTGTAAAATAGCCAATGGACTATCATTAGGAACAACCTGATCATCTTTAACTAATATCGATTCAATTTTACCACTTGATTTTGCATATTCCTTTTGCGGAGGAATCTGAGTGGTTATTATAGCTTCTGCCGGGATTACATCGGGATATTTGACTAACCAAGAAAGAAATAATAACAATAATACTAAAACTAGAATCAAAAGGTTACCCCATCTGATCATCCAATGGGGGACATGGGTAAGAATTTCCTGTACTTCTTCACTACGTAATTGTATGTCGTCTAAAGTTTCTGGCATTGTGTTTAATTACAAATTTTTAATTAAGAATTATGAAATTTTGGGTGTACTTGTTTATACATACAACTACTATTTTCAGTAATTTACCACTCGATGTTATTTTCCTAATTCAAGCTGATTTTTTACTAAGTTATAATAATTTCCTTTCTTTTCGATCAATGCTTCATGATTACCTACCTCTACAATTTTACCTTTATCTAATACCACAATTTGATGTGCATTTTTTACGGTACTCAATCGGTGTGCTATGACCATAACAGTTTTATTTTTAAAAAAAGTATCTAGCTTCTCCATGATTACTTTTTCATTGTTAGCATCTAGGGCAGAGGTAGCTTCATCAAAAAATAAAAATTTTGGATCTTTGTAGACCGCACGAGCGATAAATAGTCGTTGCTTTTGACCTGTGCTTAGTCCTACACCTTCCATACCTATTTTTGTATTATAGGACAGAGGAAGTGACTCAATAAATTCTTTAATGTTGGCTACATCAACAGCATGTGCTAGTTTTTTCTTATCGGCATAATCTTCTCCTACAGCAATATTGTTTGCAATGGTATCATTAAATATGTATCCTTCTTGCATAACTACTCCAAAATGATCTCTCCATGTTTTTTGAGAAACATTCTGAAGGTCATGAGATCCAATATAGATCTGACCTTCATCGGGTTCAT
Source organism: uncultured Aquimarina sp. (assembly GCA_947495425.1). Lineage (GTDB taxonomy): Bacteria > Bacteroidota > Bacteroidia > Flavobacteriales > Flavobacteriaceae > Aquimarina. Next base: position 112,556 of record CANLYR010000007.1, read on the forward strand.
AAAACTTGAGTAATAATTTCATCAGAGTAGTTTTTCCACTACCACTAACGCCAACCACTGCTGTAATTTTATTGTGAGGGATAGAAACATTTAGATTTTCTAATACAGGTTTGTCGGTACCTACATATCTAAAACTTAAGTTTTTAATTTCAAAATCGGCATTTTCTTGTAACGCTCTAATTTTTCCATCTCCAGGTTGTTCTTCATCCTCTTTGTTATGTATTTCTCCTAAGCGTTCTAGAGAGATTTGTGCATCCTGAAGCTCTCTAAGAAAGTTAATTAACTGAGAAATAGGTGCGTTTAATTGTCCTACAATGGCAGTTATTGCCAGCATCATACCTAGTGTAATGTCTCCATCAATAACAAGCTTAGCCGAGAGTACGGTAATTAGAATATTTTTTAACTCATTGATAAAGGAAGATCCAACACTTTGATATTGTTCCAGGGCTAAGTTTTCTATAGATATCTTGAACAATTTTGCTTGAACAAACTCCCAGTTCCATCGTTTTCTTTTTTCAGCATTATGAAGCTTTATTTCCTGCATACCGTTTACCAATTCAATAACCTTACTTTGCTCTTCACTAATTTGAGAAAATCGTTTATAATCCAATTTTTTTCTTTTCTTAAAAAATAAGAGAATCCATGTAAAATAGAAAAAACTACCAATGGCAAAAACTACAAAAATTTGTAAACTATAATAGATCAAAACGATGCTAAATACAATTAGGTTCATCATCGAGAATAAAACACTTAACGATGACATGGTTAGTATTTGCTCGATACGCTTATGGTCATTAATTCTTTGTAAGAGATCTCCTGTCATCTTCACATCAAAATATGATATCGGAAGATTCATAAGTTTGATAAAGAAATCAGAAATCAACGAGATGTTGATTCTTGTACTAAGATGCAATAGAATCCAACTTCTTAAGACATCAATCAGTGTTCTCCCGATAAATAAGGATAGCATAGCAATAAGTACCAAGTAAACAAAATTGAGATCTTGATTTTTGATCCCTACATCAACGATGCTTTGTGTTAAAAAAGGCGTAATGAGTTGAAGTAAACTACCGGCACCTAGCCCCAAAGCAAGCTGAAAAATGAATTTTTTATATTTAAAGATGTATTTTGATATAAATTTGAATCCAAATTTTTCATCATCTTCAGCAAAATCATCACTATAAAATTTTGGTGTAGGCTCCACTAATAATGCAACACCTTCTTCGGTATTTTCATCGGCATTATTGCCAATCCATGCTTTGATAAATTCTTCTTTTGTATATGTTATCAAGCCGTGAGCAGGATCAGAAACATAAATCGTCATTCTCCCTTTGCGCGTAGTTTTTATTTTATATACAACTACATAGTGTACTTTATTCCAGTGCACGATGCAAGGTAGCGGTACTTCTTGTAGTTTATTTAATGAAAGCTTAACACCCAAAGACCTAAATCCTATAAGCTCCACGGCTTCACTTAGGCCTAAGAGAGAACTTCCTTCTCGCGTAGTTTCACTTATAGTTCTAAGTTTTGGTGTATTGAGGACTCTTCCATAATGCTTAGCAATTATTTTAATGCAAGTAGGACCACAATCTTTTGATTCAGCCTGTTTATAAAAAGGAAATTTTGACATTAAGAGATTTTAATTAAATTGTTCTTCTAAGATACAAATATCTTATTCTTCAAGAAGATCTTCTACAAAGTAAAGTAATTCTTTTCGATTATACTCTTTTGGAAAGGATTTGCCTTCAATTAAAATTTCTGGAGTAAAGTTTTTATGATGTAACTTACACCACTCGTTCTGTATTTTTAGGATATCAAAAAAATCTTGATTGTGACAAAGATCCCATTTTTGAAGCCATTCATCCCTTTTTAAATTGATATAAGCATCATGCATCGCTGTAATACATTTTTCTTCACCTTCCTTGTGATACAATTCTATTAGACGGGCTGTTATTTTAGTACTCGGGTTATCTTGCATTGCTGCAGGTACATTGAACCGTATGATAATCTGTACTTTTTCGAGATTACGTTGCAAGATTTCCTCTACAAGCGTGTGTGTTTCTTTACAGTGCCCACATGCAGGATTAGTGATGATGGTAATACTTAATTTTGGATTTTGCGCTTTATCTCCTAAAACGATTTCATTAGGATCAATACTACCTTTGGGGAGTATATCGGATTTAGATAAAAGTGTTTCAAATATGAAGTAATTTCGTTTAAATTTATAATGATCTATTTTTAGGTTCTTGAATTCGATCTCTTTTTTGAGGAGAGGGAAAATGTAGGACCAGCCAGCAGACATGATTGTAAAAGAAAACAAAATTGTAACCAAAGCAATCAAATCAAACGATATTTCTTTATAAGAAAACCCCAATGCATAAATTGATACACTTTGCAGCCATAATACGCCAACAATACATAAGCAAAGTACACACCAGCTTTTTACAACTCTAAATTGATAAAAAATTGAATATAATGTAATAGGTATAGAGGCGAAGGTAAGTGTGTATAGTAGGTCATAACTTTGGTCAAGAAGAGACAATAGGAAGCAAGAGAATAACATTCCGATAAAATATACAAGGGATAGATCACTTAGTTTAATATTCTGGAAAATAGTTGCTCCTTTTGAGTTCAAAACTGCATCACAATTTACATTTTTTTGACCAGCAGCGCATAACTTATCTACAGTTGTTGATTGTACTCCCAATTCTTTAATAACGATAAAGATACTAAATGCCAAACCGGCATACGATAATATATAAAATATTAATTCTGAAAGTGTTGGCCTTAAAATTATAAATAAACCTATAAAAAATAGTATCGAAAAGATGACAGCAACTTTACGGAGTATTTTATTTTTTCTGTTTAAAACTGATTCGCTGTTATCTTCTTTGGGTTCAATAACTAATATGATTCCTGACCAGATGTCTAAAAATTCTTGTTCAGACAAGACTTGAGTATGGTCTCGACTAAATATCAAATTAATTTGATCATTTTTTCTTTTAAATAGTACAAAATGTTCACCCGTATCATTTTTTATCTGCGTAATAAAATCTGCATCTAATTGCGATAGTGTTTCGATATTAGTTGGTACTTGGGCGGCTAAATTTTCAATAGAAAAATGATCAAGTACTCCGGTAAGCGCATGTAAACTAGGATATGACGGATGACTTAGTAGTTGGAACTTAACCTCTTCTTCATCTATTGTAATTTTGTTTGTTTTTAATAATGAGTACAATAAGTAAACGATAGAATCTTTCATTTGTGCGATAATATTAGATTGATAATGATTTTAAGATTCTTAAAAGTAATATTTTATCCATTATAAAAGAATATAAGTTTTAAGAAATACTACATCATTATATGATTCAATTTACAAATCTTTAACAGTAATAGATTCAGTACGATAAGCTAAGAATATTACTTTAGTCTTTATAACTACTCTTTTTTGAAAGCTTCTGGTAGAAGGGATATGTAATTTTCTGTTTTCTTATATAGCTTTTGTAGATAGAACTATTATACTAAATGATTAAAGAGTGCTTATCAAATAAACACTCTTTAATCATAATGGCTAACTTAAAATAACGGGGGTAATATTATTCTTTTGCAACAGACCAAATTGCATATCCACCAGCAGGTGCATATAATATAGCATTTCCTTCACTATCTGTAGTTGGAATGGCTCTGGAATTATCGGTATAATCAACCAAAGTCTTATTTATCCAATTGGTTTTGACAGTTTTTGTTTTTGTTTGTTTGCTTATATTCATATACAAGATTAATCCTGGATTATCTTCGCTACCGCTTCTTTTCATGATATATTCATCCTTACTCGCTTCGATAATTTCTATATTGCCAACAGCTAGTGTATTATAAATTTGAATTAGAGTTTTAAGTTGTCCTTTAAAAGCTTCATAATCCAGATAAAAAATAGTAGGATATCCATCGTGAGTAAGCATGTATGAGTATGCTAATAATTTATTAGCATAACTAATTCTGTTATCCTGATTGGTCTCTTTTTCTGTATCATGATTAGCTACAAAAGTAACTGCATTACTCGGATCTAATTTTCTAAGCATATTATCAGCTTCTCCCAATGCAGTAAGATCTTTTGCTCTATCAAGCGTTTCATCTAATCTATAAAAACATGCAAAATCGAATGCGGGAGATCCTGATGCATCTACCCATTCTTTCAAAACTTTTTCATTACCATCAAAGTTTTCTCCAACAGAGAATCCACCAATTTTGTCATTCCATGCTTTTACCCATTTTGGGGCAAAACTTTTGACATAATCAAAACGCCATCCATCAAACCCTAAAGATTTATAGAATTCTCCTACAGAATCATCCCTGCCCCATAACCATTCTTGTACATAAGGTACTGCATGACTAAGATCTGTTTCGGCAAAAAACAATGCTCCTTCATCAGAGTCAACGATTCCATTAGGGTGGTAATGTTCAAAATTTCTATTGAATTTCCCAGAAGCATTTCCGTTTTCTTCATTGAATAGACTAAATACCTCTGCATCTCTGTATGGATTATATTGTAATCCACCACCAGAATTATGACCCATAACAATGTCTGCGATAACTTCAATATCATTATCATGGGATTTTTGGATCAAATTTTCTAATTCCTGTCTGGATCCGAAACGAGTTTCTACACTATCTGATCCACGTTGACTAAATTCACCTACATCAAAATAATCCATAGGGTCGTACCCCATAGAAAATGATCCAGCAGCACCTTTACCAGGTGCAGGTAACCAAATCCTATTGACTCCTGAAGCTGACCAATCTTCAATTTTTTCACCTATTACATTGTACCAATCACCAATAGGTTCTACATCCCAATAGAAAGCTTGCATCAATACGCCGGCGTCTTCTTTTTCAAATTGGGAAAGATCCATTTTTAAAAACTGACTTGTTACTTCACCGTCATTGGCAGTAGAATCATCGTCTTCTGAGCAACTAGAAAAATTAAAAGCAAGAGTTCCAATTAAAAGACCTGTTTTAATATAATATTTTGTGTTTTTCTTCATAGTATTTTAAAATTTAGAGGTTGATATGAAACAATCTCTTCAAATTTATCCCTTTAAAACATCTTAGTTCTTAACTAAAGTGAAACTATATACTCTAGGCGTACTAAAATCTAATGTTACGGTATAGTTTCCTCCTTCATTGAGACTTAAATTATCACCGCCCTCTGATAAAGAAGCCGGATCTCCGCCATAATTTAAATCCCATGCATCATTGGCTCTAAATTTGAACTCATTTGAGGTCATATTTAGAGTTTGTTCCCAAACTTTAGTTGTTTGGTTGTATATCAAATCTGTATCTGCAGTACCTATAGGATCAGCATCACTAGGCCATCCATTTGGTGTAGCTGCACCAGTAATAGCCCAATCAGTTTTAGTTAGCGTATATGTAAGTGCTTCAATATCTACATTGATTTTATAATATCCCGCTGTTGCTACTACTATGTTCTTACTAGCCGCATCTTGTAATAAAGTGCCTGAAGTGCCAGAATCGTTGACGTCTCCATAGTTTCCTTCAAAATCATCACTAGTAGTTGGTGTAATTTTAAAATTTGAATTATCGTTTGCAAAGTAGACATATCCTTCAAATTTTGAGCTTGTAAAACTTTCTGCTGCAAGAGTTGGAGTTAAAGGATCAGAAGGTTTCCAGTTTGCACCATATCCACTAGCTTCTGCATAATCACCTGGTAACCATAATTTTGGTACTTCTGTAGAGTAAGGAGTCAATGTTAGTATTATAATTCTTGAACTTTTTTCTAAACCACCATTAGTTCCGACAGATGAAATTATACGTATTTCCAACGCTCCTTCTTCTTGGGCATTTAGTCCTGATTTGATAGCCAATGTATTTAGTTCTGAAACTGTCCATGTAAATGAACGATCAACAGTTACACCAGCCGTTTGAGGTTCTTCAAATCCAGTGCCACCAGCTGCAGCTTCAAGGGTATATAGAATAGGCGTTTGTAATGAATAATCAACATCTTCCCATACTATAGTTACTGCTTGATCTGATTCATTTTCTTTATTTAGCGTAACTGTTGAATTTGCAGTTACTATTTGCGGTCCTTGTACAAGTTCTTCCTGAATTACAAATGTAGGCTCTTCATCTTCTAAACAAGAATTTAAGCAAAATACTGATAAACAAGTAATTATTAAAATTGATATCTTTTTCATGACTGTATAAATTAAATTTTTCAATAGTTTTTTAGAATCCATCATTTTGTCCTAGGTTAGGATTCGCTGACCTACTCGAAGCAGGAACTGGATAAACGTTAAATTTTGCATCAATCGCGGTTCCGTTTAGCAATCCACCCTTAAACGACCAAGTATAGTCGCCGCCAGTATAAAGCCCGAATCTAATTAAATCTTGTCTTCTGTGTGCTTCCCAATGTAATTCTCTGGCTCGTTCTTCTAGAATAAGATTGTTCTCCTGATCTAGATTGGTAGCTAGCAAATCAGTATCTGTAATGTTTGCTGTAGTATTATTAAAAGCTCGCTCTCTTAATCTATTTATATATTGTGTAGCGGTTGCGATGTCGCCACCACCACCTCTGAGGTGTGCTTCGGCATACATGAGATAAACATCCGCAAGTCTGAATAACGGGAAATCTGTATCGACAAAAGTCTGATCCTGTCCTGCCTGCCCCATAGAAGTTATATTTGAGTATTTTGCCATTAAGTATCCCGAAGATCTATCTAATAAATCTGGTCCTATGGCGATCTCTCTTTCTCTAGGTGGTGTAGGAGTTGCTGGGGGATCAATAGGAACATCAAATTTTACAAGTGTATTTCTTTCATCATTGTCAAATAAAGGGTCTTCGAAGGTGAAAGATAATTCTTGTCGAACTCTAAATAAGTTTTCGAATCCTACTACTCCAAAGTCTGCTGGTGCAGGTCTAAAATTACCATCGGGATTTTGTTGCCCTTGCATAATGATAGAAGCACCTCCAAAATTACGTACCGATATACCATCTGCAATCACCGGAAAAATTATTTCATTTTGAGCTCCATTGGTATCATTATCTGCATTAAAATTATTCAAGTAGTCTGGGGTAAGACTGTATCCACTATTGATAATTTCTTGGCACACTCTTAAACAATCCTCAAAACGACCATTACCTTCTCCCAAATATACCTCTGCATTAAGATACAGTTTGGCAAGAATCATTTTGGCTACTCCTTTATTTGCTCTACCATATTGTGTTGCATTACCAGGGTTTACATCCAGAAGGTCAGCCTCAGCGGTTAGTAATTCTGTTTCGATATATGAAAACAAATCCTCACCTGCAATCTCTGGAACTCTTGTAAATCCTACGGCGTCGTTTTCTGTGGCAAAAGGTGCTCTTCTAAAAAGATCAAGCAAATGATAGTTTGCCAGTGCTCTTAATACTCTCGCTTCTGCTCTATAGGTTCTAATTGCTGTCCTTGTTGATTCGTCTTCACCTCTTTCATCTAATTTCCCTGCAGTAGTTTGTCTCAAAAATTCATTTGCCAAAGCAATTTCAAAAGTTGCTCTTGCCCAAAATCCGAGTACGATTACGTTATTGGCATCCCAACTATTTCTTTGTATTTGTCGAATTCCCTGATCATTTTCAAAATTCCATAAGACTTCATCAGAAGCTAAACTTTGTAAATTAAAAAGCCCCCGAATATAATTACCGGTACCTGCATCTATTCCGGCAAGATTTGACTCACCTGGGTCATCAAGCCCCACCACAGAAAAATTTGAATACACTCCAGCAATGGCTCTATCGTAACCACCTGGTTGGCTAAACACATCTTCTGCTAGTAAATCATCATCGTCTTCTAGCTCAATATTAAGGTCTCCTTCGCATGAGCTTAAAACCCCAATACAAATAAATGCGTATAAGAAAGATTTATATATTTTCATTGCTACTATTTTTAGTATTTATAATTAACTCCAAATAAAAAGGTACGACCTCTTGGAAATATTGATTGATCACGACCATCATTTTGTATTTCTGGATCAAGACCAGAATAATTTGTTATCACAAAAGCATTTTGAACGCCTGTCCACACACGCAAACTAGATACTCCTTTCATTAAATCTCTAAAAGTATATCCCAAAGTAATGTTCTCCATTCGCACAAATGATGCGTCTTCAACATAAAAATCAGAAAGTATCACATCAGGAGTACTTACAAAGTCACTCTCTAATAGGGAGGTTGGTGCATTGTTAAAGATATTTCTAAATAAATTACCTTCCTGTGCATTTGCAGAGCTTACGTTATTATAAACATCGTTACCAATGCTGGCACGTAGATTAAAACTAAAATCAAAGTTGTAAAAACTAAGATTAGATTGTAGTCCCATTATAATATCCGGAGCGGGTTTTCCTGCAACATACCTGTCATCATTATCGACTACACCATCACCATTGAGATCTGCATAGGCACCTTCAATTGGTCTCCCATTGGAGTCGTATATCTGGGCAAATGTAAAGAATGAGAAAGGAGCCTCGCCTTGTCTTTGTAGTTGAACGTTGTTTCCTGTACCACCATCGATACCACCAATAACAATATCCTGACCGAATGCTAATTCTTCGATTTCTTGATCGATGTATGTGATATTATAGCTTAAGTTCCAATTAACATTTTGATTTCTAATGATTTCTGTATTGACAGAAAATTCAATACCTTCTGTGACAAATTTACCTATGTTTTGGAATCCTTGATTCGAGAAGTTAACGGCATCAGGTACTGGAGCTTGAGAAAGCAGGTCATCAGACTCTTTTCTAAAAATATCCATAGAACCGCTGATACGATCATTCCAAAAGCCGTAATCCAAACCGATATTGTATTCAGTAATTTTTTCCCACTCGATTTCTTCATTTCTAAATTGCGCCTGAACAATATTAATGACTTCACCGTTAAGAATGTATTGTGTGTTGGGGTTACTCCCTCTATAACGGTTGACATAGGCATACGCTTGGTCGATATCTTGTTGTCCTGTAATACCGTATCCTAATCTCAATCTTAAATTACTTATAGTAGCAGAGTTTTGTAGAAAATTCTCTTCACTAATTTGCCATCCAAATGATGCAGCAGGGAAATATCCCCACCGATTATCTTCGCTAAATCTTGAAGTACCGTCTTGACGTATAGAGGCGGTTAAAAAGTATTTACTATTAAATTTTAAGTTTGCTCTGGCAAAATAGGCTAGTAAAACTACGTCTGGATTAATTGTTCTCTCAGGCAGTCTATTGGGGTCACGTTGATCTTCGGTTTTAAATTCTTCTACTTCAAATTTTTGATATGAATACCCAGCGGTGGTTTCTATATCCAAATCGCCAATATTCTTATTATATACCAAATAGGCATCCAATAGGTCATTTTTTGCAGTGAAATCAGTATCAGATTTGAATCCATTGAATTCTCCAAACTCTGATCGAAACGTATTTGCACTTTCTGTAGGACGTTCTTCAAATCTTTTCGTTTCGCTGGTATCCATACCTAAATTTAAAACAGCTCTTAAATCAGGTAAGAAATGTAATTTATAATCTAATTTTACATTTCCAAAATAGCGCCTTACATTAGCAATATTTCTAGTTTGGAGCAATCTGGCAACTGGATTTCGAGGTATATTAGGTCTTGCAAAACCCTCTGCATTCAAATATTCAAAAAACCCTCCATATGGAGAAGAAGCGTCAAAAACAGGTTGAGTAGGATCAAATATGATCGCATCCTTTTCTACGTTTGCTGCAAATCTATTCTTCTCAAAATTAAGGTTTGCATTCACATCAATTCTTAAGTGATTATTAAATAACCTGGGATTCAAAGAAATTGAGGTGTTCGTTCTTTCAAATTTTGAAGTTTTTCTAAGCCCTTCTTGATCTGCTCGTCCAATAGATATTCTTGTCGGAAGTACTTTTAACAATGAACCGCTAAGTGAAAGGTTATGAATTGAAGAAAATGCATCTCTGTATATTTCATCTTGCCAATCGGTATTCGCATTTCCGAGTTCACCAACCCTATCAGGAAATCTTTCAGTAATTAGAGCTCGATATTCATCTGATGAAAAAACATCCACAGTTCTATTTGCTGTTGTAATACTAGTTTGGGTATCTAGATTGATACTCAACTTTTTCTTACCTTTTTTTGTAGTGATAATAATAACTCCATTGGCACCTCGATTACCATAAATTGCAGCGGCAGATGCATCTTTTAAAATAGAGAATGATTCTATGTCATTTGGATTAATTGATGACAGTACTGATCTGGCACCGTTATCTTCGTCTCCTGGATCATTTATAGGCAAACCATCAATAACAATGAGTGCATCGTTTGATGCGTTTAAAGATGCGCCACCTCTAATACGTATTTGTGAGTTTCCTGCGGGCCCTCCATTTGTATTAATATTCACACCTGCAACACGACCTGTAAATAAATTTTCTGCTGTTACATTGTTTCCAGTATTAAAATCCTTGGACGTCACCAAGGCTACCGATCCTGTTAAGTCTTTTTTTCTGGTGTTTCCATATCCTACAACGACTACTTGTTCGAGCTCTGCTGCATCTTCTTCTAATGCAATATTTATAGTGGTTTGGCCAGTATATATAACTTCTTTGGCTATAAGCCCTACATATGAATATGTTAATATGTCTCCATTATTAACATTATTTATGGTGTAGTTACCATTAAAATCTGATGTAGCCCCGTTTGTTGTCCCCACAACGATGATATTTACACCAGGAATGGGTTGACCATTTCCTGCATCGGTGACTGTTCCCTGAACAGTAGATTGTGCAAAAAAGCTCATCGGTATCAACCACAATAAAAACAATGCGCTTTTTGTAAATGTTTTCATAAAATTAAATTAGTTTTTGATTGTTTTAACTCTTACATTTTCACTTTCCTGCAACCAAAGTATGTAAATTTTATGTTAATTTTAAGGTGTGGTTTACCCATAGCGTTACGCAAACGTTTTCGTGTGGAAAACTTTTAGAAGTTCGTCAAAATTTTAAGTAGAATTGTAACCATATGATATATTTTCGCTACAAATTTTAGCTTTTGAATAAAAAAGTAGGCAGATGAAATAAGTTGTAGTACTTTACGTTAATGCCGATCACATATTTTTTGAAAATCACATTAAGTTACACAGATGAAACGAAAAGTTACGTTAAAACAGATCGCAAAAGAATTGGATGTTTCTATTTCTACAGTATCCAAAGCCTTGAAGGATAGTGTAGAAATCAGTTTGGATACCCGTCAAAAGGTAAAAGCTTTTGCTAAGCTGTATAATTATAAACCAAATAATATAGCATTAAGCCTTAAGAATAGAAAAACAAAAACGATAGGTGTTATTATTCCTGAAATAGTACATCATTTTTTTACTACTGTGATAGGTGGAGTTGAGAAGGTAGCAAACGAAAAAGGATACAATGTAATTATATGCTCATCGAATAATTCTTTTGATAAAGAAGTGATCAACATGGAAATGTTGGCTAGTGGTAGTGCAGATGGATTTATATTATCGGTAGCAAAAGAGACACAGCTTAAAAAAGATTATCATCATATTGAAGAAACAATGAGTCAGGGAATGCCAGTTGTACTTTTTGACAGAATTATAGATGAAATCGTATGTGATAAGGTGATAATAGATGATGCAAAAGGAGCGCAGACAGCTACAAATCATTTGCTATCAATAGGGTGTAAAAAAATAGCAATACTTACTACAGTAGATTATATAAGTGTAGGTAAATTAAGAACCAATGGCTATCTCAGAGCATTAAGAGCCTACGATATACCAGAAAAGGAAGAGCTTATTCTAAAAATAGAAGATATAGATAATTGCGAAACGGAGATTTCAAGTTTTTTAAAGGATAAAGATATAGATGCCGTATTTGCAGTTAATGAATTATTTGCCGTAACAGCAGCAAAAGTTCTTAATAGTCAAGGGAAAAGGATACCTGAAGATATCGCCATAATTGGTTTTACAGATGGAATCCTTTCTAAACACTTTATACCAAGTTTAACTACAATTAGTCAGCATGGTGAAGACATGGGAGTTAGAGCTGCAAAACTTTTGATCGACAAATTAGAGGGAGATGAAGCTGTTACAGAAGAATATAGAACAGTTATTATTGATACAAGTTTAGTGCAAAGGCAATCAACAAAAAAAACGAAATAGTGATCTTTATAATTAAAAAATTGTAATATCTTTGAACCAGTCAAAACTTATATTTTCACTTTCTACAACATAAGTTTTGATAAGCAATTTCGCTTATCAAGTTAATAATCAAATGATTAATTAATGAACAAGCGTAAGTTAAGTTTCTGGGAAATTTGGAACATGAGTTTCGGTTTTTTAGGGATTCAATTCGGTTTTGCATTGCAAGGCGGATTTATGTCTAGAATTTTTCAAACTCTGGGTGCAGAAAAAGATGCTATTCCTTTATTATGGATTGCAGCACCGCTAACAGGATTGCTAGTACAACCTGTAATAGGATATCTTAGTGATAGAACTTGGAGTTCTAGGTGGGGTCGTCGTAGACCTTATTTTTTGATTGGAGCAGTTTTGAGTTCTCTGGCTTTATTTTTTGTACCTCATTCACCTGCATTGTGGGTAGCAGCTGGATTTTTGTGGATTTTAGACGCGTCTATTAACATCTCAATGGAGCCTTTTAGAGCTTTGGTTGCAGATAAACTACCAGAATCTCAGCGTTCCTATGGTTTTGTTACACAAACATTAATCATAGGCATAGGAACATGGGTTGCCAGTAATTTGCCATGGTTAGTATCTCAAATGGGAGTAAGTGACGCTGCACCAAACGGAGTTGTACCCATGTCAGTAAAGATCGCTTTTGCCATTGGTGCTGTCGTTTTTCTGGCTAGTATCTTGTATACAGTGTTCACAACATCTGAGTACCCTCCTGAGGATATGGAAGAGTTTGAAAGAGAAAAGAAGAAGAAAAATCAATTTATACCCGATATCCTAAATAATATTGGTAGCATGCCGCTTACTATGAAAAAGTTAGGGTTGGTTCAGTTTTTTAGTTGGTTTGCTTTTTTTACGATGTGGAGTTTGGCTAATCCAGCATTAACAGAGCATGTCTTTAAAACTCCTGTTCCGATTGAAGCTTCATTTGATATGACCTCGCCAGAATCTGTAGAAAGCTTTAATATTGCGAACACTGCTTTCCAAAAATCATCCAACGATGTAGGTAGATATATGGGAATATACGGTTTATCATCAATGGCATTTGCTTTAATCCTAACATTTTATACCTCGAGAAAAAGAATCAATAGAAAACTAGTACATTTAGTATCACTACTACTGGGTGGTATTGGCTTTATATCTATGTATTTTATTCCTTCACCAGATTGGCTAATATTTTCTTTTACTTTAATAGGTTTTGCCTGGGGGAGCATATTATCGATGCCATATGCTATGCTATCAAGTTCTGTAGATCCAAAGAAAATGGGTGTTATTATGGGAATTTTTAATATGTTTATTGTAATTCCTCAAATTATTGCAGCTGTGGGAGGAGTTAATTTTGCATATAAGCTTATAGGAGAGGAAACAATTAACGCAATGATAGTAGCAGGAATAAGTTTAATAATAGCAGGTTTTTGCAACATATTGATTACTAATAAGGATGCAATAACCTATAATCCAAAAGAAGCCATAGAATAATGAAGAAAGCATTTATATTTGACCTGGATGGTGTTATAGTAGACACAGCAAAATATCATTTTTTAGCTTGGCAAAACCTAGCCAATAGTTTAGGTATTTCTTTTTCATCAGCACAAAATGAACAACTCAAAGGAGTTAGTCGCGTACGATCTTTAGAAAAAATATTAGCATGGGGGAATAAGACCATTTCAGAAGAAGAATTCACCAGATTGATGCACGAAAAGAATGAAGAATATCTTGAGTATATCACAAAGATGGATGCTTCAGAAATCCTTCCCGATGTACCCAGAGTATTAGATTATTTAATGGCACAAAATCAAGCCATAGCTTTAGGGTCTGCTAGTAAGAACGCCAGGATCATTCTGGATAAAGTAGCGCTTACAGAAAAATTTCACGCTATAGTGGATGGAACGAATGTATCCAAAGCAAAACCTGACCCGGAAGTGTTTCTAATTGGTGCCCAAGAGCTAGGTGTTTCACCAGAGCATTGCGTAGTATTTGAAGATTCTGTAGCAGGAGTGCAAGCAGCAAACATAGCCAATATGATCAGTATTGGTATAGGTGATGCCGATGTTTTACATGAAGCAGATTATATTTTTAAAGATTTTACAGCAATTGATGAAGCATTCCTAAGCAAATTAATAAAAGCATAACACTAGATCATAAAACCAAGTTTAGTCTAATTAAAAATTAACCAACAATGTCTATGTAAGACAATCGAAAAATTTAATTAAAGAAGATGAATCAGGATTATATAAAGCCAGATAACTGGTCGATTATCGAAGAAGGATTTGATGTAGAACGGGTTAAATCCTCAGAAAGCCTTTTTAGTATCGGTAACGGAGCAATGGGGCAGAGAGCCAATTTTGAAGAAGAATATACGGGACCTACTTTTCAGGGAAGCTATATTGCCGGAGTTTATTATCCAGATAAAACCAGAGTAGGTTGGTGGAAAAATGGATATCCAGAATATTTTGCTAAAGTACTCAACGCGCCAAACTGGATAGGTATTAATGTCGAAATTTGTGGAGAAAAGCTAGATTTATATACGTGCAAATCTGTAACCAATTTTAGAAGAGAATTAAATATGAAAGAAGGTTGGTATCAACGTTCTTTTCATGTTATTTTACAGAATAATATAGAAGTATTTGTAAAATCTACACGTTTTCTTAGCCTGGATCTTGATGAAGTTGGAGCTATTAAATACGAAGTGACACCTATTAATCAGGATATTGAGGTTGTATTTGCACCATATATAGATTCAGGAATAACCAATGAGGATACAAATTGGGCTGATAAATTCTGGGATACATATGACCTGAACCGCAAAGGAAACGCTGCATATATATTATCAAAGACGATGAAAACTGATTTTCATGCCTGTACAGGAATGAAAAACCAGATTTTTATTGAAGATGATTTAAAACAGATTAATCCAAAAGTAGATATCAATAAAACATCGGTTGTACTAAACTATTCAATCGAAGTTCCTAAAGACAAAACGGCAAGTATTGTAAAATTCGGGGGATACACAGTGTGTCTTAATCATAACAAAGAAGACCTCAGTTCTACTAGCGAAGCCATACTTCAACAAGCTTCAGAGTCTGGCTTTGATGCATTATTAGATTTGCAAAAGAAAGCATGGTCCAAAATATGGGAAATGGCCGATATTGTCATCGAAGGCGATGTTAAGGCCCAGCAAGGTATACGTTTTAATATTTTCCAATTAAACCAGACCTACTTAGGAAAAGATGCTCGATTGAATATTGGTCCTAAAGGATTTACAGGAGAAAAGTATGGAGGCAGCACCTACTGGGATACTGAAGCCTATTGTATTCCTTTCTATATGGCAACCAAAGATCAAGTTGTTGCCCGTAATCTTTTGGCCTATCGTTATCATCATTTAGAAAAGGCAATAGAAAATGCAGAAAAACTTGGATTTACAAATGGCGCTGCATTGTATCCTATGGTAACCATGAATGGAGAAGAATGCCATAACGAATGGGAGATCACTTTTGAAGAAATACATCGTAACGGAGCAATGACTTTTGCTATCTATAATTACGTTCGATATACAGGAGATTATAGCTATATTCCTGAGAAAGGACTAGAAGTAATGATCGCTATAGCTCGTTTCTGGCATCAAAGAGCAACATTCTCTACTGATAAAGAAAAATACGTCATACTAGGAGTTACAGGACCAAATGAATATGAGAATAACATCAATAATAATTGGTATACGAATTACCTGGCAAAATGGTGTATAGAATACTGTATAGAAAATATCAATAAAATAAAAGAAGAATATAGTAACGATTATAGTCGCATCATTGAGAAAACTAACTTAGGTCAGGAAGAAATTGATGCAATGGCAAAAGTTGCAGAAAAAATGTATTTCCCGTATTCAGAAAAGCATCAGGTGTACTTACAACAAGATGGTTTTTTGGATAAAGAATTGATTACGGTAGCCAATTTGGACAACTCTCAAAGGCCAATTAATCAAAAATGGAGCTGGGATCGTATTCTACGTTCTCCATATATTAAGCAGGCAGACGTACTTCAAGGTTTTTATATGTTTGAAGATCAATTTACCAAAGAAGAATTAGCACGCCATTTTGATTTCTATGAACCATTTACAGTACACGAATCTTCTTTATCTCCTTGCGTGCATAGTATTCAGGCGGCAACGCTGGATCGAATGGATCAGGCATATACCTTTTATTTAAGAACCTCTCGATTAGATCTTGATGACTATAATAAAGAAGTAGAAGAAGGACTGCATATTACCAGTATGGCTGGTACATGGATGAGTATTGTTGAAGGGTTTGGAGGACTTAGGATAAAGAATGATAGATTATCGTTTACACCCAAAATTCCTAAGGAATGGAAAGGATATACGTTTAATGTAAACTTTAGAAATCAAATTCTTAAAGTTAATGTTTCCCAAGAAGGAACATCTTTTAACCTCGAAGGAAACCGAGAATTAGTGATATATGTTGATGGCAAAGAATTTAAAATCTCTCCAGATAGTTTAATTACTATATCATAAACTATATTGGTTAAATGGATAAACACCCCAAGTACAAGGTTTTGGGGTGTTTATTTCAATAACTCACCACAGAAACTTTTACAACATGAAAAAAATAGTTTTAAGTCTAATTACTGTTGGAACTTTGTTTTCCTGCGGAAAGACAAAAAAAGAAGAAACCATAGCTATAGTTGAGGCTTCTCAAGAAAAAACACAAGATACACTTGCTCCGGTTAGCGATGGTATGATGGAAAATGCAGTAATTTATGAAGCTAACATTCGTCAATATTCTGAAGAAGGATCTTTTAAAGCGTTCACCAAAGATATCCCTGTACTCAAAGAACTCGGAGTAAAAATTCTTTGGCTGATGCCTATTTATCCAATTTCAACAACAAAAAGCAAAGGGTCGTTAGGAAGCTACTATGCAATATCTGATTATACCAAAGTAAATCCAGAATTTGGGACTATCGAAGATTTTAGAGCATTAGTAAACACAGCTCATGACAATGGAATATATGTTATTCTGGATTGGGTAGCAAACCACACAGGATGGGATCATGTATGGTTAAAAGAACATCCAGAATATTATACCAAAGATGAGAAGGGAGAAATCACTCATACAGTCGATACAGATTGGACAGACGTGGCAGATCTTAATTATGATAATGAGGAAATGCGACAGCAGATGAAAAATGATATGATCTATTGGTTAGAAGAAGAAAACGTAGATGGTTTTCGTTGTGATGTAGCAGGAATGGTACCAGTTGATTTTTGGGATGCTACTGTAGCCGAACTCAAAAAAATCAAGCCAGTTTTTATGCTGGCAGAAGGATGGGAGCCAGAGTTATTAGAGAATGCTTTTGATATGGGTTACGGCTGGGATACCCATCATAAAATGAATGATATCGCCCAAGGAAAAGTAGATGTAAGAGAGTGGGATAAGAGAATGACCCAGATCGATACGTTATATGCCGATGAAGATATATTGATGAATTTCACCTCTAATCACGATGAAAACTCATGGAATGGCACTGTGAAGGAAAGAATGGGAGATGCAGCAGAGATGTTCGCATCCCTGTCATATCTTATTCCTGGGATGCCATTACTTTATTCTGGGCAGGAGTATGATATGGATAAACGTCTGCTGTTCTTTGAAAAAGATACTATTATTAAAAACAAGGGTAAGTTCTTTCCTTTATATAAGAAGCTCGGAAAGTTAAAAAATAATAACCCTGCATTACACGGTGGAAAAGATGCAGCTTCGTATACGCGTATCAAAACTTCTGATGATAAAAAAGTTTTGGCTTTTAAGAGAGAAAAAGAAAGAAACACAATTCTTTTTGTTGCAAATATGACAAACGAACCCGTAAAATTCTCATTAGAATACGATGGGGATTTTAAAAATTATCTTTCGGGAGAATCCTATAAGATAACATCAGGAGATGCTCATGTTCTTAATGCCTGGAAATATTTAATTTTAATTAAGGAATAATCAAAAAAAACTATAATATGCTATAAAAATGACCTGCATTAGTAGGTCATTTTTGTTTTTACCTAAATTTTTGGACTTCAAAATCTCTAAAGGAGTAGTTTTAAGACATTACTTTATTATTAACGCAATCTATGAAAATGTGTTAAAATATTCTTTTTTATGGCAGTAAATACCAAATTTATTAACCGAAAACGTTTTAGTTTTTTAGCAAATTAGGTTATTACTACCATTAACGATAGATTTGGCTCCAATGACAAAAAAAGTTGAAAATATAGCTGTTCTTACTTCTGGGGGAGATGCTCCCGGGATGAATGCTGCCATACGAGCTGTAGTTCGTGCATGTAGTTATTATCAGGTGCATTGTTTTGGTATATATAAAGGATATGAAGGCCTTATTAATAATGAAATTGAAGAATTAAACGCTCGTTCAGTTCGTAACATTATTAATAAAGGAGGAACTTTTCTCAAGTCGGCGCGATCCAAAACGTTTAGAACAAAAGAAGGAAGAGAAAAGGCATATGCTAATTTGATTAAAAATAATATAGATGCCCTTGTTGTGATTGGTGGTGATGGTAGTTTTACTGGAGCCTTAAAGTTATCTGAAGAATTTAATTTTCCGGTAGTTGGTATTCCTGGTACTATAGATAATGATATTAATGGTACAGATTATACCATTGGTTATGATACAGCTTTAAATACTGTGGTCGAAGCTATTGATAAGATTCGCGATACAGCAAGTTCTCACAATCGATTATTTCTTATAGAAGTTATGGGTCGTGATGCAGGAGACATTGCATTGAATGCCGGGATTGGAGCTGGTGCAGAAGAAATACTGATTCCTGAAGAAGATATGGGAGTAGAGCGACTTTTGGATTCCCTTAAAAAAAGTAAAAAAACAGGAAAAACATCAAGTATCATAGTCGTTGCAGAAGGTGATAAATCGGGTAAAAATATTTTTGAGTTAGGTGAATATGTCGAAGAGAACCTCGATGATTATGAAGTGAGAGTTTCGGTACTAGGTCATATTCAACGTGGTGGAGCACCAAGCTGTTATGACAGGGTATTGGCAAGTAAGTTGGGAGTTGGAGCAGTAGAAGCCTTATTAGAGGGTAGAAACGAGGTGATGATAGGTATTGTTCATAAGGTAGTAACTATTGTACCCCTCAAAACTGCATTGGATAAAAGATCACATAAACATGATGGATTAATAAAAGTGGCCGATATTACTTCGGTTTAGCTTCTTGGTATATAACCACATTTTAAATTAAACAACTAAAATTTTAAATATGAGTACGTTAAAAATTGGAATTAACGGTTTCGGTAGAATTGGAAGAATTGCATTTAGAATCGCTTCTAAACGTGATAATGTAGAGATTGTAGCGATTAACGATTTATTAGATGTAGAGCACTTAGCCTATTTATTAGAATATGATTCCGTTCACGGAAAATATGATGGTACTATCACAGTAAAAAACGGAAATCTTATTGTAGATGGAAAAGAAATTAGAATCACTGCAGAGCGTAACCCAGAAGAATTGAAATGGGATGCAGCTGGTGTAGATGTAGTTATGGATTGTACAGGGATTTTTACTACACTAGATAAAGCAAATGCACATTTGGTTGCAGGAGCGAAGAAAGTAGTAATCTCGGCACCATCTGCAGATGCCCCAATGTTTGTAATGGGAGTGAACCATAAAAACGTTAAAGCTTCTGATACTATTGTTTCTAATGCTTCATGTACAACGAATTGTTTGGCCCCATTAGCTAAAGTGATCGATGATAATTTTGGTATCGAAGAAGGGTTAATGACTACGGTACATGCTGCAACAGCAACGCAAGCAGTTGTAGATGCTCCATCTAAAAAAGATTTTAGAGGAGGTCGTTCTGCTTTACTTAATATTATTCCATCATCAACCGGAGCAGCAAAAGCTGTGGGTAAAGTAATTCCTGAGCTAAATGGAAAACTTACGGGTATGGCTTTTAGAGTACCTACAGCAGATGTTTCTGTAGTCGATCTGACGGTAAGAACCAAAAAATCTACATCTTTTGATGAAGTTAAAGCTGTACTTAAAAAAGCTTCAGAAAATGAATTAAAAGGTGTTTTGGCCTATACAGAAGAGGCTGTAGTTTCTCAGGATTTTGTGGGCGAGACGCACACATCTACTTTTGATGCAGGAGCAAGTATTGCACTTAATGATAATTTCTTTAAGTTAGTATCTTGGTACGATAATGAGTATGGGTACTCTTCTAAATTAGTTGATCTATCAGCATATGTAGGTAACCTATAATGAAATAATAAAATAGTATCCCCGGAATTTATGTTCGGGGTTTTTTTTATTTTACTAACAACAAACAATCTTTAAAATGATTTTATTAGCCGACGGCGGTTCTACTAAATGCGATTGGATTCTTCTTGATGAAACAGGAGAAATCGTTTTTAAAACACGCACAGAAGGACTAAATCCTGCTGTATTCGAAAAATCCTTACTCGAAGAACGAATCAATGCCAATCATGAGCTTTCTTCATATCGTGAGAAAGTTGATATCGTCAATTTTTATGGCGCTGGTTGCGGTACAAAAAAACCTGCGGCTATGTTGACAAAAATTTTTGAAGAATTTTTTGCTGAGGCAGAGGTTGTAGTTAAAGAAGATATGGTTGCGGCTGTATATGCAGCTACTACTGAGCCTGGAATTGTATGTATTTTGGGTACAGGGTCTAATAGTTGTTACTATGATGGGGATGATATACATATGACAGTAGATTCTCTGGGATATATCCTTATGGATGAAGCTAGCGGAAACCACTTCGGAAAGCGTTTAATACGCGATTATTATTACAAAAGAATGCCCCCAGAAGTAGCTGCCGAGTTCGAAAAACGTTTTGATCTTTCTTCAGATAGTATAAAAGAAAACTTATACAAAAAAGACAATCCAAATACCTATCTGGCATCTTTTGCAGAGTTTATATTTACCAGTGAGCGTAATGGGTATTTTTATAAAATCGTTACAGAAGGCATTCAGGAGTTTGTAGAAAATAGAGTACTCTGTTTCCCAGAAGCTCAAAATGTACCTATTCATTTCATTGGTTCTATAGCACACTTTAGTGAAGATATCATTAGAGCAGCAGTTTGGCCTTATAATCTTACGGTAGGAAATATTGTGAGAAGACCAATTGATGGAATTATCGATTACTACAGAAACGAAGTCATAAAAAAAAATAAAGTTTGAGTTACAATACTTCAGGTATAGTATAGTTCAGGATTACTCGCGTTCCTTCTCCGGGTATTGAGTTAATGAATATTCTTCCGTTTATATAATTCATTCGTTCTTTCATAAAGAACAATCCCATGCCTCCTTCAGCCTTATTATGAGGCTTTGATGGAATATTATTGATGTTAAATCCGTTTCCGTTATCATCAATAATGATGCTTAATACGGTATCAGAAAGGTTAAGAGAAATTAAAATATAAGTTGATTCTGCATATTTAATCGCATTGTTTACAGCTTCTTGTGTAACCCGATACAGGTTAGTTTCAATGAGTGTATCAAATCGCTGATCAAAATTCGATTTGTTTTCAAAAATGATATTTTTACCCGTAAGTTTAGTGAGTTCTTTTGCCATTTTTTGAAGTGCAATAGAAATCCCGTAATCTTTTAATTCTGGTGGAGTAAGATTAAAAGTGGCGATACGTATTCCTTGTATCAAATCTTCAGATAATTTTTTTAGCCCATCAATTCTTTGATTAGCTTTTTCAATATTATCGAGGTTGATAGACTCTATATTCAGTTTGAGGGCAGTGAGCATCTGCCCAATGCTATCATGTATTTCTTTTGCAATTCGTTTACGTTCTTCTTCTTGTGCTTCAACAATTTGACTGGCATTTGATTTTTGTAGCTCTTCTTTTTCTTTATACTGTTTTGCTTGTAATCGTTCGACTTCATTTTGAGCTTCTTTTCGTTTTGAAATATCAGAACAGAGTACCAGTCTTTCAGAAATCCCGGATTCTTTATATACCGCAAGTATCGTGATATCTAGCCATATTTTTTTCTTTGATTTCGTAAAAAACTCAAATTCTTCATTAAATACACCACCTTTATTTTGTGTGATAAGATCGAGTAACCTGTTCTTTTGAACTTCTCCAAGATTCATTGCATCTGTAAAATTTTTTCTTTCAGAATCTTGATCTATATCTAATAATTTTGCAAATCTAGACCCCAAGCTTAGTATAGTCCCGGATTCATTGACTCTTGCATAGAGCATTGTTTGATCAATAGCTTTGGTTAATGCTATTAATTCTTGTACATTTTCTTCTTGTACTTTTCTTAATTTTTCTGCTCGCAAAGCCATGTCTTCAGCTTTTTTTCGAGAGACTAATAAATTTGAGATTGTTTTTTTTATTCGTAAAGATGCAGGTCTGAATAGTAATAAAAATTCAAATATTAAGATGATAATGATAAGTCCAAATAATACATATTCAATATTTTTTAGACGAGAAACTTTTTGCTGTGCTTCTTTATCATACTGAAATACTATAGCATCCATTTGTTTAAGGAAAAAAGGTGCATTCAAAATTACAGCATCTAGATGTTTTTTTAATTGTTTCTGATCAAAGTCATCCTTTAGGGCTAGATCGATAATTTGAATACTATTTTGGTAAATGGTATCAAAATAGGGCTGCATTGCGATAAACATTGCCGTTATTACTGTACTGTTTTGATCCTTATCTTCTACGGATTCATTATACTGGGTAAGGATTTCATGTGATTCTTTCCATACATCTAATGTAGCTTTAAGCTCCTGAACATGTAGCGATCTGGATTGTTTATTTTTGTCATGCGAGAGCAAAAGAATTTCTTTAGACAGCTTTTGGCTAAGCATTCTTTGTCTTCCTGAAATATTGATAATTCGAGAGTCATCAATTTGAGCATTGAGATACTGCTGAATAAAAAATTGCCCACCTATAGTAAATAATGCAATTGCACCTAATGCAATACTGTATATCTTGCTTAGACGCCTAAAAGTTTGATGGTCTAAAGTTTTCTTTGTATTCAAATCAAACAGATTAGGCTAACGCTCGTTTTATCAAATCTAATGCTTTCTCAGAATACGATAACGTTAAGGCGGCTTGATGACCTTTTTCTGACATTTTTCGCCATGTTTTTTGTAAAATATCAATTACTTTCTCGTCATTGTGTTTTTCTAAAAAATCATTAAAATAAAAAGTGAGAAATACCAAGCAAATCACATCTTCTAAAGTTTGTGTTTCTTCATCCCTTTTTAGTTTCTTTTTCTGAATTAGAAAAGACACTCTAGCGATCACATCTGATCCATAACCAATACTTTCAAGGATTTCTGAAGCTCTTTTTGCATGAAATTTTTTTAAATCTTCTCTCCATTTCAAATAACCTATCCTATCCATAAGGTAGCTGTCTCTTGCTATTTCCCAACGGCAAATGTGTTGAGATCTGGCAGCTAGTTTTAAAGCCTCTGAAGCATTTGG
This sequence comes from uncultured Aquimarina sp., assembly GCA_947495425.1. Classification (GTDB taxonomy): domain Bacteria; phylum Bacteroidota; class Bacteroidia; order Flavobacteriales; family Flavobacteriaceae; genus Aquimarina. The sequence goes on from CANLYR010000007.1 coordinate 136,271, forward strand.
ATTAAAATCTTCAAGAGTTTTGGTCATGCGTTGCCCATAAATGAGCTCTTTAGGTACTAAAGTACTATCAACTTTTTCAGAATTTGGGTCTTTGGCGTTGGCTTTATCAAACAAATTGTAAGCTTCAAGCAATAATTTCTCAGATGGCATATGTAGTTTATAATTGGTACGCTAACAAAGTTAGTGCTTTTTACTCCTCTAATCAAGAGATGCTTTTATTCTGAAAATCCTACATAAACAATATCATCTTCAATCTTTACTGGGTAGGTAGCAATAGGAGCGAGGTCTCCGTTAAGGTTTTCTCCATTCTCTAATGAAAATGTTTTTTTGTGCATCGGGCATGCTACTTTGGGAGTTCCGTTTTGATCACCGATCATACCTCTGCTTAATACCATTTCCATTTTATGCGGACAAACATTTTGACAAGCATACCAAGCGTTTTTTCTTTCAAAATTAAAGATTGCTATCTGTTTTTCTTTATATTTGATACAGGCGCCACCATTTTTCGGAAAATCACTTACTTTGGCAGCTTTATACCATAGCGCCACATTCTCTATTGTAGTCGTTTTATATATTTCTAAGAGTTCTTCCATGGATTTTTTTAATATTTCTAGTTTCAGATTTGGGATGAATAATTTTTAATTTTTATTTCCAATGTTCTGGCATCTTCTGATCTCTTAACGGAACAAAAACCAAAGTATCATCCGGTTCATCAGTATTCACAAAATGATTAAATCGTTTCATGATTTCTTCATCTTGTATCGCTTGAGTCCATTCACATTGAAAAGTGTTTACTAATTTTGACATTTCTTTTTCTAATTCTTCTGCAAGATCAAGTTTATCATTAATAACTACTTCTTTAAGATATTCGATACCTCCATCTAACGTATCTAACCACTTGGCTGTTCTTTGAAGTGGAGCTGCTGTTCTGATATAAAACATTAAAAACCTATCAAGATATTTGATTACGGTTTCATTATCTATTTGTTCTGCCAGGAGTTCTGCGTGTTTTGGGTTTGCGCCGCCATTACCACATACATAAAGATTCCATCCACCTTCTACAGCAATGACTCCAAAATCTTTACAACGTGCTTCGGCACATTCTCTTATACATCCCGAGACACCACCCTTTAACTTATGGGGAGATCTAAGGCCTTTGTAGCGTTCTTCTAGTGCTATTGCAAAACTAACACTCTCATCCATCCCGTATCTACACCAAGTCGATCCAACGCAGCTTTTTACCGTTCGTAAGGATTTACCATAGGCATGACCACTCTCGAAGCCATGATCAATTAGATCTTTCCAGATTTTTGGTAACTGATCTAACCGTGCTCCAAAAAAGTCTACACGTTGCCCACCCGTAATTTTGGTATATAAATCATATTTTTTACCTACTTCTCCCAATACAATTAATTTTTCGGGAGTAATTTCTCCTCCCGGAATTCTAGGAACGACAGAATAGGTCCCATTACGTTGAATGTTAGCGAGAAATCGATCATTAGAATCTTGTATCGTTTCTTCTTCATTAGCAGTGTCTGCATAGATACTAGCCATGATAGAGGCTATCAAAGGTTTACAAGTTTCACAGCCATCTCCTTTACCATGGTTGTCTATTACTTCATCAAATTTTCTATACCCTTTTAGTTTTATAATATCAAAAAGTTCTTGTCTATTGTATTCAAAGTGCTCACAGATCGTATCTTTTACTTCTTTACCTAAAGATTTCAGTGTGGCATCTACAAGATCTTTTACCATGGGTTTACAGCCTCCACAGCCAGTTCCTGCTTTGGTTGAAGAAATCACATCTCCTAAATCGTTACACGAGCCGTCTTGAATTGCACTACAAATAGCCCCTTTACTTACGCTTTCACACGAACAGATTTGGGCATCATCTGGTAAATCCATTACATCGCCCAATACTGATCCACTATCTGTACCCCGATTTCCTAAAATCAAATCCTCTGGGTTTTCAGGAAGTTTCATCGCTGTATTATATAATTGAAACAAGGCATTATAATCTGAAGAATCCCCTACTAGAATCCCACCAAGTAGCTTAGTCCCGTCTTTGGATATGTTGATTCGTTTGTATACTCCATTACGTTTATTTTGATACACAATGGCATCAGCAGCATCACCTTCGTATAATGCATCTCCAAAACTGGCGACTTCTGTCCCTATAAGTTTTAGTTGAGTAGACATATCGATATGGGGTACCATAAGATTGTCGATATCTCCTGTGATTTGTGACATTGCTATTTCTGCCATGTCATATCCCGGTGCTACCAATCCATAGATCATATCATTATATAAGGCAACCTCGCCTATAGCATAGATGTTATCGTCGGATGTTTTCATTCTGTTATCGACAAGTATACCACCTCGCAAACCTGTTTTAAGACCACATTCTTTTGCAACTTCATCACGAGGCCGAATACCTGCCGAAATGACTAGCATATCTACTTTAAGTTCGGTATGATCTGCATAGTGTAATCCTTCAATAGCAGTATCTCCTTGGATAAAATCGGTTTGTTTGCTCACATGTACACGTAGTCCTAGGTTTTCAATTTTTGATTGTAGCATATCACTACCTCCTTGATCAAGCTGTCTGGGCATTAACCTGGGTGCGAATTCGACAACATGCGCTTCTAGTCCTAGTTCTTTTACTGCATTTGCGGCTTCTAGCCCTAATAAACCTCCCCCAAGGACAGCCGCCTGAGTTTTTCCTTCAGCTTTCAATTTTTTTGAATAGGCTTCAATCGCTTCTAGATCTTCAATAGTTCTATAAACAAATACACCTTCTTTTTCTACTCCGGGGATAGGAGGAACAAATGCAGACGAACCGGTAGCGAGAACTAAATAGTCGTAAGGATATGTATTACCTCGATGATTAGCTACTGTTTTTTCTTCTCTATTGATTTCGGTAATCATTTCAGAAATATGAAGATCAATATTATTTTCTTCATACCAAGATGCAGAAGACATACTCAAATCTTCAGACGTTTTACCTGCATAGAACTCGCTTAAGTGAACTCTATCATAGGCTCTTCTGGGTTCTTCTCCAAAAACAGTAAGCTTATATTCACCAAACTTTTCTGAGGTTACAAATTTTTCACAAAACTTGTACCCAACCATTCCGTTACCAATGATTACGACCTTCTTCATAAATTACATATTTGTGATTCAAAATTAAGTATTAATACGTATTTTTATAGTAAGAATTACGTAATTATGACGATGGCAAATTGAGAATTTCTAAATAATAAATAGGAAACCCTGTAAAAATCGTTTTGTGGGATTTATTTATATGAGATTTTGATTGAATTATTCTGCTTGAGAAGGAGAATATTTTGGGCTCCAAGTTAAAAAGTTGGGTTTTACTACTAACATTGCCCATCCCCAGTATTGTGCATCTGCTGGTTCTGGTACATTTTTTAATATTTCCATCGAATCTGAAGCAAGCATATGTGAATATCCAATTTTTAAAGTGGCTAAGGATAGTAGTTTTTGAGTAAATACAATATCTATTTCTGCTCCCAAGTAGTCGTCAACATCATTTCCAAGACTTTTTGCTGCAGCGAAATAGTGTGCTTTTAGCAATAGGCTTGATTTTTCTCCGGTTTTGATTACCGTTTTTGCATATATATCATTAAGTCCAACATTGTTAGCGTGATTTCCCACATAGAAGTAATCCATGTACCCATTAAATTTATGATTTGTACCAAAAATTGGGAAAAAAGATTCAATTTTCCCGTCAGTACCGCCATTTTCATCACCACTTAGGGTCTCAAACCCTAGTCCGAAAACTGTTTTTCGGGGTTTATAATTTATTTCTAAAAGAGCGTTGTACGCAAACAAATCTACCTCTTCTGTAAATTCTCCGGTTTGTCCATATAAATTTGCTGTTACAGATAATCCTTTGGCAGCTTCAACAACCAAATGAGTACCAAAAGTTTGACGATTCACAGTGCCATCTATTGGGGTTTGGCTATCAGTCGGATCTAAATTTTGATAGGAGTTGTTTGCAAAGAGCAGACTCCCAGAGAATTTGTCCCAGTCTTTATGTAACCATGCATACACCATTCCTTTATAATCAAATACGGCTCTGGCATTACCGCCGTTGTTAGGATCGAATATAGTGGTTTGCGTGCTCACATTATTCTGATTAAAAGCTAAGCCAAGATCAAATTTAAAGGCTTCTTTTGAATATTGGATCAAAGCCGCATCATGAAATCGCCCTTGCATGGCCCAATCTAATCCTCCAAAAATTCTTTGATCATCGTAGGATAAAACTTGTCTACCCAGTTTGGTTGACCAGCCACTTCCGAATTTAAAATCAATCCACGCTTGAGCCAGAGAAAAGCTGTTGTTTGTATCCGCTGCTGCGATTTGAGGAGTATCCCCCCAGATGCTCACATCTTGAACGCTTAGATAAGCAGCGAAATCCTCTTGCTTATATCCAAATTTTAATCTGGAACGTTGTTGTACAAATATTCCTGCATCAACACCGTCTGGAATAAGACTCCCAAAACCATTAAGATATTCTAATCGAGGCCTGATATCTGCATCAACACTTAATTCTTGTGCTTTTGCTACGTATATCCATAGAAGCAATATAATGGTAAGATATTTTTTTTTCGTCATGTGAATTATTTTAATCATAGTATTAAAGTTCTAATTTTTGTTTTTTGTAATGATTTTTACTGTACATGAAGGAAACAAAAATAAGTATTAATACTTATTTTTGATATGTTTTATATTTAAAAATACGTAGTTAAAATTCTTGGTTTTTTAATATTACGTAGTCATTTTTGAAATATTCATATCTTTGATTAGAACAGCGTCGAATTTGCTAAGAATCTAACGAAATTAAATATTGATGATAAGAATAGTATTAATAGATGATCATTTTATGGTAAGGGATGGTATTCGTGCAATTCTAGAGGATGAAAAACAATATGATGTGGTTGGTGAGGCATCTAATGGTGAAGATGCAATTGCATTGGTAACATCTCTAAAACCAGATATTGCTATTTGCGATATTCGTATGCCTGTAATGTCCGGTATAGAAATGGTAGAGCAAATGAAATCAATAGGCTTGTCAATAAAAACGATAATGTTGTCTATGCACGATTCTGATGAATATATATTGCAGTCGGTAAGTGCCGGAGCAGATGGGTATCTTTTAAAGGGAGCAAGCAAGGAGGAGTTTCTCAAGGCACTTTCAACGGTGAGTCAGGGGGAGAAATATTTTAGTGGAGATGTATCGTCTATTTTAGTTCAAAAAATCAAAACCGAAACAGAGAATACAAATACTAATACTACTTTTGATCCTATTCATAAAGAAAATAGTGTGAAAATTTTTGAAAACCCTTTCGAGCTCACAAAAAGAGAACTACAAATACTTGCACTAGCGGTTTCTGGTAAAGCTAATAAAGATATAGCGGCAGAACTTAATATAAGCAAACGTACTACAGAAGTTCATCGCTTTAATCTAATGAAAAAGATGGGCGTAAAAAATGTATTGGAGCTCATTAACAAAGCTAAAGAATATAAATTAATTCGATAACATTCAATGGTTTATCTGATGGCCGAAATTCTAATGTTTGCGTCTAATCTTTTCTTTTTTGAAGACGTTTTAAACTTACTATATGAGTCGTCTACCATTAAAGACAATCATATCCTTTCGTAAAATCTAAAATTAATCTGATTTTTTTAGTGATTATTAAATTTAAAAAACAATATTTTCTAAAATATGTAATTCTTCTATAACTACGTATTTTTTCATGCAGTACTTGAAAAATATTAAGTAATAATACTTAGTTTTGTTATCAAGTTACGTATCCAAGTATTGGTTACTATTAAGTATAACACATCTAAAATATAAAGTATGAGTACGTATAGTAAGTCTACAAGTCTAAAGTTATTAAATATCAGAAGTCTTCCCATCCGAACTTTTTGGATTACTTCTATTGCCTTTTTTTTATGTTTTTTTGCATGGTTTGGTATTGTCCCGTTCATGCCCGATGTAGTTAAAGATTTAGGGTTAACACCAGATCAAAAATGGAATTCTATTATCGTAGCCGTTTCGGGAACTGTCTTTGCCAGGCTATTGATAGGTAAATTGTGTGATACCTATGGTCCTCGTTTATGTTATACCTGGTTATTGATTCTTGGTGCTATTCCTGTGATTTTACTTGGATTTGTTCAAACTCCTATGCAATTTATTGTTTGTAGGTTATTTATTGGGTTTATAGGTGCCTCCTTTGTAATTACACAATTTCATACCTCTATTATGTTTGCGCCTAATATTGTAGGTACAGCAAATGCAACATCTGCAGGATGGGGTAATCTTGGCGGGGGAGCAAATCGACTAGGCATGCCTTTGATAGCCGCAGCTGTGGTTAGTTTTGGTGTTGCAGAAACAGATGCTTGGCGATATAGTATGGTAATTTCAGGAATTGTATGCTTCTTAATGGGTATTGTATATTTTTTCTGTACTAAAGACACTCCTAACGGGAATTTTGCTGAGCTTAAAGCCAAAGGTCAACTTTTACAACCTAAAAAGGATGAGGTAAGTTTCTTAAGTGCATTGAAGGACTACAGGGTTTGGATACTGTTTTTGGTGTATGCCGCATGTTTTGGTATGGAACTTACGGTATATGGGACCATGGATGATTATCTTCAAAATACGTTTCAGTTAGAACGGGTTACCGCTGGAAATTTAGTTTTATCATTTGCATTGATGAATATTTTTGCCCGAACGTTAGGAGGTTTTTTCGGGGATAAATTCGGAAAATTAAAAGGATTAAGAGGTCGAGTTATTTTTCTTGCGGTTATTTTAGGAGTTGAAGGATTGATGTTATCCTTGTTTTCAGGAATGACTGGACTTACTTTTGGAATCATATTTTTAGTTGGTTTCAGTCTTTCTGTTCAAATGGCAGAGGGTGCAACTTTTTCAGTAGTGCCATTTATAAATAACAAAGCAATTGGTTCTATATCGGGTATTGTTGGGGCTGGAGGAAATGTTGGGGCTTTTGTAGCTGCACTTGTACTAAAATCTAAATCAGCAATCGCAGAAGAAACAGCGATTGCCGCTAACCAAAATTTAGGACAAGACGCAATCGAGACAGCACAGGCATTGGCATCTTCTGCTGCGGTATCTAGTGGATATTTTGTAATCGGTGTTTTTGTAGTCTTTACTGCTGTTGTGTCATTAGCGATTAAATTTTCTACAGAAGATGAGAAAGCAGTAGCAAAGGAAATGAAAAAAGTTCCTGCTTACGGGTAAAATAATATTCGTTAGAATAGTATAGTCTCTTAACTTTAACCCATTTTTGCATTAGAAAACCCCCATCTGCCGGGGCAGGTATTACAGCTTCCAGCTTCTGCAAAATATAGTGCTATGCTACATTTTTAAGTGTAACCATAGCGGCGCTATACTAAAACTTAGAAAATGTCATATTGTATTGCATCTGAAAGCTCCATAACGAAGTTCTAATAAAACGGGTTTAACATATCGATTATAAAATTTTTGTAATCGGTATGTTGCATTCAAGTTCATAAAATTCAGTATTTCAGAATCCTAAAATCATTTTTTAACCCACCATATTTTGCTGAATTGATAATTCTTCTGTTTCAAGAATTAAAAAGAGATTAGTAATGATAAAAAATACGTATTTATACTTAGTTTTGAAAGTGTATAAATAGCGATAACTACAATTTATGTCAACATTCAAATCATATAAAACAACATGTTCATATTGCGGTGTAGGTTGTGGGATCATTGCAGAAAAAGATGCAAAAGGTGCTATTACTATAGCGGGAGATCCCAACCATCCTGTAAACCGTGGACTCCTATGTTCTAAAGGGATGAATTTACATCATATTGTTCAGGATACCAGTGATCGAATTCTGTATCCCGAAATGCGATGGAGTAAGGGCCATGAACGACAGCGTGTCTCATGGGATCAGGCACTAGACAGGGCTTCGGCTGTTTTTAATACTATGATAAAGAAATATGGGCCTGATAGTGTTGGTTTTTATGTCTCAGGACAATGCTTAACAGAAGAATATTATCTGGTTAATAAATTGGCAAAAGGTTTTATAGGTACCAATAATGTTGATACCAACTCTCGCTTATGTATGAGTTCTGCCGTGGTTGGCTATAAACAAGCTTTTGGGGAAGATAGTGTTCCTATTGCGTATGATGATATAGAGCATGCAGATTGTTTTATGATTGCAGGTGCAAATCCTGCCTGGTGCCATCCTATTTTGTATCGCAGGATAGAAGCACATAAAGAAAAAAATCCGAAGACAAAGATTATTGTTGTAGATCCAAGACGCACACAAACATGTGATATTGCAGATCTACACCTACAGATTCTGCCGGGGACAGATGTAGTATTGTATAATGCCATTGCGAGAAGGTTAATTGATAAAAAAAGAATTGACAAGAATTTTATTGCAAACCATACCGATAATTTTGAAACGCTAAAAAAATCAGTACTGGCTACTTCGCTTACAGAGGCGAGCAAGATCTGTGGGGTATCTGTTTCAAATATCAAAAAAGCAGCATCTTACATTGCAGATGCCAGAGGATTTATGACCCTTTGGGCTATGGGATTAAATCAAAGTTCTATAGGTGTTAATAAAAATAATGCATTGTTGAATTTATCATTGCTCACCGGGCATATCGGTAAACCCGGATCAGGCCCTTTTTCATTAACTGGTCAGCCCAATGCAATGGGCGGCCGAGAGGTGGGTGGTATGGCGAATCTTTTGGCAGCGCATCGAGATTTATCTAATGAAGATCATAGAAGAGAGGTTGCAAACTTTTGGGGAGGAAAAGAAATAAATTCCAAACCGGGGTTAACCGCTACAGAAATGTTTGACGCTTTAGAAAGTGGAAAACTAAAAGCAATATGGATTATTTGTACAAATCCTTTAGTTAGTCTTCCTAATTCTAATGCCATTGAAAAAGCACTTCAACATGCTAAATTTGTTATTGTGCAGGATATTTCACACCAGTCTGAGACTACTGCGTATGCCGATATGCTACTTCCGGCAGCGGGGTGGGCAGAAAAAGAAGGAACCATGACCAATAGCGAACGCCGCATCACTCATTTAAACAAAGTAGTAGATCCACCCGGAGAGGCATTGCCAGATGCAGAAATTCTTTGGCGTTTTGCCAGAAAAATGAAATACAGAGGATTTGACTATAATGCTGTAGAAGAGGTCTACAAAGAACATTGCGCACTCACAAAAGGCACGAATATAGACATATCTGGGCTTAACTATTCACGTCTTAAAACTGAAGGAAGTTTTCAGTGGCCAGTCTTTGATACTAACCATCAGGGAACGTCACGACTTTTTGAGGATAAAAAGTTTTATACTGATACTGGTAATGCAAAATTTGTAGTACCCAGATTCGTAAAACCAACTTCAGAATTGCTTACAGAAAAACATCCTTTAATTCTAACCACCGGTCGGATACGAGATCAATGGCATACCAGAACAAAAACAGGTAAGGTAAATAGGTTACTTACGCACATCCCTGATCCGTATTTAGAGATCAATCCGGTAGATGCTTTCTTAAGAAAACTCAAAGACGGAGATATTGCTGTTATTACAAGTAAGCGTGGTAGCGTACAGGTAAAAGTTACTGTGAGCGACTCCATACAAAAAGGAGTAGTTTTTCTTCCTATGCATTGGGGAAAAGTACTCGGTAATGACTATGGCCGAGCAAATAATTTGACAACAAGTATAGTAGATCCAATATCCAAAGAGCCGGATTTTAAATTTTCAGCAGTACAGGTTTCAAAATATGTAAAACCAAAACAAAAAATATGTATCATCGGAGCAGGAACAGCTGCATATCGATTTATACAGACATACAGAGACTACAATGACGAGGATGAAATAGTAATTTTTTCTAAAGAACCATATCCTTTTTATAATAGAGTTTTGTTGCCAGAATATGTTAGCGAAGAGTTGACATGGGCACAGTTGCAGAAGATGCGAGAAGGTAGCATCGAGTCGCTTAATGTGACACTTTCTATAAATAACCCTATTGAAGAAATTAATCGAGACAAAAAATATATAGTTGATAGTAAAGGCGAAAAACATAGTTATGATGTGATTTTAATGGCTACTGGTAGTCGTGCTTTTATACCAAAAGAAGTTCCGATCCATTTGCCCGGAAGATTTACAATGCGAGATCGGGGTGATGCCGATATGTTAAAAACTTATCTTAACCAATCTGGTTCACCAGAGAATGAGCAGCACGTTACCATTGTTGGCGGGGGTTTGTTAGGATTAGAGTTAGCGGCAGCGCTTAGAAAAAAAGGGGTAAAAATAACGATTGTGCAAAGAGGAAATCGTTTGATGGAAAGACAGCTAGATGTTGTCGCTAGTAAATTACTAGCAGAAGACGTAAGTGAAAAAGGAATTCTGATTCACTTTGATAATGAAGTTGATACAGTCTTTAACCAGGATTCGGGAGATGTATTAGTAAGCCTGAAATCGGGTAAGTCATTTACGTGTAATGCCGTGGTGTACTCCATCGGAACGATTCCTAATATAGATTTAGCAAAAAAAACAGGTATCGATTGTCGTCGCGGGATTTTAGTAAATCAATACCTTCAATCCACTGATCCTGCTATTTTTGCTGTTGGAGAAATAGCAGAATTCGAAGGGAATTTATATGGGATTACGGCAGCGGCAGAACAACAAGCAGATCATGTAGCCAAATACCTTTTAGGAGATTTTAGTGCCATTTATAAAGGTTCTGTATTCATGAATATTCTCAAATTCGAGAATTTGGATCTCTGTAGTATTGGCACTATCGACATCCCTAAAAATGATTCTTCTTTTGAAGAGGTGATATTTATGGATGTTAGAAAGCGTTTCTATAAAAAGTGCATTATTAAAGATGATCGGTTGATTGGTGCTATTTTGATGGGAGATAAAAATGAATTTGCAGATTTTAAACGCCTGATCGAAGAGAAAATAGAATTATCAGAAAAACGCGACGAGTTATTGCGATCATCACAACCAAGTACACCTGTTTTGGGTAAACTAATCTGTTCGTGTAGCCAGGTGGGAGATGGAAACCTTGAAGAAGTGATAAAATCCGGGTGCAATGATTTTTCGGAATTATGCATTAAAACTGGTGCCGGATTAGGATGTGGTAGTTGTAAGCCAGAGGTAAAAGAGGTATTAAACAATACATTACAACTTGCTTAATATGGAAAAGGAAAAATCATTACATAGGGTAGATGTTAAAGGAGGGGTGTTATCACCGATTGAATTGCAGCGTTTGATAGATTATGCTCAAACTGTTGGATTGGATACTTTTCATTTTGGATCTAGGCAAGATATTATTTTTCCAATACAGGATGATCGCGGAAATTACATATCTGATCAGGAATCTTTTGATTCTTCTCTTTTTGCAACAGCATCGCAACAAAATATAAGTTGCTCTTATGTTTCTATTGATATATTTACCGCGACAGTATGGTTAAGAGGAACAACATACCTATATATATTAGAAGATTTTAGATATACTCCGCAATTAAGGATTAATATCACAGATCCAAAACAGCAAATTGTACCCTTGTTTTCGGGAGATCTGAATTTTATCGCTTCTCCTCACGAAGATTATTGGTACTTATTTTTAAAATTACCAGATTGGGAAGAACTATATTATCCGGTACTAATTTATACTTGGGATATTGCTAAAGTAGCACAAGAAATCGAAAATGTATATCAGAACGTAGATGATGTTGAAGAGTTATTCACGTTGTTGAACGAGAAACTAGATACAAATAACAAAGTAATAGAAAAACCATTGGAGGTAGATTTCAATCCTTTTCCTTATTATGAAGGGATGAACAAGATGGGAATTAACCAATATTGGCTTGGTATATATTGGAGGAATAATCGGTATGATTTAAAGTTCCTTAAAAAGCTTTGTGAGTTTTGTATAGAACACAGGATAGGAAAGATATGCCTAACACCATGGAAATCTTTTATAATAAAAGGAATTCCTAATGAAAGTAAATTGGCGTTAGAAAAACTATTGGGAAAATTTGGAATCAATGTGCGGCATTCTGCTTTAGAATTAAATTGGCATTTACCTGTGGATAACAATAATGCTCTGGATCTAAAAAAGTTTTTGGTCATGAATTTTGATCAAAACGACATCAGTACGTACGGTTTAACCTTTGGGATTACCACGACACTAAATCAAAAAGGGTATTTTGCTGCCGTGATGATAGCAGAAAATAGAGCACAACCTATTCAGGATTTTACTGTTAGACCGACATACACTATTCTATTTGCTAAAAACTTCAACCCAAATACACGCAAATATAGTATTTATGCTCAGGATGTTGATCAGTTGGATCTCCCTGGGCTTTTATTAGAATTGACTAAAACATATTTTCAAAACCTAGGAACTCAAGAAGAAGTACAATCTCAGGATTCAAAAACCAAAAAAGAAATTCTTGAAATTGAAGTTTACCAGTGCAAAGACTGTAAAACTATTTATGACCCCTCGGTTGGGGACACTGCATCAATGATACCAGAGGGAATATCGTTTATAGATCTGCCAGAGGATTATAGCTGTTCTTTGTGTGATGCTTCAAAAGATAATTTTGAACGTATTATTTTGGAAGTTATCTAATTTTAATAACGCTATTCTCAATAGTTCCTACTGCCACTTGTCGAATGTGATAAAATTATCGAATAGATGCCTTATTTGAATACCTGTTTCTAAATAATCAGTATTTTGATCTGAATTTTTACAGTATGCATATTGCATAAAATAAAAATTTATGAATCCTGAATTATCAAATATTTAATTTAAACAAAATATTTTTTATAAAACATATTTTTTTTAAGTAACCCCTATTTTTATGAGGGGTATTTTTATTTTTTAAATGTTTATATATAGATTTGATACTGTTTTAGTAGGGTGTTTATATTATTTTGTTTAACTTTTAAATGCAATCTTCGTAATTAATATTTGCATTTAGTTAAGCTAATCTCTACTGCTAAATAAAAGTCCTTAAAAATTTTTAAGCATAAAAATATAAATTATAACCAAAATTTATACATATGAATTTAGAAGAATTAATTACAGCATCAATCGCAGAGTTTTTAGACGTAGAAGTGCATAGAGATACTGAGACCTTGGATCTGGCATCCAAAATAGAAATAGTTCAGAAAAGGATTGCAGATAAAACAAAAAATAATCCTCACTCTTCACTTGTTCATAAGAATAATGCAAAAAACTATGAATATGAGATGTTTTTTAGTAGTAATCCCAACGATATGATCAAGATAGATGGCTGGGTGCCCATTGAAACTGAAAAAATAGGGAAATCTGATAAAATCAAAGAATATATAGCCATTGGGCTATTGAGAAAAATAGAACCCTGTTATGTCTAGAGATACTTATGTAGATATCTAATCTATAGGGTTGCTAAATCGTTAGCGAAGTATAAATGTATAGATAGTTTCTAGGTCAGCCGATAAAAATAATAATTTTGATCGGTTTTTAAGGTTTAACTTTTACCAGTGAAAATCCCTATCTTTTATATTCACGTTTTCAGGCACCAAAATATCTACAAAGGTGCTTGCGCTAGAAAATTGTTTATGTCTATGTTGTAGCTTAAGCGTATCTCGGGTAAGTTTTAAGATTTTAAAATATTTGTAATTTTCTTTGATATTTAATAGCTCGGGGAGTTGATCTCCTGTCCATTTTATATATGATTTTGCTTTTTTTCCTTTAATAATATCCCAATTAGCTTCAAGAGACAAGCCACAGTTCTCTTGTTCGCCATTATTATCAGTGACGAGCATGTGTGGATGATAAGTAACTCTGTAAGAAAGAAAACAGCCTCTCATATTCATTCGAGTATTGTTGTTCATTCGTTTGGCTAACTTCCAGGATTTACCAGAAGTGCCTGCAAGCAATTCAATAGCATTTTTTGGTAGGATATATTCTTCCTTGCGCGCACATGCGACAAGAGTACTTACAACAAGTACGATCAAAAATAAAGGATAATACTGTTTTTTCATTGATATCGGTTCTTCATCTTGATGTTTAGACATATAATTTAGATTATATAAGGTTAATTAGTATGGCATCAAAAAGTGTACCCAAGTAAATAATAAACGATCTCTAGATGAGCACCCAGTAGCGTTCGGCTCTTGATTAACGATCAAAATTTAAATTGTTAATACTTCTGTGTAAAAGTATTCAGGATAATTCTTTTGTGTACACATTTAAAATTTATTTTTATTTCTGTATTTAAGTTGCTTTTTTTTCAGGAAATGAAATTAAAAGAGCTTGCAATAAATCATTGTATGACCGGATATGTGCTTTTAACTGAAGATCAAAATTATTTTGTTGAATATCTTATCGGAGAATTAGTGTTGTCAAATAGTATTAGTGAAGCTATGAAATTTAACGACGAAAATATAGCCTTGCGATTTAAGCAAATGTTGCATAATTCTTGTAAACTAATTACAAGTGTAAATACATATATAGACTAATCATTTTTAACACGGCTATTAGATTAGTATGCTTAGGAAGCTAAGCTGTTTTTAAATTTTAGACCTGAATTATAATCATCATGATTTCGTTCAAACATCTGAATAGTCTTATTTTTAGGCTTTTGTATTAGAAAATTGAAGCCTTTTAATATTATTTTTTAATTTAGGTTATTTGAAAGATTTTTTTCAGATTTAAGTTTTTATTTTAGTAATAATTACCAGAACATATGCAGCCCAACGAATTAATTATACAAGTACAACAAAAAAATGAACGAGCATTTCAGCAAATGTATGCGATGTATTCTGAAAATATTTTTGGAGTAATTTATGCTGTACTAAAAGACGAGGCGCTATCTGAAGAAGTTTTACAAGATGTCTTTATTAAAATATGGAATAATTCGACATCTTATTCAGAAAAAAAAGGAAGATTCTTTACCTGGATATTAAATATTGCCAGAAATGCAGCTATTGATAAAACACGATCAAAGTCATATAAAAATGCCAAACAAAACCAATCTGATGATTATTTCGTAGATATACTAGAGGAGAAGAGTAGTTTTTCTCATAAAATAGATGCCATTGGCGTTCAAAAATATATTGATTCACTGGAGCCCTTGTGTAAGAATATAATTGACTTATTGTTTTTTAAAGGATATACACAGAAAGAAGCTTCAAAGGCACTAGAAATTCCATTGGGAACTATAAAAACAAGAAATAGGTCATGCATTAAGACATTACGAAAAACCTTAGCAGTATAATTATGAATATCGAAAAATATATATCATCAGGAATTTTAGAGCTTTATGTATATGGAGTTTTATCTGAAGAAGAAAATACTGCCGTTTATGAAGTTTTGCAGGCACATCCTGAATTAGAAAAAGAGATACGAGAAATAGAGGTTGGATTAATGCAATTATCTACTGCTGTAGCGCCCTATGAACCAAGAGCGGTTTATGATCGCATTAAGGATAAATTGGAGCTTAATAAAGATGAAGCCCCTGTTATTCCGCTAGGGCAGAAGCGTAGTAACTGGCCAGCATATTTGGGTTGGGCGGCTTCGATAGCATTATTGATAGGTCTGGTTGCTCAATTTAATATAAATAAGAAACTGCAGCAGCAGATTGTTAATAATAAGACTGAAAAAATAATATTAGAAGGAAAAATAAATGTTGCCGAAGAAGATTTATCAAAAACGAAGCTACTACTCAATATAATAAGGAATAAAGATATCATAGCGATCCCATTACAAGCTCAAGAAGTAGATCCTACTGCTTATGCAGCAGTATATTGGGATAAAAAAAATCAAACGACTTATATAGATGTTGTAGGTTTACCAACACCACCACCAGGAAAAGTATACCAAGTGTGGTCATTAAAGTTGAATCCTCTAACACCAACAAGTCTAGGTGTATTAGATGATTTTGAAAATAATAATAATAAAGTTTTTGCCCTAACGAATCGTAATGAATCCGAAGCTTTTGGGATCACCTTAGAACCAGAAGGCGGAAGTGAGTCTCCTACATTAGAGCAGTTGTATACATTAGGAATGGTAGCGTCTTAGTTATTAGATTGCCTTACAAACCGTATGTGATATAGGCCGAGTTTTGTATGGCTGAGTTGAAAATTCAGAGGAAATAAGAGTTTGTTTTATATAAAACTTTAGCATTGGTTTTGTATAATTTTCTAGTAGCATAGGTATTTAACTAATGGGCTAAAAAAAAGATTAAATTGTTATTCGGATACCATCAGGTAAGCAAAATACAATCATCACAATTTTTCACTTCCCCATAGTATGTTTGGCGATACTTATGTAATGTTTTAATAGGTAGTCCTAAAAAATGCTTTTTGATATACGTCACTTTAGTTGTGAGTTTCCCCATTTTTTTGCTGTATCGTTTTTCGGTTTTAGTTTTTCTCTTAATGTCAATAATTTTCATAAAGTAAATTTGATAAAGGTTTGATAAAAATTTGTGGTTGATCCTTGTGAATTAACCCATATAAGGTGCTGAGTTTGCTATAAAGCGGAGTTTGCACTAATAATCTCCCAATATGGCAATTCTGAGAAGGTTGTGCATTTTTTTTCTTTTCTCTCTGCTTTCCAATATTGGATTTCTTTTCTTAAAGTATTTGAATCTTCTTTATTTCCGGGTATTCCGTTTTTTTGAGACATAAATGTGTATGCTTTATTTTTTTAATGATATTTGGAGAATGAATATTTCGACTTACAATGCGTGCACAACAGCATTGATTTGATGAAGATTTACTATTTTTTGGGTAAATGCTTTGTGACCTCTTGGTGCCAATAGGTGTAGTTTCCCACGTTTCATACCAGCCAAGAAACTAAGTACTTTCCATTTGGCGACTAATTTTTTTTCATTATCATCTTTCAAAGCTACCTCAGAATAATGTTTAGCTCCTCCATGAGTTGTAAACGATAAATCAGGCTGTATTTCTTCTTTAGTAGTTTTGCCGATAAATGTTTTTGGATTTTCATATCCTTCAGATGTGGCTCTTAGTGTTACTATAGATTTCTTGTTTGCCCATGTGATTGCTTTTTTTAGATATTTTTCTTTATTCATATAATTAATTTTAGTGAAACAATCTATTAATCCTTTTATTTATAAGGATTTTACAAATGTATGATTAAAATAGTTTCTATACAAACTATTTTGAATTTTATTCAATAGTAAGATACTACTGCACATTGTAGCTATGTAATAGTTGAAGCTTTTATTGGAGTTTAAAAAAGGTTGATACTAGTTTTTATAGTTCTTTGGTAGTTGGAGTTATTTCTTTTATAGTTATTAATGGAGCAGCATCTAAATCTTCTACATCCATAATAGTAGTGAGTAGTTCGATATTTCTGTCTAATTCGTTAATCTGTTGCGGTGTAAGTTTTTTGAGTCTGTGTGATAGTTTTTCTTGTAGTGTTGTAGGTGATTTTTGAAGTAATTCGGCTCCTTTGGCGGTCAAAGTGATATAAACAGCTCTTTTATCGTTTGGCTTTGGTAATTTTGCCACCAGACTCTTAGTTTCTAGTCTCGAAATTATTCCAGAAACTGTGCTTGCATTCAAATTGATATATTTTTTTATATCTTTTGCAAAAGCTCTGTAGTCTTCCTGATCAGATAGATATTGCAAAACCAGAAGTTGTGGTATGCTAATCCCCAATTCTTTTTCAATTTTTTTGCTTTCCAGGTTTATTGAACGGATAATTTTACGGAGCTTAACTAATATTTCAATATATTTCACGGTGAGATTATATTTGATGTAAATTTACTTCAAGTCAAGATACTATTATTCTGGTCATTTGGGTATAAAATTGTCAAAAAGCTTTTTGATAGTTTTGAATTTAATCTCAATTAATTGCAACACTATCCTTTAATCAATCTAAAAACATAATCTAGTTGAGGATCTTTACCGTTGATTAAGCTTTCTATTGAAAGTTTGATATGTTTATCTGGTGGTATGCCAGATCCTACAGGTATGGTCTTGTCTTTTGTATACTGGTTTATTTGTACCATAGATAGGAGTACACCAATTTTAGAATTGGGTAGTTCATAATAGACAGGAAACCTACCATTTGTAAAATAATATCCCCCGCCTGTTTCTTCGCCAATCAGTGTAATATCTGGATCATTTTTTGCATCTAGAGCAAAGGTTGCACCTGTAGCAAAAGTGGTGCCCGAGGTTAATACATATACTTTACCTTTAAATCTGTTTTTTAGTGGTACCATAATGGTTTCAAGATCATCAAAAGTAAGTTTCCAACCATCATACTGGGGGTGATTACTATATTTGGTTTTTAAAAACTCTTTTTCATTCAAAAATATTCTGGTGGCATGTTCTCGTTCTGGGACAGAGAGCGAAACAACATATTCATTAGTTATTTGCCTAAAGGGTTTTTTTGCAATGCATGAAAATAATTGTATTGCATTAGGTCTAAAACCGCTATCGGTGTTTCGTACATCAATAATGAGGTGACTTATCTTTTTTTCTTCAATTTCTTTAAAAATATTTTCTAATTTTGCCTTAAATAGCGCAACGTCTCCTGCAAAAGAATTGACTATAAGAACCGCTGTTTTTAACTCATTCTTATAGTAAACAAACGGATCCTTATTAGTAATGTTAGTAGTGAAGAAATCGAAAGCATCTTGTTGATGATACTTGGCAAAGTATGAGTTGCGCTTAGCACTTCTCAATTTTACGGTAACCTGCGGTTCTGCAGCCAGAGTTATTTGATGCTTTTCACCGTTTGGCGTTGTGTAATCAATACAAAACTGTTTTTCAATACCATACTCATATATATAATAGAATCCAAATTTTGATTCTATGCTTCTATATTTTCGTGTGAGATTGAATCCGTCGGACGGTGCATATTTCTTCAGTTTTTCTAATATTTTAGAAACATTCTTTTGATTGATTCGGTCAATTTTTGAACCCACAGGAATTCCAAAATCGTCTGTATCTGTATACAATTCGGTATTGATACTTTTTAGAATCAATGGGAAAAAATATTGATCAGTTTTAATACTCTTAGGAGCAAAAAATAAAAGAGTTCCATCTTTAATTTTATCACCTATGGCAACCATTTTTTTAAATACTTCTATATCTGTTGTTGCTGACGATAGTGATTTTTTTGCTGTTTTAAAAAGAAGATCAAGATCATCTGAACTCATATATGTATATAGGCTTGGATGTCCTTTTTTTAGGATATTTTCTAAAACCTCAAAATCTTCTGCTGCTTGAAGAGAGTCGATCGGTTTTTGTGCAAATACCGTATTGAGTGTGATCCAAAAAAGTACAGCAACTAGTATTTTTTGCATTATTTAATTCTGAAAATATAAATTATATAGTAAAAGACTACAAATATCCAGTTTATGTTGCATTTTTTTTGTTTTACTCGATAGTTGAGATTTGAATATTCCGGTGGTTTTATAAGAGTTTATTGATGACAAAAGTACTGAAATTATAGGGTGAATCAATATTGATAACGTAACTAAATTGAAAACTAAAAAAGAACGTGTATACACGCTCTTTTTTATATATTAGTTTTATGAAGATTTTTTTAGTTCAGTTTTCGTAATTGTTTCTGTATTTTTTTGATGGCAGATTCTATAGATTTTTCTGGTTCTATAACATTATATTCGCCCCAGAATTTAGGATCAGAGAATCCAGAGGCTTCGTCACTAATCACTACCGAAGATTTTAATCTGTCTTTTGGCTTTAGAGTTTCATCTTCTATATTTTTCTTCCAATCAGTAACCGCCATTTCCACATTTAATTTATATACCGAATTAAACAACCTTCTTTTCCAATTGATTTTTATAGCTAGATCAATTCTACCATAGCCATAATACCATTTTCCATTACTTTGCCTGTAATCTATCGAATAAGTGGCTTCTGTGGGTTGTACTTTAGCATTTCTTGGCTTTTTTCTAACAAACATTCGACTAACCTCTTCTTTATTTTCCATATTAAGACTAAAAACGGCTTTGGTCATTGCTAATGTTTCAGAATCAATATATAATTTACCATAATACATAGGTTCTTGAATATTAGGACGCTGTTTGAACTTTAGTACATATATATAACGATCATTAATTTTGGTTGATTTATCAAATTCAAATTCATAAATTTCGATCATCTTTTCAGTAAAAAGAACTTCAGGGTTTTTCATTACATCTATATAGAGTGTACTGCTCGGTCCTCCTTGTAATTTTACTGTTAGTGTATCTAATTTTTTATAATCTGCGCTTTTTCGAGCTCTATAGAGTTTAATAATATCTGTTTTTGAAGACTCGTATGGATTTTTATATACATCAACTACAGCTTCAGAAAGCGACACATAGCTTCTCCGTTTTTTTATGGTTTCTCTATAAAAGGCAGTCATAATGGTATTATCATTAAAGTAATTACTTCCTTTTTTCTTCATTACGGCTCGTATTATAGCTTCGGGATTTCTTGGATCAATATTAATTTCTGAAAGTTCTGTTACCGATAAACCAAGTTTTATTTTTAATGTTGAATCTCCAAATTCTGATAAGCTTACGATTTTATCATTGTATCCAAGGTGCGAAACTGTTATTTTACCATCGGTAATCTCTTTGGGAACTTTTAATAGAAATTCTCCTTCATCATTAGTAACTGTCGTTATATTGGTATTATTTACCGAAATAGATACAGAAACAAGTTGTTTATTTGTTTCTACGTCGACAACTAATCCTTTATATTCATTATAACTAGTTTGATCCAGTGTACTTATGTCCTGAGTATAAACATATGCATGTGTGTTTATTGAATATCCTATGCTAAAAAAAATAAACAATAAAGGAATGATATATTTTTTGCAGACTGAAATGTTTTTTTTGTTCATGGCCTGATTTTTATTTTAGTTTACATTCTTTTTATAGCGCTTAATCTTACCTTACAAGATAATGATTTTTTCTAAGCTTTTCTAGGGAAACAACTGAAACAGTATCTTTTTTTTAGCATCTAATCTGTAGTTCTTAAAAGGAAGTTATTATAATCAATAACTTCAGCAGCCAAACTTTACGGCTTCAAACAATTACTCGAGATGAGTTCTTTAAATTAAGAAAAGAGAATTTTGGAGTTTAGATAAAATTAAAAAAAATCCACGATAATGAGATATCGTGGATTTCACACCTTACTTTTAATGATTGGTTATCCTTTAAAAATGTACTTTTTTAATTTATAACCTTCTACTTTAATTAAATATTCTTTTGGGTCAACTAAATACTGAATATAATCATCTACCTCTCCTTTGTCTAGTAATCTTCCAGAAATTGTATATAGGCTATATTTAAGACCTTGAGGTACTTCTATTATATGTCTAAACGTTTTTTGATCTGTACTTTGCTGACAAGTATCGTCTGCAAGAAATTTATTGGTAAATGTGATTCTTCCTTGTTCTTCACCTTCAAGAGTTACAGTTGCTGTACTATCAACATCAATTGTTCCTGTACCGGTAAGATTTCCAAGAATTATCAGACATGCGTTTCTTACCTTAATATTGGCTCCAGCTTCTAGATGTAGACTTTCTGTTATAAATATAACACCTTCTTCGGTATTTTCATCTAAACCGTTAATTATAGTGTTATGCGTTACATACATTAATTTGTAAGAAATGTCAATTTTTGTGTTTGCAAGTGAGACACTTGTTACAAACAGGAATAATAGGGGTAAAAATGTTTTCATATTGTTTGGTTTTAGGGTTAAACCTTATTTTTAAAAATGTAAGTTTTAGATTACATTAAATGATTTTTAATCGTTGTAAAACATTAAATCTACGACAATATACAACTTTTTTGTATTAATTACATTAAATTTAGACATATAATATTGACTTTTTTTTATGAAATATTTAAGAAAAACAGTGAATCCTACTAGCCATAGGGAGTTTGAGAGCATTTTTTTTGATTTTTTTAACAAAAAAACAATCGTTTTTTACGGTTAAAACGTAATAAATAAAGAAAAGGTACGTATTTAATTTGAATATCCGTTTTTAATCATAATCCTGTAATTCCAGCAATTACAAGTCTATCGAAGAGCTTCTCTTCGAAATACC
>CANLYR010000008.1 GCA_947495425.1 uncultured Aquimarina sp.
CTAGAGAAATGACCATTGGGTGACTTTAAGTCACGAGCCTGAAACTATGGACTTCAAGTCCATAGTGGTTCATTTTAGAGCACTAGATCTAATTTGAAATGAAATGTATAGTAATTAAATGATAAATGAGCGATTAGAGATGAGTTTGATGTGAAATTGAATTGGTTGTCACAAGAGAATTGATCAGGATATATAAATAAAGAAATGCCGTCATAAACTGACGGCATTTCGCCCCAAAATAAAATTGATAACAATGTATCAACTGTTGTAAATACGGTTATAATCCTTTATATAAAAATTGATTTCTTTAATTTAATCTTAAATATATATAATAATATCTAAACGAAGTTACAAATAATAATCATACTTCTAAAAAGAAATCATTAAGATTTATGATTTTATAAGATAACGTCTTTTCAAGCGTTTTGTTATTTAAGTGTATTATATCGTTAATTTTTACTTAAAAACAGTAAGAAATTAAAAAGGAGGGATAGTTTTGCTCTGTTAAAACATTTGAATATTTTATGCGCTGGTTACTACCTTTAATTTTATACGTTCTTCTTGAGATTTATGCATTTCAAGCTATAAAAACCATAACTAAGAATCAATGGCTTCAAATAGGATATCTGGTTTTGTCTTTACTGATTTTGGGATATGCTATTTACATTTTTGCAAATTACGACAGGAGTATAGGACCTACAAAGTATACCTTAAGAGCTAGTGGTTTGTTATTACTTACCTTGGTTCCAAAATTAATCCTTGTGTTGTTTATGTTTGGTGAGGATATTATCAGGATATGTATAGCAGGGTATACGTATCTTACTAATACTTTTTTTGAAGGCACTGCAACCCAGTATCTCCCTGATCGCAGAAAGTTTATAAGTCAGATTGCTATTGGTGTTGCCGCAATCCCTTTTGCTGGATTATTACATGGTATTTTTAAAGGAAAATATAATTTTAAAGTAATACACCATGTGTTACATTATGATGATTTGCCAACTGCCTTTGATGGATTTCGGATCACTCAGATTTCTGATATTCATTCCGGTAGTTTTGATGATCCTGAAAAAATTGAATACGCTGTGGATTTGATTAACGAACAAGAAACAGATCTGCTTCTTTTTACTGGTGATATAGTCAATACTGTGGCAGAAGAGATGGATGATTGGATTGATACATTTAAACGAATCAAAACTCCTGAGCATGGTAAATATTCAGTTTTAGGAAACCATGACTATGGAGAATATGTTACCTGGGATAGTGAGGCAGAAAAAGAAGCTAATTTTGAGGCGATAAAAGAGGTTCATACTAAAATCGATTTTAATCTGTTACTTAATGATAGTGCTTTTGTAGAAAAGGATGGAGAACGTATTGCGATAATAGGAGTAGAAAATTGGGGACATAATTTCAAAAAAGCTGGTGATTTGGAGAAGGCTTCTGAAAAAGTGACTCCAGAAGATTTTAAGGTATTACTTAGCCACGATCCTTCACATTGGGAATATGAAGTAAAGAAACATACGAATCATTATCACCTTACACTAAGCGGTCATACACATGGGTTTCAATTCGGAATCGAGATTCCAGGATTTATACGATGGAGCCCTGTACAATATGTATATAAGCAGTGGGCAGGTATGTATAATGAAATGGGTCGTTATCTAAACGTGAATAGAGGGTTTGGATTTCATGCTTTTCCTGGAAGGGTAGGTATTTGGCCAGAAATTACAGTTATTGAATTAAGAAAAGGTAAGCAACCATCTTAATCCATAGAAAGTATTATATTTACAATCGTTTAATGATCTGTGAATTAATAAAAAAGATCTAAACATAAAAGTTTTTGAACATGTCAAAGTTTGGAGATATAATTGGGATTAATATTCCGGTATTATTGGATTTTTATACCGAATGGAATGAACCTTCATTAGCGATGCATCCCGTGTTAAAGGATGTGGCAGCAGCGCTTGGAGATAAAGGAAAAGTTGTGAAAATTGATGTAGACAAGAATGAAGAGCTTGCTACAGCACTTCGTATCAAAGGACTACCAACATTAATGATATATAAAGAAGGTGAGATGGTCTGGAGACAGAGTGGGGAGCAGGATGCTAATACTTTGATAGGTCTTATGAAAGAATATGTTTAATATTCAATCTTATCTAATAAGAACCCTTGTTCCTTAAAATAGGCCAAGGCTTTTGGTAACATAAACCTTAGATTTTTTGAAGCTTTTATACTATCGTGAAAAACGATAATACTCCCTTGTACCGTATTTTGGATTACATTTTGCAAACATTGCTCAGGAGATACGGTTTTATCCCAATCTTTTGATAAAACATCCCAAAGAATGATTTTGTACCCTAATTTGATAAGTAATTTAAACTTGGAAAGGCTTATCTGTCCATAGGGAGGTCTAAATAGAAGTTGTGTAGTATAGGTATTAGCATGTTTTAGGATAATATGATTACAAGCATTTGTATTGTCAATATATGTTTTTGAATTACTACCCCATGCTTTTATATGGTTCATAGTGTGATTGCCTATAGCATGTCCTTCTGATAGGATTTTGGCAAAAATATCTGGATGCTTTCGAATGTTATCTCCGATACAAAAAAAAGTGGCCTTAGCGTTGTATTCTTTGAGTTGTTCAAGCACAAATTCTGTTACATCTGGGATAGGTCCGTCATCAAAAGTGAAGTAGATTTTCTTTTGACTTTCAGCGTAGAAATCCCAAGTATAATCAGAGAAAAGGCGTTTTACAATATTGGGCGTTTTATTTGGAATCAAAGATAGTATATACATTAATAAAAGGTAAGCCTTAATAAGACTCACCTTTTATGATTAGTTTGATAGCGAGTCTAAGGTGTCTACTGCCTTTTCCTGATTCTGAAACTCCTTAATTAGATCTTCTTCTTGTTTTTGTATGGCTTCTTCGTTATCATATTCTTCATCTGAGGAGTATAGTCTGGTAAATAATCTTAAATATTTGTTGAACTCCTCTGCTTTTTCTTCTACCATTTCTCGATCCTGGTTGATCAATAATAGATCTACAACACTTCGATAACGTTCTACATTGGTTACAATATCTTCGGCATAATAGTACTGATCTTTTAGTTCAAGGCTTCCAAAGTAAGTTAGTTGTTCTTGATATTTTTTAGCAATTTTATTCCAAAGATCACGTGCTTTTTCTTTTTCTCCTACCTGGTAGTACCCCGTCACGTATGGTTCTAATAGCGTGTAATATTCATAATGTTCGATAGGCATTTTTTCCATCGCCAGGTCTATAATTTCTTTAGCTTTTTCTTTTTTATTTTCCTGGATTAATGTTTCTACCAATCTTGCTAAATTACTTCTATATGTGATCGCATTTCTTCTGGTTTCAGGGTCATGATATATATCTGGGTCATTGCTGTTGCCCCAATCCCAGCTTTTTACATTTTTATACATAAGATCACTATCAATCCTACCCATTTCAAAAGGATTGCGTTTATCTACTTTAGTTCTAATAGGAACTAATTTGTAGGTTACTCCGTCTAATTGTAAATAATCTTTCATCCACAAGAAGTCATCATCACCGTAGCTTCCGCCAGTAAAATAGATAGGTCTTTCCCAGTTGTTATTGGCTAGAATATCAAGCATTAACAAACGGTTTTTGAATAATAAGTCGCCTTTTAAATGGATATCGATATAAGGAACGATAAGATCAGCATCTTTTGGAGATACAATTCCATTTCTAAGTACAGCATCTTTGTCTACAGGGATTCTAATGTGTTTAGAAGGAAATGTATTAACTTTTTTTCCACTTTGTAAGTCGCCTTTGGTTCTTGGATCACTACTCTCAATCCATCGCATCCAGTTCTTGATCAACATGGTGTCTTTTGTCACTGGTTTGAAATATATGGCGTCATTGTTCCCCCACCTGTAGAACTCATGTGTTAATTGAGAAGGTATGGGTTTACTGTCGTATGCCGCTTTTTTCATCTGATCGATGTACCAATCGGTTGCAAAAAGGCTTGTGTTTACGGTTCTTACATCGGTTCGATATCCTTCAATATCCTGTGCATACCATAATGCAAACGTATCATTGTCTCCAATGGTAAAAAGAATAGCATCCTCCTGGCAAGATTGCAAATACATTTTTGCCATAGATTGTGCTGTATAACGGTTAGAACGATCATGATCATCCCAGTTCTCTGAAGCTAATAATACAGGGACAGCTAGTAGGCAAACTACAGTAATAATAGGAGCCAGAAGTTTTGGTTTTAAGTATTCTTTCAATAAATCGAATAGTGCATAAACTCCAAATCCTATCCAGATAGCAAATACATAAAATGAGCCTACCAAGGCATAATCTCTTTCTCTAGGCTCAAAAGGTCTCTCGTTTAGGTATATTTTAAGTGCCAAACCAGTAAACAGGAAAAAGACAAGGAGTACCCAAAAATTTTTCTTATCTCGTTGAAACATAAAAACAAACCCTATGAGGCCTAATAAAAATGGCAAAAAGTAATAGGTGTTACGCGCTTTATTCTTCAATGCATCACTAGGTAGATTGTCTTGTGAGCCTAAACGTGCTTCGTCAATAAATGTAATGCCACTTAACCAGTTTCCTTCTAAATCAGTAAGTCTACCTTGATTATCGTCTTGCCTTCCGGTGAAATTCCACATAAAATAACGCCAGTACATATATCCCATTTGATAATCAAATAAGTAGGTGATATTATCCCAGAAAGAAGGTTTTTCTACAGTAAGATAATTGCCAAACGACTGAAGAAACTTATGATAATCGTCGTTGTCTAACTTTCCATTGGCATATTCTCTTCTAAATTGAGTAACAGCGTTTAATAGTTCGTCTTGATCTTGGTATTCTGGTTTTATGGTGAATTTTATTGGCCCGGTAAATTCCATATAATTAGCAATGTGCTCTGTGCTCCACATTCTGGGTAATATTGCTTTGTGAGCATTATCTAGATTTTGTCTCGCATTTTTCCAATCGTTAACGATGATGTATTTGCCTGTTTTTTCATCCTTTTCATATTTAGGTTTATCATCTTCATACGGGTTATTTTCGTCTAATTGAGAGTAGATTTCTGTAAACTGTGGTCCATAAAAAAGATGAGTTTCAGGATATTGTTCTAAGTTATAGTAGGCTAGTAGTTCTCGGGCATTATTAGGGTTATTTTCGTTAATTACTGTACCTGCGTTTGCTCTAATGGGTAGCATAATCCAGCTTGAAAATCCAACAAGGATAAATAGAACACATAGTAATAATGTGTTCAATTGTGGATATTCCTTTTTTCGAGTATATTTTATAGCATAGTAAAAGGCTGCGATAATAATAAGTCCGGCAATTATGGTTCCTGAATTAAAAGGGAGCCCGACAGAATTAACAAAGAATACTTCAGCAAAACCAAAGAATTTTAAAGTAGAGGGTAGTAATAACTTGAAAATAAAGAGTAGAATAGCCACTACAATTACATTGGCAGCAATGAAATTTTTTAATGTGATTTCTTTATAATTTTTAAAATAATAAAGTAGTCCTATAGCAGGAATTGATAAAAGCCCCATAAAGTGAACACCAAAGGATAGACCTACAACAAAAGATATTAAAATAAGCCATTTGTTGCCTCTTGGAGTGTGCATATCGCGTTCCCATAATAATCCCAAATAAAAAAGAACGGATAATATACAAGTTGCCATGGCATATACTTCTGCTTCGACAGCATTAAACCAAAAACTATCTGTAAATGTAAACGCTAAAGAACCAACCAATGCGCTACCAAGAACAGCTATTGCTCTGCCTTTTGTAAACTCTTCGTCTTTTAGTATTATTTTTTTTACGAGGATCGTAATAGACCAAAACATAAATAGTATGGCAAAGGCACTGGCAACAGCAGAGGTCATATTGACCATAAGTGCAATCTGAGTTGAGTCTGAAGCAAATGCTGATGCAAAAGCTCCTATCATTTGAAATAATGGTGCTCCCGGGGGGTGGCCGACTTGTAACTTTGATGAAGTAGCTATATATTCGCCTGCATCCCAAAAACTAGCTGTAGGCTCTACTGTCATCGAGTATACAAGTAGTGCTATAGCAAAAACTACCCAACCTAATATTTTATTCCACTTGGTAAAGTTGAATGTATTCATAAAATCTTTATCTGGTTATAACTTGTGGCGAATTTAGTAATAAAAATACTTTCGCGTTTATTTTTTTAGTAAACGCTTAACAGAAGTTTATGTTTTAAGTTATGAGGAGTAAGTTTTCAAAACATAATCTAACATTTTTTTGAAATAATTTTTCGAAAATGTTTGTATACATAAAAGAAAGTTTTAAATTTGCATCCGCATTCGCGTATTGGTCTATGGTGTAACTGGCAACACGTCTGTTTTTGGTACAGAAGAGTCTAGGTTCGAGCCCTAGTAGACCAACTTAAATCCCTTTAAAACATTTGTTTTTAAAGGGATTTTACTTTTTTAGGGGGATGAATAGGGGGAAAATGAAGGGTCAAGGGATCGGATCAAGCCTACTCTATTATATTTAAGTTGGATCAAGACTTAAAGTTTAGTACTTTGGTTAATCTGAATAAGAATTATTATATATTTTTAGAATATGTCAGATTATGTAAATTTTTTAGATAGTAGGGATGAGTATTATCGAAAGAAAAGTAAGGATAGTGATTTTGATTATCTTTTGAATTTTGAGAAGGCTAGAAATAATAATACGAAATTCGGTCTACAAATTCCAAATTTTAACTTCGATAATGAATTTAGTTGTCTTTCCGTTAATGAACCACGTGAAGATATACATAAAGTATTGATTAAGAGTAACACACAACATGGAAGTACTATTAGTAAATGTTTTAGTTCTTCTTTGGCAGCTCAAAAAGCTATAAAGAATGAATTAGGTATTGATTCTATAATAACTCTTGGTAGTCTAATAAGAAATGATAATAAGGAAAAAATGTTTTATGAATCCTTGGAAAAGCTAGAGTATAGACTGAAAAATACAGACTTTCATTCAAAAGGTATTCATCTACATGCTTGGCTTACTTTACCTGATGGTTTTATTGTAGATGTTAGTGTTGTTGGAACAATGAAAACTAAGGGTAATTTTCAAGATGCAACAGGTAACGAAATATTTTTTATTGACGGGAAAAAACAAATTGACTATATTGATAATAAAGATATTTTATCTTATTATCCAATGTTGTTAGGTATCGAATATAGAGATAGAATAAATATTAGTTCTAAACACCATTCTTCTTAGTGTAATTATAATTAAAATTAATTTTAGCAAGCGTAGCGCGCAGCCCCAATCTACCAAAACTAATACTATGAAATGAACGGCAAAAAACCTTTAATCTTATTTATCATGAATGAACTTGACTTTAAAAGCGTACCAAAATGCACGTGGTTTTAAAAAAGTAAATATCTTGCAAATGTGAACTCAAAAAACCACGTGCATTTGGGGGCATTTTATCATGTTTTCTTATCCATAATATCAATGATATCTTCATACGAAATCGGATAAAAGTTATGACAATCTACCCCCACATCTATTGCTAAACGTTTTTTAAACGATGGAGCTTTACCATGAGAGTGACCATATAAATGAAATGAAAAACTATGTTTACCCCTCCAGGTCATCATTGGATAGTGCATTAATACAATGAGTTTATTATTCACAGAGTTGAGATCTGGTAGTTTTAATTCATGATAATGTCTTATCCATTCGAACCTGCTTCTACAGTCCTCATTAAATGTATCATGATTACCCTTTACTAAATGAATCTTTCCTTGTAACTGATTTAGAATTTCTAAAAGTTTACATGATGCATAGGATTTTGTAATATCTCCCAAATGGTATACATGATCTTCGTTTGAGACTTTTTCATTCCAACGATGTATCATAATCTCATTCATTTCATCTACAGATTCAAAAGGCCGTTTAGCTAGTTTTATGATATTAGCATCACCAAAATGATGATCTGCAGTAAAAAATATTTTACTCATTAGCTGCTTTTTTACCTTCAAAATCACAATGATATGCCAACTCTTCTAAAATGTATAAGTTATCATCTTCTAGACAATTATATTTACCGTCAGGATCACATATACCAATAGCTTTGATATAATTGATTTCGAAGCTATCCAAAATTTTACTCATTTTGAATTCAGTTATTAATGATCTAAAATTGCCGTGATTAGTAATGAATTCCAAAGAAGACAACACCAAATAATCGTCACAACCAATTCCTAAGTCTTCAAAAATGGATGATCCTTGGGCTAAGGGCTTCACTTCTAAAATTCTGATATTTGATGTTTCAAAACTTTTAGTTGAATCATATTTATTCAGTAAAACTTTTATCCTCGATAAGTTATGCTGTATAGAAGTGTTAACTTTTTCTTTAATGCGATCATAACTAAGTCCTTGAGAGGTCATACTTAGCGTAGTAAATAAGATTAATGTAGCTATTATCTTTTTCATTGTTATCTTTTTTAGTTATTTATTAATGTCTAATCGATTCAAAACATAATACTCAGGGTCTTGAATGGGTTCATAATATTCATGCATACTTTTACGCCCCTTGATTTTGATATAATCAATCTCATATCCATCGATAATCTTTTTGATTGTACATTCTAAAATAGCAGTACCATAGTGACTTATATTCTCAGCACTATATGCGAAATCAAGGGAAGCATTAATTCGATAATACTTTGGTGGTACAAAATCAATTTCATTTACTTCTTCTTCGAAATGACCAGCTATTATTTCGATAATTCTAAAGTCAGTAATCGTATCAAACTTTAATTTTTGACAATGCTTGGGAAACCGATCACACTTTTGATAAAAGACTTGTCGAAATGATTTGATTGAATTAAAACGAACAGGGAAGTTAGCTTCTACAGCCGTATATAATTTTGATTTGATTTCTTGATGCTTTAATTCCTGACCTAATGTGATAAAGCTTATACAAAGCATTAATAATGTTATTATGGTAGTTTTCATATTGTGGTATTTTGATTTTAAAAACGATTTTATTCTATATGGTGTTTTAGTTTTTCAGACCAACTTAGCGCAGTGAAGCAAGCAAAGATTTATGGTAAGTGCCTGTATAGGCCTTAACGGGAATTTTGTGAAGCTGAACAAGATAAGCTGGTTTAAAAAGAATTAACTCTAGCTATCAGTCATAAAATTCAACATTAGCGGTAGTCTCGTATTTAGCTCCATTTGAATCTTTAAAAAAGAGAGTAATAGTACCTGTTCTTGCTGATCCTACACCTAGCTCTATTAGCTTACATCCAAGTAAATTGTTTGCCTCAGTAGTTAGGTCAACTTCAAAGCCTGGAGTGGTATTTATTTCTTCACCAAAATTATATATCGTCATATACAAATCACCTAATTCTATAGATGTGAAGTACATTGAATAGTTGATTTCTTGCTCTAAATTATCTGGTGGTAAGATTAGCATTCTAAATTCAATTCCATAACGGTAATTTCCTTTAAGAGGGGTTGGGGTTATAGTTACTTCAAAGTCCGTTTGTAAAGATGTATATTCAACCTTTTGAGACTTTATAATACCGTTGGAGGATTCTATAATAAATTCTACTTCTTTATTTTCAACTTCTAGTGACTTAAATCTTCCTTGAATAACTTCTCCTTCTATTTCAAAAAAATCATTTTGTCTAAAACTCTCTTCATTGTCTAATAATATCAACTCACCATCAATATTTTTGAAATAAGCTTTGTATGTTGCTCCTTCTTCATTTTTTGTTGTATCTAAGCGAAGAATAAAATCCGTGTATTCATTAACATAATTCTCATTTTTCTCAAAAGTAATAGTGAAATCAAAGTCTTCTTTTACAATTTGATAAGCTAGTTTATGTTCTTTTCGTAATCCTTTATCGTTTTCCAAAAAGGTCTTAACTTGATGTTGTCCTTCTGTTTTAGCAACATACTTTGGAATAATCTCAAGATCGGTGAATTCATACTGTTGCCCTGGCGAAAGAATACTATTTTCTAGTTTATAGAAGCCTTCTCCTTCTTGTATTTCATATTCGAAGGTATAGGTAGTACCTTCTACAATATGATTAGGAACAATATCGATAAAAGTGAGTATTTCGGTGTTGATTTTGTTAATAGATAGGTATTGACTTTTGATTTGAAAATCAAATGAATCTTTTACGTTTACTTCGACTGGTTCACAGCTTATTATAAATGATAATGCGAACAAAATTAAGATTGATTTTTTCATTGTGCTTGATTTTTAAGAATTGAATATTTTAGACCTAGACCCACAAAGAATTTTGTTTTGCCTATGTCACTATTAGCATGGTAGTATATATTGGTTTTAGTGTTTAAGGATAATCTTTCGGAGATATGAATATCTGCATCGAGACCTCCAAATCCACCATAAATGACTTTGCTTTCATCTGTTATCATAGCTCCATTTGACAATTGAAGCTCACCTTTATTAATATCTTCATAACCTATTATGCCTCCTGCACCCATTGCAATTACGAATTGTTTGTTAGCTGCACTTAGTATTGGCAGTTTCACAAAATATCCTGCATTTAGAGTGTATTGATCTATAGAAATATTGTAGTCGGATTCTTTCTCTTTTAGAAATGATGCTAAAAAGCTCAGTTCTAAAAAGTTGTTTTTTCTTTTTTCAGCATTGCTATTATAATAACTGTAGCTCCCTAAAATTGAAAATCCGTTCTCTGAATATCCTCCCAGAATAGAAAATGCTTGCTTTTTTAGTCCTACTTCGAGAATGCTTTCTTTTAAATCGTATAGACCGGTAAGCAATTTCTCATTTTCTTCTTTTAGGGTTTCAAGCAATGCTACTGTTTGATCTTCCGATTTTTGTGCGAATAGATTAAGGCTACTCAATAGAAGTAATCCCCATAAAATTGTGTTTTTCATATGTGTGATTTTTATTGATTTGTGTATTTGTTTTCAGAGATCTATTAATCCAGATTGTACTTTTTCATCAGATAGAATACTTTTTGCTTCTTGAATGATTTTGGAGTAATTGAAATCAAGCAAGTATTGATCTGCAGCTCTTGTTTTAATGACATCTTTATGAACTTCTGTTTTGTCATAGCTAAATTGATGTTTGATAAATTCACGCGGCTTACCTTCGGCTATAAGTCCATAGAATTGCCCTGGTTCCGCTTTGAGTATTTCGCTGATTTTTACCCGATCTCTTTCCTGGATACTTTGACTTTTCCCTCTTCCATCATTTGTATTGAAGTGTACCATGGTGCCAGAAGATCCTGTATTCCTATTTTTAGCCCAATACACTTTATCTTCTTTGCTAAACAAGCTTTTAATCATTTCTGCAGTTTTAGCATTAGAAGTTCTTCCATAGAATTGATTTCCTAAGTTGGATAGTAATACTTGTGCTTTATCCTGTCCGTATTTTTCTACAGTTTGACTAAAATCCTGTACTCCAAATACAGTTGATATTTTATTGCTTCGCCCTGTGGCAGGTAATTGTTCTATGTTTGGTAAATATAATGTGGGAGCTTCGTCAAGAATTAATGCACTTGGATGCTTATCAGGTTGATTCATCAGCCTTGTACATACAGATATGATTAATGAAATGGCAGGAGCATACGTACTAGGTAATGTACTATCATTTCCAATACATAAAAACTTAGGTTCACTCGGGTCGTTTAAATCTAGTGTCAAGTCATCACCAGTAAGCAACCAAAAAATATCTGGTGTATTTAATCTAGATAAAGCTGTCTGCAAAGTAGATATAACCCCTGCAACTTGCTTTTCAGCACCTCTTTGCATAGCCTGTCTTAGACTTACTACCATTCCTGCAGTTTCTGGATCAGAGCTTACCTTGTCAAGTAATGTCTTAGTGTCTGTTTCTAGGATTAATGCTATAATATGTGGCAGACTACAGTATTCCTGATGGTTTTTTTTGATATACCAAATGATACCTGTTAGAATAGACTGCGCATCTCGATCCCAAAACTTACGCTCTTTGATAGTCTCAGGCAATAGATTATTTATGATTACTTCGGCATACTCAAAGGCATAAGCCGATTTCATTAAGTATGCAGGGTGTAAAGGATTTACCCGATTACTTTTTAATGGGTTTTTGAAATCAATAAAATAAGCTTCAGTAGAACTCTGGAAATGGTTAATGTAGTAGTATAGATATTTTGTAAGTTCTCCACTCTTGAAATCATATAGTATTCCAGAATATGATTGTTCTACAAATTTTCTGATGATGGGTTTGAAAATACTTTCAGATTTACCAGATCCTGCACCACCTTGAATATATATACCTCTTGCAGGATTGTCTAAATAAACTTTGTTTGGCTTTGCATCAAATACTATTCTCGAAGGGTTTGCAATAGATTTTTCAGACTTCTTTTTACTTGTTGTCTTTCTTTTAAAAGCAAAAATTAATACGGATAGAAGAATCAAAAATGCATTTACAGCTAAATATATTTGGTGCCCTGACTCTGCATTTTCGATTTTTTCTAAACCGAGTAGCATAGTCCAAGCTTGACCTTCAATAATTAGAAAAACACTAGTGATGAGTAAAGATTTAAAGAATCTCTTGGCTAGCTTTGTAATAGGAATAAATATTAATATCGGATGTATCATAAATGATGCCTGATAAAGAATTGACAATTCCGATTCTTCAGACATTATCATACGGGTAATTCCTAAACCTATCCAAGCAATGGGCACCATGATGATGGATAGATAAATTACATATTTGGCTAGTTTTAATACGATTGAAATCATAATTCTAGGGATTTAGTGTTAGACATTTCTTGTGCTTTCTCTTTTTCGATTCTGTTTTGAATCTTATACTTTTCTTCGGGAG
Source organism: uncultured Aquimarina sp. (assembly GCA_947495425.1). Classification (GTDB taxonomy): domain Bacteria; phylum Bacteroidota; class Bacteroidia; order Flavobacteriales; family Flavobacteriaceae; genus Aquimarina. Next base: position 12,858 of record CANLYR010000008.1, read on the forward strand.
ATCCGTTTTTGAGAGTATTTTGAACTTCAAATTTTTCTACTTCCTTTCTCTGGTATTGAAATTTTTGATCAAAGGTTTTCTCGTTTTTGTTGATCCATTCTTTGCGATCAAAACCAACCGTGTAGTTATTTTTACCAATAGTGCGTTTTGTGTTTTTTTCATTAGCTACTGGACTAAGCTTTAATCGTTGTGTTTTATCCTTTCTGCTCACGATAATGTGTATATGAGATTGCAGTCCTGGTTTGTTTTCTCCCGACTTTGCATTACCATTTAAAACCTCGGGATCTGTACCTTTATATTTTCTTTGATGTTCTATTTTACCGAAGTAGACCAAATCGCCACCATGTTTTAAGCCTTTCTCTTGTCGATTAAAATTCTCAGCATAATTATTCATAGCCGATCGACCATATTCTCTAAGGTTTTGATTGTATTTATCAAATTCGCTTTTACTCATTTCTGATACATTTTGTATTTCTCGACCATTCGTTGCTTTTTGTGTAAGATGATTTAATTCCTCTTTGCTAAAGTTGATTGTTGGGGCATAGAATTTTGCATCATTTTGTCCTAATTTCCTTTTGTTTTGGTCAATAGTATCTCGCACATCGATTCTAGAATGATGATCATTCTCATGAGAAAAAAAACCTTGTTTTCTGTCGAGGTGTTCCTGTCCTTTTTCCTTATCCTTTTCATTCAAAGCAAGCTTATCTAGTTCTTGATTTTCTTTATCTAGATACTCTACAAGATTTGCACTACTTCCAGTATTATTTCCTCCTGCACTACTATGTGGTTTACTAATTGGCATCATTTAAAAATGTCTTTGATTTGGCTTGTTAATCCTGATCTGTTTTTGGGATCTAAATTTTGAGCAATAGTCAGAATAGAGTTTTGTTGTTTAATCAATTCCTGTTGCACAAGTTGTGTTCTGTCTTTATCTGCACCATTCATTTTATCTAATAATTCTTTGAGTGATTGAGTCAGGCTTTCTATTTTCGCTTGCTGCTCTTTTGAATACGAGTAGACTTCATTTCGCATTGGCTTTAGAATGTCTCTTTCTTGTACTTTCAGGAAAGAAACTATCCTTTTGTCTAATGCTTTTACCATCACAGAAGGGTTTTTGTTTGAAGCATCTTTTGGATCAATTCCAGTCTTTTTGAAATACAATATCATATGCTCTACAAGAGCACCTAATGGTAGATTTAAAGTCTGAGAAAGTAACTTTAAGTCGTTATGATATTTTTGATTTATTAGGATACTTTTCTTGTTCATTTTATAATTATTGTATTTGTAAATCAGTGATTTATATGTTGGATTATAATTTTGTTATAACTCGTTATAATCTTTGATTCTTTGTTAAAGCAGGTTTTACCTGTGTTTAGCCCCGCAGGGCAAGTCGGATAGGGGGTGTAAGCCCCTGTCCGACTTGCTTCCTTACAGTAACATTAAAACCTTCTGGTTTTACCACCTAGTTCAATGAAATTGAACATTTCAAAAATCCTATCATAAACTTGTTTCCCGTAGATTTTTCTTAATGATTGGATGGATAAGTTGGTAGTTACAAAAGTCTTTGTTCCTTTCTCCTTAAAATTGTTGTAACGTATCTGTAGAAGTCGTTCAAATAAGTGCTCTTTTACACCCCAAGCTTGCACCATTTTTTCAGTACCTAAATCGTCAAAATGCACCATTCCTCTGCTATATTTTTCGACAACAGATTCTCCTTCTAAATTGAATTCAGTAATTACTTGATGAACAGAAACATTTGAAAACCAAAATTGTATGAGGTTATAATGTTTGCTTATGTTTCTTACAATATCAAACACAGAACTTTTACCAGTACCACATGGACCATAAATAAATAATCCTTTCCGTAACTCTCCGTCAGTTCGTTTTTCAAATTCTTCATCATTTGCAAAGTATCTGCATATCAAATCAAGAAATTCTTTATTATGCTCGTCCACTATAAATTTCCTGTTTAGCTTTCTGAAATAAGTCTTGCCGTGTTTCCAAAAGAGCGTCTTAAACTGTTCTGTTGGTATGTGATGATATTTTATTGGTTCTGGTTGAGATAGAATACGATCAAAATATTCCTTGATTGGTGTGTAATCTTTTTTTTCTTGCGCAACTCTTTTTTTTCTTTCTTCATCCGTTTCCAATCCCATTTCTATTTTTATGCGTTGTCCTAATGAATTTTTCATTGTTTTCGGGGATTTACATTTTTGATATTTTTAACCTTTTTCTTTAAATAATTATTAGATTTATTATTTAAAACTTTATTATTATCTATCAAGATATCTTGTATAGGCCTATTCAAGTTTTCTTGTATAGGCTTCTCAAAAATTGTGATATACCTATTCAAGATTTCTTTAGTACCCCTATCTCTATACACAAACCGTTTTATATATCCGTATTTCTCTAATTGCTGAAGCCAGGTGTTTATTGATTGAGTAGATACTTTATATAATTCTTCAAAATATCTATTGCTTGCATAACAAAACCCTACTTGATTGGTTAAAGATGTTATCTCTGCATAAAGAATTTTCGCATTGGGAGTAAGCCGCTTATCATATCTAACAGGTGCAGGCAAAATAGAATAATATGAAGGTTCTATATTTTTCATTATTTTCGACTTGCCTTGACTAGATTAGTATTTTTCCTTGCTTGTTCCAGAAGTTCTTTTTTGGAATAGAATACGGATCTACCGATCTGATAAAAGGGTATTAGTTTTTTCTTTTTCCACTTAATTAGACATTGAACAGAAACACCCATTAGTTCTGCAGCTTCTTTTTGAGTTAAGCGATCTTCTTCTGGATTGGTAGAGGATTCATTGATAAGCTCGGTTCTTCTAAGACGATTAACTACTAATTCAATAGTGTGTTCTAAGTCCTTTTTTGTGAAACCGTATAATATTGGATTATTCATGTTAACACTGTTTTAATTCGACAGTGCTAATCTATTTTAAGGTTACCTTTTAGAGAATTATAATTTTTAGAAAAAGCCGATCGGGAAAGTTCCTAAATTATTGTTATTCAGGTGTTTGAAAGTTGTTAAAAAAATGGATTTAAGTTGAAATAAACTTAATAATTTCTCGTTCTCATCTCATTTGATAATGCTTTAACCGAGGTAAGGCCATTAAAGTTGAACTCTTTTTCTGCTTCAACAGTCTTATGGATTTTATTTAAACTTGGATAAGAAAATCCTCTTGAATCGTAATTCAAATTATCACTAATTAATTTTGGTATAGAAATTTTCTTATCTATTAGATACTGTTTACTATCTCTTAAGAAAACAATAAATTCGATAAGGACAACATTGTTAATTTTGATTGATGTGTCAATGATGTGCTCTTCTGGTTCTGTACTGCTAGAGTAAAATAAATTATCTATAATTTTTTTTGCTATCTGATATAGTTCGGATTTCGGGAGGTTAGAGTTTTCTTTTGATAATAGCCAAGCCATTCCTTTTGTAATCGGTTTTAAGTGCTTTACTTCTCGAACTTCTATCCTATTTCTCTTAAGTTGAGTTTTTAATCTCTTAACGGTCTTTTTTGTTTCATTGTACCTCCTTATAAGAGCTTTGTTAAAATCCCTTTTCAGTTTATTATTACCCAAAGATTCAAGGAAGTGTTTTTTACGTCCAAGCCAAAAATGTATAGGATAAATAAATAAATCCTTGTGTTCATTCCAATAATGTAGCCAGTAGTCTGTTTCATTAACATCAATCAATGGAATATTGTTTAAGGTGTAGGGCAGTAGTACTTCAAGCTCAATTAAATTTTCTGTAAATTTTATTTTCTTTTGGATTACTTCTTCTAATGAATTGGAAAGCATTAATTCATTTAAAATTATCTTTTCCCATTGCTCATGTCTAAACAATAGCGGGCTGTATAGACTTATCTTCGAATCATATAAAATCGACGCACTATCCTTCATTTTTTTATCTACGCTTTTTAAGTCATATTCAAAACGTATTTTTTCAAGAGTATTTGCATATTCAGTGAGAAGGTATAAGACACTACCACAGTAATACTCTAAACGAAGTTCTTCAATTTTTACATCACTCAATTTACTTATTTGATACTCATCTTCATCGATGAATTCTTTTGGAGATAGTTCTAATATTTTTTTATATAACTGGTTGGTTTCTTTATCGAAATAAATATTTGAATTAAGTCTTTCTCTGTCATATTCATATTGGTTTATTTCATCCTTGAATATTTCATCAATACCAATGAGATCAACTATTTGATTCATATGGTCACTTCCTTTTAGAATTCCTAAGCTGTTCAAGAGCGTAAGGTTACATAGAAAATTTTTGAAGTGATCTAAATCTTCAAGTGTATTTTTCTTTTCAAAAACAATTAGTTCATCTACTTTGTTAATTTTGACTGACATAACTTACTTAATTTTATTCCAGGTGTCATCCATTTCTTTCTTCTTAAAATCATCTGCAATTTCTACATAACGCTTGAAGGATGATTCGTCTTGATGTCCTGTAATATTTCTAACGATCATTTCTTTCATCCCAAGAATAAGACTGTTAGTGACAAAAGTTTTTCTTGCCGTATGACTTGTAATTAGCTCGTATTTAGGAAGCTCTTTGTCTACTCTTCTTTGACCAATATATCTAGTGATGTTCATCGGAGTATTGATTTTTACAATCTGGCAACACTCTTTGATATACTTGTTGAATTTCTGAGTAGATATTGCGGGAAGTGGTTCGTATAAAGTGTCTTTATATTTGTCTAGGATCGCTTTAGCATAGTTATTTAGGGGTATTTTATGGTCAATAGATTTTGTTTTCTGAATATTTAATCGAATATGATCCTTGAACACATTGGATGATCTTAGTTGTTTTATATCAGAAAATCTAAGTCCAGTAAAGCAGCCAAAGCAGTAAAAATCTCTTACATGTTCCAGGCGTTTTGAATCAAATTGATAATTGTATAAAGTCATTAACTCGTCCATCGTCAAGTAGATCACTTCAATAGTATTGCTTACGGTTTTGAATTTTTTAAACTCTAGATTCTCATGGTATTTGCGGTCAAATGACCAATTCATAAAAGTTTTGAGTACGGATATAATTCTGCCGAAGTAGTTGTTTAAAGTATTCCTTTCATTAAAAGCATAGTCTCTGAAATCTTCATAGAAGTTAATGCTTACAGTATCAAATCGAAGGTTATAATTTTTGGCAGTATCAAAGTCTTGTATGAAATTTTTACAGGAAACATATTTCTTGATAGTTCCTTTTGCTTTAGTGGTCTTATTGGTTTCAATAAATTCTTGGAACGAATCAAAAAATGCAGGTGCAAGGTTATTTGTGCCAAAATTATCACTGTCCAATTTATCAAGGATATGCTCTTTTGTGAGCGGAACATTATTCAATAATGCGTGTCTGTAAATCAGTTTTACTTTGGTTTCAATATCATCAAGTTCTTTGTTATATTCTACATGATAATTATAGATTTCACTTTTTAAGTTGGGTTTGATGCGTTGATTCTTCCAGTCCTTTTCTTTAGCCTTTACATTCTTCACGTTTCTTCTAATGCGCTTCCCATTTATGGTAATGAGCATTCGTACTGGAATGAAACCATCTTTGTTTATTTTATCTTTTCGTAATGTGAATGAAACTTGCATACTCCAATTTTTGTTAATTATCGAGTATCATTTTTACTCTTTCCTGCAGCTCTTTTTTGTCAGGTAGATATAATTGATATTTTGATACAAATAGTTTATTGGATAAACCGCCAGTAGCATATTCGACAATCACATCATCTTTATCTGCAGAAAGTATAATGCCTATCGGTTCTTTATCCCCTTCTGTGTTTTCTTCTTTTTTAAAATAATTGAGGTATAGATTCATTTGACCAATATCCTGATGCTTAACCTCATTGATTTTAAGATCAATCAGGACAAAACACTTTAGAATTCGATGGTAGAAAACTAGATCAACAAAGAAATGCGTGTTGGCAATAGAAATTCGGTACTGGCTTCCAATAAAGGCAAAACCTTTTCCTAATTCCAATAAAAAATGTTGTAGATGATGTAATAGTTTTTGTTCTAGTTCGGATTCGGTTTTCAAACCTTTTTCTGAAATCCCTAGAAATTCAAATACATAAGGATCCTTAACAATGATATCATCGACCTTTGGAATGAAGCCTTTTTTTGATAATTGCAAAATTTCTTCTTTGTTTTTACTTAAAGCAATCCTTTGAAAAATGGCACTGTCCTTTTGTCGTTTTAGCTCTCGGATAGACCAATTTTCGATTATCGATTGTTTTTCGTAGAAACTTCTCTCGAGATCATCTCCAATTTTAAGTAATTCAAAATAATGAGACCAACTCAATTTGTGAGACAGTGTCTCACATTTTGGGTATTTTAAATAAAGCATTCTCATATAGGTAAGATTGCTTCTACTAAATCCTTTGCCAAAACTTGTTTTAAGGTCTTTTGATAATCGGGTCATAAGAGTAGTTCCGTAATCGGCTTTCTGCTTCCCTTTTTGCTCAAACTCTACAATATGTTTGCCTATCTCCCAATAAGATAATAGCATTTCATTATGGATGGTTTGGATGGTTTTTTGACGTGCGTTAGTAAAAGTGTTTCCGATTTTAGAAATTAAGTCGGTATATTGCTTTTCTGGAAGTGTATTACTCATTGTAAAGTTTAATAGCGTATTGCCTATGTTAATTTAACACCTAGTAAATATGGATTAACTTGCATTAATCAGGGGGAAGTATAGGGGGAAAGATTATGGTTAATTTTTGTGAAACAGTAATAACTTTCACTCCTATAAAACCCTTATGTATTCAAATATAAGGAATTAAATAGAAGTAAACAGAATTTAAAAAGTATGGTAGCCCTAGTAGACCAACTTAAATCCCTTTAAAACATTTGTTTTTAAAGGGATTTTGTTTTTGTAGGAGATATGTATACAAGGAAATAATGGTTTATACTAATTTTTACATGATATCATGATTTGCTTTTTTTTGATGTGATTGAAACTTTCATATATAGATTATTTTAGCTAATTATTAAGTAATGAATTATTGAACAAGTCAGAATGTATCTGATATGATACATTTCGTCCTTTTCCAATGGATTCAAATACTCCAAGTTGTAATAAGGATTGAAGGTCCCTTGTTGCTGTAGCTTTAGAGGTTTTGGTAATACCTACATATTTTCTTGCATTCATTCCTCCTTCAAACCCATCAATACCTTCTTTAAACATTCTTCTAATCACTTTTTGTTGACGGTCGTTTAATACGTCTTCGTATTGGTCAAAAAAACGTGTCTTTAACAATGTAAAATGAATCATTGCTTCAGACGTTTCTAAAGCATCTAAAATCATATCTACGAAGAAGTGAAGCCAGGGTGTTATTTCGTTACTTCGTTGTCCTTTTTCCAAAGCCTGGTAGTATAAGTTTTTGTTTTTCTCTATGCTTGTAGACAGGCTAATGAGTAAAGGGCTTCCTAAAGATTGTATAAGTGCCTTCTCTGCTATAGATCTTCCAATTCTTCCGTTTCCATCTTCAAATGGGTGTATACTCTCAAAATATAGATGAGAAATAGCCGATCGGATAGGAGAATGTTTTATGCATTTTGCTCCACTTGGCCCCGAATCATTAAACCAGGTTATAAAGTTATCCATTTCTTTAGGTACAACTTTAGAAGAAGGGGCTTCAAAATGTATTTTTTCCTTTCCCATAGCACCAGATATTACTTGCATTGGTTCTTGATGTGTACGCCACTTTCCGATGGTAATTGTAGTATCGTGCATTAATAGATGTTTGTGCCAATTGAAAAGCATTTCTCTTGTCAAAGGAGATTGGAGATTATTCTGTACATCAGTTACTAATTTTCCTATTCCTTTTGCTCTTAGATCAGATACTTTTTCAGTTTGTGTGTTAAGGTTTAAATTGTTTCTAACCGAAGACATCACATCTTTACGACTAAGGAATTCTCCTTCGATTTCAGAAGTTTTGATAGCTTCAGACACCAACATGTCTACCAAAGTTTGTGTATGATAGTGTTTAGAAAGCCCTTTTGTGATTCCTTTTACCTGACCTGTTTTTTCAGCAAATACGTATAGTTTGTCTTCTAATTCTTTTATGTTGTACCTAAATTTAGTCCAGTCTTTTTGTTGCCAGTTGTATTTCATGAGCTGATTATTTTTTATAATCAAATCAAATATAATAAAAAAATGAGCCGATTATAGAATCACTTCTCTTTTTAATGATTATATAACATCTGGTGCGAACGACTAATTCCTTCTTTAAGGAGATGCTTTTATATTTTAAAAGTCAGAACAGGTCTTTTGGCATGGTTTACAACATCTTCGCCTAAGCTTCCATTAATGAAATGTGATATTCCTTTTCTGCCATGGGTGCTAATACCGATCATGCCTGCGTTTACAGAATCAGCAAAATTTAGAATTCCTTTCTCTACGGTATTGTCGTTATAAATATTAAGGGTATAATTATTTATGGTTAAACCAGATATCATATGATTCATTTTTTCTTCGGTTTCGTATGTGGTTTTAAAACCATTAGCCGTATTTACCCAGACCAGATGAAGTTTTGCTTCTATAGCTTCAGCAAATTCATTTGCAGCTAGTAGGCACGGTTTGTCTTCATCATCAAAATTAGTGGCATACACAAGATCATTAACTTCAAAAATTTCACAATCCTCTTTGATTACTAACACTGGTTTTTTTGAAGTGCGAACAATTTTTTCTGCATTAGAACCGATAAATAATTCTTCAAAGCCAGTAGATCCATGCGATCCCATGATGATGATATCAACATTGTTTTTCGTGCTGGAGTCTATAATGCCATGCATCACATCTTCAAAACTTACGGTTTCAATTACTTCTATACCTTTTAAATAATCAGCTTCCAAGACTTCTTCAAATTTTTTATGCGTTTGTTTCATAAAAAAAATAGCCTCAGGAGCGGGAGCAGGTGTGCCAGATGACATTAAATCTGTAAGATGCATAGGTAGCTCTAATATATGTAATAGGTAGATGGTTGCATTGTTTTTTTTTGCAATTTGTGCAGCTACTTTTAGTGCGCTCTCAGCCTGTTTAGAAAAATCTGTTGGAACTAGTATGCTTTTGATCATAATGTAGTTTTTTAAATATGTTAGTTAACAAAAGTTTGTAATTTCTGAATTCGTGAAACAAGTAAAATATAGAAATCAAATAGTGATTAGAAGCGTCAAACTTCTTCGCGATTTGGGATCTATCTTTGTAGGATACTTAAATTTACGAAATAAATTCATTCCTTACGATATTTTGTATATAAGATATTATTGCTATCTTTGCACCGTTGAAATTAAAAAACCAGAATGAGGGGACGAAAAGTCCCCTCTTTTTATCTATTTATGTCATTAAAAGATAATGTTCAAAGATTATTAGACGAAGCACTCAAAGGAAGTCCTTCATTATTTCTTATAAGTCATAAGATTCATCCAGATAATAGTATTGAGGTTATTATAGATGGAGACAACGGAGTTAAAGTCGAAGATTGTATTGCTGTAAGTAGAGCGATAGAGCATAATCTGGATAGAGAAGAAGAAGATTTTTCTCTTCAGGTGATGTCTGCCGGGGTTTCTGAGGGATTAACACACAGCCGACAATACAAAAAAAATGTAGGTAGGAAACTTAAGGTAAAAACTAGTGAGGAGACAGTAGAAGGAGAGTTAACTTCGGTTACAGATGATGAAATTACGCTAGTTTGGAAAGCCAGAGAACCAAAACCGATAGGAAAAGGTAAAATAACAGTTACCAAAGAAGCTAGTATAGCATACAAAGACATTGTAGAAGCAAAAGTTATGATAACATTTTAATTATAATATTGATATGGAAAATATCGCATTAATAGAATCATTTTCAGAATTCAAAGATGATAAGTTTATAGATCGTGTTACATTAATGTCGATCTTAGAAGATGTGTTTAGAAATGCTCTAAAGAAGAAATTTGGTAGTGATGATAATTTCGATATTATTATAAATCCTGATAAAGGTGATTTAGAAATTTGGAGAAATCGTATTGTTGTTGGTGATGGAGAGGTTGAAGATGATAATCAAGAAATATCGTTAACAGCAGCACAGAAAATAGAGCCAGATTTTGAAGTTGGAGAAGATGTATCTGAAGAGGTTAAGCTTATTGATCTTGGAAGACGTTCAATTTTGGCGTTACGTCAAAACTTAATCTCCAAAATACATGAGCACGATAATACAAATATCTATAAGCAGTTTAAAGAATTAGAAGGCGAAATATACACAGCAGAAGTTCATCATATCAGGCATAGAGCTATTATTATGCTCGATGATGAAGGAAACGAAATCATATTGCCTAAAGAAAGACAAATACCATCTGATTTTTTCCGTAAAGGAGAAAACGTAAGAGGAGTGATAGAATCTGTAGAGTTAAAAGGTAATAAACCGTCTATAATCATGTCGAGAACATCGCCTTTGTTTTTAGAGAAACTTTTTGAATCAGAAATACCTGAAGTTTTTGATGGGTTAATTACCGTTAAAAAAGTGGTGAGAATCCCAGGGGAAAAAGCAAAAGTGGCAGTAGATTCATACGATGATAGAATTGATCCTGTTGGTGCATGTGTTGGGATGAAAGGTTCTCGTATACACGGTATTGTAAGAGAATTAGGTAACGAAAACATAGACGTTATCAATTACACAAATAACCTACAATTATACATCACAAGAGCGCTAAGCCCTGCAAAAGTAACCTCTATTAAAATCAATGAAGAGACTAGCAGAGCAGAGGTGATGCTAAGACCAGAAGAAGTTTCAAAAGCTATCGGTAGAGGAGGGCATAACATTAGATTAGCAGGACAATTAACAGGTTTTGAAATAGATGTATTCAGAGAAGGTGTAGAGGAAGATGTGGAGCTTACAGAATTTTCTGATGAAATAGATTCTTGGATTATTGAAGAATTTGCTAAAATCGGTTTAGATACGGCAAAGAGTATTTTGGAACAAGAAGTTAGTGATTTAGTAAAACGAACTGATCTCGAAGAAGAGACAGTGAGTGAGGTGGTTAAAATTTTAAAATCAGAATTTGAGGATTAATCATCACAATTAATTTATATTTGAGCATTAAATAATAAGGTGTTTATGGCTGAGGCAAAAACAATGAGATTAAACAAAGTATTACGCGAATTCAATATCTCGCTAGATCGGGCTGTTGACTTTTTGGATTCAAAAGGTCACGAGATAGATGCGCGTCCTACTACAAAAATTTCTCAAGAAGTATATCAGCTCTTATTTGATGAATTTCAGACAGATAAGAGTAAAAAGGTAGCTTCAAAAGAAGTTGGTGAGGAGAAAAGGAAGGAGAAAGAGGCATTACGTGTGCAGATTGAGAATGAACAGGAAGAAAAACGTAAACTTGCTGAAGCTCGTGAAGTTGTAAAAGCCAAGGCTCAATTAACCGGACCTAAACAAGTCGGAAAGATTGAATTAGATAAAAAAGAGAAGGAGGTCAAAGTAGCGCAGTCCGAACAAAAAGTACAAGACACTCCTAAAAAAGAAAAACAAGAAACAAAAAAGAAAGAACCAGAAGTCGTTTCTAATAGACCTGAAAAGAAAACTATTAAAATAACCAAAGAAGCACCGAAGAAAACAGAAGATAAAAAGGAGGTTGAAAAACCTGCTGCTACTGTTCCTGTTGAAGAAAAAGAAACACCCAAAGTTGCTAAGGGTGAAGTTAAATCAGAAACTGAAACTGTAGAAACAGAAGAAGGAACTGTTGAGGCTGCAAAGGTTAAAACGCAATATAAGGTTTTAGATGGTCCTAACTTTACGGGTCAGAAAATTGACTTAAGTAAATTTAAAAAACCAGCTAAAAAGAAAGAGGACAAATCTGATAAGAAGACAGCCGGTGGAGGAGATCCTAAAAAGCGTCGACGAAGAATAAGTAAAGAAAGCGGTGGGCAATCTGGAGGCAACAGAGGTCCTGGTAACAGAGGACCGGGTAATAGAGGCCCTGGCAACAGAGGTCCTGGTAACAGAGGGCCGGCAAAAGGAAAGAGAACCCCTGTAGTAAAAGAAGAGCCAAGCGAGGAAGAAGTACAAAAGCAGGTTAGAGAAACTCTAGAAAAATTACAAGGAAAAACTAACAAGTCTAAAGCTGCAAAGTATCGTAGAGATAAAAGAGATCAGCACCGTCAAAAAGCTGAAGATGATGTTGCACAACAAGAACAAGAAAGCAAAGTACTTAAGGTAACAGAATTTGTTACTGCTTCAGAAGTAGCGACTATGATGGGAGTGCCAACAACAGATATAATTTCTGCTTGTATGTCTCTTGGTATCATGGTAACAATGAATCAACGCTTGGATGCCGAAACACTGTCTATTGTAGCAGATGAATTCGGTTACGAAGTAGATTTTGTAACTACAGATATAGAAGATTCGATTGAAGAAATTGTCGATGCTCCTGAGGATTTAGAGAATAGGGCGCCAATTGTAACCGTAATGGGTCACGTAGACCACGGTAAAACATCATTGCTCGATTATATAAGAGAAGAAAATGTAATCGCTGGAGAAAGCGGTGGTATTACACAGCATATAGGAGCATATGGAGTGCAGCTAGAAAGTGGACAAAAAATTGCATTTTTGGATACGCCAGGTCACGAGGCCTTTACAGCAATGCGTGCTCGTGGTGCGCAAGTAACGGATTTAGCAATTATCGTAATTGCAGCTGATGATGATGTAATGCCGCAAACAAAAGAAGCTATTAGTCACGCTCAGGCTGCCGGAGTTCCTATCGTATTTGCAATTAACAAAGTGGATAGGCAAGAAGCAAATCCTGAAAAGATAAAAGAAAAGCTAGCTTCTATGAATTTGTTGGTAGAAGATTGGGGAGGAAAGATTCAATCCCATGATATTTCTGCAAAAACAGGGCTGGGTGTTAAAGAATTACTTGAGAAAGTATTGCTTGAGGCAGAAATTCTCGAGCTAAAGGCTAATCCTGATAGATTTGCTTCAGGTACGGTTGTTGAAGCTTTCTTAGATAAAGGACGCGGTTATGTATCTACCATACTTGTTCAAACAGGAACACTTCGAGTAGGAGATTATGTTCTTGCAGGAAAGAATAGTGGTAAAGTGAAGGCAATGCATGATGAGCGAGGAAATAATGTAAAAGAAGCTGGTCCTTCTACACCGGTTTCAATCTTAGGATTAGATGGAGCGCCGCAAGCAGGAGATAAATTTAGCGTGTTAGAAGATGAGCGAGAAGCCAAAGATATTGCGTCTAAACGTGCTCAATTACACAGAGAACAATCAGTACGTACACAACGACATATTACATTAGACGAGATAGGACGTAGAATAGCGCTTGGAGACTTTAAAGAACTGAATATTATTCTTAAAGGGGATGTTGATGGTTCTGTGGAAGCTTTAACAGATTCATTCCAGAAATTATCTACAGAAGAAATACATGTAAATATCATACATAAAGCAGTTGGTGCAATTACAGAAAGTGATGTGTTACTTGCTTCAGCATCAGATGCGATAATCATCGGATTTAATGTAAGACCAGCTGGTAATGCCAGACAGGTAGCTGATAAAGAAGAAATTGACATCAGAACATACTCAATCATTTATGATGCTATAAATGATCTTAAGGATGCAATGGAAGGAATGCTTTCTCCTGTGATGAAAGAAGAAATTACAGGTACTGCAGAGATAAGAGAAACATTTAAAATTTCTAAAGTAGGAACTATTGCCGGATGTATGGTGCAGAGTGGTAAGATCTTCAGGAATTCAGGAATTCGACTTATTAGAGAAGGCGTAGTGGTCTATACCGGTGAGCTTGCTTCATTAAAGCGATTCAAAGATGATGTGAAAGAAGTGAGTAAAGGTTACGATTGTGGCATGCAAGTTAAGAACTACAATGACATCAGAATTGATGATATTATAGAAGCCTATCAAGAAGTAGCAGTAAAAAAGAAGCTTTAAAGCTTTATAAATAACCAAAAACAAAGCCTCTATAATAAGAACATAGAGACTTTGTTTTTGATACACCAATAGTACTGTATTGAAGTATGTTTATTATTGCTCTGGCTTAAAAATAAATGCGCTTGGAAACTTAGTGTGTATTTCCTTTAGCGCTCTATCAGCTTCAAGCCTGTTTCGAAAATTGCCCAACCAAACTTTATAATTGGGAGTTTCCCATTTAATCGACGAATCCCATTGCGAAAATGATTCTTTAGATGACTTCATGATTTCATTTGCTTTATTGAGGTTTCCGTAGTATAACTGTATCTTATACCGATCGCTAAAATCACCGCTTTTTTCCATTTTCGTTTTGATATCTAATAGCCTCTTAATTTTTGGATCTTGATTGATCGTAACTGAAGCTTCAGGAGATTGAGGGATGTTTACAGTTACAAAATTACTGGTATTTGAAAGATCAACCTCAGGATTCGGGTTGTCTTGAGCATTTAATGAAAGTACAGATGTTAGGTAAACACCTAATGGCAAAAGATAGATTTTTGTATTTAACATTCTCATTACAAATTAATTTGGTGTAAAGGTAAAGTTTAATAACTCAAAATGGATGAAAATTATTATTTAGAATTGTTATAAATTAATCATTAACGGTTCGGTAACATTTCCAAAATCGACTTATTATAGTACTTTTGTCGACGAATTAAAAGTGGTCGTTTTATGTTTTTTTGAGACATAGAATGAAAAAACCATACCAAATTAAGACGATAATTCTACTTAATAATATGAAACAGGTGAAACACCGAAATTCAGCCTCTAAACTCCTAATTCTAGGAACTGTTTTTTTATTTACTTTTTTTAATCCTGTCTTTGCACAGGATGAAGTAGCTGTTGATCCGGCAGCTTCGACCGAAACTGCATCTGGAGGAGATGTGGCTAAAGGTGAAGAGTTATTTAAATCACTTTGTGCTGCTTGCCATAAGCGGTATAAGAAAATGACGGGGCCAGCTCTTTTTGGAGTGGCAGATAAGTATGAACGAGAATGGTTGTATGCTTGGATAAAGAATAGTGCTGCGCTAATTGCTTCTGGTGACGCGCAAGCTATTGCTATCTACGAAGAATACAATAAAACAGCAATGAACGCTTTTCCTCAGTTAAGTAATACTGATATAGATAACATTCTTGCTTATGTGATGGTTCCCAAAGCTGAGCCAGTCGCAGCTACTGGTACAGCAACAGCAGTTTCTGATTCGGGTAGTGGCGGTTCTGGGATTTCTACAAATATTCTTTTAGCGATATTGGCATTAGTTTTTCTTATGCTTATGGCAGTTCTTTTCTTGGTAAATAATACTTTGAGACGTTTTGCTGAAGCTAATAATATAGAGTTACCAAAGCAAGAAGAAGAGGCTAGGACACCAATTTGGAAAGCATTTGTTCAAAATCAATTTTTAGTATTAGTAACGGCTATTTTGTTGTTATTAACCAGTGGTTACTTTGTGTATGGCTACTTTATGCAAGTAGGTATCGATCAGGGATATGCACCTATACAACCCATACACTATTCACACAAAATCCATGCGGGAGCAAATCAGATTGAATGTAAATATTGTCATTCTTCTGCAAGAGTTTCTAAGCATTCGGGAATTCCATCACTTAACGTATGTATGAATTGCCATAAAGCCATCGCAGAAGTTGCAGAAACTACAGCTACTGAAGAATATTCTAAAGAATTTTATGATGGTGAAATTCAAAAACTATATAAAGCTGTAGGTTGGGATGAAGATTCACAGGCCTATACAGGAGAAACTGAGCCTGTAAAATGGGTTCGTATTCATAATTTACCTGATTTTGCATATTTTAATCATTCTCAGCATGTAAGTGTTGCCGGAATCGAATGTCAGAAATGTCATGGTCCTGTAGAAGAAATGGAAATTATGTATCAGCATGCTCCGTTGACTATGGGATGGTGTATTAATTGTCATAGAGAAACAAATATAAAGGTTGCTGATAATGAGTATTATGAAAAAATTCATAAAGAGCTCTCAAAAAAGTATGGTGTTGATCAGTTGACAGCTGCTCAGATGGGTGGTCTGGAATGTGGTAAATGTCATTATTAATAAAAATTTTGTCCGAAATTCGGAAAATAGTAAGAAGCTAATATCAATTATATATGTCATCAAACAAGAAATACTGGAAAAGTGTTGAGGAGCTAAACGAAGATAGCTCTATTGTTGAGGCGCTACAACAAAACGAATTCGTTCAGGAAATTCCAACGGATGAGTTTTTAGGAGATAAATCATCGTTAGAGAATTCTTCGACATCGCGTCGTGATTTCCTTAAGTATGTAGGTTTTAGTACAGCTGCAGCCTCGTTAGCGGCTTGTGAAGGTCCGGTTGTAAAATCAATACCTTATGTAGTTCAGCCAGAAAGAATCATTCCTGGCGTTGCAAATTATTATGCGACTACAATAGCAGATGGATATGATTTTGCTAGTGTATTGATTAAAACACGAGAAGGACGACCCATAAAAGTTGAGAATAATAATCTTGCAACTTCTAATGGAGATGCTAATGCTAGAGTGCATGCCTCAGTATTATCAATGTATGATAGTACTCGTCTTCAAGGACCTAAAAAAGCGGGTGAAAATATTAGTTGGGATGAGCTGGATAAAGAAGTGGCTGGTAAGTTGAATACCTTAGGCGGTAAACAAATTGTCTTACTTACACAAACTTTCGCTAGTCCTTCCACTTCAAAATTAATTTCAGAATTTAAATCAAAATATCAAAATGTAAAGCATGTTGTCTACGATGCAGTTTCGCAAAGTGAAGCTTTGGATGCATATCAGATGACATACGGAGAAAGAGCACTAGCGGATTATGATTTTGCTAAAGTGAATACTATAGTAAGTGTTGCAGCAGATTTTTTAGGAGACTGGCAAGGAGGAGGATATGATGGTGGCTATGCAAAAGGGCGTGTTCCGGCAAACGGTAAAATGTCTAAGCATATTCATTTTGAATCTAATATGTCATTAACAGGTGCAAATGCTGATAAAAGAGTGCCTGTAACGCCATCACAACAAAAACAAGTGCTTGCAGCATTGTATGCTTATGTTACAGGGTCTGGGTCTAAAAGTTCTCTAGGAGCAAATCTCGATGCAGAAGTAGTTAGTGTTGCTAAATATATTCAAAAAGCAGGAAGTAATGCTGTAGTGGTTACTGGGATTCAAGATGTTGATGCTCAGTTGTTAGTGTTGGCTATTAATAAAGCAATACAAAGTAAAGCATTTAATGAGAGCACGCCACGTAAAATTCGCCAAGGAAATACAAAAGCTGTAAATCAGCTTGTAAACGACATGAATGCAGGTCGAGTAGGTGGTTTGATCATCGCTGGTGTAAATCCAATGTATACCTTGCCAAATGCGAGTGAGTTTATGGCAGGTCTTGATAAAGTTTCCGTTTCTGTAGCTTTCAGCATGCATAATGATGAAACTGCTTCAATGTGTGATTATGTTGCGACTACGCCACATTATTTAGAATCATGGGGAGATGTTGAGTTTAAAAAAGGAAGCTATAGTTTAATGCAACCTACCATCAAACCCTTATTTGATACGCGTCAATTTCAAGAAACTTTATTGAAATGGACAGGTAATTCTTCATCATATCGTGACTATATAAAAGATGCATGGACAGGAATCCTTGGAAATACATCCTGGAACCAAGCATTACATGATGGGGTTTTAGTACAACCATCACTTCCAAAGCAAGATTTAGTAGCAGCTCTTGAGGTGCAAGAAGGTGAAGCAGAAATTGTAGATGATAATTCAGAAAATGTGGTAGACGAAGCTGTTCCTGTTGCAACAGTGCCCAATCTTGGTGCTGCAGCAAGAAGACTTTCTAACGCACAATCAAATGGATTAGAACTTACATTGTATACCAAAACCTCACTTGGTGATGGGCAACAGGCAAATAATCCTTGGTTACAAGAAATGCCTGATCCTATTACAAGAGCATCATGGGATAATTATTTAACAGTTTCTAAAGCAGATGCAGAGCAATTAGGCTTGAGTAATGAAAATGTAGCTAATGGAGCATTAAATGGAAGCTATGCTAAAATTACTGTTGGAGAAGCAGAAGTAATAGCACCTGTGATTATACAACCAGGGCAAGCTAAAGGTTCTGTTGGGTTGGCTCTGGGGTATGGTAAGTCTGAAGGGCTAAAAGAAGAGATGAGCGTTGGTGTGAACGCATATCCTTTATATCAAAATCTAAATGCAGTACAAAATGTTTCTGTAACTGCAGCAGAAGGAGTACATGAATTTGCATGTGTACAGTTGCATAATACACTTATGGGACGTGGTGACATTGTAAAAGAAACTACGCTCGAAATATTTAATACAAAAGATAAGCACGAGTGGAATGCAATACCTGAAGTAAGTAAGAATCATATCGAATATGAGGTTACTTCTCCAGAAGTTGATCTATGGGATGAATTTGATCGTTCAATTGGGCATCACTTTAATCTTTCAATAGATCTTAATGCATGCACAGGATGTGGTGCTTGTGTAATCGCATGTCATGCAGAGAATAACGTTCCGGTTGTAGGGAAATCAGAAATACGTAGATCACGTGATATGCACTGGTTGCGTATTGATCGTTATTATTCTTCTCAGGATAGTTTTGAGGGTGATAATGAAAAGAAAAATAATATATCTGGTCTGAGCAGCTCTCTGTCAGAGTTTGGTAACATGGAGAGTCCATCAGACAACCCTCAGGTTGTATTTCAACCGGTAATGTGTCAGCACTGTAATCATGCACCTTGTGAAACTGTTTGTCCAGTTGCGGCAACAGCACATAGTAGACAAGGTCAGAATCACATGGCATACAATCGTTGTGTAGGTACAAGATATTGTGCAAACAACTGCCCTTATAAAGTAAGACGATTTAACTGGTTCTTGTATAATAACAATGATGAGTTTGATTATCATATGAATAATGATTTGGGTAGAATGGTTGTTAATCCAGATGTTACTGTGCGTTCTAGAGGGGTTATGGAAAAATGTTCTATGTGTATTCAAATGACCCAAAAAACTATTTTGGATGCTAAGAGAGACGGTAGAGTAATTAAAGATGGAGAATTCCAAACAGCTTGTTCTGCGGCTTGTTCATCAGGTGCAATGATATTTGGTGATGTCAATGATAAAGATAGTAAAGTAGCTAAATTAAAAGAGGATGATCGTATGTATCACTTACTGGAGCATGTAGGTACAAAACCTAATGTGATGTACCATACTAAAGTAAGAAATACTACAGAAGCCTAATAACTAAATAAAGAATCAATTCAATTATAAAGGATTATGTCTCATTACGAAGCACCTATTAGAAAGCCTTTAGTCACCGGCGATAAAACATACCATGATGTAACAGTGGATGTTGCCGCTCCGGTTGAAGGTAAAGCAAATAAATCTTGGTGGATTGTATTTTCTATCGCGCTTATTGCTTTCCTTTGGGGGATAGGTTGTATTATATATACAGTTTCTACAGGTATAGGAACCTGGGGGTTAAACAAAACAGTAGGATGGGCCTGGGATATTACCAACTTTGTTTGGTGGGTAGGTATCGGTCATGCAGGAACATTAATTTCTGCGGTACTATTACTATTCCGTCAGAAATGGAGAATGGCAATTAACCGATCTGCAGAAGCGATGACTATTTTTTCTGTTATCCAGGCAGGTTTATTTCCAATCATTCACATGGGGCGCCCTTGGTTAGCATACTGGGTATTGCCAATCCCTAATCAATTTGGATCGTTGTGGGTGAACTTTAATTCTCCGCTGCTTTGGGATGTATTTGCAATCTCTACATATCTTTCAGTATCATTGGTGTTCTGGTGGACTGGGTTATTACCTGACTTTGCAATGATAAGAGACCGGGCGATTACTCCATTTAATAAAAAAATATATAGTATTCTTTCTTTTGGTTGGAGTGGAAGAGCAAAAGACTGGCAACGTTTTGAAGAAGTATCTTTAGTACTGGCAGGTTTAGCAACGCCATTAGTGCTTTCGGTACATACTATTGTATCATTTGATTTTGCTACTTCGGTAATTCCAGGATGGCATACAACGATATTTCCACCGTATTTTGTGGCAGGAGCAATTTTTTCTGGATTTGCAATGGTAAACACCTTGCTTATTATCATGAGGAAAGTTTCTAATCTTGAAAACTATATTACCATACAACATATAGAATTAATGAATATTGTAATCATGATTACAGGTTCTATAGTTGGGGTAGCTTATATTACAGAACTATTTGTCGCATGGTATTCTGGAGTAGAATATGAACAATATGCCTTTCTAAACAGAGCAACCGGACCATATTGGTGGGCCTACTGGGCAATGATGTCTTGTAATGTATTTTCACCACAGTTTATGTGGTTTCCAAAACTAAGAAGAAGTATAATGTTCTCTTTCATCATTTCTATTGTGGTAAATATAGGAATGTGGTTTGAGCGATTTGTTATTATTGTGACCTCACTTCATAGAGATTACCTACCGTCATCATGGACAATGTTCTCTCCTACGTTTGTAGACATAGGCATATTTATAGGAACTATAGGGTTTTTCTTTGTACTATTTTTGTTGTATGCACGTACTTTCCCCGTGATTGCACAAGCCGAAGTGAAAACAATCTTGAAATCTTCAGGAGAAAAATATAAAAAATTAAGAGAAGCAGGGATAGATCATAGAGATGAGTTACCTAAAACTGGAGTAAAAGTGTCTTCAGATATTATTGAAGAAAAAGTAAAAACGAAAGATGTTATTACAGCGACAGAAGATCAACTTAATGATTTATTAGGAAATTTAGGAACTTTTGATCCATCAACACAAACTGCTGATGATCTTAAAAAAGTGAATGGGATCGGACCTGTAATGGAAAAGAAACTAAATGAGATTGGGATATTTACCTTTGACCAAGTTAGTAAAATGACTAAAACAGAATACGATTTATTAGATAATATCACAGGATCTTTCCCAGGAAGAGCACAACGTGATGATTGGGCTGGTCAAGCTGAAAACCTTAAAAATAATTAGAAGTATGGCATCAAAAGTTATACATGCATTATACATCGACGACGACGTTCTAATGGACGCAGTAAAAAAAGTTCGTGAAGAACGGTATCATATTGAAGAGGTATTTTGTCCTTTTCCTGTTCACGGATTAGATAAAGCGATGGGAATACCTCATACACGTCTTGCTATCACATCTTTTATGTATGGGTGTGTAGGATTGACAGTAGCTATTTTGATGATGAATTTTATCATGATCGAAGATTGGCCACAGGATATAGGTGGTAAACCAAGCTTTAGTTATCTAGAAAACATGCCTGCTTTTGTTCCTATTATGTTTGAACTTACTGTGTTTTTTGCAGCACATTTGATGGTAATTACTTTTTATATGAGAAGTAGATTGTGGCCATTCAAAAAAGCCGAAAACCCAGATGTGAGAACCACTGATGATCATTTCTTGATGGAAGTAGATGCTGGAAAACATGATGTAAATCAACTTACTAGTTTATTGAGTGACACCGGAGCAGTAGAGATTAAAGTAATAGATAAGGAAGAAGATAACCATTAGTAATAATGAAGAATACTATAAAAATATTAATAGCGGTAGCAGTAATGATTAGTATTGTTTCTTGTCAAAACGACAAAAAACCAAACTATCAATACATGCCAAATATGTATGAGTCTGTAGGATATGAAGCATATGGGGAGTATGATGTTTTCCAAGGAGAACAAGAAGCTATGCAACCTGTTGCAGGTTCAATTCCTAGAGGATGGATGCCATATGATTTTGAGAATTCAAATACAGGGTATCAGCTTGCAAAAGACACATTGAAAAACCCTATTAAGTACACCGCAGAAAATGAAGCTAATGGAAAAGCACTATATGATATCTATTGTGCTATATGTCATGGAGCTAAAGGAAAAGGAAAAGGATATTTAGTAGAAAGAGAAAAAATTCTTGGGGTACCAAGTTATGATGATGCAGGGAGAGCAATTACTGAAGGAAGCATATACCATGTAATGTATTATGGGATCAACTCAATGGGATCTTATGCTTCTCAAACAAGTGAACACGAGCGTTGGCAGATTGTTCAGTACGTACAGAAGTTAAAGGCTGAATTAGAAGGAAAAACACCAAGAATTGATCCTGAAAGTGATATGGCGTCCAGTTTAATACCCGCTGTAAATAAGAGGCCCGAAGAAGTGGATCAGGACAAGGAAGATCATAATAACGCACAGTAGTGCATAGTAGAAAAAGTTAAGAACAACGATATTATAAAGATATGTATACGCTATCAAATAGATTAAGATTATTTTCTATCATTCTTATGGTTGTGGGTCTGATAGGTCTTGTTATAGGATTTGCTCAGAGACCGGGATCTATAGAAGAGGTAAAGCAAATGATGGCATCACACGACGCTCATGGAGGTGGTCATGGCGAGTCTGATACAAAAACGTATAGTGGTAACACAGTGCACGAAAAGGATGATCTAGAAAAAGATACCCATAGCGGAGATGCACATTATGAGCATATTCTACATCAATTACAGAATAAGCCTTGGGCTTCATTATATGTAGCAGCATTCTTCTTCTTTATGATTGCACTCGGGGTATTAGCATTTTATGCAATACAATTTGCCGCTCAAGCTGGGTGGTCCCCAGTACTCTTCAGAGTTATGGAAGCTATAACAGCATATTTGGTTCCAGGGGGGCTAATTCTTTTTGTAATCTTAGCACTTTCTGGATTTCATGTAAATCATTTATTTATCTGGGCAGACCCAGAAGTTGTAGCGCATGATAAACTAATTCAAGGCAAAGTAGGCTGGTTAAACGGAACAGGATTTATCATCAGGGCTGCAATCTTTTTGGGAGGTTGGTTATTATATCGACACTTTGCTGTAAAATATTCAAGAAAACAAGACGAAGATTCTGAAGGAAATAAGTGGTACAAAAAAAGTTTTAAAATATCAGCAGGATTTCTAGTGTTCTTTATCTACACAGAATCAATGATGTCTTGGGATTGGATAATGAGTTTTGATCCACACTGGTTTAGTACATTGTTTGGATGGTATGTTTTTGCGAGTCTATTTGTATCAGGAATTACTACAATCGCTTTGATTACAATATACCTAAAGTCAAAAGGATATATGGATTTTGTAAATAATAGTCATATCCATGATTTAGCTAAATTTATGTTTGGTATCAGTATTTTCTGGACTTATCTTTGGTTTTCTCAGTTTATGTTAATCTGGTATTCTAACATACCTGAGGAAGTTACATATTTCATAACCCGAATAGAAGATTATAATTTACCTTTTTTCGGAATGCTGGTAATGAATTTTATTTTCCCATTATTAGTATTAATGAACAGTGATTTTAAAAGAGTAAACTGGTTTGTTGTAATGGCAGGAATCGTAATCCTTTGTGGTCATTATATCGATGTATATAATATGGTAATGCCTGCAACTGTTGGGAAATCCTGGTTTATCGGCATTAGCGAAATAAGCGCAGTGTTATTATTTCTTGGATTGTTCTTGTTTGTAGTATTTAGAGCGCTCACAAAAGCTCCATTACTGGCAAAAGGAAATCCATATATAGAAGAAAGTAAACACTTTCATTATTAAAATTTGAATTGTAAAAAAGAAGATAGATAAAAATGACTGTATTCTTAACCATAGTAGTTATAGCACTTTTTGGAATCACATTGTGGCAAATGTCCAAAATATTGAAATTGTCTCAATCTAAAGGTGCAGATGTTTCCCAGGTAGCAAATGATAAGGATAATAATTTACATGGTAAATTAATGCTTGCGTTTGTAATATTTATGTACTTATTGACCATATATTGTTTCGTACAGTACCATACTTTTTTTCTTCCAGAGTCCGCTTCTGAACATGGGGTAGACTATGATTTATTAATGTTTATCTCGATGGTGTTGATTTTCATTGTGCAAATTCTTACACAAGGACTATTACACTTCTTTGCATATAAGTATAGAGGTAAGAAAGAAAACAAAGCATTGTTTTTTGCTGATAATGATAAGTTAGAATTTATCTGGACAATTATTCCTGTTATAGTACTTGCTGGATTAATTATATACGGATTATTTACCTGGACAGATATTATGAATATCGATGAGGAAGAAGGGGATCCATTAATAATTGAGTTATATGCCTATCAATTTGACTGGAGAGCACGTTATTCTGGAGCGGATAATGAATTAGGTAAAGCAAACGTTCGTTTCATAGAAGGTATCAATGTACTAGGACTGGATATATCAGATAACTACGGGAAGGATGATAAAATTACGAATGAATTACACTTGCCCGTAAACAGGAAAGTAATTTTCAAAATGAGATCCCAAGATGTATTACATTCTGCATATATGCCATTTTTTAGAGCACAAATGAATGTTGTACCGGGTATGATTACTGAATTTTCGTATACCCCAACGCTCACTACCGAAGAAATGAGGAATAGCGAGTTTATGATAGAAAAAGTTGCTACAATTAATAAAATAAGAAAAGAAAAAAGTAAAAAACTTATCGCAGCAGGAGATGAGGCTTTAGAAGAATATACTTTTGATTATTATCTATTATGTAACAAAATATGTGGCGCCTCACATTACAATATGCAAATGAAAATTGTTGTAGATTCTGAAGAAGATTATAATGAATGGCTAAAGACACAACAAACTTTTGGAGAGCAGTTATCAGCTCAGGCAAGTAATTAATTGAGAAAGAAAAAGAGAAATTATATAGTTTACTTAAAAAAAATAGCGGTATGTCAGCAATAGCACACGCGGATGATCATGCACATGAGCACGAGCACCACCATAAAGAAACTTTTATTACTAAGTATATTTTTAGTCAGGATCATAAAATGATCTCTAAGCAGTACCTGATTACTGGTCTGATTATGGGTATTATAGGTATTGCAATGTCTTTATTGTTTAGAATGCAGTTAGCCTGGCCTGATCATCAGTTTACAATATATGAGATTTTCCTAGGGAAATTTGGTAAAGATGGAGTTATGGATCCAAGTATCTATCTGGCATTGGTGACCATACATGGTACTATTATGGTATTCTTTGTATTAACAGCTGGTCTAAGTGGTACCTTCAGTAACTTACTTATTCCATTACAAATCGGAGCTCGCGATATGGCCTCTGGGTTTTTAAATATGGTATCGTATTGGCTATTTTTCATAAGTAGTGTTATTATGATACTTTCTTTATTTGCCGAAGCTGGACCCGCATCTGCTGGTTGGACTATCTATCCTCCACTAAGTGCATTACCACAAGCTATCGGAGGTTCTGGTACAGGAATGACACTATGGTTGGTTTCTATGGCAATATTCATTGCATCCTCGTTATTAGGTTCATTGAATTATGTAGTTACTGTAATCAATCTACGTACCAAAGGAATGTCGATGACGCGTATGCCACTAACAATATGGGCGTTTTTTGTAACAGCCATTATTGGTATTGTTTCGTTCCCTGTATTATTATCTGCTGCTTTGTTATTAATCATGGATAGAAGTTTTGGTACTTCATTTTATTTAAGTGATATATACATTCAAGGCGAAGTACTACACAATCAAGGAGGTTCACCTGTTCTTTTTGAGCATTTATTCTGGTTTCTAGGACATCCAGAAGTTTATATAGTATTGTTACCAGCATTAGGAATAACGTCAGAGATTATAGCAACAAATGCGCGTAAACCTATTTTTGGATACAGAGCAATGGTTGCTTCAATATTGGCAATTGCATTTTTATCTACAATTGTTTGGGGGCATCACATGTTTATCTCAGGTATGAATCCCTTCTTAGGTTCTGTATTTACATTTACGACCTTATTAATTGCGATTCCTTCAGCAGTAAAAGCATTCAACTATATCACGACGTTATGGAAAGGTAATTTGCAACTCAATCCTGCCATGTTATTTTCAATAGGATTGGTTTCTACATTCATTACCGGTGGTCTTACAGGAATTATTCTTGGGGATAGTACACTAGATATCAATGTTCATGATACCTATTTTGTAGTAGCACATTTCCACCTTGTGATGGGTATCTCTGCATTATACGGATTATTTGCAGGAGTTTATCATTGGTTCCCAAAAATGTATGGCAAGATGATGAATAAAAATTTGGGTTACGTACACTTCTGGGTTACTGCCATTGGAGCATATGGTGTCTTTTTCCCAATGCACTTCATAGGAATGGCTGGATTACCACGTCGTTACTATACCAATTCAAATTTCCCTTATTTTGATGATTTAGCAGATACTAACGTGTTGATTACTGTATTTGCACTCATTACTGCAGCAGCACAACTTGTATTCTTATATAATTTTATAATTTCTATTTTTTACGGTAAAAAAGCAGTACAAAACCCTTGGAGATCTAATACGCTAGAATGGACTACTCCAGTTGAGCATATGCATGGTAACTGGCCAGGTGCGATACCATCTGTTCATAGATGGCCTTATGATTATAGTAAGACTAATGAAGATGGAGAATACGTAATCGCAGGGCAAGATTACGTGTCTCAGATTGTACCATTACAAGAAAATGAAGAAGAAATGCATCACTAGTGTAATGAAAGATGCTTAATAGTATAAGAAAGCCTTTTCATTTTTATGAAAAGGCTTTCTCCTTTTGTATAACTGCCTTCATCCCTCCTGGATATGGTTTTGATGTTTCGAAATCATGTAAGATTAATTTTTGCATTTTATTATTGTAGAGAGATTCGCTAAATTAGTTTTTCATAAAAAAGATAAATAGTTACATTTAGTAATTATATAAAATTTTTCATACGAATTCACTACTTTTAAAGTCAAACATTTTTTTTAACCTTAAAAGCATCTACTTTGAAGATTAAAAAATTCCAGAAACGAGTTTTATTAGTACTAACCTTAGTTCCTTCTTTATTAGTAGGAGGCCTAATCCTATACATTCAGAGTAACCAATCTGAAATTATCAAAGGCGAGATCGCAAAACTAAACAAAGAACACAAAGGCCTTATCCGTGTTGGTGAAAGTAAACTATCCCTTTTTAGCAACTTTCCAGATATCTCTATAAAAGTATATGATGTAAAAATTTTAGAAACCAAAGAAGATAATGCGTCTATTATAATGGATGTAAAAGATATATACGTAGGCTTTAACCTATGGGATATGGTGAAAGGAAATTATGATGTTCAGTCTTTAAAAGTAGAAGAAGGCGTTTTTAATATTGTGATTCACGAAAATAATACAACGAATATTCAAAACTCCCTAGCCAGTACTTCTGAAACAGAAACACCGGCTACCAATATTCATCTAAAAAAAATTCGTTTCAAAAATCTGGACATCCATACCTTAGATGAAGCTACTAATACAGATGTCGAAAAATTTATATACGCTGGTACAGGTGGCTTTAGCCAAAAAGATAGTATCATAGCCGGGCATATAGATACCCATTTTGAATTAAATGTAATAAAAGATAGCGATACTACCTTTATCCATAATAAACATTTTGAAGTGCATACCGACTTGGTATTTAATGAAAATACTGGTATTCTAGATATACAGCCTTCCAGTATTGCCATGGAAAATGGTGATTTTGAATTAGAAGGATCTATAGACACAAAGAATGATGTAGATCTTGATCTTTCTATAAAAGGAACAAAGCCCAATTTTGATATGTTAATTGCTTTTGCTCCATCAGATGTAATACCCATATTAGAGAAATACAAAAATGCTGGTGAAA
This sequence comes from uncultured Aquimarina sp., assembly GCA_947495425.1. Taxonomy (GTDB): domain Bacteria; phylum Bacteroidota; class Bacteroidia; order Flavobacteriales; family Flavobacteriaceae; genus Aquimarina. Next base: position 40,646 of record CANLYR010000008.1, read on the forward strand.
TCTATTTTAATGCTAGTATCCAAGGCCCTTCTAACAAAGGAAATAGGCCTTTTATCAATGCTAATTTTGGAGCCGGAAAAGCCTTTTTAGAAAATACCAAAAGAGCCAAAAAGATTGATAATATGGGGTTCAACGGTCATTTTACGAATGGAGAAAATAGAGATCTAAGTACCATGGAATTTTCTCTGACTGATATGACTGCGTCTTTGGAAAAGGGAGAGTTTGAAGGGGCTATTTTTGTAAAGAATTTTGAATCTCCAGAAGTGGATATGAAAATAAACTCCAATTTTAACCTCGATTTTATTGCAGATTTTCTAGAATTAGAGCAAGTACAAGATATCTCTGGAGAGATTTCCTTGAAAATGAATTTTCACGATATTATTGATATTGACGAACCCGAAAAAGCATTGCAAAAACTCAATCAAGCGTACTTTACAGAATTGATCGTAAAAGACTTGAGTTTAGTGGCCAAACAACTTCCTGCGCCTTTGCACAATCTGAATGTTCATTTAGTAATGAATGGCAAAGAAGCAACCTTGAATCAGTTCGAATTGTTGATAGGAAATACTGATCTATCTGTACGTGGTTTTCTTTCAGACTTACCTGCTATTGTACATCATACGAGTATCCCAGTAGAAGCGCATTTAGATATTGCCTCCAAATACTTAGATATTGGCGAATTAACTGGTTTTTCAACACAGGACACTACTCACACAGGTTTCGATGAACAAATCAAAGAGCTCAGTTTGGGACTTTCTTTTAAGGCTTCAGCCAAGGATTTTACAGCATCTAAGTATGTACCCAAAGGTGAATTTTTTATCGATAGTTTATATGCAGACTTGAAGCATTATCCGCATAAACTACATGATTTTCATGCCGATGTGTTAATAGATGAGAAAGACTTAGAAATAATTGATTTCACGGGTTATATAGATGATAGTGATTTTCATCTTGATGGGCTCATACATGATTATGCTTTTTGGATGCAACCACAACTAAACGGAGATGTAGATTTAGATATCAATCTTACTTCTGGTAAGTTAAGATTGGAAGATGTCTTTTCGTATCAGGGAGAAAATTATGTTCCAGAAGAGTACCGCCATGAAGCGTTTGATGATTTGGCATTGCATGTTGCCTCCAGTATGCATTATAAAGATTCTGCTCTACATGCTATCGATCTGACATTAGATAAGTTAGATGCAAAAATGAAATTGCATCCACTTCGCTTTGATAAATTTAGAGGAAACATACGTTACGAAGAGGATCACTTGGTGATAAAAGACTTTCATGGAGAAATAGGAGCGACGAATTTTAATTTCGATTTAAACTATTATTTGGGAGAAGATCCGCAAATAAAGAAAAGAGATAATTATCTAGAATTAAAGGCGAATTACATCGACTTTGATGCCCTTTTCAATTTCGATTTAAATCCTCCAAAACCTATAGAAGGCGTTACTTCAAAAACTGCAGATGTAAAAGAACACGCAGATGCCTTCAATATATATGAATTACCATTTACCGATATGCAATTTAAAGTAGATGTCGCTCATTTTATCTACCATAGAATAGATCTTCAAAATATCAAAGCAGATTTAAGAACAACACCCAACCATTCCATTTATATAGATACGTTAAACATGGACGCTGCTGGAGGAAATATCGAATTAAGTGGGTATTTTAATGGTAGTGATCCAAAACATATCTATATGCAGCCGGATCTGGTCATGAATAATGTTGATTTAGATAAATTGTTGTTCAAATTCGAAAATTTTGGACAAGACCATCTTGTTTCCGAAAATTTACAAGGAAAACTCACCTCTAGAATTAAAGGTAAGATTAGAGTATATCCAGATATGGTGCCAGATTTGGATCAATCTACTATAGAAATGGACGTAAAAGTATTAAATGGAAGATTAAAAAATTACGATCCAATGCTGGCACTTTCAGATTATATGGAAGCTAAAAATCTACAAAACATTCGTTTTGACACTTTACAAAATAGCTTAAATATAAAAAAAGGAAAGATTAATATTCCGGCTATGAGGATCGAATCTACTTTGGGTCATATAGAATTGTCTGGTACGCATGATAATAATCAAAATATTGATTATTATTTACGTATTCCCTGGAAAACTGTAAGAAAAGCTGCTTGGCAAAAATTATTTGGAAACAAAAAAGAGGCTGATGTTGCTATTAATGAGGAACAAGAAGATAAGGTTGTAGAAGTAGATCCTAACAAAAAAATAAAGTATCTTAATCTAAATATCAAAGGGCGCATAGATGACTATAAGGTTTCATTAGGTAAGAAAAAAGGAAAGTAATATCTGATTTTGGAAATTTTATTGGAGGGTGTACTCTTGATATTGCTGAAATCCAAATAGACTCTATATCTCTCTGGAAACCTATACAGAATGATGACAAAAATACAGAAAAGGATTTTTCCTTTTAGTGGGGTTATCTTAATCTCTCCTAAACAGTATTTTGGTGTTTCGAAATAGGTTAAGGTTGATTTTACTTTATTATTGTAGAAGGATTCGCTAAATTAGTTCTTCGTCAAAAATGTATAATTACTAAGGAGAATCATACAGTTCTTATACACAATTGGAAAAAATGGAAGGAATAGGAAATACGCCACTAATCAAATTAAAAAACCTTACTAATTCTAATGATGCCGATGTTTATGTAAAGGTTGAAGGAGCCAATCCTACTGGAAGTATGAAAGACAGAATGGCGTTGTCAATGATTGAAGGTGCTGAAAAAAGAGGAGATTTAAAAAAAGGAGGAGCCGTTGTTGATTATACAGGCGGTAGTACAGGAAGTTCTTTGGCTATGATATGTTCTGCCAGGGGATACAAAGCACATTTCGTTTCGTCTGATGCTTTTGCCAAAGAAAAATTACAAACGATGAGAGCCTTTGGAGCAAAGCTAGAATTGATTCCTAGCGAAAACGGAAAAATAACGGCCAAAGTTATTGATAAGGCCCTCGAAAGAGTGAGAGCACTAGCAAAACGACCAAATACATTCTATACCGACCAATTTAATAATATTGATAATCGTAATGCTTATCATAAAATGGCTTACGAAATAATGCATGTTTTAGGAAACGATATTGATGAATTTATGGCTGGCGTAGGTACCGGAGGATGTTTCTCTGGAAATTCTGAAATATTCAAAAAAGAAATTGCAGGAGTTAGATGTATTCCTATCGAACCTTTTGGCGTGAGAACCTTATCAGGTGGAGATACTTCAGGAACACATAGACTTGAAGGTATGGGAGCTGGATTTATTCCCGACATATGTAGAATGGACTTGGCTGATGAAATAATTTCTGTAAAAGATAAAGATGCATATGAAACCACAAGAAATTTGGCAAGAAAAGAAGGTCTTTTTGGTGGGATTACTTCTGGAGCTAATGTTTGGGCAGCATTGCAAAGAGCAAAAATAATTGGAAAGGGGAAAACGATTGTAACGGTTATTTGCGATTCGGGCTTAAAGTATTTGAACGGAGATCTATACAAATAAATACCCTACAAGTGCTGGTCACAAATATATCATATCCCGAATAAAAATTTAGATTTGTATTCATCCACTTTGGATTTAAAAATTAGCAGGTAATATTCAAAAAGATAATTACTGCCCTACACAAAGCAATCGGAATCTCTTTTTATTATATTTGTTTTATTCAGAAAATAAAAGAGTCAGCCAGAAGTATATGAACGAGAATCTAGATCCCACAAACGAAAATTTTTCAGGAGAAGACCTTGATATCGAAAGAGCGTTAAGGCCACTTGCCTTCGAGGATTTTGCTGGACAAGATCAGGTGCTAGAAAATTTAAAGATTTTTGTGCAAGCTGCAAATCTTAGAGATGAGGCTTTGGATCATACTCTATTTCATGGTCCTCCGGGTTTGGGGAAAACTACACTGGCACACATCTTAGCCAATGAATTGAGTGTCGGTATAAAAGTTACTTCGGGTCCTGTATTAGATAAACCAGGAGATTTAGCTGGGTTGTTAACTAACCTAGATGATCGAGATGTGCTTTTTATCGATGAGATTCATCGTTTGAGTCCCATTGTTGAAGAATATTTGTATTCTGCAATGGAGGATTATAAAATCGATATTATGATCGAGAGTGGGCCAAATGCGCGTACCGTGCAGATCAATCTCAATCCTTTTACATTGGTAGGGGCAACCACACGCTCAGGGTTGCTTACAGCACCTATGAGAGCACGTTTCGGGATTCAATCTCGATTACAGTATTATACCACAGAATTATTATCTACCATTGTAGAACGTAGTGCACATATTCTTAAAGTACCTATTACTATGGAAGCTGCTATCGAGATTGCAGGACGAAGTAGAGGCACCCCAAGAATTGCTAATGCATTATTGCGTAGAGTACGTGATTTTGCTCAAATTAAAGGAAATGGAAAGATAGATATTGAAATTTCAAGATTCGCTCTAAAAGCACTTAATGTAGATGCCCATGGCTTAGATGAGATGGATAATAAGATTCTAACGACTTTAATTGATAAGTTTAAAGGTGGCCCAGTTGGCATAACCACATTAGCTACTGCTGTTAGTGAAAGTGCAGAGACTATAGAAGAAGTATACGAACCATTTTTGATTCAACAAGGATTTATTATGCGCACGCCACGAGGTCGAGAAGTTACTGAAGCCGCATATAAACACTTAGGTAGAGTAAAAGGCGCTATACAAGGAGGGTTGTTTTAACAGCTATAACTTAAATAATATCATCAATCATGAATAAATCATCAATATATACCGTAATGGTCATTATCTCACTGATTATTGTTTCCTGTCAAAAAGAAGCTAAAGAACCAGGTAAGCCTTATAATGACTTAGTATATAATATATACATGGGAGGTAAACTTGCTGGATATCAAAAAAGCGCCATAGGAGAAGATGGGAGCTATTATTATACTTATGAGTATAATGATAGAGGAAGAGGACCGAAAATTAATGAAAGAGTAACCCTAAATGAGGATGGCATAATTGTACATCATGAAATCTTTGGTCATAACTACCTTAAAGATACAGTTAATGAAATATTTAAGGTTGAGAATGGAATCGCAACGTGGAAAAGCAGTTCTGAAAATGGAGAAGTAAAGTTTGATAATGTCTCTTTTTTTTCTGCTATCAATAGTTCTTATGGAGTACAAGATTTATTAATTAAGAAGCTACTGGCATCAAGTGATAAAGAAGTAAAGCTTTTGCCAAGCGGTTCAATAAAGATAACTTCGATAGATACTCACATAATAAATGACTCAATCAATCTTAAATTATTAGAACTCTCAGGGCAATCTTTTACTCCAACATATGCTTGGATTGACAAAAATGATAGATTTTTTGGGTATACATCTTCATGGTTTACATGCGTACAAAAAGGATATGACAGTATAGCAAAACAATTGCAGCCCATCCAAAAACAAAAAGAAGAACAATATTTGAAAAACCTTTCAAAATCTTTAGTCGAAATTCCGTCTGGGAAAATTCTTATAAAAAATGTAAAATTATTTGATGCTAATACTAAAAAGGTTAGATCAAATATGTTTGTCCTTCTCAATGGAGATAAGATAGAAAGGGTTTCTAATATAGAAATCAAAGAAAGTGATAATCTTCATATTATTGATGGTTCAGGAAAGATGTTGTTGCCGGGATTGTTTGATATGCATACACACATTGATGAGACAGATGGAATTATGCAATTAGCTGCAGGAATTACATCTGTAAGAGATTTGGGAAATTCATCTAATTTGCCAGAATTAAAAGAGAATTTTGATACTAATAAGCTAGTAGGGCCAAGGATTTTGGTAATGAGCGGGTTTATCGATAAAGCAGGGCCTTATGCAGGGCCAATTGGTACAATTATCAATAACCTTGAGGAAGGGATTAAAGCGATCGCAGATTATCATAATAAAGGATATAAGCAAATTAAACTATATAGTTCTATCAATCCCGAGTGGGTTAAACCGTTGGCAAAAAAGGCTCATGAATTAGGCATGAGAGTAAGTGGGCATATTCCTGCATTTATGATTGCCGAGCAAGCTATAAACAATGGATATGATGAAATACAGCATGTTAATATGTTAGCGTTAAATTTTCTATCAGATACCATAGATACAAGACAGCCGTTAAGGTTTACTATGGTGGCAGAGCATGGTCATAAGTTAGATTTTGAGTCAAGAGAATTTAAATCCTTTGTTAAATTACTAAAAGAAAAAGATATAGTCATTGATCCAACAGTTTCTATTTTTGATGGAATGTTCACCGTAAAAGCAGGAGTAGTAAATCCGTCTTTTGCTACCATTTTAGATCGATTACCATTAAGCGTACAGAGAGGTTATTATTCTGGAGGACTTCCAATACCAGAAGGGAAAGAGCGACAGTATAAAGCTTCTTATGATAAGCTGTTAGGTATTGTAAATGAACTTTATAAAAATGGGGTTACGATTGTGCCAGGAACGGATTCAATGGCAGGGTTTGGATTACATACAGAATTAGAGAATTATGTAAAAGCAGGAATTCCAGCTTCAGAAGTTTTAAAAATAGCAACATCTGTTTCGGCAAAGGTTGCAGGAGTAGCAGAGCACTTAGGAACCATTGAAGAAGAAAAATTGGCCGATCTTATATTGATAGATGGAGATCCTCTTGTTAATATTAGCGATATCAGAAAAGTAGAGCTCACTATTAAAAATGGAGTTATTTATACTCCAAAGAAATTATATGATGCAATAGGAGTGAAGCATTTTAGGTAAATAACAATGTTATAAAGAATGAAGAGTATCAATGAGTAGTATCCCCACAGTTTCATTTTTTGAAGTACTTAGAAATGCTAGCCGCATTCTCAAGAACCCACTACCATTTCACAATAAGAATTTCGAGAAACACGGAGACTTATTTAGAGTTCAGTTAGGGTTTGGTAAAAGCGTATTGTTTACAAGAGATAATGCGCTCGCAAAACACATGCTACAAGATCAACATCGCAAGTATTATAAATCAGAGCTACAAACCAAAGATCTTGGTCGCTATATAGGTAAAGGGGTGCTGACCTCTAATGGAGAACATTGGTTGAGACAAAGAAGGCTAATCCAACCTGCATTTTATAAGAAAAAGCTTGATGTTATTGCCGAAACCATAAAAGAAGCTATAGATCAGCAACTATCAAAAATTCAACCTGGCGAAACAATAGATATCTTCCCATTAATGAATGATTTGGCATTTGATGTTGTTGCAAAGTCATTATTTAGTTATACCGATACCGGAAATACAATTGCCAGACTTCAATATATAACAGAACAAGTTCAAAAAGCGTTAATCAAGGAAATCAGGCAGCCCTACAAACGTTGGTGGTTCCATCTTAGCGGTCAGATTAAAAAAACACATGTGTTAAAAGTTGAAGTTCGAGATATTCTCAATACGATTATCGAAGAACGTAAGGCATCCAACAAAACCTATGATGATCTTCTCGACATGCTTCTGGCATCTCGATACGAGGATGGATCAGCAATGGATAATGAGCAGCTGATTGATGAAATTCTAATATTATTCGTTGCAGGTCATGAAACAACATCTAATGCATTGTCTTTTTCAATAACCTTGTTAGCGATGCATCCCAAAATTCAGGAGCAGGTATATACTGAAATCACGGCCTCTTCACAAGAAACCCTCTCCCTGATGGAGCAATTTGCAAAAAGTCAATACACTAAACAATGTATTGAGGAAGCCATGCGATTGTATCCACCAGTATATTTTTCTGATCGTGAAGCTATAGAAAATGATGAATATAAAGGGATTTCATTGCCCAAAAAAACTACGGTACTCATTTCATTCTTTGAAATACACAGGCATAAAAAGTTCTGGAAAAATCCTTCAAAATTTGATCCGGATAGATTTGATCCAAAATATAAAAAAGAATATGCAGATTGGTATTATCCATTTGGAGCAGGACCGAGAATGTGTGTAGGCAGCAATTTTGCTATGTACGAAATGATAGTTACTATCTGTAAGTTAGTAAAAAAATATAAAATCACTACCGATATTGATGCCATAGAAATTAAACCTTTGATTACCTTAAAACCCTCAAATACTAAAGTAAAATTTATATCGCGGTAATCTTTGTATGAATTTGAAAGCAACCTATACCAAACAAATTAAAACTGAAGCCAAGCGTCTTGGTTTTTTGTCTTGTGGTATAAGTAAAGCAGAATTTTTAGAGCAAGAAGCCCCACGATTAGAGAAATGGTTAAAACAAAACATGCATGGTGAAATGCAGTACATGGAAAATCACTTTGATAAGCGTTTAGACCCTACTAAATTAGTTAATGATGCAAAAAGTGTGATTTCTGTATTGCTCAATTACTTCCCTTCAGAAGAACAGCACGACCCCGAAGCTCCCAAAATATCTAAATACGCATATGGAACCGACTACCATTTTGTGATTAAGGATAAGTTGAAACAATTACTCCATTATATTCAAGAAGAAATAGGGGAGGTACACGGGCGAGCTTTTGTAGATTCTGCTCCGGTGTTGGATAAAGCCTGGGCGGCAAAAAGTGGCTTAGGTTGGATTGGTAAAAATAGTAACCTCCTCACACAACAAGTAGGCTCATTTTATTTTATTGCAGAACTGATCGTCGATCTGGATTTAGATTATGATATGCCAGTTACCGACCATTGTGGCACCTGTACAGCCTGTATAGATGCTTGTCCGACGCAAGCGATTGTTGATCCTTATGTGGTCGATGGTAGTAAATGTATTTCCTATTTTACAATTGAACTCAAAGAAGAAATTCCAAACAGCTATCAAGGCAAGTTTGATAATTGGATGTTTGGTTGTGATGTCTGTCAGGATGTGTGTCCATGGAATAGTTTTTCGAAGCCACATAATGAACCCTTATTTAATCCTAAACCAGAATTGTTGGAGATGACTAAAAAAGATTGGGAAGAAATCACCCAAGACGTATTTTCAAGGATTTTTCAGAAATCTGCGGTGAAGCGAACTAAGTTTTCCGGACTAAATAGAAACATTAGATTTTTAAAGGATTAATGATTTTTGTTGAAAATTTAATAATACAAACGTTTGTATATTAGATTTTAACGTTTTCGATTCCTAAAAACCTACTAATTTTATGATAATCTTGTATATTCAACCAGATTTTTAACATAAAACGAATAATTTTAGTTTTTAAAGTTGCTCCCCAAGTCCCTTTTCTTTAAAAACATATAACCTTAAGGTTTAGCACAAAATACTTCACACATGAATGAGTTATCGTATATTGACATTGGCGTCATTGTAGTTTATTTGATAGGGATTATTATCTATGGAATATCAAAATCTAAAAGAGAAAGTTCTGAAGATTATTTTTTAGGAGGAAGAACAATGACCTGGCCTATTGTTGGGATTGCATTATTCTCTGCTAATATTTCGAGCTCTACATTAGTTGGGTTAGCATCGGATGCATATCAGACAAATATTAATGTTTACAACTACGAGTGGTTTGCTGTAGTTGTTTTGATCTTTTTTGCAATCTTCTTTTTACCTTTTTATCTAAGATCTGGGGTGTACACCATGCCTGAATTTTTAGAAAGACGATATGATAGTAGATCCAGATATTACTTTTCTTTTATTACTGTAGTAGGTAATATTTTAGTAGATACTGCAGCAGGATTGTATGTTGGTAAAATTGTTTTAACATTATTATTCCCCTCTTTAGACTCGACACTAATTCTGATAATTCTTGCTGTTGCGGCAGCGGCATATACAATCCCAGGAGGATTAAATGCTGTAATTCAAACCGAGGTTATTCAGGCTATTTTATTGATTCTGGGCTCATGCTTGCTTACATATTTTGCGTTTGATCAATTGGGAGGAGGCTGGTCGGGCATGATGGCAAAATTAGACGGGATGTTATCTGCTGGTGAAGTTAATTTTGGAGATCGAGCATCTGAAGGGAAATTTATACCTAAAAATTCTGACGAAGTGTTTAGTTTGGTTCGACCTAGTAATGACGAATTTATGCCCTGGTGGGGGTTACTAACAGGGGTTCCATTGTTGGGATTCTATTTTTGGGCAAACAATCAGTTTATGGTACAGCGTGTGCTAGGAGCCAAAGATTTGAATCACGGTCGATGGGGTGCGCTATTTGCAGGCTTACTCAAATTACCTGTGATCTTTATTATGGTTGTACCTGGAGTTTTAGCATTATTATTATTTAGCACTTTAGATATTTCAGGGCTTAATTATGAATTGACCAATGGCACAGTATGTAATAATCTGGCTGATTGCCCAAACTTAACCTACCCCGTATTGTTGTTCCAGTTGTTACCGGTAGGAGTTTTAGGTTTGGTGGTGGCAGGTTTGATGGCTGCAATGATGTCGTCGGTCTCAGCAACATTTAATTCGGCTTCTACATTAGTAACTATGGATTTTGTGAAGCAGTTAAGACCCGAACTCACTAGTAAACAACTAGTAAGAGTTGGACAAATCACGACTATTATCTTAGTTGTATTAGCAGTATCCTGGGTTCCATTTATAGAAAGTGTAAGTGATTCATTATGGACGTATTTACAACTAGTAATTGCGTATACCTGTCCTCCGGCAGTTTCAACCTTTATTTTGGGTATGTTTTGGAAACGAGCAAATGGCAATGGTTCGATTGTAAGTTTATTAATAGGGTTCTCTTTGGCAATTTTAATGATACTCTCACAAACTTTTGATTGGGTGCCCGAAGTAAATGAGCTTCATTTCTTAGCAAAAGCAACTTGGTTATTTGTAATATGTGTTGTAATTCATGTCATAGTGAGTTTGATATCGAAACCACAATCAGAACAGCAGATCAAAGAATATACATATAAGAAAGAAATGTTTTCAGAAGAATCCAAAGAACTTGCGCTATTGCCATGGTATAAAAACTATAGAACATTATCGGTGATTCTTTTAATTATTACTACTATTGTTGTAGGTTTCTTTTGGTAACATAAAGTAAATATTATGAGTAAGAAAAAGATCGGTTTCCAATTTCTTATAACGTTTATAGTGTTTTGGGTGGTGGTAAGCTGCCAAAACAAAAATCAAGCACAGATAGATTATACGCTTACATTGGAAAATTTAATCAATCAAGAAGATACCGATGGAGATAAGAAGATAACCATTGAGGATAAAGGACCTAAGAAATTTACTTTTGTAGATTTAAATGGTAAACCTCATGTTGTAGAAGGCACCTATCACCTGTCTAATCTACTTCAGGAATTAGCCATAGTAAAAGAAGGAGATACCATATCTGTAGATCGAATAACCGAAGCGCCCTCAGACCGTATTTCCCGATTAATCAAAACTCGATTTTGGGATAACCTTACCCGGTCTATTGATAAGGATGGTTTGCAAAAAGTTCTTGAGGATACCAAATCTAATTCAGATTCACTACGACTATATATTCCCTTCAATGATAAAGAAGCAATTGCATATTTTAAGCCTTTAGAGGCTGAAATTAAAAAACTGAAGGTTGGCATTCTTCCCGAAGAGATCACACCAACATATGTAAAAACCTTAAACGATACCCCTGGTATTTTAAATCTTGCACATACTACCGAAAATAAACAATATAAAGGTACGCCATTTGTAGTACCAGGAGGAAGATTTAATGAAATGTATGGTTGGGATAGTTATTTTGAGTCTGTAGGACTATTAATCGATGGTAGAGAAGATTTAGCAATGGCGATGGCGGATAATTTTGGATATCAGATACAACATTACGGAAAAATATTAAATGCCAATAGAAGCTATTATCTTACGCGAACTCAACCACCGTTTTTTAGTTCTTTACTCAAAGAAATATATCAGAATAAACCAAAAGTTTCTTTAGCTTGGCTTGCAAATAATTTAAAAATGGTCATAAAAGAATATGAAACGGTGTGGATGAAAGAAGGGAAACGTCTAACTAATACAGGGCTAAATCGGTTTTATGCCGAAGGAATAGGCATACCACCAGAAACAGAAGAAGGACATTTTGATTTTGTATTAAAAGAATATGCTGATAAACACAAGCCTGATTTCAAATCTTTTAAAGTGATGTATCAGGATGGTAGGATTAAAGATAAAGAACTGGATCAATACTTTATCCATGATCGGTCTATGAGAGAAAGTGGTCATGATACCTCTAATCGTTTGGATAATATATGTGCAGATCTAAATACAGTTGGGTTGAATAGCTTGCTATACAAATATGAAACTGATATAGCTTATCTGATTAAGAATGTTTTTGATAATAGTTTTGAAGTAAATGATACCAAGTACACTGCAGGATTTTGGCTAGCAAAAGCAGAACAGCGTAAAAAACTAATGAATACGTTGATGTGGAATGAAGAACATGCCGTTTTCTATGATTATAATTTCGTCACCCAGAAACAGGTTTTGATTGAATCAGCTACGAATTATTATCCCCTCTGGGCGGGTATCTGTTCCAAAGAACAGGCGTCTTCTTTAGTAAAAAGTCTATTCAAAAACCTTGTTCAAAAAGGAGGTATCGCAGGCACAACTGATATTGCTGATAAAACAAATAGAAACGCTCCTCAACGCCAATGGGATTTTCCTAATGGCTGGGCACCACACCAAATGATGCTCTGGCGCGGATTGCGTGAGTATGGGTATGATAAAGAAGCCCAGGAATTAGCATACAGATGGCTTTGGATGATTACTAAAAATGCAGTACAGTATAATGGAACAATACCCGAAAAGTACGATGTCGTAAAATGTACGCATAAAGTATATGCAGAATATGGTAATGTCGGAACCGATTTTGATTATATAACGCCTAGTGGTTTTGGTTGGATGAACGCCTCGTATCAGTTAGGATTACGTTTTTTAGAAAGAAGCCAGATAGATAGCCTTAATACATTAATAGATCCTGATGAAATTTTTTAAAAACAATCAAATCACTATTAATTCATTAATATAATCGTTAAAAATTTCATTTTTTTTTGTGATTCCTGATTTTTTAGAAGATTACAGGCTTTATATTTTTGCATCTCAGACAGAGGTGTACCTTTGTACATATAATCAAAACCATCATAACATTATGATGGTTTTGATGTTTAGTTTTAAAAGACTAAAATGAATCTGATTTCTAGGCATTTTTATTGCCTGGTTTCGTTTAAGAATTATGATATAATCACACATTTATCTTGATTTAGTATGAGTATTGAAAGTAAAAGAAGAGAAGCTTTAGTATATCACGCAAAGCCAACCCCCGGAAAAATTAAAGTAGTTCCCACTAAAAAATATGCTACGCAAAGGGATTTGTCACTAGCATATTCTCCTGGTGTAGCAGAACCATGCCTGGAAATAGAAAAAGAAAAATCTGATGTTTATAAATATACAGCCAAAGGAAATCTAGTAGCTGTAATTTCTAATGGTACTGCAGTTTTGGGATTAGGAGATATTGGTCCTGAAGCTTCAAAACCAGTCATGGAAGGTAAAGGATTGCTGTTTAAGATTTTTGCAGATATCGACGTTTTTGATATTGAGGTCGATACCAAAGATGTGGATGCTTTTATTGAAACCGTGAAAAATATTGCACCCACTTTTGGAGGAATTAATTTAGAAGACATTAAAGCTCCGGAAGCCTTTGAGATTGAAAGAAGACTCAAAGAAGAGCTTGATATACCTGTAATGCATGATGATCAGCACGGAACTGCAATAATTTCTGCTGCCGCATTATTAAATGCATTAGAGATTGCAGATAAGAAAATTAGCGAAGTAAAAATAGTGATCAGCGGAGCAGGAGCCGCCGCTGTTTCTTGTACACGACTTTATAAAGCCTTTGGGGCGAAAGCAGAACATATTGTGATGACTGATAGTAAAGGGGTGATCAGAAAAGATCGTGATAACCTAACTACAGAAAAAGCAGAGTTTGCTACAAATAGAGATTTGAATGAACTGGAAGATGCCATGAAGGATGCCGATGTGTTTATCGGGTTATCTATGGCTAATCTGGTTACACCAGAAATGTTAGTGTCTATGGCAGATAATCCTATCGTCTTTGCTATGGCTAATCCAGATCCAGAAATAAAATATGATCTCGCAATAAAAGCTCGAAAAGATGTTATTATGGCAACGGGTAGAAGCGATCATCCTAATCAGGTCAATAATGTATTGGGATTTCCTTTCATCTTCAGAGGCGCATTAGATGTAAGAGCTACCGGGATCAATGAAGAAATGAAAATGGCTGCTGTTAAAGCACTGGCAGAATTGGCAAAAGAGCCTGTCCCCGAACAAGTAAATATCGCCTATGGTGAAACCCGCCTTAATTTTGGTCGAGAATATATAATTCCAAAGCCATTTGACCCTAGATTAATTGCCAAAGTACCTCCTGCTGTGGCAAAAGCAGCTATAGCAAGTGGTGTGGCAACAGAACCTATAACTGACTGGCAAAAATATGAAGATGAATTGCTGGAAAGGATGGGGAACGACAATAAACTGGTAAGGTTGCTTTTAGATAGGGCTAGAACAAATCCAAAACGAGTTGTTTTTGCAGAAGCAGATCATCTGGATGTACTCAAGGCTGCTCAAACTGTAATAGAAGAAGGGATCGCTATCCCAATATTGCTAGGTCGTAAAGATGTGATACTTGAGTTGATGAAAGAGATCGATTTTGATCCTAACGGAATAGAAATAATCGATCCAAAAGCAGATGAAGAACAAGAAAGAAAAAATCATTATGCCAAAAAACATTGGGAAACAAATAAACGCAAAGGGATTACATTATATGATGCGCAACGCTTACTAAGAGAGCGTAATTATTTTGCCGCTATGATGGTTAATGAAGGTGATGCAGACGCATTACTCTCAGGGTATTCTCGTAGCTACCCAACAGTAGTTAAGCCCATGTTAGAACTTATCGGTTTGGCCAAAGGCGCTAACCGTATTGCTACAGTGAATGTGATGATGACTGATAAAGGACCATTATTTATAAGTGATACATCTATCAATATTGATCCTTCTTCTAAAGAGTTGGCAAAAATAGCCCAGATGACTGCAAGAACAGTAGAAATGTTTGGAATAAAGCCGATAATTGCAATGATTTCTTATGCAAATTTTGGCTCATCAAAACATCCTAACGCTTCCAAAGTACAGGATGCAGTAGCTTATTTACATCGTTACTACCCCAATTTAGTTGTAGATGGTGGGTTGCAAATGAATTTTGCCTTGAATAAAAAAATGAGAAAAGATAAATTTCCGTTTTCTAAATTAAATGGGCAAAAAGTAAATACATTGGTATTTCCTAATTTAGATTCAGCCAATAGTAACTATAAGTTGATAAGTGAATTAAACAATGCAGAATCAATAGGACCAATTATGATGGGAATGAATAAACCTGTACATATCCTTCAATTAGGGGCAAGTGTAGAAGAGATTATTAATATGGCTGCAGTAGCAGTAATAGATGCACAAGAAAAAGAGAAAAGAGAAAAAGAACTCTCATTAATCGCTAAAGGCTTGTAAAATAATGTTTAGCTAATTTTCTTTCAAAAAAGTATATGTTTTAAAAGCTTCAGAAAATATCTTCTGAAGCTTATTTTTTATCCTGATTTATGTAGTATAATTTTATTACATTTGGCTTCTTAACATCAACTTAACTAATGATCACACATATCAAGGGGAGGCTTATAGAAAAAAACCCTACCGATGTAATTATAGATTGTGGAGGAATAGGGTATTTATTACATATCTCATTACATACTTTTTCTTTGATTCCAGATGAAGAAGTGCTGCAATTATATACACATCTACAGGTTAAAGAAGATTCCCACACCTTATTCGGTTTTTCTGAAAAGTCTGAAAGAGAAATTTTTAGGCTTTTAATCTCTGTCTCTGGGATTGGAGCAAGTACTGCTAGAACTATGCTCTCCTCATTACATCCAGATCAAATCAAAGAAGCAATAGCTTCTAATGATGTGGCTACAATCCAATCTATTAAAGGAATTGGAGTTAAAACAGCACAACGTGTCATTATAGACCTGAAGGACAAAATACTTAAAGTTTATAATATTGATGAAGTTTCAGTATCCCAAAACAATACTAATAAAGATGAAGCGTTATCTGCATTAGAAACCCTTGGATTTAATCGAAAGCTTGCAGAGAAAGCCATTGATAGAGTTCTAAAGATCACCCCCAAAGAAACCGTTGAAAATATCATTAAACAGGCACTGAAAAATTTATAAAAACATTGAGTTCGTTGAATTACTTACAGTTTAATTTTTTTAGAATATTAGTATGTTTGATAGCACTTTACAGTGGGGTGTTACATAGCCAGGAAAACGAAACGGTTCGTGATTCTACTAGTACTACATATTCTTTGGGAGAGATGTCCTTACCAGACCCTAATAGCATCGTTACGAAATATGAATACGATCCGATCACGAATCGGTATATTTATCGCGAGATGTTGGGGGATTTTAATGTGCGATATCCTTTGTTTCTAACTCCTAAAGAATTTGAAGCTCTGGTGGCCGAAGAACAACGAAGAGCATATTTCAAAGAAAAAATAGAAGCATTTAGCGGAAAAAAAGAGGGAAGTGAGGAAAAGAGAAAAAATTTACTTCCAATTTTTTATGTCAATTCTAATTTTTTCTCCTCTGTATTTGGCGGTAGTGAAATCGAAATTATTCCTCAAGGATCTGTAGAAATGGATTTGGGATTGCTATATACCAAGCAAGATAACCCTGCATTTTCACCACGTAACAGAAGTAATTTTACGTTTGATTTTGATCAAAGAATTAGCCTTAGTTTGTTGGGGAAAATTGGGACTAGATTACAGATTACTGCAAACTATGATACCGAGGCTACCTTTGATTTTCAAGAACAACTAAAATTAGAATATACCCCAACAGAAGATGATATTATCCAAAGTATAGAAGTGGGTAATGTGAGTATGCCATTAAATAGTTCTTTAATTCAGGGAGCACAAAGTCTTTTTGGTGTCAAAATGGGGTTGCAATTTGGAAGAACGACAATTACAGGTGTGTATTCTGAGCAACGATCAGAAACCCGATCGGTAAATGTAGAGGGAGGGGGTACTATTGAAGATTTTGAGCTTTTTGCATTAGACTATGACGAGAATCGACATTTCTTTCTGGCGCATTATTTTAGAGATACCTATAGTAAAAGTTTAGCCAATTATCCTTTTATTAATAACAATATACAAATAACCAGATTGGAAGTTTGGGTCACCAATCGAGCAACAAGTGCGCAAACACTCACCAATGCACGTAATATTGTTGCATTACAAGATCTAGGAGAATCAGCGGTTGTGGGGAATTTTACTATTCCATCCAATCTCTTTAATCCCGGCGGGGGATCTTTTCCGGATAATGGAAATAATGACTTGGATCCGGTGGCTATAGGTCGTGCAGGTAGTCCAATAACTGACGCGGTTCGTCAGATATCTACGGTGCAACAAGGGTTTACCGGGCCTATAGCAAGTTTTAATGAAGGATTTGATTATGCAATTTTAGAAAATGCCAGAAAGCTAAATACTAGTGAATATACATTAAATACACAATTAGGATATATTTCATTAAATCAACGTTTAAACAATGATGAGGTTCTAGCCGTCGCATTTCAATATACCGTTGGAGGGAGAGTTTTTCAGGTGGGAGAATTTGCTAATGATGGGGTTGATGCGACTGTAGGTGATGATACTGGTACAGATAATGTGCAAGCAGGTTCTAGTCAAAGTTTAGTAGTTAAAATGCTAAAAAGTCCAATAGTTAATGTTACCTTACCTATATGGGATTTGATGATGAAGAATATCTATAGTACAGGTGCTTTTAGACTAGAGCAAAATGATTTTAGGCTTAACATTTTGTATTCGAATCCATCCCCGGTAAATTATATTACTGCTGCTGAAGGATCATCGGTTCCATTACCGGATGATGTAGAGCAGACAACATTACTCAAAGTATTTAATCTCGATCGCCTTAATCCTAATAATGACCCGGTACAGGGTGGAGACGGATTCTTTGATTATGTGCCCGGGGTTACTATAGACTCAGAAAACGGTCGTATTATCTTTACGACGATAGAGCCTTTTGGAGAACATCTCTTTGATAAACTTGATAATGGCCCGGTAGGTGCAAACTATACGAATCCTGAAACCTATAATCCTAATCAGGCGGCGTATGTATTTCGAGATTTATATACACAAACTAAAGTTATTGCCGAACAACGATCAGCTGATAAAAACTATTTTCAACTTAAAGGTAGATACAAGTCATCTGGTCAGGATGGTATTGCTTTGGGCGCATTTAATGTGCCTCAAGGTTCTGTAAACGTTACTGCAGGAGGAAGGATATTGCAAGAAGGGGTAGATTATTCTGTAAATTATCAATTAGGGCGAGTGACTATTTTGGATGAAGCCTTATTGGCTTCTAATACACCAATTGAAGTTTCTACAGAAAATAATGCCGTATTTGGTCAACAAACAAAACGTTTTACAGGTTTAAATATCGAACATAAGTTTAGTGATGATTTTATAATAGGAGGAACATTTCTAAATCTTAACGAGAGACCCGTTACCCAAAAATCAAATTATGATTTTGAACCTATAAATAACACCATATTAGGACTTAACGCGGCATATTCTACCGAGGTGCCTTTTCTTACGAGAATGGTTAACAAGCTGCCGAATATTGATACTGATGTCCCTTCAAACATATCCGTAAGAACAGAAGGCGCATATCTTATTGCTGGTGCACCTAGAGGAGCAGATTTTGATGGTAAGGTTACTACATATATAGATGATTTTGAAGGAGCGCAAACTAGAATAGATGTAAGTTCGCCTTTGTCGTGGGAGCTTTCGAGTGTACCGATCGGATTTGGCAATCCGACAAATCCAAATGCAGGAAATGTAGTTGATGGAATAGAGTCAGGTTATAAAAGAGCTAAATTATCATGGTATTCTATTGATCCTATTTTTTATAGCAATGGTAGGCCTAGTGGCGTGTCTGAAGAAGACTTGGCGACTAATGCAACAAGGAGAGTGTTTATTGATGAGGTTTTTCCGGAGACTGATATCGCGCAAGGGCAGACCACAGCACTTTTTACTCTGGATCTCAATTATGATCCTAATACAAGAGGGCAGTATAATTTTAACCCAGCATACGCTCCAGGAAATTCTTTACCGCAACCTGACCCAAGAGATAATTTTGCAGGGATTACCCGACAAATCACATCGACTAATTTTGAACAAGCCAATGTAGAATTTATCGAGTTTTGGCTCATGGATCCTTTTGCAACAGATGATGTAGATAACCCAGGAGGAACAATTGTTTTTAACTTAGGAAACATTAGCGAAGATGTTCTTAAAGATGGTAGAAAACAATATGAAAATGGTTTGCCTGCAAATAATGTGGATGACGGTGTAGTAAATACAGACTATGCTCGAGTTCCTGTGAATCAATCTTTGATTTATGCATTTGATTCTGAGGGTCAGGCAAGAACAGCTCAGGATGCCGGATTTGATGGATTAAGTGATCAAGGAGAACAACAAAAATATTCAGAATTTAGCGCTTTGGATGATCCGTCTGGGGACAATTACACGTATTTTCTTCAGGCTGGTGGAGGTGTTTTAGAACGATATAGAAATTACAACGGTACTCAAGGAAATTCACCAACAGAGGTTACTAATGATGACCGTGGGAATACTACGTTTCCTACTGCTGAGGATGTGAATAGAGATAATACGATGAATACTATAGATAGTTATTTTGAGTATGAAATCCCAGTATTTAGAGGTATGGGCGTTGGTAATGACGGAGGAACAGGCTACATTTCTGACATCAGAGAAATAAATGTTACGGTGTCTGGGCGTCAAATACCGACACGATGGGTGCGATTTAAAGTTCCTATTTACGAACCCACTACGGCTAGAAACATTAGCGATTTTAGATCGATACGATTTATGCGGATGTATCTTACCGATTTTTCTCAACCAACACTGCTGCGTTTTGCAAATATGGATTTGGTACGAGGAGATTACAGAAGATATATTGTGGAAGGGAATCAGGCTACTGACCCTACGAGTGGTCTTAATGTGTTTGGAAATAGTGAAGTAATCGTAACTTCGGTAAGTGCAGAAGAAACCCCAAACTATACGACACCACCAGGCGTAGTTCGTGAACAATTAAACAATAATAATAATATCCTAAGAGAAGATGAAAGATCTTTGGCACTGACTGTTAATAATATGCGATCCGGAGATGCAAGAGGGGTGTATAAGAACTTTAGTGTAGATATGCGCCAGTATGAAAACTTGGAAATGTTCTTGCATTTAGAAACGGTGCCTAATCAGATAGAAGTTGAAGATGGAGATTTAAAAGCGTTTATAAGGATGGGTAATGATTTTACAAATAATTTTTATCAAATAGAACTGCCATTGACAGTTTCTGAGAGAAATGTTAAAAACCCATCTCCAAATCAGGTATGGCCAGAAGAAAATAGATTAAACCTTCCTTTAGAACTACTACAACAAGTAAAATCTGGTGTGCTGGGTAATGAAAATCTTAGTCCTACAGATCTTAATTTTATAGATGGGCCAAATAACCTTAGAGTTGGGATCAAAGGTAACCCTAACTTTGGTGATATACGGGTATTGATGGTTGGTATCAAAAATGATAGTGGTAGTGAGCAATCCGGAACTGTATGGTTTAATGAAATGCGCTTGAGTGACCTAAAAAATCAAGGCGGTTGGGCTGCAGTTGGAAATTTGGATGCTAATATTGCTGATTTTGCCAATGTAAGTGCTTCAGGTAGAATAAGTACTATTGGATTTGGTAGTATTGAACAAGGACCCAATGAGCGTAGTAGAGAAGATCTTAGGCAATACGATTTAACTACCAATGTGAATTTAGGACAACTCCTGCCCAAAAAGTGGGGAATACAAATTCCATTTAATTATAGTAGAGGTGAAGAATTAATAACACCACAATTTGATCCCGAATTTCAGGATATAGAGCTTCAAGATCGATTGGATAATGAAACTGATGCTGCTGAAAAAAAACGAATCGAAATACAATCTACGGATTATACCAAAAGACAAAGCTTTAACGTGATTGGATTGCGTAAAGAAAGAACAGGTGACGCCAAGCCAATGCCTTATGATGTAGAGAACTTAACGTTTTCTGGAACATATAATCAAACCAATCATCGTGATTTCGAAATTGAAGGCTCTTTAGATCAAAATGTGAGAGTAGGTGCGACATATGATTTTAGTTTTCAACCAAAAGAGGTTGAGCCTTTTAAAAAAATTAAACTCTTAGGCAAAAGCAAATATTTCGACCTGTTCAAGGATTTTAATTTTAACCTTTTGCCTACAAGTATTTCTGTAAGCTCTAATATCAACAGGCAATACAATGAACAATCTTTTAGGGATATCACACTTGGGCCGGATGATATAAGATCGCCAACATTGTTTCAGCGTAATTTTCTTTTTGATTGGCAATATGGTGTTAATTATAATTTGACAAAATCATTAAATCTAAACTTTACTTCATCCAACAACCGTATTGTCAAAAATTTTATTGATGAAAATAATGTCGTCGATAATACTATTGATGTATGGAGTGGTTTTTTCGAAATAGGTGATCCCAATACATTAAATCAACAACTTCAGGTTAATTATGAAATCCCATTTAAGAAAATACCTGTATTTAAATTTATGCGGGCCACGTATTCTTACAATGCAGACTTTCAGTGGGTAAAAGGGAGTGAAGCATTAAAAACACTTGAAGGTATCCCTGATTTAGGAAATACAATTCAGAACGCTAACGTACATACTATAAATGGTTCATTGGATATGAATACGTTGTATAAATATGTAGGATTGACCAAAAAGAAGCCAGGACGTAAAAACGTAAAAAGAGAAAAGAAGTCAAAAGGAAAAGAAGGAAAAGAAGGAAAAGGAAAAGATGGAGTAACAAGTGTTAGTGAAAATAAGACCACTCCAAAAAATGCCACCAAAACGCGTAGAGGAAAACTAAGTGTTGGGGATAAGGTATTTAATACAGTAGTCGGATTAGCTACTGCTGTAAAAAAGGTAAACATAAATTATCAACAGGATAACGGAATTTTTCTACCAGGATACACCAGAGAGCCTGGTTTTGTAGGAACTTTAAAACCTACAGTTGGTTTTACTTTTGGTAGTCAGGCAGAAATAAGAGATATAGCAGCACGCAATGGCTGGCTTACCCTATATGACGATTTTAACGAGCAATATCAAGAGGTAGAAGGAAGGCAACTTAATATTCAGGCCTCTTTAGGATTATTAAAAGACCTTAAGATTGATATAAGTGCAACTAGAAATTATTCTGAAACCTATACCGAAAATTACCGTGTAAATAGCGATTTAGAGTATCAATCACTTACACCAAATACATTTGGGAACTTTACAGTTTCTACCTTGCTTATCAAAACAGCATTTAGTACAAGTGATGAATTTAATTCTGAAGCTTTTGATGAGTTCAGAGAGAATAGATTGATTGTAGCAAGGCGTTTGGCAATAGAGCGTGGTGATAACCCAAATAATACTGATGAAGAAGGTTTTCCGGTTGGCTACGGCAAAACCAACCAAGCTGTTTTATTACCTGCGTTTTTGGCAGCATATTCTGGATCAGATGCCTCCAAAGTTCAAAAAGGAGCGTTTAGAGATATTCCGCTACCAAACTGGGATTTGAAGTACACCGGGTTGATGAACCTAAAATGGTTTAAGAAGCGATTCAAGCGTTTTTCTGTAGCACACGGATATCGTGCAAATTATACAATTAATCAGTTTCAAACCAATCTTGAATTTGAGGGCAGTGAATTTGATGAAGGGGGGAATTATAGAAATCCCATATTATACTCTAATATTAACCTAACAGAACAGTTCAGTCCGTTAGTACGATTAGATATGGAAATGAAAAGTTCAATAAAAATTCTGGCAGAATGGAAGAAAGATCGTGCTTTGTCCTTAAGTTTTGATAATAATCTCCTCACAGAAATTCAAGGTAATGAATATATCATCGGTTTGGGGTACAGATTACAAGACCTAACTTTTGCCACCAGAATTTCGGGAAGAAAACAGATTATAAAAAGTGATCTTAATCTTAGGGCAGATTTATCATTACGCCAAAATGAGACGCTAATACGATATTTAGACCTAGAGAACAGTCAGGTTACAGCTGGTCAGGATATCTATGGATTGAAACTTACTGCTGATTATGCGTTGAGTAAAAACCTAACGGCGTTATTCTTTTATGATCACACATTCTCAGAGTATTCTATATCTACTGCTTTTCCTCAAACTACTATACGAGGTGGGTTTACATTGCGTTATAATTTTGGAAATTAAAATGTATAGACAGTTTTTCTGGAACACAGGGTCAATACTTAATTTTTGATATTTTTTTGGCTAGTTTTCTTAATATCTAACAAAATAGATTTATTTTCGTCTTCAAAAATTAATAAGAACTTAATAAATACATTTTTCGGATGAATATTCCTTCAGAATTAAAGTATACTAAAGATCACGAATGGATCAAAATTGATGGAGAGGTTGCAACAGTTGGGATAACTGATTTTGCACAGGGCGAGTTAGGAGATATCGTTTATGTAGAAGTAGAAACCGTTGGTGAAGAACTTGATCAAGAAGAAGTTTTTGGTACAGTAGAAGCTGTGAAAACTGTTTCGGATTTATTTCTTCCGTTAACCGGTGAGATCATCGAATTCAATGAGGCCTTGGAAAGCGACCCAGAATTAGTAAATAGTGATCCTTATGGAGCAGGGTGGATGGTAAAAATTAAGATTTCAGATCCATCACAAGTTGATGACTTATTATCCTCAGATGGTTATAAAGAGATTATTGCTGCATAAATATCCTTTGCCATTAGTTATTTTAACTACAGGTATAATAACATGGGCATCCTTGGCACGATTTTCAAATCCAATTGATTTTAACGTACAGGGAAGTGATAAAATCGCACACTGTATCGCATATTTTGTTTTTGCCATGGTATGGTTCTCTTTTTTCTTTTTTGCTAAAAGAGGAGAGCGCTATTTCAAGCAAAGTATAATTAAAACCTCAATGGTTTGCTTTTTATATGGTCTGCTCATGGAGGTACTTCAATTTCTTTTGACGAGTTACCGTAGTTTAGAGCTATATGATGTATTTGCAAATACAAGTGGTATAATTTTTGCTGTTCTTTTATTGAAAGCGTTTGAAAATAAACTAATTAGGTTTAAAGAAGATAAGCACAAAATAAAGTAAACAAGGATTTTATAGTTAATTTTCATGTCAAAAATAAAGTAAGGTAAACGTTAAAAAATTTATTTTTTGTCTTACATTTCTATCTTTAGTTGGAAAATACAAAAGAAATTAGCTATTTTAGCAATCCTATAACATAATATATAATATGGAACCAAAGAAAAATCCTAAAGCAGATTTAACTAGAAGAAGTACCCTTTTCCTTCAATTGGGGCTTATTGTAGTTCTTTTGATAACATGGCAAGGTATAGAGTGGAAAACTTACGATAGAAGTAATATTGATATAGGTCAAGTTAATCTTGATGAGTTAGAAGAAGAAGATGTTCCGATTACTCAGAATCTAAATACACCACCTCCACCTCCACCACCTCCACCTGCTCCAGAAATAATTGATGTAGTTGAAGATGAAGAAGAAGTAGAGGAGACGATTATAGAATCTACAGAAACAAATCAGGAAGAAGAAATAGTTGAAGTAGAAGAAGTTGAGGATGTTTCTGACGATGAAGAAATTGCTGATGTTCCATTTGCAGTTATCGAAAATGTGCCAATTTTCCCAGGTTGTGAAAAAGCTGGTGGTAATGCTGCAAAAAAGAAATGTATGAGTGATAAGGTTAAGAAATTTGTTAACCGTAAGTTTAATACAGAACTTGGTAGTGAGTTGGGTCTTTCTGGTGTAAATAGAATTTATGTTAGATTCAAAATAGACCGATCAGGTAATATAGTAGGTGTTCAGGCTAGAGGGCCGCATCCAAGATTAGAAAAAGAAGCACAACGTGTAATTAAGCTATTGCCTAAAATGACTCCAGGTAAGCAAAGAGGAAAAGCAGTAGGGGTATTATATTCGTTACCGATAGTTTTTCAAGTACAAGACTAAAAAGAAAATACGTTTTAAAATATTAGAATCCCGTCACAGTTATGTAGACGGGATTCTTTTTTGGTATGCTTGTTGATTTAGAATTAATTGTAACGTTAAAACTAAATATTATGAGTAACAAGCACGATGCTAATGTACGAAAAAGTACATTGGTGAATTTTCAGATTGGACTTATAGCAAGTCTATTATTTACCTATTTAATGTTTGAGGTGTACACGGCTAAAAAAAGTATTGTCGTAAATGCGGAGCCTCCTAATACTTTTGAGAACACCACATTTACAATGGGCGAATTCGAAGTTGAAAAAGTACCTAAAAAAGAATTGGCAATCAAGAAAGAGCCAGTAGTACACCCAACGAAGTTTATTGTAAAAGATGATGATGAAAAATTATCAGAATTAGAAAAAGAGTTTGTAACCGATGAGCCTTCGAATGTTGAAGTAGCGCCTAGTATAGGCTCTATTATTGATATCGATAGCGATGAAGATAACATTTCTGTTGATTTTAGAGTAGTAGAAGATGTTCCTGTGTTCCCAGGATGTGAAAAAATGGGGACAAATGAAGAAAAGGCAGCCTGTTTTTCTGAAAAGATAGGAAAAATTGTTTCAAAAAGGTTTAATACAGATCTAGGAGAAAGGTATGGCTTGAGCGGACTTCAGCGAATTTATACTTTGTTTGAAGTGTCATCAGATGGAACAATTCAGAATATTAGAATAAGAGCTCCACATCCTAAGCTCAAAAAAGAAGCCGAAAGAGTAATTAATCTCTTTCCCGAAATGACTCCTGGTAAACAGCGAGGTAGACCGGTTACCGTAACATACCAATTACCCATTGTTTTTAAAATTCAAGATTAGGATAATCTAGTTGATGATATGTTATACTAAACAGCGTCGAGAAAAATGTACCTTTCTCGACGCTGCTTAGTATATTAGAAATGAAATCATTTCTCTTGGTTTGTGAGACTCTGATAGACGGTTTTTCGCATGTTTTCAGCATTAATGTAACCATTACCATATCCTTTTACGTCATAAGTCGCGGTTAATGATGTGTTTTTTACGACATCTTCTTCAGATTTTCCTTTATCAATTTCTTTTTGAATGGTAGCAGTTATTTCTTTTAGCATTTTTAAAAATGCCTCCAAATCTTTTTTGTTAGCTAACTTCCCGTGTCCCGGGATGATTTTGGTGTCTTCATTTATAATCATTAATGCTTTTTCCGAGGCTTTTATGTAACCTCTAATACTTCCGCCTGATTTTAAGTCTATATATGGATATCGACCATTAAAAAATGTATCTCCCATATGTAATACATTTCCATTAACAAAATACACCATGGTATCACCATCTGTATGTGCATTATGTATATGAAAAGCATGTATATCCTCGTCTTTAAAATACAGCTGTATCCCCTCATCAAATGTTATCACCGGCAAAGATTCAGAAACTACACCTCCGTTTTTGTCCTGTTTACTTATTATTCTAGATCTTACATTCTTCTGAGCAAAAATAGTAGCTCCTTGATTCGCCATATTTTTATTGCCTCCAGTATGATCTCCATGAAAGTGGGTGTTTATGACCATAGTAACAGGCTGGTCGCTTATCGCTTTCAAGCTCTCAAAAATTTTATCCGACAAGCGAGCAAACTGATCATCAATAATAAATAACCCTTTTTCGTTATTAAAAACACCAATATTACCTCCTTGACCAGTAAGCATATAAATATTTTCTGATATTTGATCCGTTATCATAGTAACTTCCTTTCTTTGTGCGCTAGTAGTGATCCAGAATAACGATAACCCCAAAATAAATAGTCTTTTCATAAAAAGTGAGTGTGCTTTTGTATTGTATTTTTTGTCAAATTTAATTTACAAAAATTACTGCTTTTACATGAGTATTGAAATTTAAATACTTCTATACAGTTTGCTAACCATCAAAGTGTTCTAAAAGCCTTGCCTATGGTGATTAATTATCTTAGACAGTTGTTAAAAGATGAATTATAAATAAGCATAAGTTGTCTAAAAGTCTTTTAAGATATATCTTTGCACAACTTTTAAAGAAGCTAATAAGATAACGTGCAAAATTTGAGCATATCCCAAATTAATACTGCTAAAGTTTCTGTTATTCAGGATTTTAAAGAAATTACAAAAATGCGTTTGGCATTGAGTGTTGTTTTTTCCTCTGTAGCAGGATACTTATTGGGTGTCGAAACTATTTCATGGAGTACGCTTCTGCTTTTGTCTGTCGGGGGGTATTTTATGGTTGGTGCATCGAATGCATTTAATCAGATTATCGAAAGAGATTTAGATAAGTTGATGGATCGCACCAAGAACAGACCTATTCCATCAGGGAGAATGTCGGTGAATACTGCTTTTGCGATTGCAACTCTTTTTACAATTGCAGGGATCACAGTGCTGTATACCATAAACCCACAAACTGCAATGTTTGGTGCAATTTCGATATTCATTTATGTGAGCTTGTATACACCTTTGAAAACAAAGACACCTTTGTCTGTATTTGTAGGAGCAATTCCTGGTGCAATTCCATTTATGCTGGGGTGGGTAGCTGCTACGAATGATTTTGGAATAGAACCGGGAACCTTGTTTATGGTTCAGTTTTTTTGGCAGTTTCCACATTTTTGGGCAATAGGTTGGTTTTTGTACGACGACTATAAAAAAGGAGGGTTTTTTATGCTTCCTACAGGAAAAAGAGATAAAGGAACCGCTACTCAGGTTTTGATTTATACCGTTTGGACTATAGTAACATCACTAGTTCCTGTATTTGGAGTTACTGGTAAACTTTACATTACTCCAGTTTCTGGAGTGATTATTTTAATTTTAGGGTTAGTTTTATTAAGATCTGCTATTCGTTTATATAAAATTAAAGATGCAAAAACTGCAAAACAATTAATGATCATGAGTGTATTGTATATCACAATATTGCAAGTTATATATGTAGCGGATAAATATATTCGAATATGGATTTAACACAAGGAACAACACAAGAAAAAGTAAATAGATCTAAGAAAACCATGATGTGGTTTGCTATGGTAAGTATGGCTATGGTATTTGCAGGACTTACGAGTGCATATGTAGTGAGTAAGAGTAGAAAAGATTGGTCAACCGACCTCGTTTTCCCTGAGGCCTTCATATACAGCATACTCGTTATTGTAGCTAGTAGTATCACTTTTTACATGGTTAAAAAAGCAATTGAAAATGAGAATAGACAATTAGCTACGATCTTATTACTTTTAACTCTTACACTGGGAATCTCGTTCGTATTTCTTCAGTTTGAAGGTTTTTCTGATATAATAAGTCAAGGATATCATTTCACTGGACCAACATCAAATATCGTTACAACATTTATGTTTATCATTGTTGTAACACACCTAGCGCACATCATTGGAGGGCTTTTGGTGCTTTTGGTTGTAATTTATAATCATTTTAAACAAAAATATAAAAAAGGTAAGACTCTGGGATTAGAACTGGGTGCGATGTATTGGCATTTTGTTGATTTTCTGTGGGTTTATCTCTTTTTGTTTTTATATTTCGTAAAATAACTATTCGTTATTGATCAAAGATCAAAGAAATAGATTGCTTCATTGAATCCTAGTCAATTTAATTAAAAAATAAATTTGAGTAGATGAAATGATAAAATTGATTATTTTTGTGGAAAATTTAACAACACCAAATTCTTTATATGGAAACAACTGTTAATAAAACAGGTACAGAGGATAAAATCTGGGGAGGTGGCAATCAGCCACTAAAGGTGAGTTACGGAAAGATGATGATGTGGTTTTTTATCCTTTCGGATGCACTTACATTCTCAGGGTTTCTTGCCGCGTATGGATTTTCAAGATTTAAATTTATTGATTCCTGGCCTATTGCCGATGAAGTGTTTAACCACTTTCCGTTTTTGCATGGCGTAGATGCACCTATGTATTATGTGGCTTTAATGACTTTTATATTAATCTTTTCTTCTGTAACCATGGTACTAGCTGTAGATGCCGGGCACCACATGAAACAGAAAAAAGTAATTTTGTACATGTTTCTTACCATTATTGGTGGTGCTATTTTTGTTGGATCACAAGCGTGGGAGTGGAAAAACTTTATCAAAGGAGAGTATGGTGCTGTTGAAACAAAAGCAGGTCAGATATTACAATTTGTAGACGCTGAAGGGCATCGAGTAAAACTTGAAGAAATTGCGATCCTTAATACGAATAAAGAAAGAGTACAACACGAAGCAAAGAATGGTATTTGGTATCAGGGTGAAGCTACACTTCCTACATATACAATAGAGGAGATAAGAACGGGTTTTGCTAAACAAAATGATTTGTTGATAAGAATGCAAACGCTTACCGAAGATGGGCAGAAAACCGTTTTATCAAGGGAAGAATCATTAAAAAGATTAAATAACGATGCCATTGGTATCGTAGAGGGAGCTAATCTCTTACATAATGAGTACGGGACTCCATTATTTGCCAATTTCTTTTTCTTTATCACAGGCTTTCACGGTTTTCACGTATTGTCAGGTGTACTTATTAATATTATTATCTTTATTAATGTAATTCTAGGTACTTATGAAAGAAGAAAGAACTATGAAATGGTAGAAAAAGTTGGTTTGTACTGGCACTTTGTAGATTTGGTTTGGGTATTTGTATTTACATTCTTTTACCTGGTTTAATAAAAAATAGCAGATATATAACATGGCACACGATACAGCACATCACGAATCAAACATAGGAAAAATTTGGAAAGTATTCTTTTTACTTTCTGTAATTACTATTGTAGAAGTAATTTTGGGTATTATTAAGCCCCCGTTTTTGGTTGAGACTACAGTGATTAGCATGAAATTACTGAACTGGATTTTTATTATCCTTACAATTTGGAAAGCTTATTACATTACATGGGCATTTATGCATATGGATGGTGAAACAAAAGGTCTTAGAAGATCTGTTGTTTGGACAGCAATTTTTCTTATCTGTTATTTGATTTTTATTCTCCTTACCGAAGGAGATTATATATATGAAGTATTTAAAGGAGGGTATAAAGCCTGGGACTTTTAAATACTATAATAGTATAGTTAAAAGCATTATAAAAGACGGTTTTTTAAACCGTCTTTTTTTATTTTTGTATGCGATTAGAATCCAATATTTGGGATGATAAAAGCCAAATCTAATTTGTAAAATGAAAAAATTTCTTGTCCTTGGTGTTCTATTTGTATTACCATTAGTCGCTTATTTATTTTTTGCTTCTGGGGTTCATAATTTTGCTAAACTTCCTGTATTAAATAACACTGTAGGTAGTGTCGAACAATTTGAAAGTCTTACCAAAGAAGAAATAACTTTTAAGAATAAAATTACGATACTCGGCTTTTTGGGGGAAAATATATATAATAAGCAAGGAAACGCTTTTAACCTAAATCAAAAGATTTATAAAAAAAATCACGGTTTTCAGGATTTCCAGTTTGTAATGGTTTTGCCTTATGGTAGTGAAGATGCTGCAAAAAAGCTACTAGATGAGCTGGGTAATATTGCTGATGTATCTGGGTGGAAATTTGTTTTCGGCACACCAGAAAGCATTACAAGGCTATTTAGAACTTTAAAAACCCCTCACCAATTAGATGAGAATCTATCTACGCATTATGTTTATGTAATAGACAAAGAAGGAAATTTAAGAGGTAGAGACGGTACGTTAAAAGAGAATGAAGCAAAAGTATATGGCTACGATGCAAGTTCGGTAGCAGATTTGTCAAACGTTATGGGTGACGACATAAAGGTAATTCTTGCAGAATACCGTTTGGCGCTAAAAAAGTATAAAGCAAATCGTAAAGAGCAATAACAACGAACACTTTAAAACTATAATAAAACTCATGAAAAAGTATTCATACGTTGGTATATCATTCATTGTTCTGCTATTTGGAATCATTTTTATTCCCAGAATAGTAAATAGAGTAAAAAGCACTTCTATTATAAAAAATGATAGAATGAGTGCTAATAACCCAATTGCAAATGAAAAGTTGTCGTACATAAAAATTAATGGTGAACCCAAAAAAGTACCTGATTTTGCTTTTTTTAATCAAGACAGCATATTAATCACGAATCATGATTATAAAGGGAAAGTATATATTGTTGATTTTTTCTTTACAAGTTGCCCTACCATTTGTCCTAAGATGAGTAAAAATTTGGTGCATTTACAAAACCAATTAAAAGAGTATCCAAACTTTGGGATTGCTTCTTTTACTATAAATCCTAAAATGGACACCCCTTCTAGACTTAAGAAATATGCTGAAAGATATAAAGTAACGGATCCAGATTGGCATTTTTTAACTGGTGATAGAGAAGATATTTATGAATTGGCTAACGCAGGATTTAATATCTATGCAGCAGAGAACGCAGATGTTCCTGGGGGATTTGAGCATAATGGTTATTTCGCACTTATTGATCAAGAAGGATATATAAGATCACGATATGACGCATCGGGTAATCCCATAATTTACTATCGGGGTACAATCGCAGTAGATGAAAAAGTTGATGAAAATGGAGAAGAAGAACAAATTACAGTTTTAGAAGAAGATATTAAAAAACTATTAAAAAAAGATGAGTACTAATACCACTACTGTAGAGAAAAAATATAATAAATGGATTATTATTTTATCGATAGTTATCCCGCTAGCGGTAGCTGCACTATTTGGCGTCAATTTAAGAAAATTAGGTTTTGAAGTTGAACCTCTTACTTTTTTACCACCAATCTATGCCTCAATAAATGGTTTGACAGCGATTGTTCTACTAGCGGCATTATGGGCTATTAAAAATAAAAAAGTAAAATTGCATGAAGCACTAATGAAGATCGCAATTTTATGTTCAGTTTTATTTCTGATCATGTATATAGGGTATCACATGACTAGTGATTCCACCAAATTTGGAGGAGAAGGTGCTGTGCGCTATGTATATTACTTCATCCTCATTACACATATTATTTTGTCTATTGTAGTTATACCTTTTGTATTAACTACTTATGTTCGTGCTTTGGCACAACGATTTGATAAACATCGTAAGATTGCAAGATTTACATTTCCGATTTGGTTATATGTTGCTATCACTGGGGTAATCGTGTATCTAATGATTTCACCATATTATGTCTAATAAGTAAACACAAATAGTATATGCCTTACGATTAGTTTGAAATTCATAAATCAAAGGGTCATATATTAATTTTTTCTGAAATGAAAATAAGAATATTCTATATATCAATTCTTCTTATATTGGTCTTTATTCCGGTTGAAGCTCAATGTGCGATGTGTAGGGCAGTTCTCGAAAGTGAAGAAGGTCAAAAAACCGCAAAAGGAATTAATAATGGAATCATCTATTTGATGATTATTCCATATATCCTAATTGGAGTTGTAGGATATTTTATATATAGAAACAAGAAAAAATCAAATGACTCGACTAAACTTTAACATTTTCATAACAAATTGCAGTGTAACAAAAACGATTAATACTTAGTCTTATCTATCAAGACGACACTAGCCAAATAAAAAAATCTTCGTGGGGAAACTAGAGGATTATTAACAAAGTATTTGCATACATCAGTTGGTGAGTTGTGATTTAATTAAGGCGCAATGTTGTGCCTTAACAATCTTAATCAAGTAGTATGATTGAAATTAAAGACTTGCATAAATCATATCAAATGGGGAGCAATTCGCTCCATGTGCTCAAAGGAATAGATTTTAATGTAAAAGAAGGAGAACTAGTGGCTATTATGGGGTCATCGGGTTCTGGAAAGTCTACATTGCTCAATATTTTAGGAATGCTTGATGAAGCCGATAGTGGAAGCTATTTTTTGGATAATGTTCCCATTAAAGGTTTAAATGAGACCAAAGCAGCACAATACCGCAATAAATTCTTAGGTTTTGTTTTTCAGTCTTTTAATCTTATTAATTATAAAACTGCACTAGAGAATGTTGCGCTGCCACTATATTATCAACGTAAAAAACGAAAAGAAAGAATCGAAACTGCGATAAGTTATCTAGGTAAAGTGGGCTTGGCAGATTGGGCAACACATTTGCCGAGTGAACTTTCTGGAGGACAAAAACAGCGTGTTGCTATTGCCAGAGCATTAGCTGCAGATCCCAAAGTACTTTTGGCAGATGAACCAACAGGAGCACTGGATAGTACAACTTCTTATGAAGTTATGGACATCATTCAGAGTATAAATGATGAAGGAAAAACAATATTAGTCGTTACACACGAGCCCGATATTGCTGATATGTGTAAACGTATAGTGCATCTTAAAGATGGCGTAATTGTAGAAGATAAAAAAGTAGAACAAGTAAGAGCTTCTCAATATGTTTGATAGAGATCGATGGCAAGAAATATTTGAAGCCATAGGAAAGAATAAGTTACGTACATTTCTTTCTGGGTTTACTGTAGCATTAGGGATTTTGATTTTCACTGTATTATTGGGACTAGGTAATGGGCTGCTCAATAGTTTTTTAAACGGTTTTGTGGATGATGCTCAAAATGTAATTTTTATTAATTCGGGGAATACTTCTAAAGCATATAAGGGATTTCAGGAGAATCGTAAAATTCAATTCAAAAATGAAGATTTTGACTTTGTAAAAGACAATTATAAAGGTAAAATAGAATTTGCAACACCAAGAGTATACCGCGAAGGGCAAGCAAAGTATAAAAAAGAATCGGGGCTCTATAGTTTGCGAGGGGTGAATCAAGATCACCAATATCTCGAAAAAACAATTATGATGAAAGGCAGATATCTAAATGCAGTAGATATCGCAGAGCGCACCAAAAATATCGTAATCGGAAGATTGGTAGAGAAAGACCTGTTCAAGAACGAGAATGCTCTCGGAAAAATGTTAGATATGGATGGGATCGCGTATAAGATCGTAGGGGTCTTTCAGGATAGTGGAGGCGATAACGAAGAACGCATAATTTATATCCCATTCTCAACAGTACAGCTTCTTTTTGGCAACAATGATCTTCTTGATCAGATCAATATAACCTACAATATGGCCATGAGTGCAGAGCAAGCGATTGCCTTTGCAGAACAGATAGAAAAAGATCTTAAAGAAAAATTTAAAGTCGACCCGACGGATCAAAGTGCTATCCGAACAAGAAGTTTTGCCGAAGGGATCAAAGAAACTATGGTTATTCTGGGAGGGATTTATTTCATAATCTTTATCGTAGGGATAGGAACGCTTATTTCGGGAGTCATTGGGATTGGTAATATTATGACATTTAGTATCAAAGAAAGAACCAAAGAATTAGGAATTAGAAAAGCGTTAGGCGCATCTCCCAAATCAATAATAGCAATGGTACTTCAGGAGTCAATTTTGATTACTTCTGTAGCAGGATATGTAGGTTTGTTGCTAGGAATTTTTGTATTAAAACTAATCGGGAATAATCTGGAGAAGTTTTTTATTCTTAATCCAAAAGTAGATACAGGTGTGATTATGGTTGCTACAATCACCCTAATTTTAGCAGGGCTATTTGCAGGATATATACCAGCCAGAAGAGCTGCCAGAATAAAACCTATTATCGCATTAAGAGATGAATAATTAAAATCAAGTTGAGATGAAGTTTATATTTGAAAGAGATACTTGGCAAGAAATTTACGGAACAATTCGTAAGAATAAAATACGAACAGTGATCACTGTTATAGGAGTGACTTGGGGCGTATTTTTATTTGTAATCCTATTAGGAATGGCCAAAGGTCTCGATAATAGCTTCAGGAGTCAGTTTAATGATTTTGCTACTAACACTATGTTTGTGTGGGGGCAGCAAACCAGTATCCCTCATGACGGTTTTAAACGAGGAAGAAGAATGCAGCTTACGCTGGATGATGTAGATGCTCTAAAATCTCAGGTAGATGATATCGAATATATCACACCTCGCAACGTTACAGGGCAATGGGGAACACCTCCTGGTCAATTTGTAAGAGGTGCAAAATCTGGCGCTTTCAAAGTATTTGGAGATTATCCGACTATAGATAAAGTTTCGAAGAAAAAGATTTTTGATGGAGGTCGATTTATTAATGAAGAAGATATCAAATATGAGCGCAAAGTCTGTGTGATAGGAGAGGATATCTATAAACAGTTTTATAATAAAGATGAAGAGGCTATCGGGGATTTTGTAAAAATAAACGGAATCTACTTTAAAGTGATTGGAGTATATAAACCAACGCAGTCTGGATTTGAGGGTGATGATTCTATTTTTTTACCGTTTACAACATTTCAAACTATTTTTAATCAAGGAAAAGATATATCCTGGATGGTGATCACCGCAAAAGAAAATAAAAACATAGTAAACACAGAGACTACCATAAAAACCATGCTCAAAAGAATGCATGATGTGCACCCAGATGATACGCAGGCTTTTGGTAGTTTTAATCTGGGAGAAGAAGTAGCAAAAGTAAATGGATTTTTATCCGGGATGCGTTTAATAACTTATATCGTTGGTATAGCCACATTAATTGCGGGTGTGATAGCCATAGGAAATGTGCTTTTAATTACAGTAAAAGAAAGAACCCGAGAGATTGGAGTTCGCAGAGCACTAGGGGCAACGCCAGCAGAGGTAAGAGGTCAGATCATGTTAGAATCTATTTTACTTACATTTGTAGCAGGTCTTATAGGGTTTGTTTTTGGTACTCTCGTTCTTTGGGGAATTAATAAAGCAATCGGTAATAACGACGACATTCCTATCCTAAATCCATCAGTAGATTTCTTTGCAGCAGTTGGCGCACTGTTGTCTATTGCACTATTAGGTACACTTATAGGTCTCATCCCTGCACAAAAAGCGGTTAGTATAAAGCCTATAGAAGCATTAAGAGAAGAATAATAATCAGAATAGAACAATCAATCAGAAACAAAAATGAAAAAGTTTATTAAAATCCTATTAATAGTCGTATTTGTAGCTTTACTTGGTTTTTCAGGTAAATACTTAATAGATTCTAATAGTAAATCACCAATAGTATTCACTACCGAAAAGGCCTTTAAAACCTCTATAGAAGAAAAAACAGTAGCAACAGGTAAAGTAGTTCCAGAAGAAGAAATAGAAATCAAACCACAGGTTTCTGGGATTATAGAAAAAATTTATGTAGAAGAAGGTAAAGCGATTAAAACAGGAGAATTAATCGCAAAAGTGAAAGTAGTTCCAAATGAGCAATCGTTAAATGCTGCAAGGGGTCGTGTAAAAAATGCAGAAATAAGTCTTAAAAATGCAAAGCAGGATTATGATCGTAATAAAGCACTTTTTGATAAGGGAGTTATAGCTACTCAGGATTTTCAGAACATACAACTTAGTTTTGATCAGGCAAAACAAGAAGTTATTAATGCAAAAAATGATCTTCAGATTATTCGTCAGGGATCAACAGGTGGAGCACAAGCCATAACCAATATTAGAGCTTCTGTAGCAGGAACTATTTTAGAAATTCCAGTAGAAGAAGGGGATCAGGTGATCCAAAGTAATAACTTTAACGACGGAACAACAGTTGCTACTATCGCTGATCTGGGGAAAATGATTTTTGAAGGGAAAGTAGATGAAGCTGAAGTTAATAAGCTGAAAATTGATATGCCTCTAAAAGTAAGTCTGGGTGCTATAAGAGACAAAGAGTTTGAAGCCAAATTAAAATTTATAGCACCAAAGGGAACTGAAGAACAAGGTGCTGTACAGTTTAAAATTGAAGGAGAAGTGTTCTTGGATGAATCTCATTTTATAAGAGCGGGATATAGTGCCAATGCCTCTATAGTCTTAGACACCAAAGAAGATGTTTTGGCAATCAGAGAAGCCTTATTACAATTTGATACTGAAACAGAACAGCCATATGTTGAAATTAAAGTGGGGGATCAAGAATTTGAGCGTAAAGATATCGAAATAGGGCTTTCAGACGGGATAAATGTCGAAATAGTATCTGGAGTCACCCAAGAAGATGATATTAAGGTTTGGAGTAAAACAGAACCGATTAAAAAAGAAGGTGAAGAGAATCAGGATTAAGAAGAAGACACATATCTTCATAATAAAAAATACAGAGGGAATATTACAACAATACAGTTTACATACTATGAAAATTAAGATTTTAACGCTATTTATCATTTGTTCTTGCACTTTTATCACACAGGCGCAAGACGATGACAAGAAATGGACACTGCGCGAATGCGTTGAGTATGCACTAGAAAATAATATTACAATAAAACAGTCTGAGCTTGATTATGAGGCTTCAAAAATTGATAAGAGTGATGCTGTTGGTAATTTTTTACCTACGTTAAATTTATCAGCAGGGAACACTTGGAGTTCTGGTTTGAGTCCCGATCCTATAACCGGTACAAATAGAACACAAACATTTAGAAGTTCTAATTATGGAGCCGGAGTTGGAATATCAATTTTTACGGGGCTTAGAAATTTGAGACGATTTCAAAGAGCAAAGCTCAACAGACTTTTAAACCAATATAACCTTGGGAAATCCAAGGATGATATTGCCTTATTTATTGCCAATGGTTATTTGCAAGTACTGTTAAATAGGGAGTCCCTAAAAGTGATAGAAAAACAACATGAGATTACATTAGAACAATTACAGAGGACCAAAGATCTCGTAGATGCAGGGGTTTTGCCTCAAGGTGATCTTCTTGAGATTCAGGCTACCTCTGCAGACGAATTAACGCGTATCGTGCAAGCACAGAATGCCGTACAAATTTCTTTAATTGCTTTAGCGCAGGCGCTATTAATAAAAGACTATGAGCGTTTTGATATTGCAGAGCAGGAGTATTTAGTGCCCGTTGCCGAAATTTTAGAAAAACCTATAGATCAAATAATAGCTAAGGCTCGAGAATCTAGATACGAAGTGCAAATCGCAGAACAAAATAAAAGCATAGCAGAAAAAGACCTTCAGATTGCGAGAGGTGCATACTATCCATCACTTAATGGATCTTTCGGCTATAATACCGCAGAAACAAATGCAGCATCTTTTGAGCAGGTTATTGATCCAGATAACCCGATTGTCACAAGCAGTATAGGTAGAGTAGAAGGTACGGGTCAAAATGTAATAGGCGAATTTCCTAATAGCACATTAGTAGAACGAGGTGCTGATCCCTTCATCAATCAATTATATCGAAATGATGGTATTAGTTATGGATTGTCTCTTTCTGTTCCTGTTTTTAATGGTTTTTCTGTTAGAAATTCAGTGAAAAGAAGTAAAGTAAATGTAAAGAGAACTGAATTTCAGCTAGAGCAAGCACAATTAGATTTAGATAGTAATGTATATCAGGCGTATCTTGATGCCAAAGGTTCGGCAGAAGCCTATGAAGCCTCGCTGGTATCGGTTAAAGCTCAAGAAAGAGCCTATGAATATGCAAAAAACAGATATGATGTGGGATTAACCAATGCTTTTGATTTTAGTCAATCAAAATTTAGATTAGAAAATGCCCAAAGTCAAGAAGTACAAAATAAATTTGATTATATTTTTAAACTTAAAGTACTCGAACTTTTTTTCGGAATAAAGATTGCCGAAATAAAATTGTAATACCATGGCTAACCATGGTCTAAATAAGGCGAGAACGATAGTTTAGGTATTTAAGTTATCTTTGCTCAAATTTTTTAAAATGACCTATATTCTTTGTATAGAAACTTCAACAACCAATTGTTCTGTATCGTTGTCTAAAGATGGTGAATTACTGTTGTTAGAAGAAGATTATGATACAACGTATTCTCATGCAGAGCGATTACATAATTTTATAGATAAAATTGTAAAAAATGCAGGCTTGTCTTTTGATATGTTATCTGCGGTTTCTATAAGTAAAGGTCCTGGTTCATATACAGGATTAAGGATCGGTGTCTCTGCAGCTAAAGGTCTGTGTTTTGCCCTTGATATCCCACTAATATCGGTGCCAACCTTAGATTCATTGGCGATGCAGGTAAACAAAGAAGCAGAGGTTTGCATTGTTCCGATGATTGATGCAAGAAGAATGGAAGTGTATTCTGCTATTTTTTCAGGAGAATATTACCAGATAAGAGAGACTAAAGCAGAGATTTTAACAGAAACCTCTTATGCTGACTATTTACAGAAAGGCAAAGTATATTTTATTGGTAATGGTGTAGAAAAATTTTCGATGCTCTGCAATCACGATAATGCAGTTTTTATTCAAAATAAGTTACCATCTGCAAAGGAGATGGTAACTTATAGTTATCATAAATTTTTGAAAAAAGACACTGAAGATGTTAGTTATTTTGATCCCTATTATTTAAAAGATTTTGTAACAGGATAATAGTAATCACATCGTATTGGCATGGCAATATCTTAATTCTATTTTTTAATAAATAAAGGGTTTTATTAAGAAAGATCAATTTCTACTCGAATTACTCAATAAGCTTTGTGTAGGACTAGCATCCGAACTTTTTAAAGCATTATATCGAGATACTAATCGAATCAAATCCTCTTCTTTTTTCAAGCGAATCTTTTCTTTTTTCAAATATTCTCGTAGCTCAGTTTCTTTATCACTAAATGTTGCTAGCATATCTTTCTTGTTCATAGGCAATTCCATTATCATCCCTGCTTCCTCTATGTAGTATGTTGTAACCATTTTGAGCTCTCCTGGCTCAGAGACTTGTGTTAATGTACTTGGTGGAGGATCCTTTATATCTAGAGTAAATCTTTTGTAGATTCTATATCTATCATTTAGTTCTACCAAAACATAGTATCCCTCTCTTTTGCGCCCTCTTTGATTTTTAAAATCACAGAAGTAAAAATAATCACCATCAATTCTTGCATGAATAGTCGCACTCTTGATTACTTCAAATAGTTTTGATCCCTGATTATACTCCAAGGCATCAGTAAATATGTTATATTTTAATTTTGCATCAAAAGTTCCTGCCTTTTCATCAATTACACTTGATTCTTTGTATCTTGATTTTGCATATACAGAACCATTGTATTCGTCATAAGTTGAAACTCTTTCTGTAGATCTCAATAAACTCTTTGGTAATTGTGCCCATAATGTAGGTGTTATTATCAGCAATAATAGAAGTAGTATTTTTTTCATAATTTATAGGTTTTGGGTGTTATAAATTTAAAAAAAAACACCCACTATAATATAATATTTAGATTTTTTAATATTTTTTTTACGAATAATTTAATAGTATTCTAGAATGCGTTAAATTATTCTGAAGAAAAACAGCTTTTTTTAATCAAATTCACATAAATTTTTTATGGTTTAACCGTAAATTATGTAAGATTTAGATTACTAAAGACTTGTAATTTGATGTTTTTTGAAGTTATTTAAGTTGTTCATCATGTATTTTTTGCATTACATTTTTTAACTTAGGTATTTGAATTTCGGATTTAAAATGGTTGTAATTTTATTTATGGAAAACATAATCATGCACATAAAAACAAGTACATGGTTTTAAAGCAGCAGAACTATTATTTTAACATTTTAGTGGCTTCACCTACATCCTCTACCGGATATTTGCAGGAGTTATTTACACATACATATAGTAATGTTTTACCCTGCACAAATCTGTTTTTTAATAATACGGCTTCAGAATCTAATAAACTCCCGGCTATAAGCTTGTTTGGAATGTAGGTTTTGTTGAGTTGTTCTGCTTTAGTTCTTGATTCTATACCCGTAATGGCTACTTCATAAAAATCGAATGAAAAATTGAGCATTAAATCAAGCCAATTAGAATATCCAGAAGCATGCGACTGAATTTGTGGTTTTATATTATGCAACATCTGTTCACTAATTTCCTTATAATCTGGTCGATCATAATAATGAGATAATAGAAACAGATTTTTGGCCATAATAGAATTGGATGCAGGGATTACATTATCACTAGATTCTATAGTACGCGTTATAAGTTGTGGGTCTTGATCAGAGGTAAAGTAAAATATGCTCTTTTCTCTATCAAAAAAATGTGCCAACGCATACTCAGTAAGTTGTTTTGAAATTGTTATCCATTCTGAATCGAATGTACTTTGATATAAGGCTATAAAGGCTTCAATAACGGTGGCATAATCCTCTAGATACCCATTCACACTACTTTTTCCATTTTTATAAGTATGAAATAATGAATTGTCATCTTTTAACTGATTATTTTTAATGAAAATAGCATTTTTTATAGCAGCATCCAGAAATTCCTTGTCTCCAAAAACGTTATACGCATCCAGATATCCTTTTAGCATAAGTGCATTCCATGAGGTTAGGGTTTTATCGTCTAATCTAGGTCGGGGTCGTTTTTCGCGATGTTGTCGTAACACTTTTTTCCACCGCGCACGTTTTTTATTCAAGACTTCAATAGTGACATTATTATCTTTACAAAATTCAAGATCATCATCTTTTTTGATTAAAACATAGTTGTCCTTTTCCCAAAAGCCATATTCGTTTATGTTGTAATATTTAGAAAAAAGATCATAGTCATTCTCTAAAAGTATTTTAAGTTCTTCCTTAGTCCAAACATAATAAGCACCTTCTTCTAATTCATTTTCCTCAGTCATACTATCGGCATCTAGAGAAGAGTAAAAAGCATGTTGTGAGTTAGTAAGTTCTTTTGAAGTAAAGGCTAATGTTTGATATACTACATCTTTGAGCCAAGGATCTTTTGTGACTAAATACGCGTTAGCATACAGACTTACTAATTGGGCATTATCATATAACATTTTTTCAAAATGGGGGATATGCCATTTTCCATCTGTAGAATACCGAGAAAAACCGCCACCAATATGATCGTATATACCTCCGAAGGATATGCTTTTTAGTGTATTTATAACGTATTCTTTTAATTCTTTATCTCTGGTTTGGTGTGCATAGCGAAGTAGGAATTGATAATTATTAGGCATCATAAATTTTGGAACTCGCTTTGTACCACCTTGCTTGTGGTCAAAATGGATACTCCATTCTTTTACTGCAGAAGCAATAAAATCTTTGTGAAAATTTCGTTCATCAGTATTTATTTCAATAAGGTCGAT
The DNA here is from genome assembly GCA_947495425.1 of uncultured Aquimarina sp. Classification (GTDB taxonomy): domain Bacteria; phylum Bacteroidota; class Bacteroidia; order Flavobacteriales; family Flavobacteriaceae; genus Aquimarina. Next base: position 82,807 of record CANLYR010000008.1, read on the forward strand.
GGCTTTGATACCTTGTTCTAGTTTTTCGGCGTATTCTAATAATGTATCAGGTTGTTTCTTGTATAAATTTGCAATTTGCTGCAAAGCTTGAATCCAATTTCCTTTTGGAAAATAAGTGCCTCCCCATACAGGTCTCCCATCGGGCAATGTGACTACATTAAGGGGCCACCCACCACTACCGGTCATCAATTGCACGGCATTCATATATACCTGATCTATGTCTGGGCGTTCTTCTCTATCTACCTTAATATTAATAAAATCAGCATTCATTGTCGCTGCAACCTCTGGGTCTTCAAAACTTTCATGCTCCATCACGTGACACCAATGGCAGGCAGCATAGCCAATACTAACGATGATGAGCTTATTTTCTTTTTTTGCTTGATCTAATGCTTTCTCTCCCCAAGGCTTCCAGTCTACAGGGTTGTGAGCGTGCTGAAGTAAATAGGGACTAGTCTCCTGAGCGAGTTCATTGGTATAGGTATGTTTCATAGCTTGTTGATTTTGATGTCTACAGGAGATTGTTATAATGAATAAGAAAATAGGCCAATACTTCATGATCATTAGTTTAGATACTGTCTAAAATATAAAAAGCATTCTGAAGATTTCAGAATGCTCTTAACAAAGAAAATATATATTTTTATTTTATTTCAAAAGAAACCTTAAGATTTACTCTATATTCATCGATCTCATTATTTTTAACGGTAACTTTCTGATCTGATACCCAAGCAGATTTAATGTTTTTTACAGTTTTTGCTGCTTCTTTAATACCAGTTTTTGTAGCATCTTCCCAGCCTTTTTCTGAGCTCGCGATTATTTCTATAGTTTTAACAATTGCCATTTTAATGATTTTTTTAATTAATATTTCAAAAGAATCTCTAAGATACGGGATACTTTGTTCTTTTGGAATAAAAGCAAGTAATCTTTTAACAGTTTTTCGTTATAACGAATTGTTTTTCGTTAAACTACCCATTAATGGCTTCAACAGATTCGATTTTGTCTTTTAGCATCTCTTTTAGCATATTTTCAATTCCATTTTTTAAAGTAAAAGTAGAAGAAGGGCATCCACTACATGCTCCTTGTAAAATCACTTTTACAACTTTGCTTTGTGGATCATAAGAGTCAAATAATATATTACCTCCGTCACTGGCAACTGCAGGTTTGATGTATTCCTCAATAATATTTACAATATCTTTAGATACATCATCAAGTTGTTCAAAATTAGCATCTACATGTTTTTCTACTTCGCTCTTCACGACTGCGGCATTTGCTGATAAAACTTCTTTTCCTTGCTCTAAATAATTACGTAAAAACTCTCGTATCTCTACAGTTACATCATTCCAATCAGACATGTCATATTTATTGATAGAGATATAGTTCTCATCTATATATACTTCTTTTACAAAAGGGAAATGAAATAATTCTTGTGCTAAAGGAGCTTCTTTGGCATCATCAATATTTTTAAATTCATGACCGGCAGTTACTAATTTTTTATTCGCAACAAATTTTAATACCGCAGGATTAGGAGTACTTTCAGCATATATGGTAATCGCTACCTTTTTGCTGGTTTCTGTTTCTGTGACTACTGCTTTGCCACTGTTGAGGTAATTTTTGATCTGTTCGGCTACTTCTTCCTGTACATCTGGCCATGCTACAATATCATATTTATCGATGGCTACAAAGTTTTGGGCAATAAACACTCTTTTAACAAAGGGTAAGTAAAATAATTCTTGTGCAAGAGGAGAGTTTTTGGCTTGATCTATATTCTCAAACTCGTAACTGGTATGTTCTGTTAAAAAATAATTGGCTTCAAACTTAATAATGCCCGGATTAGATGTAGTCTCTATCTTTATTTCAAAATTCTTTTCCATGTACTGATTTTTGGCAAATTTACTAAAAAGCAATGCGATATCATCATAGTATCTATCATGCTAACAATTTTTAACGAATTGTACTTAAAAAACGTAAAGACTTAGATTCTAACAAAAATTTATATCTTTGAAACCATCATATTATTATGATTTTATTTTTATTAGTAATGTGAAGCCCAACAATCTAAACTATTTTTAGTAGTTTAGATTAGAATCGAAAATTCTATTCAGCCCCTTAAAAGATAGAACCCAAATGAACTTGAAAACGTATTATGTATTAGTATTGGTATTATTTTCCAAAATTGTATTTTCACAAGAAGGAGTTCCTATCTATGCAGATTATTTATCAGATAATTTATATCTGGTTCATCCAGCCATGGCTGGTGCAGCAAATGCCAATAAAATTAGACTTACAGCAAGAAAACAATGGTTTGATGTTGATAATGCGCCCAATACGCAATCAGCGAATGTTAATTTTAGAATTGGAGAAAAAACAGGGCTAGGAGGAATTATATATCAAGATGAAAACGGAAGATTTTCTCAAACAGGCGTGTACGTTTCTTTTGCATATCATTTATTATTTTCTAGAGATAGAACGGATTTGAATATGTTATCCTTTGGAGTAAGTGGAGGATTTATTCAATCTAATTTAGATCTAGTTGGTTTGGATGATTTTGCAGATCCTGATCCAGTAATTTTGGATAGGGTGCAAAAGGATGCTTATTATAATGTAGATGTAGGGGTATCCTATAATTTTTTAGAATGGTATGCACATTTTACCGTAAAAAATCTGTTACCTACTACCAGAGATACTTTTAACAATGGTACACCAATACAAGAATCAAATAATCAGCGTAGGTATGTTTTTTCTTTTGGATATCTTTTTGGTGTAGGTAATTCTTGGAGTCTGGAACCATCAATGATGTATCAGGCAACTGAGCAAACACAAGAGAGTAGTGTTGATGGTAATATGAAAGTATATAGAGATCTAGGAGAAGTCACAACATTATGGGGAGGATTATCATACAGGCGTAGTCTGGATGGAGCACAGTTTACCCAGGATGGAGTTGCTGTAAAAACTCAAAATTTACAATATTTTACCCCGTTTTTGGGCGTTAACTACAAAAACTGGATGGTAGGATATACCTACAGTTATCAATCTAACGATGTGGTACTAAGTGATGGTGGTTTTCATCAAATTACATTAGGATACGATTTCGGAAAGCGTAAGGAACGTTGGAACTGTAAATGTCCGGCAATTAATGTGAAGTAGTATTAAATTTAGTTTTTAACTATCCTTCGCACATTTAATACTGTTTTAATTTGAATCTAAAGAACTATCTTCTGATTTCTAAATTACAGTCAAAAATGATCTGGTTTTCAATTCATATTAAATTTCCGAAGTATAAAATTTAGTGACAATACCACTAACTTTGTAGCTCATCTTTTATCTTCTAATACGTGCAGAAAAAACTAAGAAATCATATAGAAGAAATAGTATCGTTGACCAATCATGAGTTTTCATTTGTACTTTCTCATTTTACTACTAATAAAGCTAAAAAGCACGAATTATTGATTCAAGAAGGTAAAAGTGTACCCTATATTTACTTTGTTGTCTCTGGGCTTTTGAAATTGATATTTACAGATGAATCAGGAAAAGAACATATTATTTCTTTTGCGATGGAAGATTGGTGGGAAAGTGATTTTCAAGCTTTTTATACCCAAACTAAAGCAACAATGTCATTGCAATGCATTGAAGATACTGATGTTTTCTGCCTTTCATTGAAAGAGTATCACAAGTTATGTGCAGGTCTTCAGAAAATGGAGCATTTTTTTCTAAAAAAAGCAAATGGAGGTCACATAGGGTCGCAGCAACAGATACTGTCATTTTTAACATTGAATGCTAAAGATCGATACGAACATTTACTTAAACGATACCCTTCATTGCTACAACGCGTATCCAAAACTCAACTTGCTTCTTACCTGGGAGTTTCTCGTGAAACTCTAAGCCGACTTATTACTTAATTTTTTCTGTAGTCATTCAAAATTGTGAGGTTTATCACACTCAAATATATGTGCTGTTATCATCTTTGTAAGCTATGAATTAAAACTATAATCATGATGAAAATCGCAAAGATTTTAGTAATCACAGTATTAACATTTGCGTCATCGATGGCACAAAATAAAAAAGAAAAACAGATGGAAAAACGAGTAATAAATCCATGGAAATGGCAGGACGCGCGTAACTACGTACAAGCTGTAGAGGCAAAAAACGTAGAAAGTACGCTTTACATTTCTGGGCAGACAGCAATTAGTGCAGAAGGAGCGTCAAGCACTGCCGATATGAAAACCCAATTAATTGAAGCAATACAAAATTTGGAACAAGTAGTCAATGAGGCAGGCTACGAATGCAAAAATATCGTACGGTTAAATATCTATACCACCTCTAATGATGAGCTTTTGCGATGTTTTGAGGTATTTCAGGATTGGGTTGCAAAACACGATATGAAACAAGCACTTACATTGATAGAGGTACAAAGTCTCTTTGAGACCTTGACAATAGAATTGGAAGCTACTGTTGTCAAATAACATGAATTTTATAAACGGATACTAAAACACGAAGTGTGTAATTAAAAATATCGAGGATTGCAACCCTCGATATTTTTAATTACACACTTTATGGGATAGAATAGTGTCTGTTAGGGTTATTCTTTTTTATTGATAACTCGTTCAAGAATTTTTAACTTCTCTATACTTAGCAAAAGGAGATAAGCAAACAATGTCAAGAAAAATAGGGTTATCATTATTTTTAAGTATATTTTTATAGTCCACTCTAATGCTACTTTTACTCTTTGCAGTGTTCCAATCTCAACTTCTTTTCCCTCAATTAATGAGAATTGAACGGTACAAAATTCATTTTCGTCATCAAAATCACCTAAGCTTACACCAAGACCTTGAAGTTGTTGTTCGATCTCGAGAATACGATTTTCTAAATCCATATACTCTTCTATTTTGCCTCCTTTGGATTTAAGATCAATAAGAGATGTTCTGATTTTTTCTAAAGATTGCTTTTTTGCGTTTAATTCTTTGTATTCGTTGGTTTTGTCTTTCTTGGTTATTTGTTTTGCTTGTACTTTTCCGATCGTTATTAGTTGGATATACAAAGCATCGAAATTTTTTGGAGGCACTCCTATGAGTACATTTAGTTTTCGAGATCCTTTATTTCCACTTTTCTGTTCAAATTGGATTAACGCATCAAATTTTTCAATGGTATTGCGGGTTAATTGTTCTTCTTTTTCAAATGTTGAAGATGTTGTCTTTATCTCTGCAATTTTTTCATATTTCTGATCAACTTTAACAACAGATTGATTTCCAGCATTTGATTTTACCTTATATTTTTTTGAAGTATAATTTTTTCTAGAGTTAGAAATACTTTCAAAAAACTGAGTTTGATTATAGGTATTATCATGTGTTTTTGTGTATCCATATATCAATCTGAAAATGAATAGTATTAAAAACGGAAAGAGTAACCATACTATTAGTTTTTTAAATCTTTTCTTAAAGGTTTGTTTCATCTATTCGATTGTTTTATTTTTTCTAGCACTTTTATTTCTATAGGTAGGCTATTAACATTAATTTTTCTATTTCAGTACTGATTTTTTCATATCAAAGGCTAATCCGATATAATTGTTATTATTAAATTCAAATGCATCAATAATAGTCCAGCCCAGTTTTTTGGTATGTGCTTTTTCAGAGATTACATTCACTTTATTTATGAATGTTATTGAAATAGGATACTTTTTAAGAAACTCAATTCTCATTTCCTCAAATATTAGATGTAATACTCCTTTTCCTCGGTATCGCTTATCGATACATACCGGCCCATATTGAAAACTATTTTTTACAGTTATTTTTTTGTTATTAAATGATAATTCTGGAAAACGAGACACCATAACATTAAATATCTCCCATTGCTTAAAATATTCCCAATTTGCGGCAAAAGCATAGGCAATAATTGTATGATCTTCATTTTCTGCAACAAATATCCCGTTTTGTTTAAAGATTTCCTCGATTTGAAGCGATGTAAACGGGGTAGTTACAAATCCATTTTTTAGCTCCTTCTGACCAAGATTTTTGTACAAATTTCTTTCTTGAAGTGACAAAATTCCATCGATGTCTTTCTTATTTCCAATTCGTGTTTTTATCATTAACATTTTATCTAGCATTTCATATTCACTATAATTATCTCTTACTAAAGCTACGCAAAAATGTTTAGGATGCTTATAAAAGGATAATACAATATATGTTTTGCTATCTTTTCTGCTTAAGAAAATATATAGTAATTCAAGAATGACTATCTCACGCTTCTCAAAGAATTTTCAGCAAAAAAGCCTAAATGCATGAAGATCTAATAGCGTTGGAGTACATTTTTAAGCTAATGGACAAAGACTATTTGCTGATTGCTAAAAATCATGCAACTCCCATCTTTATTCCTCCCAGCTAAAAGATTTTTTTCTTCCTTGTTTTTTAATAGCATTTAGTAAGGCAGCTTCAAGATTTGAATCTTCCTTTTTACGATTATTCTTGATATAGGTAATACGTTTTTTATTCAATTCCTGTATTTTTTGCTGTATTTTTTTTCGTTCATCGCTTTTCTCAGCAATGTATTGCTTTAATTCTCCTTTAGATTTTTTCTGAAGCGCTTCTGGTAATTCTTCTACGACTACTTCTTCTAATTCAAAATCTTTATCATCTGCTGCATCGACCAAATCCCAGCTTTTGTTTTTATAGAAGCCAGAGCTTTTGCTAATGGTTCTACTTACTGCATTGGCTGCACTGTAGGACTCAGCATTTTTATCTTGTGCTCTTTGTTGCATTCTCTTTTGTGCCCCTCTGTTTCCGTAGTAAATATAGGTGTCATTGAGTTGGTTGTTTAATTTCAAGATTACATCATCATAAGGAGTTACAATATGAATCGTCTCGCGATTATGATCTATTGCAGTATATTCTCCCTGGGTAATATCTGCTCCATGTTTCCACTTTGTGCTTATACCTTGCTTGTAACTGCCACAAAAAATAGTATTGATGGTAATATCTTTTTCTAAGGCGTCAGTTGCGGCATGGGTATAATCAACAGGGCCTTGAGTAAAAGGCTCGTTTCCGGCTATAAAAACCAGTTTAAGATGATCGTCATTCTTTTTCCAGTCTAGTTGATTAATTGAAGTATTGATTACTTTTCCGCAGTATTCGTTTCCACCGTTGGTAGTGAGTGCAAAGAGTTCTTTTGATATTTCATCCAAGTCTTCAGAAAAAGGTAATACCTGTCTTATAAATCCTTCTGTAGCAGGTAAACCATCATTACCATATTCATATAATGCGATCTGAAGTTGTATCGGATGATGCCCGCATTTGGCATATGATAGTTCATTAACAATTTCCCATAATTGCGCTTTGGCTTGATCAATTAACCCATCCATACTATTACTTGTGTCTAATAATAATGCCACTTGTATGTTGCGCGCATCAGGATCAGTTTTGGTGGTTAAAATCTCATGTGTAGTTTCTTTTTTGAATGCTAGTTTTGCATCTGATTTGTGATTTGCAGTACAAGAAGTGTATGTAAATAGACTCAAAATGCTCCATATATACAATGTTTTCATGGCTTTCTTTTTTTAAATTAAATGAAACTCTATTTGAAAAACTGCTTTGGCAGAATATTCAAAATAGTAAGCTGAATTATCCCGCTGTAGAACGGGATCTTTTTACTGTTTTTACTGCTGTAAAACTATTGCTAACTATTTTTATTAAAAACCTGAAATGAGGGAACGGTCACTATCGTTGAGTAGATGTTTCTTTTTATCTAGGGAAGTTTACTTTGTTTGTCCTAAAAGAACCACAAAACGCCGTAATTACCAGAATGGGATTTTATTATCCCGTATAAATGGATTAAGTTTATCCTGTTTAAATGCACATTATATGAAGAAGATAGGTTTGATAATGGTATTTTTCTGGATCCTGCCTGTGTTGGTTTTTGGACAAGAAGGTGCTGGGATTAAACGCTCAAAACCCATGATTATCAAGGGTTCTGTAAAGGAAAAAGAAACACGCAAACCCATCAAAGACGCAGAAGTAACTGTAGTTGGGAGAAATTCTGTAAAAACAGATGTGTTTGGCAATTTCAAAATTGAAGCTAGGATTGGAGACGAAATTACGGTAAGTCATGATAGTTTTAATTTTGTACAGTATACCATTAAAGACGGTCAGAGAATCGATATTTTGGTAGAAGATAATCCACGCGTTTCAAGTTCGAGTAAAATAAGCGAAAAAAGAAGAGCGGTAAAGTATAGTGAAAATCTAAAAGCAGCAAAAATTACCTTAAAAAAAGATGCTGCTACCAGTATTGAATACATTACAAAGGCTTTAGAAACCATACGGGATGATGATCCTGATGGCGACGTTAAAAAGTCTGAGCTGTTCGAAACCTTAGCAGATATTTACAGCCACTGGAAACAGCCTGATCTTGCCGAAAGTAATTATTTTACTAGTCTTACTAATAGATACAGTACTGGTGTAAAAATAAAACTAGGAAATTCTCAACTCGAAAACAAAAAGTATCAGGCAGCACTTAATACCTTTACTCAATTACTTAGATCAAGAATAAATCAAACTCAAAAAATTTTAGTTTATGAGGGATTAGGAGATAGTTACAAAGGATTACAGAAGTATTCAGCTGCTATTAGTAACTACAATAAAGGATTATCGATTAGTCAAGAAAATGGAGAGGAAAGTAAAGTAATCGTCCTGAATTCTAAGCTAGCCGAAGTATTACAACAGCAAGGAAATATCGCCACTGCGGAGCAATATCTCGATAATTCTGTGCAACTAGCTGAAAAAAAGGATAAAAAAACAGCGGCAAGACAACGCAGTGTAGCTGCCGATTTTTATAGTAAGAATAATAGCTATAAGAAAGAAATAAAATTACGACAAGAAGCATTACAGGATATCCAAAGTATCGAAGAAGAAATTGACGTTGTAGCACCTCTAGAACAGGACAAATCCTTAACGCCGCAAGTGCAAAACTATAAGATAGCAAGTGCCTTTGCAGCTCAAGAAGAATACGATGAAGCCATACCATATTTAAAAGAAAGTATTAAAGAAGCCGAATCAAAAAATGATCTTATCGTTCAAAAAGATGCTACCAGAAAATTAGGAGAAGTATATAGAGAAAAAGGAGAATTGAAAAAAGCATCTGAAGCTTTCGAAGAATACGAAGTAATTATTGATAAACTTTACATTCAAAAAGATCAGGAAATATCACAGGCAGCACGTTTTAGTCGAGAGCTTACCAAAAGTGCAAACCGTATTACTACATTAGAAAAAGACAGAGAGCTTAATGAAACCAGATATGAATTGGCTTTTGCTTCTAAAGAATTGGTAAAACAACAGAGTTTGCGACAACAAATTATAATTTATTTTTTAGTTGGCCTAACTGTTTTACTGCTTTTGGCAGCATATCTTATGTATCGCAATATCAGGCAGCAACGGTATGCTAATAATCTTTTGGCATTAAAGTCGCTTCGGTCTCAAATGAATCCGCACTTTATTTTTAATGCCTTAAATTCTGTAAATACATTTATTGCTACAAGTGATGAACGCACAGCAAATCGATATCTCACCGATTTCTCTTTATTGATGAGAGCAGTTCTAGAAAATAGTGAAGAAGATTTTATTCCTTTGGAGAAAGAAATAGAGCTTCTTCGGTTATATGTGCAATTAGAACATTTTAGATTTCAGGATAAGTTTGAGTATACGATCGAGGTGGATCCAGAAATTGATAGGAGTGAGTTTATGATTCCCCCCATGCTGCTTCAGCCCTATGTTGAAAATGCGGTATGGCACGGATTACGGTATAAATCTGAAAAAGGAATACTAGCTATACATTTTCAAAAAATCACTTCGGAGTGTATAGAAATTACAATTACTGACAATGGAATTGGACGTAAGAAATCCAGAGATTTAAAAACACAAAACCAAAAATTACAACAATCAAGAGGAATGGGTAACATCACAAAGAGAGTTGCCATTCTTAATAAAATGTATAAAGATAAAGTAGATGTTGTTATAACAGATTTAGAAGAAAATTCTGAAGGTACCCGCGTAAAATTAACACTCAAAAAAGAACAATGAACTTAACTTCGATTATAGTAGATGATGAAGCGAATAGCAGAGCTATTTTAAGAAATTATTTGGGGAAATACTGTCCTTCGGTTCGCATTTTAGGAGAGGCAGCAAGTGTAAAAGAAACCTTAGTATTGTTACAATCAAACACTCCCGATGTATTATTTCTAGATGTAGAAATGCCCTACGGAAATGCATTTGACCTTTTAGAAGAGGTACCTGACCGAACATTCGAAATTATTTTTGTTACTGCATATGATCATTATGCGGTTGATGCATTGAATGCACAGGCTACATATTATTTATTAAAACCCATCGCTATTGATAATCTGATTAAGGCTGTTGATCATGTGAGTCATATCAAAAATCGTGAAAAAGAATTACAAGACACCGTTTTGGTTCCCAAAGTAGCTACAGCAGCCGGTAAAATAACGATTCCGCAACAAGATGGTTTTGAAGTATTAAAGATTTCTGAGATTCTATATTGTGAAGCAGATGATAACTACACCAAAATATACCTAGATAAAGGACAAAAATTAGTAAGTAAAACGCTTAAATATTTTGAAGAATCTTTACACATTCATGGGTTTGCCAGAATACATAAAAGCCATTTGGTTAATGTAAGCAAAATAATAAGATATAGAAAAGGTAAGGGCGGGAGTGTGGTACTTTGTTCGGGAAAAGAATTGTCGGTATCTTCTTCTAAGAAAGGGACTCTTTTGGATTATTTTAAGTAATTTTTAAATTGTAGTAGTCAAAAGAATTCCAGACAACACTTCAAGAACAGCTCGATATATTTCTTTTTTTTTCAAAACTTTTTCTCTCAGTCTTAAAAAATGAAACTGGGATGTATTATCATTGCTGCTAAATTATTAATCATGTATTCTTTATAGTGGAGAATATGAAAACAATAGTAAAAATGATAAAAAGCTTAGTTTTTTTAGGGTTATTTTTTGCACTTCATTTAGGTTTTGCTCAGAGCAATAGTAACGATTACAGTAAATTTAGAATAGGAGTACAAGGTGGATATAGTTATCGATTGGGATCTCTGGATAATATCCCCTCGGATTTTAAAGCCTATACAAAAAAACTAAAATCTGGTTTTAATATAGGTGTAGAAGGCGCTTATTTTTTTAAACCAAAATGGGGCCTAGGGCTAAAATATAATTCTTTTATGACAAAAGAATCTCTAGGGGGCGTAATTGTAGAGTTTAATGATGGTTCTTCAGCTACAGGATCTATATCCGATGATATTCGTATCACATTCATTGGGGCGATTTATATTGTTAATTTTATTCCAAATAATGAAGAACATGCTTTTTATGGAAGTTTTGGAGCTGGATACTTAGCTTATAGAGATGATGCTGTAATCGTTGATAGAGAGGTAGAAATCACAGGAAATACTTTCGGGTCTACAGTAGATTTTGCTTATGATTATAAATTATCAGATTCTATAGCCATAGGTGCACAAGTTTCTTTGATGTTAGGAAAACTTTCAGAAATCACTGTTAAAGATGAATTTTCAGAGCAAACCCAACGATTAGATGGTGATAATCAAGATGATTTGGCAAGGCTTGACTTTTCTGTAGGGATTCGATTTTATTTATAAAACTGTTTTATAAATAAAATAATCAATGCACTCGATAATCTTGCTTTAGGCAAATATAGCGAGATTTAGATGCTCCGAGGCTTGCCTCAAAATCAAAAGTCGGTTTCATATAAAAACCTTGGGGCTTGCCCCGAGGTTCTTTATTTAAATTGGCTTGATGCTAATAAAATAATCAAAACTCAATCCTCTTAACCGTATAATCAACACGTGTTTGTTTGAGTATTTCTGTAAGAACAGTAACATTTTTATTGGTAAATAATTGATGTTTACCGAGATCAGGTTTTGGATTTAAAAACCAAAGATTAGTTAACACTGCTTTTGTTTGTTTGGCTACTGCTTCGCCAGAATCTATTATGGTTACTTTATTAGAGAGCATTTTTTTTAAAATGGGGATAAGGTATGGATAATGGCTGCATCCTAAAACCAGATAATCAATATCTTTCTTAATCATAGGTTCTATGTAGGAATTGAGCAGTGTGTACATTTCAGGACTATTGATTTTTCCTTCTTCTATAAGTTCCACCAATCCAGTTCCAATGATCTCTATAGTTTCTATATTACGGGTGTATAACTCTGATGTTTTCGTAAATAATTCACTAGATAATGTGCCCTTGGTAGCTAAAACGCCTACTTTTTTAGTTTTTGTACGAATCGCTGCTGGTTTTATAGCAGGTTCAATGCCTATAAAAGGGATATCGTAAGTGGATCTGAGTGTTTTTATAGCATTAGTTGTTGCAGTATTGCAAGCGACTACAATAATTTTGCAATTAAGTTCTAAAAGTTTTTCTGTATTTTTTATACTTAATGCAATGATATCTTCTTTACTTTTTTTTCCGTAAGGTGCATATTTGCTGTCGGCTAAATATATGGTGTTCTCATGTGGGAGTATACGAGAAATTTCTTTCCATATGGAAGTGCCTCCTACGCCAGAATCAAATATACCAATCGCTCTACTTTGCATTATATTGTATATAGAAATATGTCAAAAATAAAAAACAGTAAGTTCGAACTTACTGTTTTTTGAAATTTTTATTTTGAAAGAAAGTACTGTTAGATTCCCAAATCTTTCTTTACATCTGCCATAAGGTCTTTACCATCTGCCATAATCACGCCAGTACCGGTGGTAGAATCTAATACATATTGAAAGCCTTGAGCTCTAGCTACTTTTTGTATTGAAGTACGTGCTTTTTCATAGATAGGCTTCATTAATTCGATTTCCTTTTTTTGAAGATCTTTTAATGCATTTTGTCTGTAATCACCAATACTTTTTTCGGTAGCTTGTATTTCTTGCTGTCTTTTTAAGTTTTCTTCGTCAGTTTTTGTTTCAGCTTCTTGAGAATACTTTTTGATTGTATTTTGTAATTCTAAAACCATATTTCTGATTTCAGCATCATATGTCTTATTAAGTTTTTCAATCTCACTTTTTGCTGCTTTAAAAGCTGGCATAGCTTCTACAAGTTCTTGCGATGCTACATGTGCTACTTTTGATTGCGCGTTTACAAATCCTGATGTTCCTATAGCAAGTGCAAAAGCTACTAGTAATGTTCTAAATTGTTTCATTTGTAAGTAATATTAATGGGTGTTATAAATTTAAAATTAATGGTTTAGTTATTTTTTTCTTCACTATCATTAGAATCCGAAGAATTCTCGTCTTTTTTTAGTTGTTCTCTTTTAGCCTTTAAGACATCAATAGAGTCTTTTTTTCTTTTTTGTATCTCTAATAATTTAGCTCTTCGTTCTTCAAATTCCTTTTTCTTAGCAGCTCGTATAGAGTCTCTTTCTGCTTTTCGCTGTTCGAGAAGTTTTTCTCTATCATCGAGTTTTTTCTTTGCAGCTCTTTCTCTATCGGTTACTTCTTTTTCTTGCTCTGCATTTCTTTCTTCATCTCTTTCCAAAGATTTCTTTTCTTTTTTGGTATTAAGTTGCTTTCTTTTTGAAGCTCTATTTATTCTCAATAATACCTGATCGCTAATATCATATCGATCTGCAGAATATAACATAACGAGGTCTGCCGATTTATCAAAAACAAAATCATACTTTTTGTTCTTAGCAATTTCCTGAACAGCTACAAAAACTTGATCTTGTACAGGTTGTACTAATCTCTTTTTTTGAATAAATAGATCGCCGTTAGGACCAAATCGTTTTTGCTGGTATTCTAATATTTCCTTTTCTTTAAAAAAGATATCTTCTTCTTTTTCTTCAATCAATTCTTTTGTAAGTAAGACTCTTTCATTATTTAAATCTTTCCGCATTTCTTCTACAGCCTTTAATTCTGCTTCAATCTCTACTTTCCATTTTTGAACTTTGGTTTCGAGATCTGAAGAAGCCTCGTTATATTCAGGGACATTTTCCAAAATATAATCCATGTCGATATAACCGATTCTTATTCCTTTTTGTGCTTGCGCTGTTTGTATAAAGAATAAGCAACTAATTGTTGCGAATACTAAGAGACCCTTTGTTTTCATGATATAGTGTGTATGTTGAAATAATCGTGCCAAAATTAAAACTGCTGCCCTATTATGAAATGGATCTCTTGCCCGTGTGGCTCATTAGAGCCAGGGATAGGATCTAACCCATATCCTACATCTATACCAAGTAATCCAAAAGCCGGCATAAATATACGTAAACCTACTCCAGCAGAACGATTTAATTGAAAAGGATTAAAACTTTTAAAACTATCATATGCTGCTCCTCCTTCTAAGAATGCAAGCATATAGATAGATGCTGCAGGTTTTAGTGTTAAAGGGTAACGAAGCTCTAACGAGTATTTGTTATAAATTGTTGCCCCATCTGCATCAAAATTCTCACTATTCACTCTACTTTGCGGTACAAGGGATTGATCTGGATACCCTCTCAAGGATACGAGCTCACGACCATCGAGAGCTGCAGCGCCCAGAGGAACTCCTCCTAAGAAAAATCGCTCGAATGGTATATTACCTCTATCGTTATTATATGCACCTAAAAATCCATACTCTGCATTAGTTTTTAAGACCAAAGGTTTGGTTCCTATATTAAAAAGGCTAGTATACCAGGTACCATCAAATTTGATTTTATAATACTCTAACCATTTAAAACGTTCTTGATCTATTTGACCTATTTCATCACTGATCTCTCTGCTTCTAACAACATCTCTGGTGTCTGTAGCATCAAGATTATTTCTCTCTGTTTCCAGATTATCTTTTCGTTGTGCTAAATCACTGTAATCTACACCATCAAAAAGAGAGTAGGGGAGCGAAAATTTACCGACAAGATTAAATTCTGAACCTGCAATAGGGAAAATCGGGTTTACTGTGGTGTTGTTTCTGCTTATTCCAATCGTGTAGGCTAGATCATTAGATGATCCATTACCAAAGGTAAATAAACGAGTATTATAGTTTTTAAGGTTATAATGCCGAATACTTGCTGCTTGTGATAAGGTAAAATAGTTATCTGGCCAATTCAATCGTTTTGCAATACCGACAGAACCCCCTGTGATGAGAAATTTACTGTCTCTATCTACTCGATTTCTTCCCGTAAATAAAAATTGTTCTGTATGAGAGAATGAAGTAGACAATTGATATGGTCTTTTTCCTCCGAGCCATGGCTCAATAAAGGAAAGACTATAAGTTCGGAATGCTCTACTGGCCTGGGCTCTTAATCTAAGCGTTTGACCATCTCCCATAGGCAAAGGACTATATGATTCTCCGTTAAAGATATTTCGTATAGAGAAATTATTAAAAGCCAGGCCCAAAGTACCTACAAAACCACCACCTCCGAAACCACCCTGAAGTTCAATTTGACTAGACCCTTTTTCTACTAATGGGTAATTAATGTCAATTGTTCCTGACTGTGGATTAGCATTCTGAAATTGTGGTTCTAATTGTTCAGGGTCAAAAAAGCCTAACTGACCAATCTCTCGCACTGTTCTTACTACAAGTTCTTTGCTATATCTTTGTCCGGGTTTTGTTCTTAATATTCTGTAGACCACATGGTCATTAGTTTTATCATTTCCTGAAACGCTGATATGATCAAAATAGGTTAATTTTCCTTCACGAATTCTAATTTCAAAATCAATGGTATCATTATACACATTGGTTTCTACTGCATCAATTGATGAGAATAAATATCCATTGTTTTGGTATAAATTCGTGAGATCGTTTGCATCTGGCTTGGTGTTATCTGAAATTTGCTTTTCAAGCAAAACACCATTATAGACATCTCCTTTTTTAATGACTAATTGCCGTGCTAGTTGTCGATCTGTGTATACACTATTTCCTAAAAAAGTAATATTTCCAAAGTAATACTTGTTTCCTTCTTCTACAGTAAGGTTTAAGGATACACTATCGTCATCTTCTACAATAAGGGAGTCAGATACGATTCGGGCATCTCTATATCCTTTTTCTTTGTATTTTTTTCTAATATTATCTTTGTCTTCGAGATAATCTGCCCTTATATATTTAGAACGTTTCCAGAATCTTAACGGTTTTTTTTGCTTTGTGTTTTTCATTGCCTTGCGTACTTTGGCATCACTAAGCTGTTCATTTCCGAAGATATTAATTTTATCGACTTTAACACGATCACCTTTGTCTATTCGAACCAACATATTAACCTTGTTGTTGGCTACGGTATCCTTTACCGCTACTGTGTTGATAGCAACTTTGGTATTTAGAAATCCTTCTTTTCTATATTTATTTGTAATATAATTACGAGTAGTTGTAATAAGGTTTTCTGTGACTTTGGTTCCCTTGGTTAAGCCATTATCTTTAACAATCTCTTCAGCTTTACGTTTTTTGATGCCTTCAACACGAGCTTCATTAAGTTCAGAGACTTCTTGAATGCTAATTTCTAAATCGGCAATATTTCCTTCTACTTTGGTTACATAGAAATTGATATCACTAAATAATTCTAGATCCCATAATTTTTTGATTACCTGGCTTATTTTATCCCCCGGGAGAAAAATTTTATCTCCCTTTTTTAATCCAGTAAAAGTAATTACAGTATTTTCATTATAACTTGTTGTTCCGGTGACTTTAATTTTTCCGATAATATACTCTTTCCCGTTGGCACTAGCTAAATTCTGTGCTGAAAGTGATATAGAGTTTATTAATAAGGCGAGTAACGTAATATACGTAATTGGTAATTTTTTTGCCATTCCTTTAACTGAGCTGCTCACTAGTTTTTCCAAATCTTCTTTCTCTTTTTTGATAATTTAATATGGCTTCGAATAAGTCGGCTCTTTTAAAATCCGGCCATAAAATCTCTGTAAAATATAATTCTGCGTACGCAATCTGCCATAATAGAAAATTACTGATACGTTGTTCTCCACTGGTACGTATCAATAAATCAACATCTGGCAGATCTTTAGTGTACAAATGCTCATTAATGACTGATTCATTTATAAGATGTGGCGAAATTACACCATTTTTAACTTTAATACTTATTTCTTCGATAGTTTTTATAAGCTCTTCTCGACTTCCGTAGCTAAGTGCGAGAGTTAGTACCATATGATCATTAGATTTGGTCTTTTCTATGACTTCTAAAAGTTCTATTCTTGCCTTATCAGGTAATGTTTGCAAGTTTCCAATGGCGTTAAGCCTTATGTTATTGTCTTGTAAGGTTTTGATCTCTTTTTTTAAAGAGCTTACCAGAAGTTTCATTAAGATGTCTACTTCAAGTTTTGGTCTGTTCCAATTCTCAGTAGAAAAGGCGTATAATGTAAGATGTTTTATTCCTATTTCGGCACTGCCTTCTACAGCTTCGCGCACTGCTTTTGTTCCTTTTTCGTGGCCAACAGCTCTAAATAGGCCTTTCTTTTTAGCCCATCGACCATTGCCGTCCATAATTATGGCAACGTGCTTAGGAATATTAGCGTTTAATTGTTTTTTATCAATCATTTTTCAAAAAGCACAATGACAAGGTATCCTACCCCAAGTGTAGGATAACGTAATCCCGGTAAACATGTACCAGTCATTGTTGTTTAAATTACCAAATCCAGTGCCAAATCTATCATCTGGATTACTACCATCCAGGTTATCTGAGAATGTATAACGAGCACCAATTTCTGCTCCAATCACAAAATCCCTGCCTAATGTTTTTTTAATCCCTAAAATCATAGGGATGGCAAAACTCCATTTGTCACTATAAGCTTCAATCTCATTGTTTGCATTTATAGCTAATGCACCGTAATTAAATGCAGTAATTCCGCTATAAAGATAAGGGGTGAATTGTGATTCTCCATCATACAAAAACCAATCCCAGAAATTGAATTCCATCCCAAGTGATAGTTCTTTTACAGAACTATCAAAACGTAATCCCCTTTCTTGCCTTCTATCATCACCTTTACTATCATCGGCACTAAGCGATGCATATAAGAATGAAGCTCTAAAAGCATGTCGCTTACTGCGGTTCCATTTTCCTATGACGCCAAGTGCGATGTCATTAGGGGAAATATAAGACGTTGATCCTACATCGCCTATAAAATTAGACCCCCCTGCCATCAGCCCTACTTCATAGGTTTGTGATGTGATAGTTTGTATAAAAAACAGACTAATTACGAATGATGCTAAGTATCTCATAGATTTTCAAAAGTTTGCAAATATAACAATTAACTTTAGTACACAAGAATTTGAGTAAAATAGTATGAAATTAAAAACACTTTTTAGTAGATTTTATTGTTTAATTACGTTTATCTTCTCCCCAAAGCATCTTTTTGCGTAATGTTTTTAGGAAACTATCATTTTGTAAAACTACCATATTGATTTCAAAAGGAGCTCTTTTTATAAGTACAGTTGTATCATTTGGTAAGGTATGAATTCTAGAGTCTAAAGAAACCAAATAGGAATCTTCTCTACCTGAAACTTGTAATTTAATTTCTTGATTGTCTGGGATTACAAGAGGCCTAGCATTGAGATTATGTGGTGCAATAGGGGTGAGTACCATGCTTTTTGCTTCAGGCATTATTACGGGTCCTCCGCAACTTAATGAATATCCTGTAGAGCCTGTGGGCGTTGACACAATAAGTCCATCGGCCCAATACGAAGTAAGGAACTCATCATTAAGACTAGTATGTACTGTGACCATCGAGGTGGTGTTTCTTCTACTAACAGCAATTTCATTCATAGCAAAATTTAATACCCCAAATTCTTTATTTTCGGAAAGCGTTTCTATAGTAACAAGACTTCTGGGGGATATGTAGAATTTTTTCTGAAGGATGAGATCGATACTATCCTGAATTTCTTCTTTTTGAATCGTTGCCAAAAAACCAAGCCTTCCTGTATTTATACCTGCAATAGGAATGCCTAAATCTCTTACATAAGTTATGGTTCTTAAGATTGTACCATCTCCGCCTATACTGAAAAAAAGATCATATGATGTGTCTAATTCTTCAAAAGTGCTGAAATGTGAGTAGGTTTTATCTATGTCATCATGAAGATTTATTAATTCTAAAAAATTCTTTTCGATGACGACTTCAACATCATTTTTATCGAGGTTCTCTAGAAGTTGCTGAATGTAAACTCCAGAATTTTTATGGTAGAACTGCCCATATATGCCGATCTTCATTATAATTTGGTTATGTTATTTGGTTACGCTAAAGGATCGTCAAATATTAAGGTATTTTTCAAGGTATTGTGATCGTTCCTTTAAGTTTGTTAAAAATGAATCATCATGGTGCTTAGAAACAATATTGTAACTGTATCTTCTAAAGGTCTGCACGATATTATTAATATCGCTATCATTAATTTTAATAGTAATCTGAGCTACGTCATTTTCCATATTGGAGATAAATAATCCGAGAACCTTAGCGTTGTTAGATTCTACGATTTGTGCAATTTCACTAAATGAATAATCTAGAACTCCCTTTTCTACAATTAAAACATTTCCTGGTTCACTAAGAAATGGCGTTTTATTAAACAGCGTCATGATATCACCAAGTTCAAAAAACCCCAAATAATCATTGTTATCATCCAAAACAGGCATGATATTGGATTGGTTTTGGGCAAAAGACTCTAAAATATCAATCCAGTTATTATCTTTTCTTACAGAAAACCCTTCGAGCGCATATTGATAGGCTGTGAGTGTTTTGTCAGTTTCAAAACATCTAATATCGGCTTCAGAAATACATCCCAGGTATATTTTTTCTTTTATAACCGGGAAATGTGTGTAGGTAAGTTCATTGAACAACAATTGCGCATCAGTAACCTTTGCATTGATGTCAAGCGGCGCTATCTCATTAACAATATACAAGTTTGTCTTCATAATTAAATAGGAGCTATATTATGCAAAATAATCAAAAAATATACAATCAAGGCGTTCTCAACTTTGTATTTTTGCTTTTTTAGTAAAAGAGATCAAAAACTATGACAAAGTTAAGTGTAAACATCAATAAAATTGCTACACTACGAAATTCAAGAGGAGGAAACACTCCAGATTTGTTAAAAGTGGCTATAGATATTCAGAATTTTGGAGGACAGGGCATAACAATACACCCAAGGCCCGACGAGCGACACATAAGATATCAAGATGCCTATGATTTACAGCCTGTGGTGCATACCGAGTATAATATAGAGGGAAATCCGATTCCTAAATTTATGGCATTGGTTTTGGCTATAAAGCCTACTCAGGTAACTTTAGTTCCTGATGCAGAGGATGCAATAACAAGTAATGCCGGTTGGGATACAAAAAAGCATCACGGTTTTTTGAAAGAAGCATTATCAGAGTTTGCTCGCAACGGTATACGAACATCAATTTTTACAGATCCTGTTGTCGATATCATTGAAGGTGCTGCAGAAGTAGGGGCTGATCGAATAGAATTATATACAGAAGAATACGCTTCAGCATATGCTAAAGGAAATGAAAAGGCCATACAGCCTTATGCTCAATGTGCTCAATTAGCTGTTGATCTTGGATTAGGTGTTAATGCTGGGCATGATCTTTCTTTGGATAATATTAAGTTTTTCAAAGAAAATATCCCAGGGCTACTAGAGGTTTCAATTGGTCATGCTTTGATAAGTGAATCTCTCTATCTTGGATTAGAGAATGTCGTTAATATGTATCTACATCGCCTTAAATAATCACTATCTATGAATTTACATGCTAATATTTTTGGTCAAGGCGCTCCCTTTTTAATTCTTCATGGTTTTTTAGGAATGGGGGATAATTGGAAAACACTTGGAAAAAAGATTGCTATTGAGGGTTTCGAAGTTCATTTGTTGGATCAACGAAATCATGGCAGAAGTTTCCATAGTGATGATTTCAGTTATGACTTAATGGTTCAAGATCTAAAGGAGTATTGCGAAGCGCATGATTTGAAAAAAGTAAATCTTCTTGGGCATTCAATGGGAGGTAAAACTGCGATGCTTTTTGCTTCAAAGTATTCAGAACTTATGGATAACCTAATTGTTGCCGATATAGGACCAAAACATTATCCACTACATCATCAGGATATTTTGGATGGATTAGCTTCGTTAGATTTTGAAACGCTAAAATCAAGAGGCGAAGTTGATCAAGAATTAAGTGCCTATGTTTCAGATGTAGGGGTGAGGATGTTTTTACTTAAAAATTTGTATTGGGTAGATAAAGGAGTTTTAGGATTACGAATGCATCTGGATGCTCTCATCAAAAATGCTTCAGAAATAGGAGTAGCACTCCCAGAAAACAAAGGTTTTGATGGGAATACCCTCTTCTTAAAAGGGGAAAAATCTAACTACATTCTTACAGATGATCTGGTTCGTATTAGAAAGCAATTTCCTAACTTAATAATCAAAGAAATTTCTAATTCGGGGCATTGGTTACATGCCGAAAATCCCGACAAATTTTTATCCGAAGTATTAGAATTTGTTAAAAATTAAACGAAAAATGCTATGTATGCATAATATTTTGACGATTACGTTGGATAATTGGTATTTTCTGCTAAATTTGGAAAACAATTTTTACAAAATCCTAAAAACAAACAATTCTAATTAATTATGAAAAAACTTTTATTATTAGTTCTATTCATCACAGTGACAGCAGTCACCTATGCCGGTGGATATAGAGTTAGTGTACAAGGACAGAGAGCTATGGCTATGGGTCATACAGGTGTTGCCGTTGTGAATAGTGCAGAACTTGTATTTTTTAACCCGGCTGGTCTAGTATACTTAGAAAATAAGTTAAATGTGAGTGTTGGTGCTAGTGGTATTTTTACCGATGTGATTTATCAAAACTCAGAAACAGGAATCTCAGCAGAAACAGATAACTCTGTGGGGACACCTCTTAATTTGTATGCATCGTATAGAGTTAATGATTGGATGTCTGTTGGTCTTGGGGTATACACACCTTATGGTAGTGAGGTAACCTGGCCTACCGATTGGGCAGGATCTCACTTAGTAAATAATATTGATTTATCAGCAATTTTTATTCAGCCCACGGTATCGTTTAAAATTTCAGACTATTTCAGTATCGGTGGTGGACCCATTTATGCTATAGGTTCAGTTAACTTTAATCGTAATGCAGATCGATTTGCTACTGATTTTGATGGGAATCGTTCTAATATCACTATCGATGATGGTGGGATTACAAATTGGGGATGGACTATTGGAGCCATGTTTAATCCAACAGAGAATTTAAGACTAGGATTTAATTATCGTAGCGAGATTGATATTAAAGCAGAAGGAGGAGATGCAACCTTTGCTAATTTTCCGAATTCAACAAATCCTTTGGTGCCGCCAAATGGAGCAACTACTTTTGATGCAGAATTACCATTGCCGGCAGAGCTAACTTTGGGAGTGTCTTATGAGCATAAGAAATGGCTATTTGCATTTGATTATAACAGACAATTTTGGAATGCTTATGAGTCCTTAAATCTAAGTTTTGCAAATGGTGTTTCTTCTATAAATCCACGCCAGTACAAGAATTCTTCGGTATACCGATTTGGACTGCAGTATCAAGCAACAGAGAAAATTGCATTAAGAGCAGGATATTATAGAGACGAGTCTCCTGTACAACCTGGATTTTTTGCGCCAGAAACACCGCGTAATGATTCTGATGGATTTTCAGGAGGGGTAAGTTATGCAATCACTTCAAGATTGGCTATCGATGCTTCTTTCTTTTACTTAAAATTTCAAGAAGTTGATGCTTCTTATGACTTTGCTTCAGATGGTGTTTCTTTTGGAGGAACGTATGAATCAAGTGCTTTTGGACCAGGTCTAGGTTTAACTTATAAAATGTAATTCACGATGATAAAGAATACTATAAAATATGTGGCGATTCTGGCATTAGGTTTAGTTGCTTGTGAGCCAGAATTTGATAATCCAATAGAAGAATCAGGTACGTTTACTAGTGGCGATTTAGATCTAAGTACGTATGTAGCTTTAGGAAACTCACTTACTGCAGGTTTTGCAGATGGAGCCTTGTATATTACAGGTCAGGAAAACTCATATCCAAACATATTGGCGCAACAATTCGCTTTAGTCGGTGGTGGAGAGTTTACACAACCTCTAATGGCAGATAATGCTGGAGGTGCTTTGCTAGGCGGAACTCAGATTTTAGATAATAGAAGAGTTTTAGTTTTTGATGCTGATGGAGAGCCTGTAGGGCCTCAAATTTATACAGGTGCAGCCCCAACTACTGAAATATCTAACAAATTAGAGGGTTCTTTTAATAATATGGGTGTGCCAGGAGCAAAAAGTTATCATTTGGCAGCAGAAGGTTATGGTAATGTAGCCGATGTAGCAGATGAATTGGCAAATCCATATTTTGCAAGATTTGCATCGACGGCTAATGCTAGTATTATAGCAGATGCACTTGCACAAAATCCAACATTTTTTAGTTTATGGATCGGTAATAATGATATTTTAGGATATGCAACTTCTGGAGGTACAGGAGAGGATCATAATCAAACCGGAAACTTAGATCCAAGAACTTATGGAAGTGATGATATTACGAATAATGGAGTATTTGCTCAAACTTACACAGGTTTGATTGAAGCACTTGCTGCAGGAGGTAGAAAAGGGATAGTGTTAAATTTACCTAGTGTAACTTCTCTTCCATTTTTTACTACGGTGCCGTTTACACCGCTAAGTCCTTTGAATCCTGATTTCGCGGCTCAAATCCCTACTCTTAATGAAACTTACGATAAATTGAATCAAGCTTTTGCATTTTTAGGATTTCCTGAAAGGGCGATTCAATTCTCAACTACTGCTGCTAGTGCTGTTGTTATTAAGGATGAATCACTTACTGATATTACTTCTAATCTTACTATGGTATTGGCTGGAGATCCCGTTTTTGGTCCGATTGCGCCAATTATTGCGGCTCAATACGGTCAAGCAAGACAAGCTACTGCAAACGATTTATTGATTCTTACGAGTTCTGCTATTATTGGTCAACCAGATACTGATAGAATACAAGATCTTATTGGCTTAGGAATTCCTGAAGATTTAGCGGCACAATTATCTGTTAAAGGTGTCAGTCTTCCATTAGAAGACCAATGGGTGTTAATTCCTGCTGAGCAAACTGCAATAGAAAATGCGCGTAACGCATTCAATGCTACCATCGCAGGTCTTGCTGAGGCAAATGGGTTAGCACTTTATGATGTTGCTAGTGATTTGACACAAGCTGCAAACGGTGGAATTCCTTTTGATGGAGGAATAATTACCTCAGAATTTGTAAGAGGAGGAGGGTTTTCTCTAGATGGAGTACATCCTACCCCTAGAGCACATGCATTGGTTGCCAATGGAATTTTGAGCGCTCTAAAAAGTACATACAATGCAAATATTCCAAAAGTTGATCCGGGGGTGTACGGTACGGTTACCGTAAGTAATGATGTGAATTAATATAGACTTTATTAAAATATATAACCTGCTGGCGAAAGTTGGCAGGTTTTTTTTATTCAAGTTTTATTTTACTTTTACGATCATAAAACAAAAATGCATGAAATTCGTATTAAAATTATTACTAAGCGCAGTTGCTGTTCTGGTGCTGGCAGAGATACTTCCTGGTGTGGGTATCAACAGTTACGTTAGCGCTTTGATCGTAGCTATTGTTTTGGCACTTTTGAATGCTATAGTAAAGCCAATTCTGGTGTTTTTAACTTTGCCTGCTACGTTGATAACATTAGGACTATTTCTTTTAGTTATTAATGCAGCCATCATTTTATTAGCAGATTATTTCATCACTGGTTTTAGTGTTAGTGGTTGGCTTTGGGCATTGATATTTAGTGTTTTGTTATCCATATTTCAATCGATACTACATTCTATTTTAAAGAAAGACTAATGTGAACTGTTTTTCAGAAGGTTAAAAATTTGTTGTGTTACAAAAAAATAGTACTTTTGCAACCCAATTTTTAGTAGTAAATCGAAGAGATAATGAACATTTCAAAAGAGCAATTAGACGAATTAAATGCTGTTGTAACAGTAGATATCGCTAAAGCAGATTATAGTGATAAGGTAGATCAAATTCTTAAAGACTACCGCAAGAACGCAAACATTCCTGGCTTTAGAAAAGGTCACGTTCCTATGGGTCTTGTAAAAAAGCAGTACGGAAAAGCGGTGTTGGTTGATGAGGTCAATAAACTGCTACAAGATGCATTGAATAAATATTTAACCGAAGAAAAGCTTGACGTTTTAGGAAACCCATTGCCTAAAGAACAAGAAAGTTTTGATTGGGATGCAGGGGATTACTCTTTTGAATTTGAGCTTGGATTAGCTCCAAAATTTGAAGTAAAGCTAAACGGTAAAAAAGCCATTACACACTATAAAATTATAGCTACAGATGAAATGATCGATAATCAGATCAAAACCATCCAGAAACAATATGGTAAACTTATTTCTAAGGATACAGTAGAGAAAGATGACCTGGTAGCGGGTACTTTTGTCAATGAAGAAAAAGAAATTGATCATGCGACTACTGTTGCTCTAGAAAAAATCAAAGGCAAGAAAAATCTTGATAAATTTATCGGGGCCAAGGTTGGAGATGTTATCAAACTTAAAACTAAAGGCCTGTTTAGCGATGAGAAGGATCTAAGTAGTGCTCTAAAAATAGATAATGACCAGGCTAACGGCTTAGATATAGAAGTTTCTTTTACTATTTCTGAAATTAACTCACAAGAACTTGCAGAATTAGATCAAGATTTATTCGATAAACTTTATGGTCCAGGTAATTTGAAAACAGTTACAGAGCTAAAAGAAAAGATTAAAGAAGATGCAGAACGTCAATTCGAGCAGCAGTCAGATCAGCGATTACTTAATGATATTACAGAAAACGCATTAGAAAATACTAAATTTGAATTGCCAGTAGACTTTTTACAAAAATGGATTCGTACTACCGGAGAAGAACCATTAACAGAAGATCAGGCTAAAGATGAGTATGAAAAAAGTGAAAAAGGATTGCGTTATCAGTTAATTGAAGGTAAGATCATTAATGATAACAACCTTCAGGTTACTTTTGAGGAGCTAAAAAGTTTTGCAAAAGATTTAATCAAAGGTCAAATGGCTCAGTTTGGGCAGACTTCACCAGAAGATAAAGAGCTAGAAGATATCGCTGCCAGAATCTTATCAAATCAAGAAGAAGTAAAGCGAATTTCTGAACAATTAATGAGTCAAAAATTGCTTACTTACTTTAAAGAAAACGCAAAGCTTAAAACAAAAGAAGTTAGCTTTGACGAATTTATAAAAGAAGTTTACAAATAGTAAATCAGGCAATTTACTAAGGAATTTATACTTATATTTAGGGCGTTCAATCTATCTTTAGTTTGACGCCTTTTTTATAAATAAAATTTTTCAGAAATATACATATGGATTACGGAAAAGAATTCGAAAAATATGCAACGCAGCACCATGGTATTAATAGTAATTACTATGGTAAAATCATAAGCAGTATGTATCCCGCGGGTATGACTCCTAATATTATCGAAGAACGTCAAATGAATATAGCGATTTTTGATGTTTTTTCTCGATTGATGATGGATCGTATCATATTTATGGGTACTGGGATTAATGATCAGGTTGCTAATATTATTCAAGCTCAATTATTATTTCTTGAGAGTGTAGATTCTTCAAAAGATATTCAAATATATATTAATTCTCCAGGAGGTAGTGTTTATGCAGGTCTCGGTATCTATGATACGATGCAGTTTATTAAGCCAGATGTAGCTACCATATGTACAGGTATGGCAGCCTCAATGGGCGCCGTATTGTTATGTGCTGGTCAGAAAGGAAAACGATCAGGTTTGCCGCATAGCCGTGTGATGATTCACCAACCACTTGGTGGAGCACAAGGACAAGCTAGTGATATAGAAATTACTGCTCGTGAGATATTAATATTAAAAGAAGAATTATACAGAATTATCTCTAAGCACTCTGGGCAGACTTATGAAAAAGTCTATGAAGATAGTGATAGAGATTACTGGATGAAAGCCGATAAAGCGCTCGAGTATGGGATGATCGACGAGATTTTAACTAGAGAATAATACAAACTTTTTGCAAAGAGGGGGGATTTGTGCCCCGAACTTGTTGTATAAGAAATTAAACGAAGTATGCGCATAATTAAAACTAACTATTCAACGTTATGATAATTATGCATATTCTATCCGACTATTAAAACATAAAGATAGAATTAGACAAAACCGAAACTAAATAACTATGGCCAAAGAAGACCTAGAATGCTCTTTTTGTGGAAGAAAAAAGCCTGAAACCAATTTGTTGATTGCTGGCTTGGATGCACATATTTGTGACCGATGTATTGTACAAGCGCATGGAATTGTTGTTGAAGAAGCCAAAGACGAAGAAACCGGAGAGCTAAGCAGCGAATTAATGTTGCGCAAACCTATGGCAATCAAGAATTTTTTGGATGAATATGTGATAGGGCAGGAGTTTACCAAAAAAATAATGGCAGTTGCAGTATATAATCACTATAAGCGATTGCTTCAACCTCAAACAGAGGATGATATTGAGATCCAGAAAAGTAATATCATCATGGTAGGGCAAACGGGTACAGGTAAGACATTAATGGCTAAAACCATTGCCAAAATGCTTAATGTTCCCCTTGCTATTGTTGATGCTACCGTGCTCACCGAGGCGGGATATGTAGGAGAAGATGTAGAAAGTATTCTTACCAGACTGTTACAAGCTGCAGATTACAATCTTGAAAAAGCACAGCGCGGTATTGTTTTTATCGATGAAATAGATAAAATTGCACGCAAAAGTGATAATCCAAGTATTACCAGAGATGTATCTGGGGAAGGTGTTCAGCAAGCTTTGCTTAAGCTCTTAGAAGGCACTGTAGTTAATGTTCCGCCAAAAGGTGGTAGAAAGCATCCAGATCAGAAATTTATCGAGGTGAATACCGAGAATATTCTTTTTATAGCTGGGGGTGCTTTTGATGGAATAGAAAAAATGATTCAGAAGCGTTTAAATATGCAAGCTGTAGGGTATAGTGCTTCTAAAAGCGAAGATACTATAGAAAAAGACAATCTACTACAATATATCATTCCTAAAGATTTAAAAGATTTTGGTTTGATTCCTGAAATAATAGGGCGCTTACCAGTGCTTTCTTATATGAATCCATTAGATAAAGAAACATTAAGATCCATCTTAACAGCGCCTAAAAATGCTATAATCAAGCAATATATGAAGCTGTTCGAAATGGATAACATATCTTTTTCTATAACCGATGGAGCTTTAGACTATATTGTTGAAAAAGCTATGGAATATAAATTAGGAGCCAGAGGTCTTAGATCATTATGTGAGGCCATCTTAACAGATGCAATGTTCGAATTGCCAGAAAGTGAAGAAATAGAATTTAGAGTGTCTAAAGATTATGCTGAGAAAAAGCTAAATAAATCTACGATCAAAAAATTAAAAGCAGTTTCATAACGTTATTATAGATACCGTTTAAAATACATAAAACCGTTATACTATATATAACGGTTTTTTTGTTGGTTGATTAGTTAGGTTATTAATGATACTATACATTATTCAGAATAGGATACTCGCTCTCTATTATTAACTATGATTTCTTCAGTACTCTTTAGGGCAATATGATCCTCTTGTGTGTCTTCAACCTCTATATTAAATCCGTTTCGTTGGATTAGAGCTTTATAGAATGTTATTTTAGATAACTCAGCATAACATGTGTCGTCTTTAATCGCATCATTATTTATTGATGTATTAAGGAGTGTACCAGTGTTATCGTCGATGTTTTCAATGTGGTGTAAAGTATCGCTTGTATTACTAGATGTAGTTTTACTTTCTTGCGCATTAACTCCAGTAATTAGTAATAAAAAAATAAAGTAAGATATTGTCGTTTTCATAATCAAGGGGCTTAGATAAATTTATAACTATCTGTTAACAAATTTAATACGAAAAAAAGAAGCCAAAAAATGATTTTGTAATTTTTAGATCAAACGCTTTTTTTGAGCGATGAAATACAGATTTTTTTGTTAAAAATAACAATTCTTACATATATGTTTTACGGTTTAACCGTAATTTTTTATGATCTCAAAATGTTTTTATTAGGAAATTAGACAGATTTAGTGTCTTTTAGTTTTAATTAGGAGAATAAGTACCAACAGTATTTAATACTAGTAACTCTTCTACATAAGCACGTGTATTTGATAATCTTGGGATCTTATGTTGCCCTCCTAATTTATTATTCTTTTTTAACCAGTCATAAAACAATCCTTTTCGAGCTTCTCGTATCTGTAATATATTCAATGTAGTATTGTTATGTCTCTTCGCCTCATAATCACTATTCACTTGTTGTACATTATGATCTAGAATATGTGAAAATTCCTCAAGGCTTTCTGGTCGTTTTTTAAATTCAATAACCCATTCATGAGCTCCTTTTTCTTTTCCTTCCATAAAAATTGGAGCTACGGTATAGTCTACGATTTCACTATGTGTACTTTTAGCTGTTTTTTTAAGTGCTTCTTCAGCATTTTCAATAATTAATTCCTCACCAAAAACATTGATATGATGTTTAGTTCTTCCTGAAACCCTGATTTTATAGGGGTTGGTGGATGTAAAGCGAACGGTGTCTCCTATCTTATATCTCCATAATCCAGCGTTGGTAGTTATGACCACAGCATAGTTTTTTCCTACTTCGACGTCACTTAAGGGGATTACTTTTTGGTCTTTGGTGCTATAGGTATCCATCGGAATAAACTCATAAAATATTCCGTAATCCAGCATTAACAATAATTCTGATGAGTCATTGCTATCCTGTATAGCAAAAAAGCCTTCAGAAGCATTATAAATTTCATAATATTTGAATGAATTTTTGGGCAAGATCTTTTTGTATTGATCTTTATAGGGGTCAAAGCTTACGCCGCCATGAAAATAAACTTCGAGGTTATTCCAGATCTCTAAAAGATTTTCTTTTCCTGTGGTTTCCAATACTTGGTTTAACAAAACAAGCATCCACGAGGGTACACCGGCCAAACTGGTTACGTTTTCCTGAATAGTTTCTTGTACTATAGCTTTCATCTTAAATTCCCAATCACTCATTAGAGACACTTCGCTGCTGGGTGTAGAGCTAAAATCTGCCCAAAAAGGCATGTTTGCAATCATAATAGCCGATAAATCACCAAAGGAAGTCCCATTTTCTTTATACAATTCTTTACTGCCGCCTAGCCTAAGGCTTTTGCCAGTAAATAATTGAGAATCTTCATTGTTGTTGAGGTACATACATAAAAGATCTTTTGTCGCTGCATAATGACAATCTTCTAGTGACTCCTGGCTTACCGGGATAAACTTACTTTTAGCATTAGTAGTTCCACTAGATTTGGCAAACCATTTGATCGAAGTAGGCCAAAAAATATTGTTGATACCCTGACGACTTCTTTCAATCATCGATTCATATTCTTCGTATCCTCTGATTGGGACACGTTCTGCAAATGTTTTATAATTGTATATCGAGGCAAAATCGTATTCTTTTCCTACTTCGGTATGCTTGGCTGTTTCCAATAGTGTATTTAATAATTCAAGCTGAACTTCATTAGGGTACTTAAGAAATAGTTCCATTTGGTGAAACCTCTTTTTTAAGAACCAGCTGGCAATAGAATTAACTAATGGTATTGGCATTTTTTGATGTATATTTAGGCAAAAATAATGGTTAGTTTATTTTCTAAATGTTGTCATTTGAAAACTAAAATAGTAAAAATAATTTCATTCTTCATACAAGGGTAATTTATAACATAATTTTATGCAATATCAGGGGGTGCTTACAAAAATGAAAACTGAAATAGGTGATCCTATTCAATATTACTTGGTTTTTGAAACTGACTTTATCCATATCAATCAGCTGTTGGATAAAAAAATAACGGTAGCATTTGTGGGATATCAGTGTTTGGCCTGTGGTAAGAACAAAAAGATATTCAGGCAAGGGTATTGTTATGATGATTTTTATAATCAACCACAAGTAGGAGACTGGATTATGCGCCCAGAATTGAGTACGGCACATTTGGACATCGAAGACAGAGATTTAGAGTACGAAAAGAAAGTACAGCTTCAGCCACATATCGTGTATTTGGCAAATTCTAGTAATGTGAAGGTTGGAGTGACCAGAAAATCACAAGTGCCTACGCGATGGATAGATCAAGGGGCACACGAAGCGATAGAAATCGTTGAGGTTCCTAATCGTTATTTGGCAGGTATTACTGAAGTTGCACTCAAAGATCATGTGGCAGATAAAACAAATTGGCGTACGATGCTTAAAAATGAAATCGTTGATGAAAATTTAACTGATTTCAAAAATAAACTCAAAGACTTTATACCAGATGAAGTACAAGCGTATTTTATTGATAATGTAAAGGAGACAAATCTCAAATTTCCAGTATTACAATATCCGGATAAGCTAAAAAGCCTAAATCTAGAAAAAACCCCAGAGTTTTCTGGAATTTTAAAAGGGATAAAGGGGCAGTATCTCATTTTTGAAGATAATACCGTTTTTAATGTTCGTAATAATGAAGGATACGTAGTCAACTTGTCTGTACATTAATGTATCAGTTGTTTTTTGCTAAAAGCTGTGCTTCTCCATACATTTCACATTGCTCAAGAGTACTTTTGATATCCTCGATAGTAGTTCTAGGATTTATCAAGCACATTCTAAGTACAATTTGACCTTGTAATACTGTAGTCGCCAAAAGCGCTTCTTTTGAAGCAATGATTTCTTTTGAAATATTTTGATTAATGCGGTCTAAGATTTCTTCTGGCAGGTTTTGACTTATTGGGTTGTATCTAAAATTGATGATAGCTAATGTTGCCGGAGAAGTGATCTCCCACAGCGCACTTTTTCGCAATAACGTTTCTGTTTGCTCTGCCAAATCAATGTTATAGGTGATTGCTTTTCTAAAAGATTCTAATCCAAAAGTTTTTAATGACATATAAAACTTTAGCGCTCTAAAACGACGCGTTAATTGAATGCCATGATCGTAAAAATTGATCTCAGATTCATTACCTTCGATATCTCGCAAATATTCTGGTTTTTCACTAAACGTGCTACTCAGCCAATTATGATCTTTTACTAATAAACATCCTATTTCGTAGGGTTGGAAAAACCATTTATGAGGATCAACAGTTAATGAGTCTGCTCTTTCAATTCCTTTTAGGAGATGTTGCCCATCTTTTGCCAAAATTGCCGCACCACCATAAGCGCCATCTATGTGAAACCACAAATTTTCATGTGCACATATATCTGCAATTTCATCAAGTGGATCTACGGTTCCTGTGTTGGTAGTTCCTGCAGAAGCTATAATACAAAAAGGCTGTAACCCTTCTAATCGATCTCTGGCGATAATATTTTTTAATTTATTCAGTGATATTTTAAATTCCATATCCGTAGGAATAATACGAATCTGCTCTTTTTTGAAGCCAACTACTTTAATAGCTTTAATATTTGATGAGTGAGCCTGATCAGAAAGATAAATTGTAGCTTTAGAAAAATCACTTCCACATTTTATCCTTCGTGCGGTCACAAGTGCAGTTAAGTTGGCCATCGAACCACCACTTGTGAAAATTCCACCCCCTTTTTTTGTTGGAAATCCAAAAATCTCGAGCAACCAGTTCATTGTTACTATTTCTAGCTCGGCTGCAGCGGGTGATGCTGCCCAACCCCCAGAAAATATATTAAAACCAGTAGCTATAGTGTCTGCCATTGCACTTATATAGTTACTCGGTCCGGGAACAAAGGAATATGATTTTGGATGCGATACGATATTACTGTTTGGAATAACCTGATTCATTACAAAATCT
Source organism: uncultured Aquimarina sp. (assembly GCA_947495425.1). Lineage (GTDB taxonomy): Bacteria > Bacteroidota > Bacteroidia > Flavobacteriales > Flavobacteriaceae > Aquimarina. The sequence goes on from CANLYR010000008.1 coordinate 115,665, forward strand.
AAAACCTCGTTTGCAGGTGTAGATTGTTCAGGAATTCTTTCGGTCAATAAAGAATCCATCTCTTCTCTAGAAGCCAAAGCAACAGGGTTCTTATGTTTTTGAGTTTCAAAATGATCGACAATGTGATCTATGATTTTATAGCCATAGTCCTGCATTTCTTCTTTTGATAAGGCTAATTTATAATTAGGGGTATCTTTCATTACTATTCATACTTATTTGCGTTTACAAAAATAGCAGTAAGCATATTAATTTACTTGTAAAAACCTTTAAAAAAGCGGTATTCTAAATAAGTGGATAAATAATGTTATACTACGATAACCTTAATACTCTGAAAAACAGAAATTACAACTAAAACTATTCCTACCACTTTCCATAGTTTGGTTGTAGCATCCTCTTTTTTATTTGCTATTTTACTTCCTAATCGACTATAAAAATAGAGTGTAGTGATCTTACCTAGATAGATGCCTAAAAAGAAAAGTAAAAGCTTTGCAATAGAACTTTGTGCAGTTAGTTCAAAAATATATTTGTTTGTAAGGGAGATGACAATAATCCAGTAAAGAATTACAGGAGGATTTAGTATAGCCAGAGAAAATCCGGTAAGAAATTTAGAGTTGAGTAGTTTTTTCTTTTTTGAAGTACTCCTATTGTTTGTTGTACTTTTAAAGGAAATAAAATAAATACCTGCTACAAAAAAAATAAATATAGAGATGATCTGTATCCACTGATTTTCTTGAAAAAAAGCGGAGAGCTCTAAACTACAATGTAATGCAAAAAATGCAAGCAAGACCTCTCCAATTCCTGCAGCTAATACGATATAAGTAGCTTTTTTTATATTTTCTTTTATAGACGTGTTAATTACTGCTAGGTTAACAGCGCCAAGAGGGATAGCGCCTAGTGTAGCAATGAACGTTCCTAATAAGAGATATAATAGTATCATTCTTGTTTAGTTGCAGCTAATGAAACATTCTTACAATAACACCTATATAAATAACAAAGAAGCAGCAATTGCTGCTTCTAACCTTAATTAGATATATAATCTAAACAGACTTCTAAATTTGTGTTCAGAAACCACCATTAGCGCCAATTCTCATTTTCTTAATCGTATCCTCAAAATAGAGTATAGCCCATATAATTTTTTCGGTATCTGCATATGCTACTAGCTCCTGTATGGCGTCTTTGGTAGTTTCGAGACTCTTATCTATAGCATCTTTATTGTTTTTTAGAATCTTGAGATGACGCGAATCTTCTTTAATACCTATATCCTTAAGTCTGACATTAGGTTCATTGGTTAGTGATAAAAAAGGTAATATGGTTACGATTTCTTCTACGCGCTCTTGATATAGGATAATAAGATCACCTTTTTTTAGCGCTTCGAGATCACTAATGGTATGAAATCGGTTAATTTGTTTCTTTTGTGAGAAAAATACAGCTTCGTTGATGTTTTGTGCAAAAATAGCGTTAACGGATAAAAAGAAAACGAAGCTTGATAATAATTTAAACATAGTATGGTATACTTATTTTTGTGTGGACTAATTCTATTTTTTAAAAGAAGTTAATATACATTTCTAATTACTGCATAACGGTATAATTGTTCAATGCCTGTTTTAGTTTAAACTTTGGGAAAACACTACTTAGAGGATCGCTAAATAAGTCATTTACCGCTGTAAAACCTTCTGTAAATCGATTATATTTCAAAACGTTTAATGCACCTTTAGAGATAGCTTCATTGTCAACATCAACACCTTCTCCATGTATGTTAAAGAAACTATTATCCATCATAAAAGCTTTTTGTATTTTGAGTAAAGACGTGTATGATTCATCAAACTTTACAACATCAGAAAACCCTGATATTTTTGAATTATGGATATAGGTCATTGCTAAATTTGAGGCTGATACTGCTGAAGTAGTATGTTGATAATTAGATTTATCAGATAGATTTACAAGCGTCGCATTAGATATGGTAATATCTGTTGCATCGCTTGGTTTCATGGCACCTAAGTCCTTATTATAACCATCAATTGCTATAGCGTATGAAGCCTGAGAACTTGTAATGTAAGGATGACGTATGGCTATAATATTGTTTAAATCTCCTTTAAAACCCTGAGAAATATGATAATCATTACCGTGTGACTTGAGAGAAACTAAATTTTGAAAATCATTTTTTCCTCCATGAATGTTAAAAGAATCTTGACCCGCATGACTGATCATTATATTTTCTAAGGTAGAGGATGTACCTAAACCATATAACGACAATCCACTAGAACCTGTTTTTCTTTTGATGGTATTTCCGGAGAATTCTATTCGTACATATTTTAGAACAGTAGTCTCTTCAAAATCCTGATTACCTCCGTAAACAGAAAATTCAGGTTTAAAATCTCCTTCTATAATACCATTACCGGTTGCTGTATTCACTTTTCCAGATCCTGCAATAATAATTCCTCCCCAATCTCCACTTTTTCTAGATTTTGCATCTTTATTAGATGTAAATACGATAGGGTAGGCCATAGATCCTGTTGCGACTAATTTAGAACCTTTGGTAACAATAAGGTTCGCAGGATTCACATGATCACATCTAATGATAGTTCCTTCTTCTATAATTAAAGATGCACCATTGGTCACATACACATCACCAGACATTAGATAAACGACATCATTTTTTAAATACATAGTATTGACAATAATATTTGGTAAGTTCTCTTCGGCTTTTGGGTACTCTGTTTTGTTAGGCGAAAAATTTGTCCAGCCTTTGGTCCATTTGTTCGTTTCACTAAAATCTTGAGCGATACTTAAAACTGAAGAAAATAATACTATAAAAGTTGTAAGTAAAAAACATCTTTTTTTCATGATAAGTTTATTTGGGGTTAAAATTTTGGAAGAAATTTCTTTCTTCTGATTTAGGACTACTAAGATATGTTAGATTTGTTAAAATCAATTACGTGTTTACCGCAAAATTTGTACGTTTAGCGTTGTTTTAGTATTAATTAACAAACAATTATTAGTATAAATCTTACAATCATCAATATATGTCACTGAGGATCATAAAATTAACTACTGTTTATAGTTTAAGGGCTAGAGTTAAACAAAACATGATTTTTCTTATAAATTTTTACAGAAAAGCGTAAAAAGTGAAAAATTTTAATGTTTTATTATACGTTTTAGTGTTCGTTTTTATCGCTTAAATGCATAAAAGTGTAAAATAGAAGACTGGTTTTATACAATTGTGACCAAGATAATACCACAAAATATTCGAGTATTACCAGTTATATATTTCGGATGTATACATTGAAAAATCCAAAATATATACGAGCTAAGTTCGTGTAAAAGTATACATTGGTTTGTACTCTATGTGGTTTAATTTTTTAATATGCAGTGCTACGTGGCTGCTCCATAATACGATGCATAGTGTTAAAATGGTATCAATTTCCTGCTTTTGTAGAATCTTTTTTCTTTTTCCTGCCAAGAAAACCACCTAGAATGTCTTTTGCTGTATTTTTTATGGTTTCTTCTGTGTTTTTAGAATTTTCTGATTGCGTAGCTGTAGTATCTTTTGATTTCCCCGACCCTAATAGGTCTGAAAGTACATCTTTCCCCTTTTCTTTAATCTTGTCTTTGGCTTTATTCTTTTGTTTGTCGACAATTTGTTGTGAGATTTGCTTTACCGCTTGCCCAACACTCAAATCAATTTTAGGATTCGTAAAATTACCTGTAATTCCGATTGGTAAGGCCACTGTCATCTGCTCAGCTTCTTCTGCACTCAACTTTGAAAGTAATCCTCCGGCTTGACTACCCAAATATTTTGCCGGCACATCCAAAGTTACCTTGTAATTCATACTGCGATCAAAGCTATGACTTCCGCCTGCGTTTACTTTAATTCCTTTGACATCAAACTGAAATGGTTTTACATTAATGTTCCCGTCGTCAAAAGTAAGATTGGTGGTAATATCACTCAGATTTAATTTATCCAATTCGACAAAATTAAGCTGATTGTTTAATTTGGATAACAACGGTGTTTTAGTTGTTGATACCTGAGCGTTTAGAATTTGTGCAAGCGCATTTCCTTTTAGTGAGGTAAGTACGGGCGTAAGATTATCATTTAGGCTACCATTCAATTTTAATTGGGTAGTAAGATTACCTGTTAATGCCTTGGCAATAGGCGCAAGACCTTTTAACAACTCTAGGTTGTTAAAAGATTTTACGATATTGATTTGGCTCAAATCCAAGGCCATTTCAAACGTGGGTACTTTGGATTTGGTCGACACACTGCCATCAAAAGCGAGCCCTCCATCAAAAATATTGGACGTGATGTTTTGCAAATATGCTGTTTCGTCCTTTATTCGTACGGTTCCTTTTGTGTTCTGCATTTCTATATTATCATACAGAACTTTCTTCGTATTAAAATTAAGTGTAGCATCCAGAAAAGAAGGAATCCTCATGGTTTCATCTTCTGTTGAAGTAGCTGCACTTTTATTTTGTTGGGCTTCTTCCTGGTTTTCATTCACCATAAAATCACTTACTGCAAACACCGTAGAGTTTACATCAAAATTACCTTTCAGGTCTTGCTTAGCAAATAAGAACCCCATAAGATTGTCGATAGTACCTGTAGCATTCAGATCTGACTTGCCAGTCGAGGCTTGCATTTGATCGAGTGTAATGGTTTGGGTATTAAAACTTACATTTGCCTTTTCAATACTAATCTCATTTGGTAATTCTGGTGAAGCGTAGGTGAATTCAGAAATACTTGCTGCCCCCGAACTTTTTACGTTTTGATATTGTTCTTTTTCCAAGGATAACATATCAAAATGAGTCTTGATATCAGCAGTCACAATACCATTTAATTCTTGTTCGAGTTCTAAGGGATAGGCCTGATCAAGATTGGCAAGGTTTAGCGTTCCTTTTAATACCATATCTACAATCATATTTTTAGTTAGATTTCTCAAACTTCCTTGTGCAGCAAATGCATCCTCATCTATTTTAAAAGTAAGTTTATCAATGTTGATATAAGTATCATCGACCAAGCCGGTTTCATTCTTAATTTGGGTATCGATATTTATTTGCCTAATTCCTTTTGGTAAATCAGGATATTTAAAAGCGGCATTATGAGACATAATACTAATATCCATTTTAGGAATATAGGTGTCATCAGATTTACCTTTAATTGTACCATCAATAGTAAAGTCTCCGCTGGTTTGTACACCATCTAGATTTTTTGCATAGGTTTCAGGAATTACCGCAAGAAAATTCTTAAAGTCTGATGATGGAGTCTTAAAACTAAGGTCTACATCGGTATAGGCGTCTTGTAATTGAACAAATCCTGCAAATTCTAGTGGTAATCTGTTGATTAAGGCTTTATTCTCTTTAAAGGTATACTTTTGATTTTTGAGATCTAACTCAAAAATAGCATCGAGATCAATAGTGTTTTTATCTAAATAATTAATATCCTCTAATGATAAAGAAGCTTTAGAAGAGGTCTTGGTAGTAAGCATCATAGTATCACCAGATAACGTTCCATCTCCACTATGGTTTATGTCGCTTAATTGAAGTGTTGTTTTGGTAATATCATCCCTAAAAAAAAACTTACTATCATTGATCTCGTAATGTTCTAAGTCAAAAGTGAAGCCACTGTTTTGATTTTCAGGAGTTTTATTATCCACATTGTCTGTTTTTTTAGCAATATCGAAATTTGAATTGCCTAGGGAATCTGTTTTGATAGCAATATTAGCCTGGTCGATTGTTATCTTTTGAACACGTATAGCTTCTGTTGCATCTTTAAATAATTCATTCACAGACATATCAAGTGCGATTCTATTAGAATAGGCTAATGTGTCTCCTTCAAATGGTGCATAAGTAAGAATGGAAAGCTCATCAATTACAACTGACGCATTGGGGAAACTACGTATCAAGCTAATGTCGATATTTGCGAAATCTACTTTTGCATTTAAATGTTCATTCACCAAATAACGAACTTTATCTTGTATTGTTCCTTTAAAAAGAAAAGGAATAGAAACTATTCCTATAATAAATAGGAGTAAAACGATACCTATAATTTTAAGGGCTTTTTTCATTGTTAAGGCTTTTTTGTAAAATAAAGGAATATAAAGAGATATGTTATTTTTTTAAGTTAACTATTTGTTAGATTTTAAATTTCGAGTGCCAATTCATCACCTTGTTTTAAACGAAACCTCTTTCTTACAATATAAACACCCAAATATAATAATGGGGTATCCAATGCAGCTATAAGTACTTTAAATAAAAATCCATTTAGTAATAGTACTCCAAAACGATCCCAATTAATTATTCCTGTAGAGCAAAGCAGTAAAAGCACAGTTAGCGTATCTAAAAATTGAGAAGAAAATGTCGAAAAATTATTTCTAAGCCATAAATGCTTGCCTTTGGTAACACGTTTCCAGAAATGGAAAATCTGTATATCGATATATTGTGCAAAAAGATAGGCGATCATTGATGCAAAAACTGCGACGGCTGTGGCTCCAAAAACTTGATTAAATAGTTCGTCGTTTACAGGGGACCACGAAGTAGCAGGAACCGCAGCAGATGCAGATACTATGATCAACGAAAAAAATGACGCAAAAATACCGGCTGTAACAATCTGGTTTGCTTTTCTTTTTCCAAACACTTCACTAATAATATCTGTAATCAAAAAGGTAATAGGATACGGTAGGATACCCACCGAAATTTCAAATGTATAGACTCCAAAAAAATCCCAATAAAAGAATTTTTGAAAAATTAAATTTGATGCAACTAAGGATGAAATAAATAATGCCCCCAGAATGAGATAAATTCTATATGCAGATTTTTTATCCTTTAGGGTAAGAGTAGATTCGCTCAAAATAAATGTTAATTAATAATAGTTCACGCAAAAATAAGGTGAAGTGGTTTTGTTTTATTTAATTTGCTGCTAAAAATAAGGACTTCTGATCAGAATATAATTAAGCAAGCTTGAAAACATTACATCACATACATATTTCACTGGGAAGCAATATGGGAGATCGCTTAGGTTTTCTTCAAAAGGCAGTTGATGCGTTATATCAAACGATAGGTGATGTGGTTCTAATTTCTAAAGTCTATCAAACTCCTGCCTGGGGTTTTGATAGTAATGATTTTTATAATGCCTGTGTTGCGATTCGTACATTTTATACTACAGAACAGGTTTTGGATATGCTTTTGCAAATCGAAAATGTACTTGGTAGAAATCGAAGTGATGCAACAGGATATCAAGCAAGAACAATCGATTTGGATATTATTTTTTCTTCGGAAGGGTGTATTGGAACAACAAAACTTATCGTGCCACATCCGGCTATGCAAGATCGAAAATTTGTGCTAAAACCACTAGTCGACATTGCTTCAGATCTAGAACACCCAAAGCTTAAGCAAACTGTTGCAGAATTATTAGAAGAGACTTCAGATGTGTCTGAAATACATCAATTAGATAAAAGACTTACGAATCCAAAAAAAAAGTATAATGTATCAAGGATTCAGTATCTTACTATTGAGGGTAATATTGGTGCAGGTAAAACAAGCTTAGCAACATTAATTTCAAAAGAGTTTAATGCCAAGCTAATTTTGGAACGCTTTGCCGATAACCCATTTTTACCAAAATTTTATGAAGATATGGAGCGATATGCATTTCCTTTAGAAATGTCATTTCTTGCAGATCGTTATCAACGTTTGCAGGATGATATCGCACAGTTTGATTTGTTTAAAGAATTTGTGGTGAGTGATTACGATGTATTTAAATCTCTGATTTTTGCAAAGGTCACATTGCAAGAAGAAGAGTACAGGTTGTATAAAAAAGTATTTGATCTAATGTATATCAACTTGCCCAAGCCTGATTTATATATTTATCTATATCAAAATACAGAGCGCCTTTTAGAAAACATCAAAGAGAGAGGACGGGAGTACGAACAGAAAATACCAGCCGACTATCTCGATAAAATTAATAAAGGGTATCTACATTTTATTAAATCTCAATCCGAACTTAATGTAAAGGTTATTGATGTGTCTAATCATGATTTTATCGCTAACCGCGAGGATTATATTTTAGTTTTGGAAGCGATTAATAAAAAAATCTAAGTACCTACTTATAAGCGTTTTTTAAATTACAAAATATCTAAATGCTAATCTAAAGGAGTGTGTTGTATATAATATTTAACTTATAAAACAACTATAATTGATGAGCCATGAAATTTATGATGTTTTTTGAAGCATAGTAGCCACCTTTTGTACTTCGTCTAGCACACGAAGCAGGTTACCGCTCCATAACTTTTCAATTTGTGCTTCGGTATAACCTCGTTTCACAAGTTCCACGGTTACATTAAAAGTTTCAGAAGCGTCGCTCCAGCCCTCGATCCCGCCACCACCATCAAAATCTGAGCTAATTCCTACGTGGTCGATGCCAATTTTATTCACTAAATAATCAATATGATTTACAAAGTCGGATACATCTACCGCTGGCGGTAGGTTGTCTATTTTCTTTATTTTTTCTTTCTTAATTGGGATCATTTTTGTGTAGAAGTCATAGTATTTTTCTTTTTCTTCAGCACTTAATTCAGCTATTTCTTTGCGATCACGCCATTGTATACCCATAGAGTCTGCAATCTGTTTGGCTATTTCTAACTCTTTTTCATTTCTTTTTTCAAATTTTTCAGTATTCAGATATGAAGTAAAAGCCACCGTTTGTACAACCCCACCATTTTCTTTTAACCATTGTAGTTGCTCATCGTCTAGGTTTCTACTGTGATCACATAATGCTCTTGCAGATGAATGAGAAGCGATTATCGGTGCTTTGGTGAGTTTGATCATCTGCCGCATGGATTCTTTTGATGGATGAGAAACATCAATCATCATCCCGTAGGTGTTCATCTCTACAATCACCTGTTTACCTAAATCACTTACACCATTATGAAGCCAAATTCCATCAGCTTCGCCTGTATTAGAATCACAAAGTTGACTATGGCCATTGTGTGACAATGACATATATCGAGCACCCAAGTCATAGAACTTTTTAACATTAGAAATATCAGTGCCTATAGGATAACCATTTTCGACACCGATCATAGCGACTTTCTTTCCTATTTTATGAATCCTACGTACATCATTAGAGGTCAATGCCAGTGCTATTTGATCTGGTGCAATATCATTGGTGAGTTTATGTATCGCTTCAAATTTTGACATTGCGTTTTTATAAGCATTCTCATATCCCTGTGGGGTTAGAGAATCCTGACCGGTATACACAATAAACCAGGCAACGTCTAATCCACCTTTTTTCATTTTTGGCAATGTAATTTGCGAAGTGAGATCCTGAGTATAATTAATTGAATCTGTAAAGTTTTTTACATTAATATCGCAGTGTGTATCTAGTGTAATGACATTATTATGAATTTTTTTGGCTATGGACATTAACTGATCTTCTGTCATAATTTCTTTTTTTGAATTTTCTTGTTTACAAGAGGTGAAAAATAAACTAAGAGTTAGAAATAATGCGAAATATTTCATGTGGTTTTGATTTTTGTTGTTGGTATTCGGTAGTTAAACTTACAAAACAAATTTTAGATGAGATCTTAATAAAAATAAAACTGCCCGAAAATTGGTTTTCGGGCAGTACACAAAAATTTATGAAATAAATTTTAGTTTTTAATTAGCTTTTTATTTGTTGTGCCTTCATTTCCTTCAATAATAACGAAATACACTCCCTTACTTAGACGACTGGTGTCGTAGGTTGTCGTTTCGATATTAGTAGTTAAAGCATCCACTTTTTTTCCTAAGAAATCTGTTATGGTAATGGATACAGATTCGCCAGTTCTTGATGTTCTTGGGTAGTGTATACTTAATAATCCAGATGTTATCGGATTTGGAAAAATGCTAATATTTTCAGCAGGAATACTACTAATATTATTATCATCAAGATCATCAGCATCTACATTGTCAGTACTTCCAGAGGTTATGTTAATATTATCGATTGCCATATCACTTCTGTAACTTGATCCTGTGGTGCCTTTGAGTTGTAATTTTATCGTAATGCCACTATATCCTGATAAGCTTACAGTTTGTGAATACCAGCTATTACCTTTGTCTCCGCTTTGATTCCAGATCGTAGTCCATGAACTACCGTCATCAATAGAAGCTCTCATTTCGAGAGTTCCCATGTTTGATCCATACATGTGGTAATCAAAACTAAGTTCGGCATTCGTTTCATTGATCAAATCAATACAAGGACTGGTTAATAAGGCTATTTTATTAGGAAACCCTGTTCCGTTACCTGAAGCTTCGGTGAATATATAATTATTTCCTTCAGTCGGAGCCGAAGGGCCAGTGCTTGATGATGGAGTGGTATTACTATCCAATGACCAATCTATATCATCATTGGTTTCCTGAGTCCATGATCCAAAATCGGGTTCGAATCCTTTTTTGTAAGGAAAACTTGTGATACCATTACACGCACTAGGAGGGTTTGTTGATGTTGATGCGATTTTTATATTATCGATAGCTAAATCACTTCTCCAGCTACTACCAGTGGTTCCCTTAAACCGTATTTTGACAACAGAACCAGCATATGCTGCCAAATTTACTGTTGCTTGATTCCATGTATCTCCTTTATTTCCGTTTTGAGACCAGATCGAACTATAAGACCCATCATCATTAGTGCTTATGAGTACTTCTATAGTCCCCATGTCGGTTCCTAACATGTGGTAACCAAATTCTAGTGATAAGCCAGATTCATTACTCAGATCAAAACAAGGACTGTCTAATATCGCAACTTTATTCGGACTCCCGGGTAGTGATACGTTTGTAGAAGCTTCGGTATACAGATAATAAGAACCATTTTGACCAGTAGAAGGACCGGTTCCTGTAGAAGGAGTTCCCCCGGAATCTCTGGTCCAGTCTATATTATCGCCAGGTGCATTATTCCAATTGCCAAAACCGGATTCAAAACTTTCACTGTAAGGAAAATTACTAATGTTGGTACATTCAGCAGGCGGGTTTGTTGAATTCAATAAATATGCGCGGTCAGATTCTAAGGAAACTACGATTGCATTTTGCTGCTGACTAGTAAAACCACCTGTACGGCAACTTTTGCGAGTATATGACATTACATTTCTAGTATCAGGCTGATATCGATCCCCATTAGCATCTGTAGCAGAGCCAGTATAGTTACAACTAGAATTTACAAGGCTGCTAAGTCTTGGGTCTGCAGGTGTATCACAGAAAAAATCTCCGGCATTATTACAATTCGTACGGCGTACCAATTCTCTACCATTAGATGTAGAGTGCGTATGAAGTATTGAGAAATAATGTCCTAATTCGTGAGCAGATGTAGATCCATTTTGAGAACACGATGCATCCAGAATAGCTCGATTTCCTGTGCCTGGAAATTTTGCAAATCCACATATGGTAGAGCTTCCTGAGGTGACTTCGGTAAAATAAAAAATGTTGATAGCTTCATCGACTTCATACTGTGCTAGTTGACTGTCATTATTTTTGTTAAAAGAAGGGTTCCAGCTGCTGTTATCTATAAATCGCGTTGGTCCATATGCATAAAATGAAATATTCATAGGGGCATAAGTTGCATTAAGTTCGTCCATTACGTTTTGAATCTCTGAACTCGATACTGCAGGAGATCCTCCACTTGAAGTACGAGAAACATGATGTTGTACGGGGAGTGATGCAGGAGTAGATAATGCTTTAGCATTAGAAATCGATTTAAGTCTCTTGGCCATAAAAGTGCCATAATCTTTGGGTGGTTCTGCGCCACATTCTATGTTTTCTTGAGAGAATCCAAACCTTATTGTAGTCAATACCATAATGGTAAATAAGGCTAGTAGTTTTTTCTTTGTTTCCATGAGTTTGTGTTTAGTTAGTGATTCGTTGTAAGAACGTATCTTGTATTTATAAAGACGTAAATTAACACAAATACCCCCAGTAGTCTTTCTATTTTATGTTAAAAATTTAACATAAAACAAGGAGTTGTCAGGAGATGTTTTAATACCATGGAGGTGTAAAATTTTATTAGGTAATCGCGATTTAAATGCTTCGAAGACTTATAAGAGGTGCTTTAGGTATACAATCTATGGTCTAAATTTATTGTACAAATCCCAAACCACAACCCCCGTACTTACTGAAATATTTAAAGAATGTTTGCTTCCAAACTGTGGAATCTCGATTACGCTGTCGCTTTCTGAAACGACTTCTTGTTGTATGCCTTTTACCTCATTCCCGAAGATAATAGCATATTTTTGATTGCGTTCTGGTGTAAAATCATTTAGTAAGGTAGCATTTTCAGCCTGTTCTATAGAAAGAATTTTTACATTTTTGGATCTAAGGCTCTTAATAAGCGCTAAGGTGTCTTCTTGATGTTCCCAGGCAACTGTATCTGTTGCGCCAAGTGCAGTTTTTTGTATGTCTTTGTGTGGCGGTTTGGCGGTGATTCCACAGAGGTATATTTTTTCTATCAAAAAAGCATCGGCAGTTCTAAAAACAGAGCCAATGTTATTTAAACTTCGAATATTATCTAAAATAATAAGCAAAGGTGTTTTATCAGCAGCTCTAAATTCTGCTATGGTTTTGCGATCAAGCTCGCTGTTTTTGAGTTTCCTAGTCATTTTTAGTAAGCAGTTTTTAGTAAGCAGTATGCGGTTTGATTTTGCGATACTGTTTACTGCTATGTAATTAGTTATTCGTTGACTCCAAATTTGTTGGGGTTATCGATTGTATAATTGATTAGACTTCTAACTTCAAGAGGCAATGAATTAAGTGATTTGAATGTTGGTTGATCTATATATTTACATGCTAATGAAAATTCGAGCCAAGTTTGAGTTTCAAAATTTTCAGCATTACTATCTATAAGTTTGCTGATAAAATGTTTAGAGTACTTCCTTTTTCTATACGATTCTGAGATATTTGCTGTAACACTTCTTGATGTTTTTCTTATTTGACCAGTTAGCGTGTTAGTTTCTTCTTTGGGGAAACGTTTAGTAACTTCAAAAAATTTCATTGCTAAATTAAATGATTTTTTGTAGGCCGATAAGTTTTTAAAATCCATAATAGTATTGATGTATGTTTCCAAAGGTATAATTTTCTTATTATTAATTGCTAGATACATTAATTAAGAAAGGCTTCTTTTTTTGAATAGGATCTAATTTCAAAATTACCCACTGCCTACTGCCAACTAAAAACTGCCCACTTAAAAGAATTGTGAATAACATTGAATAACTCCTAGAGGTTACATTTTAGAAAAAATAGAAGAATAGCTACTTTAGCCTGATTCATAAACTATAGGCCAAATGGCAGCAAAAACCGAGAAGAAAGTAACACCATTGATGAAACAGTACAATGCGATTAAGGCAAAGTATCCTGATGCATTGTTATTGTTTAGAGTTGGAGATTTTTATGAAACGTTTGGTGAAGATGCTATAAAAACTGCTGCTATTCTTAATATTGTTCAAACTAAAAGAGGTAATGGCAGTGATCAGGAAACGGCATTGGCTGGTTTTCCTCATCATTCGTTAAATACCTATTTACCAAAACTGGTTAAAGCTGGAGAACGCGTTGCGATTTGTGATCAACTTGAAGATCCCAAACAAACCAAGACCATTGTAAAACGCGGGGTAACCGAATTAGTAACTCCCGGGGTAGCATTAAATGATGAGGTTTTGCAGAGTAAGACCAATAATTTTTTATGTGCGCTACATTATGGTAAAAAAATAATAGGAATTGCTTTTTTGGATGTTTCTACCGGAGAGTTTCTAACCGCACAGGGCGATGTAGCACACATAGATAAGTTGATACAAAATTTTAGTCCAAGTGAAGTGCTAATTACAAAACCTAAGAAGCAAGCTTTTTATGAAGATTTTGGGCAAGATAATCATGTTTTTTTTCTTGAAGATTGGTTCTTTAAAATTGATTATGCGAATGATACATTAAATACTCATTTTGGAACGAAGACCTTAAAAGGTTTTGGGATTGACCATCTAAACGAAGGGATTATCGCAGCTGGAGTGATTCTACATTACTTAGGTGAAACGCAACATCATAAGTTACAACACATCACCGCTATCCAACGTATTGCTGAAGACCAGTATATCTGGATGGATCGTTTCACGATTCGCAATCTAGAACTATATCATGCCAATGCAACACATGCAGTAACACTATTAGATGTTATCGATAAGACCATTTCGCCAATGGGTGGGCGTACCTTAAAACGATGGTTGGCGTTACCCCTAAAGGATATATCCGGTATCCATAAACGTCATGAGGTAGTTCAATACTTTTCGGATAACGATACCTTGCATCAAAAGATCAGACACCAAATCAAACAGATTGGAGATATTGAGCGATTGATTTCTAAAATAGCAACAGGAAAAGTGAGTCCTCGCGAAGTGATTCAACTTAAAAATTCCCTAGAGGCTATCGTTCCCATAAAGTCACAAGCATCAAATAGTGATAATGATGCTTTAAAAGTGATAGGAGATACCCTTAATGATTGCGAATTACTTCGCAGTAAGATTAAAGAAACACTTAACGAAGAAGCTCCTGTTAATATTCTCAAAGGTAATACTATCGCAAGTGGATTTTTGGATGAACTGGATGAGTTACGTGCTATTGCATTTTCTGGTAAAGACTACTTAGATAAGATGTTGGAGCGTGAAACTGAAGCTACGGGTATAACTTCGTTGAAAATCGCATCAAATAATGTTTTTGGATATTACATTGAGGTTAGAAATACACATAAAGATAAAGTACCAGATACTTGGATACGTAAACAAACTCTGGTAAGTGCAGAACGATATATCACCGAGGAACTTAAAGAATATGAAGCCAAAATCCTTGGGGCAGAAGAAAAAATTCTTGCTCTGGAGCAACAGTTATTTAATGATTTGGTGCTTTGGATGAATGAATATATAAAACCTGTACAACTAAACGCTACTCTAATTGGTCAGTTGGATTGTTTGTGTTCTTTTACACAACTTGCGCAAGAAAACGGATATGTTCGTCCTTTAATAGATGAATCTTATGATTTAGAAATTAAAAACGGCCGCCATCCTGTGATCGAAAAGCAGTTGCCTCCCGGCGAGCAGTATATTACTAATGATGTACAGTTAGACCGAGAACAACAACAGATGATTATGATTACCGGACCTAATATGAGTGGTAAATCTGCAATATTAAGACAAACAGCATTAATCGTACTTTTAGCACAGATGGGATGTTTTGTTCCGGCTTCAGCAGCCAAAATAGGTGTGGTCGATAAAATATTTACAAGGGTAGGAGCAAGCGATAATATCTCAATGGGCGAATCTACTTTTATGGTAGAAATGAATGAAACGGCAAGTATTCTTAATAATATATCAGATCGAAGTTTGGTATTGCTCGATGAGATTGGTCGAGGGACAAGTACTTATGATGGAATTTCGATTGCCTGGGCAATTAGTGAGTTTTTACATGAACACCCTGCAAAACCCAAAACATTATTTGCTACTCACTATCATGAGCTTAATGAGATGTGTGAAACCTTTGAACGCATCAAAAATTATAATGTATCGGTCAAAGAACTTAAAAATACAGTACTTTTTTTGCGTAAGTTGGTCCCTGGAGGAAGCGAGCATAGCTTTGGGATACATGTTGCAAAAATGGCAGGAATGCCACAGCAAGTATTACACAGGGCTAATAAGATGCTTAAAAAACTTGAAAAATCACATAGCAGTTCTGCGCTTACCGATAAAATCAAAGGAATGCAGGAAGAAGATGAATTGCAACTAAGCTTCTTTAATTTAGATGATCCGCTACTAGAACAGATTAAAGAAGAAATTTTGGATATCGACATTAATACACTTACTCCTGTAGAAGCATTAATGAAACTTAATGAGATTAAACGCATGCTAACCAGAAAGAAAGCATCCAAGGTGTAGTGAAGCTCTATTTTGAAAATCTGTTTTTTACAAGTAGTCAAAAAGAGTAAGTTAAACAAATCTCCTTTGTATAATGAGATCTGACTTAATTTTTTATTCGTGTTATGATTTCGGTTTAGAACATATTCTAAGGCTTTTTTTGCTCCAAGAGATAATTTTAGTCTTAGTTTTTTGAAATTCTGTTAATTAGAATAATTTTTTATTCTTTTTATAAAAAAGACTTTGGTATTCTTAGAATTGTTTTAAATTTGCATCCGCAATAACGTATTGCGAAGTTCTTAAAATGACTGCGAAAGTAGCTCAGGGGTAGCGCATCATCCGCCCGAGGCGGATATGGGTCGCATCATTTTTTTAATGATATGACGTGTATTAATGCTCTTGATGTATAGTAGTAAACTGCGAAAGTAGCTCAGGGGTAGAGCATCACCTTGCCAAGGTGGGGGTCGCGGGTTCAAATCCCGTCTTTCGCTCTGAAATAAAATACCAAGCTGAAGTGGTGGAATTGGTAGACACGTTGGACTTAAAATCCAATGTCCATTAGGACGTACGGGTTCAAGTCCCGTCTTCAGTACTTAAGCAAACCCCTTGATTTATCAAGGGGTTTCTTTGTTTTTTATAAATAGTTTATTTTAAAATTCATTCAAAGTTGAATCTTTGGGTAAAACATAGGTAAAACATCTGCTAGATTAAATGATGTGTGATTTTGAAAAAGTTTAACTATAAATTGACCAAATTATAAGGGTGCTTCTTCAATTTTGAACAACCAATTCTTTTCTATTTGTTATCTACATCATGGAACTCAAGTTTCAATTTTCTTTTATCCCAATACATTAAATCACTTAATAGTTCATTTTCCAAGGAGTGGATATGCTTTTATAAGATTTCTAGACTAACTGTAGAATAACATTATTTTTGTCATATACTTTTGTACTTATATGATTAAGGAGCTATAAATTAACTTCATTATAAAACAAGAAGGATTTAAGTAAATCTCAATAGAAAAAAGTAATCGAAAAAACTCCGCCTTTTTTAAAGTTTTTTATTTTATCAAAACAGGGAAAAAAATTAGTTTCTTTTTCTAATTTGTGCTACTTAGCACAAAAATGCATTACTTAATAGTTACAAAATAATACAGAATTTGGGAGTTAAAAAAGAATTTTATGGAAACCCGTAAGCTATAATTTTAGTGATCCTGTATTGCTTGAAAAATTGTGGTAAAACCGTAATTAAAATTGCTTTATATGTATTAATTTTAACCCAATTCATTTTTAATCAGCTAAACTTGAATTTGACGTAAATTATTTCGGAAATAGAATAAATGACTTTATTGAAATTATATCTTTACGATACTAATTGTAAAAACTTAACGTCATGAAAACTATTTTCTGTTTTTTATTTATCATTTTTATTTCACTTGGATTTTTAAGTTGTGAAGTC
This sequence comes from uncultured Aquimarina sp., assembly GCA_947495425.1. Lineage (GTDB taxonomy): Bacteria > Bacteroidota > Bacteroidia > Flavobacteriales > Flavobacteriaceae > Aquimarina. The sequence continues at coordinate 133,025 of CANLYR010000008.1, forward strand.
GAATCAACTGATGATGAAATATCAAATTTAGAGTTAGTACAAATAGATAAAGAGGATGCGGGAGCTATCGGAGATCGAGGAAAAAAATAAAAAAACAAATAAACATTCATTACTATTTTCAGTAATATTGGTATTTTTTATAATACTCACTTTTGCAACACCGTTTCTACAGGTCTTTTTTCCTGTTAGAAGCCAAGCTGTTATTGAAGCAACAGAATTATACGAGAGAGTCGAGAAATCAAGATCAGATATTGAGGAAAAGCTAACAACTTTATTAATCGATTTTCAATCCAAAAAAATTGACTTAGATTATCTGGAAGCTGAAGTAGATAAACATATTCCAATATTAAATAAACTAGAAAAAGAATCAGAGACCTTATATTTATCTTTAAATCAAACAAAAAACAAGGAAAAGGTCTTTGGTTTTAGAACATCGAAAGTTTTTTTCGCAAATTTAGGAATGCCTTTGGTTTCCGTTTTCTTAGGTTTTTTTCTTTTATTTCTTTTTTTTAAAGAAGAAGATCTTTTTTTTAGAAAAGTAATATTTGCATTTAGTTTTGTCGGAATGATAACAGGGTTATTTTATTTAGTTTGGGTTTTTTATCCGAAAGGAGATTTACCTGAAAGTGCATATATAACTATACAATTACTGTTATCCACTGTTGGTGCCTTAACTGCTACAATTGCAGGGAAATATTTCTTCGCTTTATCTCAAATAGAACTTAAGTTAAAAATTCAGGATTTATTAAGTTTTATCTCAAGAGATATCAAAAGAAAATATATCAGTAAACAAGATCGACCAGAATTTATTAGCGATTATTTAGGTGAAATTAAAAAATTATCACAAAAATGATGAAGCATTCAGAAGGAAAGAAAATCTTAAAAAAAGATCATTCAGGCTTGTCCTTTGTAGGCAGGACATTAAAAAAAGAAATTGAAAAGGAAATTGAAGAATGCCTAGAGAAACAAGAAAAAGAACTCAATAATGTTACTCAAATCATACATGAACAAGTCAGAATTAAATTCAAATCAGTAATTGAATTTCAAATGTATATATATAAACACATGGATATTAAAGCTCCTTAGCTATTATTATCAGCCATTATAGCCTTTTACAATCTTTACAACGTGAAATGCTGCATTTTTCTCCACCATATTCGAAAAGGATTTCACTTTCATAAGTTCATCTTCATGGTTTACACAAAACAAAGCTAATTCTTCTAAGCTATTAAAATTTAATTTCTGATTAATACGTTTTCTCTTTATCTCAACCATCTTCTCACTATCCACCAACATATCACCAATATCACGAATCAGCCATAAAGGATCAATCTCATCAAAAGCCTCCAGAATTCCTTGCATTATTTTATCTCCAGCATTTCGCTTATCCTTTAAAACATCGCTTATGGTTTGGGCAGATACGTTAATCTTTTCAGCAAATTCTTTCTGATTTAGACCATAATAATCCATGATTTCTTTAATTTTTTCTTTCATAAGAGGATTATTAATCAAATTAATACGCTTTTGGCTTATTAATAAGCAATAGTTTTATTATATTTGAGTTTATAAACAAATATATTAAAGAATTTATTTAATTAATGAAAATCAGTTGTGGAAATTTCCACAATTAAATACCAAAAATAGATTTTGAGACCAAAAGGCAGAAAAAAAATAAAAGTCTGGCTTGTAAAATACGAGAGTATTTTAAATATAAGCGCTTTAGAGAAAGAACTAGGTATTAAGAGAGGTAGGATACAAAAGTTCATTAAATATGATAGGAATTTGACAGACCAAGAAATTGAGTCAATTGAGGGTTACGTCAAAGGCATGTGTTAATTCAAAATTGATTTTTAAGGTAAAACCAGAAAACTTAAACAAAAAAAAATGAAAGAGCAAGATCACATTTCTAAGAGAAATCAATTTATAAAGACTATTATCGAATCCATTCAAATGACTGTGAGTGATTTTATGCTAAACTTAGCTAGTGAAGAATCTTATGAAAAAAATATCTATTGCTGGTCAATATCCCTTTTTGAGGAAAGAAAATCAATTGATGAAGCTATAAAAATAGTACATAGAAGAAGAATGTCGGTGCTCTTAAGTTGTACAAACGAATTCGATATGAAGAATAAGATTTCTTTACATCGACAAAAAGTGATGAATAAACTGAAATTAGAACCAACATATTGCAAACTAAGCAAAAGTCAAAAACGATATTTTCAAGACAGTATTGACCGTTACATTGAGACTGACTTATATAGTTATCCCGAAATTGTCGAAATGACTTTGGCACTTATTAAACGTACATTATCGGAACATCCCTCAAAATCGATTATCCCTAGTAGCCCTAAGCAGAAAAAAAATCTAACTAATACTAAAACTAATCTTATATCGAAGTGTCAAAAATACCTGGAACCAATGCTACTTTTAAACAAAACTATGCTGCGTTCTTCATAATTTAGTTTGAGTTTGTGGGTGAGTAACCTGCAAAGAAGATGTTGAGTGTTATTCTTATACTGTATACTATTGAAGTCTCTATCATCAATTCTTTTGTTAGGATTTCAGGGATGATTAGAGCTATTATTTTCTAAATATACCAATTTCAATGTATATCTCCCATCAGTACTTAAGTTAACACCCTAATATCTACAAATTCAACTACACTACTAAACACTAACCAATAATAATTTACTAGTATGACCACCTACGAAGATGAAATATTACACAAGTTTGTAAAACAATTTGACGGGATGCCAAAACTTACAGCGTATGATATTTTGCATAAGGTAGAAGCCTTGCTTCATCGGCATGAGTCTCCTATTGTATATAAACAGATAAAAGAAGAATTAAAAAGACAGGCCGAAACCAAAAATATCTATACAATCCATGAAAATGGATATTGTTACCTAGCTGATCGTTGTCATTATATCAATGTATACAAATTCAAATCTATTTACCCTTCTTTTTTAAGTGGTCAGGACCTTTATTTTGCGTTAAGTAATGGGTACAAGTTGAACCCTTTGGATGATGAACATATATTTAAAGCTTTTAGAGATACTAATCTTGAATACATCATACGTGAATTTTTAAAAGATAACCATGTAAGAAAGAAAAACTCTAAAACCAATCGGCTCCTATTACTAGAATTGTTCGACCAGATTGACCCTCCAAATAAAGTTGTTTGAGTTTCCTCTGTTGTAATACTAAAATCTTAAAAACCAGCTTATGATTTTTACTACTCCTATTTCAAAACAAAGACAATGTTTAAAAAAACGAAACATATTCGAATTACGGTTTTATCACAAAACTTATAAGGTATGCGAAAATTCATTTAAACTCAATAAGTCTGTAATGCAAATATTTAGTATAATTGCTTCCCCGAAACCTATTGAGCCTCAAAATAAGATCTATATGTACTTTACTCTATTTTGCGGGTATCATTGTTTTGCCTCAATTTTATCTAGTTATCCCTTACAAGCTACTGCAGATATAGATAGCATCCTCTTAACATCCAGAACAACTAGGCCTTATGTTTCCTTAGAAAATCAGTTTCCATTAGCTATTGCTAAGCGTAGTCATATTATACATCTTACACAACCAAAATTCACTAAAGATCGATTAAACATTGAATATCCAAAGGATAATCAAATCGTTGCTAATTCACAAGAAGTTATTGCTGTTTTTAAAGGTATATAGGGCTTCGGTTTATTAAATCTAAAATGATTAATTATAAGAAAATAAGGAATGATACATATAATAACAACAGGTGGAACAATCGGGGGTATTGAAAATGACACAGTAAATAATAAGGACATAAAATCAGAAGTTAATATCGAGATATTTTTCGGAACTGCCAATGTCTCTTTTGAATATAGTATCAATGAGGCTTTTAATAAAGACAGTCGATTAATAAACAATGAGGATAGACAATTATTAGCAGAAAAAATCCAAGCCTCTGAAGTTGACAAAATCTTGATTACTCATGGGACTTTTACTATGGCGAAGACAGCAGAATATCTGGGTGGCTTAAAGTTAGAAAAAACAATTGTTTTGGTAGGGTCAATCATTTTAGGTTCCAATCAAAATACTGATGCTCCTTTCAATCTTGGTTATGCAGTTGCTTCTCTTCAATTTTTAGATAAAGGAGTTTATATTGCTATGAATGGGGAAGTTTTCGATTGGTTTAATGTATATAAAAATCTTGAGGAGAACAGATTTAAATTACGCAAGCTATAACCCTAACTATAGAAGTACAATATGTTTGACACTTCGATACATTGGACAACTTTTTTTTATTTACTTGTAGATGTGTTCATCGTTTTATTAGTATTCATTCGTTCCTTGATTTCTAAGTCATGGAGTATGCACAGATTTATTTGGCTAGGGTTTTTGTTTATTTTGTATAATACAACGGGAGGTTTTTTACCTTCAAAATTTTTCCCAGGACCGTTAATTATCCAATATATTATTACTTATAGTGTGGCTATCATTTTATGTATGTTCATCATATACTATATCTATAAAGAATATGACATAGTAATCGTGAAATTTTACTTTACGGTTCGTAATATTTCTATTTTACTTTCTGGTAGTTTTGTAGGGTTATTTCTAATTCCCTATTATATAACAAATTCATTATTCATTGCAAGAACTTCTTTTACTGTTCCAATTGCCCTAATCGGTTTTTACTTTTTATGGCTATTCCACAAAGAGCTTATCCGTGCCAAACAATTGGATAAATTTATGGTCAGACGGAATAATCTTGCAATAGTAAGTATTGCCTCTATAGTGCTTTTGCCTATACTAACCCTAATAGGAGATTATCAATGGCTAACTTTTAGCATAATGAATATTTCTTTTTATTCAATTACTTTAATAGAAATTGATAGATACTTATTCTTTTTAGAGAATAAACATAAAATTTATTCTTCATTAACTTCAGATGATGAGAACTTTTCTATTGATTCAAAATTTATCTATTATGGATTAACCCCCCGAGAAATTGAAATAGCAATATCTATTTTAAACCGCAAATCATATAAAATTATTAGTGAAGATTTCTTTATTGCTGAAAAAACAGCTTCCAAACATGCTTCCAATATTTTTAAGAAAACGAAGGCCAAAAATAAAAAGGAATTTTTAAGAAAATTCAGTAGAGCTTAAAAATGTTTTTTAATCAATAATCCTCACCGGCACATTATACTGATTTATATTAATCAATTGTGTTTTAGATTTTTACATGCAAAATACGTATTGATATACGTAAAAAATACGTGCATAAATACGTGCTTTTTGAACCGTTTTGTTGACCCTATAAATTAGATTTGACCTTATAATAATTTCAAAATATTTAACATTTCTTACTATAAAAATTAACCTATTACAACTAAAACTATTCGATCAGATTGAACTCCTGTGATTAGTGAGTTGCCCAAAAAAATCAAATCTTTAAAATGAAAAATACCTGCTAATGTTCTTTAATTAACTAAACTTTAACATCTAAGAATAACACAGTCTCGAAAAATGAAACGGTGATTTGTTATTCTTGCAGATGAAGAGAAAATATGTTGCATACTGTTAATGCCTTTTACCCCTGAGTAGTGAGTACACCCTTTTCTACTGTATTTATAACCTTCGGCTTCGGTCAGGGTGCATTACAAGCGTATCAAAGTAGAAAAGGGAGGGGTGGGGGCCTACTTGAGAGATTGTCATCATGATACATGGATTCCTAGTTAGGTAAGAAATGACAAGAATGCAAAAGCATAGTAATAAATAAATAACAATGAGCTATATGAAAACAAATCAACTTTAATTACAAAAGGGTAGGACGAAATACTCTTTTATTTAGTAAATCGACTGCTTCTGCCGAACTACAACTATCACAGGTTGTAGTACAGGAATCTGTATCCGCATATTTTAATTAACCATAAATAACAATAAACATGAAAAAATCATTTCTTTTTGTAGTAGCGATGTCTTGCTTTCATTATATGCAGGCACAAAACCCTACAGAGACCAAACTAAAATTCACTTATGATGCCTCGGGCAATCAAACCCTACGCGATCTTGCCTCAGCAGATGGTGGCGGAGGTGATGGACTTCCTGATGAGCCCCCGGTAGTTGACACTCCTGAACCTATAAGTCATCTAATTTATGTTTCGCCAAACCCAACTGATGGAAAGGTTAACATAAGATGGGATTTACGTCATATAGGAAGAGTAACCCGCATAGAATTGATCAGTATGATTAACAGTCAACGAGAGGAAGTCACAATAGGTCCAGGAAACAGTGCATCCATTGATTTATCCTTAAAACCTTCGGGCTTATATGTAGTTTCCTTTCATATTAGTAGCAAAACAAATCGCGTCGTACAAAAGAAAATTATACGACTTTAATTACTAAACGAATCATTTCACACAATACTATCATCATTATGAAATCTTTATATACATCTATATACGGGGTACTGTGCTTTTTGGTAAGCACCACAGTACTATACGCACAGGAGGATACAAATCTTAATCCTGTAGACGAATTTACCTACGAGTCGCATCAGACCAATGTAGAAGAAATAGAAACCTTACCCCTTTCTGGTGTTGAGACTGCTACTGCTTCAGAAACTGCTACCCGATCCAGCAGCTCCGGGATCGGCGAAACCCCAGGTGCGCTTTCTGTATCGCTAACTGGTGGTGCTAATTATACCGTACCTATTGCGGTACCTCCAGGGGTTACTGGGGTAGCCCCAAGTATTGCCATTTCCTATAACAGCCAGGGCGGCAACGGCAGTGCCGGCTGGGGATGGAACCTCTCTGGAATATCTAGCATTACCAGAATCCCGGCCAACACATATCATGATGGTACTATCGATCCGGTAGATTTTGATACCAAAGATCGATTTGCATTAGACGGGCAACGCTTGATCTTAAAGAGCGGAACCTATGGCGCAAATGGAGCAGTATACCAAACCGAGAAGTATTCGAACCTAAAAATCACCTCGCATGGCACTTCACCATATGGTGCATCGTACGGTCCTGCCTATTTTATAGTAAAATATCCTGATGGATCTACAGCATACTATGGCAATGGCAACGGATCACGATCTCGATTAGAATATGCGATGTATGTATGGGACAACCCACAAGGGATCAGAATTAACTATCATTATAAAGTAATTTCTGGCGATAATAACACGATATCGATCGATAAAATCACCTACGGAGCGAAAAGCGCTGGTACTCCTATAAACGAAATCAGATTTGAATATAAAACCCGTTCCCGCCTCGAGCAATCTTTTGTAGGAAATGTAGATATCCAACGGAAAAACATCCTTAAAGGAATCAAGGTTTTTGGTAACGGTACACCCTACAGAAACTATGTGATTGGTCACAATACTTCGGGATTGGGGTATGATCGAGTTGCTTCGATACAAGAAAAAACAGGAGACAATAGTCAAGCGCATAGTCCAATCACATTTACCTATCCTACTACATTTTCTTCGGTAGGTCATACACAAGTCACTTCGAATCTTGGTCTAGTAAATATTGAAAAACGAACTGCAGCACAGGTATCGCTAGATCTTACCGGTAACGGAAAAACCGATTTTTTAATCTACCCCAGAACCGATAAAAATAAATTGTGGTTATTTAAGAATAATGATTTTAGACGAACCTATACGATCAATACCGGTGTTTTTGAAGATGTATTTCCTGTAAAATTGCTGAATGACCAAAATAAACTACTTCCGGGTATGGGACTTACTGTGATTCAAAGAAGCGGATCACGCAGGGTAAATCTAAAAGTATATAGTAACGAACCATCTAATGCGTTGAGTCTGCAATACACCAAAGGATGGAGTCTTCCAACCTATAACGATCAAAACAGTTGCGAGAGTACAGGAAGTAGGACTAGAACCATTCCACAACGTTATGTGTCAGGAGATTTTAACGGTGATGGTCTTAGCGATGTGATTGCTATCAGTAAACCCTATTCCTTTAGAAGCTGTATCCCCGAAGACCCTTGTGATAGCCCGATTGATGTACCCGAACCAGGAGGTGAAGAAAATAATACAATTCGATCCAGTAACTGTTGCTATTGTGATAGCTATCCTTCTAGAGGGGGTTGGGTAAGTTTTATTAATCTAGATCGCCGCATAACTAGCGGATATTCTAATCGTGCCGGACGTATACGCAACACGATTAAAGATACAGATCAGATCCTGACAATGGATGTAAATGGCGATGGTAAAACCGATATTGTACACCTAACCAAGAGCAGAGCCTATATCTATATGCTAAATAGCAGCAACGAGCTCGAGTTTATTAGTGAAACCGCAAGTGGATATATTAAAACCAGTACACAACCATTAGTAGGGGATTATAACGGCGATGGCAAAGGAGATATTATGATTCCTGATGCTGCTAATTCTAACAGGTTTAACATACTGCTCTCCAGAGGTACCCAATTTTATGTTACTCAACGTGCTTTTAACTTTTCGTATGGCACTGATTATTATGATCCCAGAAATGGACAGTTTGATGGATATAACTTAATTCCCGTGGATATCAACGGCGATGGCAAAACCGATATTATTGATTATCGTACAGTCACTAAAAACAGTAGTAGTACGGGCACACAAGAAATACGTGTCTATAATAACAAAAATACAAATGGAGAATTATTGCAGTTCACTCCGGGTGGCAATAAACAAATTACTAGTTCTCTAAAACATTATCCGCTACCTATGTTTTTATCTGCTGATCAGCGTAATGGATCTCTCGAGTTTGCATCCATTAGTAATCAATCGATTTCTTCTTTTAGTTTTGCTCTGGATCACAGAAAAGATATGGCGCTGCTACAGGTATCCAACAACGGGGTAGAACAACGCATATATTATGGGGATCTGGTTTCGGTTGAGCCGCAGGATGGTGTTGATTTTTTATATACCAGAGGCTTGGATCAGATTTATCCCTACGCAGATGTTGTTAGCTTGCCAGGTATCAAACTAGTAAGCTATATCGAGCGTAAGGTACCACAAGCTTCAGATATATCGACCTTGCGACAAGATTTTCATTACAAGGGTGCAGTTACTCACCTTGGCGGCTTAGGTTTTATAGGCTTTCAATACACCTCCCGCAGTAACTGGCATGCAGATGATGGCTATCTTATCTATGACAACACCACTTTTGATCTACAACGTAGAGGCGCGGTCACAGATACCTACAGTACTCCTTATACCCAACGATTTGGTAGTATCCCCTCTGATTATATCACCAAAACAAAAAATGTATATGAGTATACCGAAGCAAGCAATAAAAGTTTTACTCATACCTTAACTTCGTCTACCACCCAAAATCAATTAGAAGGTACCAGTACCAGCAGTCATTATATTTATGATGCCTATAATAACCCCACTCAAGAGACTGTCAATTATTCGGGGCATGGCAGTACGGTTACCGAACTTACCTATACTAATAGTACCGGTAGCCCCTATTATATAGGAAGGCCAACACATAAAAAAGTAACTTCAACCATCGGCGCCAATAGTTTTAGTACCGAAGAAGACTATAGCTATACCGGGGCTTTACTTACCACTAAAAAAGTCAAAGGGAATGGCACCCAATTCAATACCGAAACTTATACCCATGATGAGTATGGTAATATTACGGGTACTACGATAACTCCCTATGGTGAAGCATCGAGAACGACAGCATTCAAATATGATCCCTCACATCGGTTTATTGAAAAATCTACTGATATCGATGGCTTAGAAACCACATTTGCCTATGATCCAGCTACCGGTACGCTAAAGACAGAAACTGATCCTTTTAACTTCGTGACCAGCTACCTATATGATAAATGGAACCGGGTAACCCATGCGACAGATTACCTGGGCAATACCACGACAACCACCTATACAGAATCCGGGAATTACTATACCGTAACCAGTACAGCACCTGATGGCAGTAGTACCTCGTCTCGATATGATCCTTTAAAGCGAAAAGTAAATGATCGTAGCAAAGGTCTGGGTGGGCAATGGACACAAGTAAGCTATGGGTATGATAAGCTTGGTCGTTTAGAAAAACAAAGTGAGCCGCACTTTGGCAGTGCGCCTACCCAATGGAACACCACCGAATATGATTTTTATGGTCGTGTAAAAAGCCAGTTGTTATATACCGGAAAGTCCATTAATTATACCTATAATGAGCTTATCACAACGGTTGATGATGGTACCAAAAGTGTCACCACCACCAAAGATGCCATGGGCAATGTTGTACAACTAGATGATCCCGGAGGGAGCATCACCTATACCTATTTTGGAAACGGTGCCCTAAAATCATCGAGTTATGGCGGGGTTACACAAACCATTGAGCAAGATGGATGGGGGCGCAAGACCAAACTCACCGATCCCTCTGCCGGAGTCTATACGTATGCGTATGATGGGTACGGGCAAGTCATCAAAGAGACCAATCCCAAGGGCAGTACTGAGTACACCTATTTGCCTACTGGGAGAGTACAACAAACCAAGACTACAGGGGATCATACCCGTATGACTACAAATTATGTGTATGACAATACCACCAAGCTATTGACAGCCATGACCGCTAGTGATGCGATTAATGGTACCGCCTATACCTATGGGTACGATTATGATGATTATCTGCGCCCGGACAAAGTAACAGAGGATACCGGTACGGCTCAATTTGAGAAAGCGTATACCTATGATAGCTATGGAAGACCTCTGCAAGAATCCTATAGCGCACAAACCGCAGGAAACGCCAGTACTAATAGTTATACCTATACCTATGATAGCCATGGGGCGTTTACCGGGTTTAACAACTGGGCGATAACCTCACAAAATGCACGCGGGCAAATCACAGGGGTGCAGATGGGTACCGGGGAGACCGAAACCAATACCTATGATGCCTATGGGTTTTTAACCACTACAGAGGTTTTTAAACCCAATGCAGATGCCCCTCACATACAAAACTCGTATGATTTTAATGCACAACGGGGTACTTTAACCAGTCGCACCCTGGCGGTGAATGCAGGCGCAAACTCCCTAACCCATACCGAAAGCTTTGAGTATGATAGCCAGGATCGACTTCTTAAGGGAACTAGCCCTTTTGGCAGAACCAATGCGTATGATGCCTATGGTCGAATCACCACAAATTCTGCAATTGGTGCTTTTGCCTATCAGGAAGGTGATAAACGCTACCAACTTAAAGAGATGACCCTCAATGAGGCTGGAGCAGGATTCTATAAAAACCGGGAACGACAACAGATTACTTACAATGCCTTTAAAAAACCGGTTGAGATTCATGAGGCAGGCAAAGGCAGGGTAAGTTTTGAGTACGGCCCGATGCATAATCGTACCCGTGCCTGGTATGGAGGTGTTGCAGAAGACAAAAATGATCGTAGGTACCATAAACAGTACTCCTCGATCATCCCGGCAGAGATCGTACACGATAAAGAGCAGAACAGCTATAAATTTGTGTTTTTTACCGGTGGGGATGCTTATAGCGCGCCTATAGCAAGAATTGAGAAGTTTACCAATGGTACCAGCGATGGGGGTGCCATCTACCACCTGCAACGCGATTATTTGGGCAGTATCCTTAACATTACCAAACAAGGAGGTGATAGTATTGATGGCAGTGGCCTAGTAGAACACCGACAATTTGGAGCCTGGGGTACTGTAGATGGCTATTGGTCTACAGCTACAGATAGCGATACCATGGGATACGATAGTATTCTTGATCGTGGGTATACCGGGCATGAGCATTTTTATGATCTTGGTCTGATCCATATGAACGGGCGAATCTATGATCCCCAGATGGGTAGGTTCTTATCCCCAGATAATTATGTACAGGATCCGTATAACACACAGAATTATAACCGCTATGGGTATGTTTTGAATAATCCTCTTATATTTGTTGACTATACAGGTGAATGGGCTGGTGTTGATGACATTATTGCCGGAGCAATAGGTGGTCTTGTTAATTTAGGAGTTAATATTGCCAATGGAAACCTAAGTGGCATGGGCTTTTGGGAAACATTAGGCAAAGGTGCAGCTGCTTTTGGATCTGGTGCAGCGGCTGGAGTACTGGCACTATATGGCCCGGCAGGATGGGCAGCAGGAGGTGCTATAGTGAGCGGTACTAATTCTTGGCTCAGCGGTAATGAAGGTTGGGATATAGTAAAAGATACAGGTATTGGTGCTGTATCCGGCTTAGCTGGTGGCGCTATTGGTAAATATACAGCCCAATTTACGGGTGTTTTGATTCGCGACATGAAAGTTACCAGTCCTTTACTACAAGGGATGCTAGGCGGTGCTTTGGGCAGCGGTATCACAAGCGGAGCCTTAAATTTTGGGTCGGCATTAATTGCTGGAGCTAGTTTTGATGAAGCGTTACAAGCAGGAGGACAAGGCGCTTTATCAGGTTTAGCTACAGGCGCGATAGTAGGTGCTGCTAGTGCAATAGCATACTCTAGAGTGAATGGTGTGAATGCGTTTAATGGCAAGTCTAAAATTGATGTACCAAAAGATTGGACACAACATTCAAGTAAAAAGGGTAATGGTATAGTTTTTAAAGATCCAAAGAACCCTCATAATTCAATAAGACAAATGCCAGGAAACCCAAATAGTCCTAATCCTTCACAACAAAATCCTTATATAAAATTTATGAAAAATGGAATTTTTTATGATGCTATCGGAAATCCTTTACCAAACGGAAATGTTCCTAGTTCGCATATTCCAGTAAGCAGATTCAATATAAACAAAATGCCAAAGTTTTAACATGATGAATAAAATAATAATTGATGCTATATACAAAAGAATTATTGAATTGTCTGACTTGAGAATGCAAAGAAAGTTATGGTTAAATGAAAACAATAATACAGGATTAGTTTCTTCTTATAATGAATTAATTTGTTCCTTATTTGACGACTTGAATTTTGATATTTTCGTTGATGATACAGCTATTAAGATTGGATTATCAAGATCGACTGTACTTGAATTAAATACTCTAAGAAATTTATTAGAAAATTATGTTGAAAAAGAATCAAGCGAAAAAATAATTGTTGATCCTGAATGGATAAAAATTGTAGAACAGGCTAAAATTATTATAGAAAAGTGGGTCAAAATATAGATCTGATAAGCTATTAAAAAGATTTATAAATTTTTTCTATCTAGTCGCTCAAAAATTAAGTAATAGTTATCACGATTTCTCCAGGCTTGTGTAGTCTAAGATCGGTGGGTATGGGTAGGTATAAGAAACAGCTACAAACCAAATTGTTTGTGGCTGTTTTTGTTGTGTTGGTTTGTGGAGAATGGAGCGATATACAACCATACCCGTGCCTGGTATGGAGGTGTAGCAGAAGATAAAAATGATCGTAGGTACCATAAACAGTACTCCACGATCATCCCGGCAGAGATTGTACACGATAAAGAGCAGAACAGCTATAAGTTTGTGTTTTTTACCGGTGGGGATGCTTATAGCGCGCCTATAGCAAATATTGAGAAGTTTACCAATGGTACTAGTGATGGGGGTGCCATCTACCACCTGCAACGTGATTATTTGGGCAGTATCCTTAACATTACAAAACAGGGAAGTAGTAGTGTTGATGGTGGTGAACTGGTAGAACACCGACAATTTGGAGCCTGGGGTACGATCGATGGATTTTGGTCCAAAGATACCGGTACTACAATGGGGTATGATAGTATCCTGGATCGCGGGTATACCGGGCATGAGCATTTTTATGATCTTGGCCTGATCCATATGAATGGGCGAATCTATGACCCACAATTGGGTAGGTTCTTATCACCTGATAATTATGTACAGGATCCGTATAATACACAAAATTTTAATCGCTACGGGTATGTTTTGAATAATCCTCTTATATTTGTTGATCCTAGCGGAGAGTTTATTTTTCTCTCTGCGATAATTGTTGGAGCTGTAGTTGGCGCTTATATTGGAGGTGCTCAGGCCAATGATGGCAACTTGAATCCTACAGAATGGAATTGGAGTAGTGGTAGTACCTGGTTAGGAGTTGGAGGAGGAGCTCTTATCGGTGGAGTCTCTGGAGGTGTAGGAGCTATTGCAAGTGCTGGTGTAGCCTCGGTATTAACTGTTGGCGGTGCTATAGGTGGAGCGATCATAGGAGCTTCTGGTGGTTTAGTTGCAGGAGGAATATCCGGTGGATTTATGAGTTTACTTCCCGGTGGAAGCGGGGATTTTTGGCAAGATGCTTTAAATGGTGCATTAATAGGAGCAGCTACTGGAGGTGTCATAGGTGGTATTCATGGTGGTTTTTCTACGCCTAAAGGACATAGTTTTTTGACAGGAAATGAATTAAGATCACCAGTAAATACAGTCTCTTCTTTGCAAGCTCAAGGGATTAATGGACTTGACGATACATTAAGTTTAAGTGGGAATGGGATTCCTACAGGTTCTGGAAATGCTAGTCCAGTAGTGCCTAGACCAGCCCCTAGTATTGTAAGAGGAGTTGATGGAATGCATTCTGGAAATCTTAATATCCAAGCACTAGATGAAGTAGTGATTCATGGGAGTGCTGCTGCTAAGACGGGTACATCATTAGTTAAAGCTGGAACACAGTTTAGTATGCATTCATTGGAAAGATTGGCGCAAAGAGGGATAACTCAAAAAATGGCTCTAACTGCAATCAATAAAGGGCAAAAATTTTACGATCCTCTTAATAAATCAATAAATTATGTTCTTCCGAATGGATTTGGTAGTGGAAAGAGTTTATTAATTGGCACTAATCCTTTAACAGGTAAGGTTACTACAGCTATTAGAAGTAGTAAAAATTTAATAAAAAATCGTTTTATACCAATTAAATAGATAGTGGCATGATACTAAAGCAACTGATTAAAATACTAAATAAAGCACAAAATCTCAACGGTTTTGAAAGGGTTAATAAGGTAAAGGAATTTCAAAAAATTGTTTGGGATGATGAAACTATACAGAATGAAATCTTAAACGATATTTTATCTACTTTAGCTTACGATTTTGATTATTATGAACCAAATAAGAAAATGAGAGATGAAGATTCAAGTTACTATGGAGATGAACGATTATCAAAAGAAATAAATGCAGGATTAGAAAAACTCAAAAAATATCAAGAAGCCTCGCAGTAGACGGGGTTTCTTCTTCGGCACGAGCAAAACTGAGTAACGGCTAGCACGATGGCTCTAGGCTCGTGCCGTTAAAGATTGGCGGGTATGGATAAGTATAAGAAACAGTTACAAACCAATGGGTTTGTAAAAGATGGATGGGTTAGAACAGCATTTCCAATTAATTAATCTTTGTTATGGTTTCAATAGGTAATTTTTTAAGAGAAGAATTAAATGATTATAGTCGTAAAATTATTTTAACGACTATTAAAAATATGGAAGAATCCATGAAAGATCATGAAGAATTGATATTTAATAGGTTTTCTTTAGATATTTCATTTAGGGAGCAAAAAGTATCAATATATAATGATATCTTCTCGGAAGATGAACCTCTTATATTAGATATTAACGATTTTGTAAATTACATTCAATAGAGCCGCTAAGGGGAGTACGGTGGCTTTGCGAAATGGATGTTTAGCTGGTAAGCTACACTTCGTAACAAAGGTTCCTTTTAAGAAATCAGGTTTTCCGAATTTCAGTAAGCACTTGTATAGCGGCGGTAAAAATAACGTTTATTGAACCAACAGGAACGAGAGCTGGAGATTTTGCAGCAGCTAATAGGGCAGCCGGGTACACATCGACACCGAAAGGTTTCACTTGGCATCATCACCAAACGACAGGACGGATGCAGTTAGTTAATTCTTTCATTCATTCGAAAACAGGGCATACAGGTGGATTTTCATTATGGGGAAATTAAATGAGATAATTCTATGGCTAATTTTATAGAAACAGAAGAATCGACTAATGAGTCACAGATCAGTAATTTAGAAAGTAAGTTGGATATTAGCTTTCCTTCCGATTACATCAGTCATTTATTAAAATATAATGGAGAACGATGCGAGCCAAATGTTTTTTCTTTTGAAGAAAATGGCAACCAAACAAAGTCTTCTATTGATTGGTTTTTAGCACTTTATGATGGGGAATACGATAGTCTCGAGGATTATTGTAATACTTACAAATTAGAGGAAAAAAGAATGCCTGATGCGTTCTTCCCGATAGCTCATGATCCCGGGGGGAATTTAATATGTATGGACTCTCATGACAGTAAGATTTACTTTTGGGATCACGAAAGAGAAGTAGATTATAATCAATCAGATAATAGCAACAGTAATAACCTTTACTTTATAGCAGAGAATCTGAATGATTTTATTGCAAATCTAACTGAGGATTAGAATAGTATTAGGACTAGTTAATCAAGCGCTCACACAAGCATTGAGTATCTTTACGGGTAAAAGTGGGGTTGGTATGGATGCAGATCATATATTTCCACAAGCTCCACGTTTTCAATCTCAATGGAATAGAGTTAAGTTAGATATACATAACCCTAAAAATATGTCTTGGTGGGCAAGCGGTGCGCATAGAAGTGCCGCACATAGTTATAATAAAGCTTGGGATGGTTTCTTCAGGCAGTTTCCAAATGCTACTCGACAGCAAATAGAAAGCTTTGGTGGTTCTTTAATGAAAAGTAACGGATTTTAGATATGGATTTATTGGTCTCAAAAGTAGTTAAAACTATGCACTTTAGTGCATTTCGCTTTAGCTTCTAAAAACCCTTATCTTTGA
>CANLYR010000009.1 GCA_947495425.1 uncultured Aquimarina sp.
TATTTTAAATTTTCTATCTCTTCCCATATAGAAAAGATATGAAATATTTATGACATTTTATCATAGAAATAGTATTATATTGCTAACAGATGCTCCCAAAACTTTGCGGATTCCGATTTCTTTGATTCTATGTTCTGCCATATAACTAACAAGACCAAATAAACCCAAACATGATATGAAAATAGTGAGCAAGGTAAAAATGTCTATAAGGGTACTAGTTATCTTTTCCTCATCAAACTTTTTTGCATATTCCTGATCCACAAATTCATACTCAAAAGGATATTCGGGATTATACTTTTTGAAAGTGTCTTTTATCATGGCAAGACTTTTTGACGTACTGTGCAGCGTATTGAATTTTATATGCATTACATTAAACCAGCCTTTTGCCCCTTCTATCACCATAGGGTCAGTTTCTTGAAAAGGAGATTCGAGTACAAAGTCTTTGATAACTCCAACTACATGCCAATCTATACCATTATCTTTAATAATTTGACCTATCGGTTCTTCAAAATTCATGAGTGCTACAGCAGACTCATTAATAATAGCTGCGGTAGAATCCGTTGGATATGTATTCAAATCAAAATCGCGTCCGGCAATGATTTCTAAACCTAAGGTCTTTGCCACCTTATCATCGGCTACAAATCTTTGAATAAGAATCTTATTTTCGTCATTTTTTCCTTTCCATTCAAAACCCCAGCTATTACTCCAACCTTCGGTAATTGGAGCACTGGTTTTTGTTATAGAAATCGCGGCTCCAGATCTAAGCAGTTCTTCTTTGATCAGCGCATAATTTTTTTCTATGTCACCATCTATTGCCGCATACACTAAATTATTTTTGGCATAACCCGTTTGTCTATCCTGTACTTTTTGTAATTGTTGTGTTACAATAATACTAGAAGTGATTAAGATAATAGCTATAGAAAACTGAAGCACTACTAAAACTTTTCTAGGTGTAATCATGGCATTTGATTTTATAAATGTTCCTTTCAATACCGAAGATGGCTTAAATCCAGAGAGAAATAAGGCAGGATAGCTACCAGCCAAAATACCCGTAAAACCAATGGTTCCAAAAACGGAAGCTAAAAACCAGATATTTGTCAAATCCAATGATAACGGTTTATCTATCAAAATGCTGAAATGAGGTAAGGTTACCAAAACGATAAGAATCGCAAATACTGCTGCAATAGATGATATAAGTATCGATTCTCCTAAAAATTGACCTATGAGTGCTAATCTATTTGCACCTATAACTTTACGGACTCCTACTTCTTTTGCTCGCTTTTGACTGCGTGCCGTGCTTAGATTCATAAAATTGATACAAGCTATTATTAAAATCATAAATGCTATAATCCCAAATATTCGAATTACCTCGATCCTACCTCCTACTTCTTTACCATTTTCAAAATTTGAATATAACCATGAACGTGTAAATGGATATAAATAGGTTATCATTTCTGGAGAATCCTTATCGTGTGATTTTCTCAAGTGTTTTATTTTCTCAAAAACTGCATGATGATCTACGCCTTTTTTGAGCATCACAAATGTGGCGACGGAATTATTACTCCAATTTTTATCATCCCAACCGCGTTGTACAGAATACGCCCATGGGATTAAAAAATCAAACTCAAAATAAGTGTTTGGAGGCAAATCTTTTAAAACACCCGTAATCATAAAACTATCTGTATTATCTACTTTGACAGTTTTACCCATTGCAGACTGATTTCCAAATAACTTTTTGGCAAAAGTTTCAGTAATCACTACCGAGTTAACACCTTCTAAAACTGTTTCCAAATTTCCTTCTAATAACGGAAAACTAAATACTTTTAAAAAATCAGTATCTGTAATCATTCCTTTGCTATTAAGCCGTGTATTGCCTTTTGCAAACAAAAACTCAACATATTCATACATTCTTACTGCACTTTCTACCTCTGGATGTTCTTTTTCTATTACTGAAGCCATAATTTTGGGAGTAGAATTCCAGGTCCATATTTCACCATTTACCGGATGTTGATTGTACACCTGGTAGGTACGATCTTTATGATCATGAAATTGATCCATACCAATTTCAAAATGTATCCAAATAATAATAAGCGCTGTAACTGCTAAGCCTATTGAAAGTCCGACTATATTTAATAAAGAGAAACCTTTGTTGCGAAGTAAATTTCGCCACGCTATTTTTAGATAATTTTTAAACATAACTACTCATTTTTGATGATGATTTATTCGGTTCGCAAACTTTTTACAGGGTTTTGTAAAGCGGCTTTAATTGCCTGATAGCTAATTGTAATCATAGTAATGACTATAATCGCACCAATTGCCAAAACAAAAACCCACCAATCGATTGTGACTCTATACTTATAATTTTCAAGCCAATTATTCATGAAATACCAAGCCAATGGCGTGGCGATAAAACCAGCAATAAAAATTAGCTTAAAGAAGTCTTGTGTAAACAATAACAAAATATCACTGATCTTGCCTCCTAATACCTTTCTGATGCCAATTTCTTTCTTTCTCTGAGCAACGAAAAAAGAAATCAATCCGTACATTCCTAAGCAGCTAATAAATATGGCTAATCCCGAAAATAGTTTTGACATTGATAAAAAACGTTGTTCATCCTCATATTGTTCTGCAACACGTTCATCCATAAATGTAAACTCATAATTATAATTTGGAAATACATCTTGCCATAATTTCTTAACCTCTGCTAAAGTAGGTTCTGCATTTTTACCTTGAATTTTGATCGCAAAATTTACATATCCACTAGTTTGAGGTGCTATAAATATTGGACGTATTTCTTTTTGAAAGTTTTGATCATGAAAATCCGCCACTACACCGACAATAGTAGCTTTGGTATCGCCTCCATTTACCTCTATTCTCTTTCCTAATAATTCTTCTGAAGAAGCAAGACCTAGTTTTTGAGCTAGTTTTTCATTCACCACTACTTCTGTCACTGAGTCTGAAGGGAAAAAGTTACGCCCAGCAACGAGGTCTAATCCAAAAGTAGTAATGTAATCTGTATCCGCTAGTTTTGCAGAGATCGAGAATTCTTCTGGCTCAGCGCGGTTGTTATATTTGATTCCTGTACCCCAATTATTATATGCAGCACCGGGGCTTGCTAAGCAAGCAGTCATACTATTTACTCCAGAAAGCTTAGTGATACGCTCTTTTAATCCTTCGATTTTTATGTGCTCAATTTCTTCAGGGATTTCTACCATAATGATGGCATCTTTCTCAAAACCCAAATCTGCATGTACCGCATAATTAATCTGTTTTCCGACAATAACCGTAGCTACGATAAGCACGATAGAAATTGTAAATTGTGCGGTCACAAGAATTTTTCGAGTTTGTTTTCCTCCGGTATCTTTTTCTGTTAGTTTTCCTTTGAGTGCTAATGTGGGAAGAATTCTTGCCAACAGTATCCCTGGGTAGCTTCCTGCAAAAAATGTAACCAGTAGTAGTATCAGAATCATAAAACCAATCACCTTAAATTCTAATAGTGATTGTATAGAAAGATTGAGTTCGAAAAGTGTATTAAATGACGGCAAGGCGATAGCAGCAATCACTAAACCAATTACCATAGCAGAAAGACTGATAATACCTGTTTCTGCAATAAATTGCCAAAAAAGATGCTCTTTGAGACCCCCTAGAACCTTTCTAATTCCTATTTCTTTGGAACGTGTAAACGCTTGGGCGGTTGAAATATTTATAAAATTAATACAGCCTACTGCAATTAAGAAAAAACCTATCAAAGAAAAAATCCATAATAAATTCACATTTATTCCACCGTATGCATCGTTGAAATGGATGTCATCTAGTGG
This sequence comes from uncultured Aquimarina sp., assembly GCA_947495425.1. Lineage (GTDB taxonomy): Bacteria > Bacteroidota > Bacteroidia > Flavobacteriales > Flavobacteriaceae > Aquimarina. The sequence continues at coordinate 3,819 of CANLYR010000009.1, forward strand.
TTGTAATTTATAACGATGTACATTTTTACTCTTAGGGCGGTGTTTTGTCACTAGTGATATCAAAGTGTTTTCTATTTGAGCGATGTCTTGATTAGGATGAAGTAATGTAAAGCACATTAAGCTACTGTTAATACCGCCCCAAGACTCACTTGACACAAAATCATCATAACTTTTTAAGGTTACAAATGACAGAAAAAATGTTAGCTTCTATAACTGTTTGTTCTGGTATATCCTCGAGCACACCAATTATGCTTATAGTTTCTCTATTATCCAAGATAAAAGTTTGCCCTAGTACACTTTGATTTCCAAACATTTTTTTAGCAAAACTCTCAGTGATATATGCTGTATTAGGTTCTGCGAGGGTTTGATTTCCTAGTTTTTCAAGCAACGGAAAGTTTAATATTTCAAAGAAATCAGGCTCGGCAAAAGCAATATCTTCTTTAAAGCGCTTTGTTGCGTTATCATCAGTACCATTAATTTGCCAATTTCCTCTGGTATAAAGACTAGCCACCTTTTCTGAATACTCATAATCTGTTCTAAATGCCTTTGCAAATCCGGGAGGAACAGCTGCATCATATTCTATATCGTCGCGATGTTCCTCGGTTACTATTCTGTAAATTCGGTCTGCATTATTATGAAACGTATTAAATTGCAAATGATGATTGACATATAAAAAGATCAAAACAGTACAGCCAAAACCAAGTGCTAGTCCTAAAATATTAATACAGGCAAATACTTTTCTTTTACTTAGGTTTCTCCATGCTATTTTCAGATGATTTTTAAACATAATGGTTTGATTTTTGATGATGATTTATTCTGCTCTAATAGAATGTGCTGGATTTATATTGGCTGCTCTATAAGCTTTGATTACTATGGTTATAGTTGCAATAGAAATTGTAATAATACCCGCTAAGAAAAAAATCCATAGATCTATATGAATTCGATATGCAAACCCTTCAAGCCAATCTTTTATAAAATAATAGGAAATTGGAGTCGCAATTAATAAAGCCATTACAATCAATCTTAAAAAATATTTAAGTATTTTTATTAATATAGAATATGTAGATGCTCCTAAAATCCTACGAATCCCTATCTCTTTTCTAGTTCGTTCTATGATATAGGATAATAGGCTAAACAATCCCAGGCTACTTATTAGTATAGCTAAAATCGCAAAAGTGATAGAGATTTTTTTCAATTGCTTTTCTTGCTTAAATTGTTGCTCTATTTGATTATCCACAAAAACATATTCAAAAGGAGTATTGGGTACTATTTTGTTCCAATTATCGCTTATATTTTTTAAGGTAGATTCAATATTTTTATGATTAATCCTTGCTAAAATCCATGAGGGTGTATTGGTATTTATTATCATCAAAGGGCCTACTTTATTTTTCACAGACCTAAAATGATAATCATCTAAGACTCCTACGATTTCATAGGCTACGGTATTATTCTCGTATGTATTCAATAGTTTGGTTGATAAAGCTTCTGAAAGTGGAATATTTAACATTTCTAAGGTTTTTTTGTTGACCATAACCCTTGTCGTGTCATTTTTCTGAAGATTTCTACCTGCTATTAGGCTAGTGCCAATAGTAGCAGCTAAGTTACCCGTTGCGCCAAAAGTATTGACGTATATTTTTTCCTTACTACTTTTCCCGAAAGGATAAATACTCGTATCACCGAAATTAGGGCCTTCAGGATATGTCGTTGTTCCACTTACACTATTTACTCCATCGAGATTTTGGATTATGGGTTGTAAAGCATTGTGCTTTTGTATTGACTCTTCAGTACCTAATTTCAAAGCAATCAAACCTTTCTTATTAAACCCTAAATCGATTTGTTGCAAATGTTTTATTTGTTTGTTTATTATTATTACACCAATGATTAAGCCTACTGATATTACAAACTGAAAAACAACCAACGCTTTTCGAAATATGTCGTTGCTTTGCGAGGTTCTAAAAATTCCTCTTAATATATTAGAGGGGCGAATTGAAGATAACACTAATGCAGGATAAATTCCGGCGATTAATCCACAAAGTATATTGAGTAGAAATACTGGAAAAAGTACTTTGGCATTGAGAACTGCCGAATATTCAATTTCAGATACAAATAGTATATTAATAAAAGGAAGCGTCACTAGAACTAGAGGTATACTAATTAGGAATGCTAGGAGTGAAAGTAAAACTGATTCGAGCAGAAATTGTTTCATCAAATTAGTTTTGGTGGCTCCAATTGTTTTTCTTATTCCGATTTCTTTAGCACGCTTATCCGCCCTGGCAGTATTTAAGTTTACAAAATTGATACAAGCAATGATTACTATAAATAATCCTAAGAAACCCAACATGCTAAGAAAAGAAAAATCAGATATCGAACCGATAGGATTTATAAATTCACTTGACCTTAGGTGTATATCAGTTATTTTTTGCAGTGATAATTTTTTATTAAACCCTAGTCCTTTTAAGTCTTCTTCGCCATGATTTTTCATAAATCCGACAAATTTTGATTCTAGTGCTGGGATATTAGCTTGCGCATTGACTTTAATATAACTATGTATAAAATTTTGAGAAGCAAAATTAGTTTCATCTCTTACGAACTTACCCATTCCAGGAGTATTCATTGTCAAAATATAACTTGGATTAAGATGCGACTTTATTTTATAATCATTATAAACCCCTGTTACATTAACTATCATCTTTCCATTTCCATTATCAAACGTCAAATTTTTTTGTATCGCTGGTTGGTCTCCAAATATTTTCTTTGCCAAAGTAGCAGATAATACTACTGTATTTGGTTTTATAAGGGATTGAGCAGGTTTTCCCTCTATAAAATCATAAGTAAAGACGTCAAAAAAAGTAGAATCAGCGAGATAACCCTTTGATTCATATAAATTGATTTTATTGTCAAAGTCGCTTATCAAAACTTCTCCTATAAACATAGAAACTACTCTACAAACTTCCTCAATTTCAGGAAAATCATGTTTCATAGTAAATGCAGTAGGAGGAGAACTAGTGGCCATATTATGAGTAATCTCCTCATTGTACAATTTTGTATTAATTCGATAAATTAAAGATGCTTCTTTGTGATGTTCATCATAGCCTAACTGATCTGTGATATAAATAAATATGCTTAATACACTGACCATTCCTAATACAAGCCCAAATAAATTTGTTAGCGTGTGAACCTTATTATTCATTAGGTTTCTAATAGCTATTCTTATATAATTTTTAAACATAACTGTTTGTTTTTTGATTTGATGCGAATGCGATGATGAATTCTCAATTTATTTTCTGAATAGTTGCATCCCCTAGTACTATTCCTTTGCTTATAGATGGATTGCCACTATAGGCAACTGTGGCTTCCCCAAACGCCGATACTTTTAAATGATCAGAAACTTTGATTCTAAAACTACCTTCGCCATAAGCTGTGATTTTTGTATTTTCATTCGTTACCCCCAGCGCATCTATCTTTCCTTCTCCGTACACAGTATATTTTTGATTGTTAGTTACTCCTTCCTTAATCTCCAGATAACTTTCTCCATACATAGACACATGAAGTGAGTTTACTTTGAGCGCATTCAAAGAAATTTTGGATTCGCCGTAAATTTTTAATTTAAAATCATCGCTTTCAATACGACTCTTGCACACGATGGTTTCTTCACCACCTATCGAGAGTTCTTTAGTAGCTTTGTACGTTATGGTAGCGACCATCTGTGTTCCCTTATAGATTGGTTTTTTTTGTTTCCAGCCATCTTTTTCAACGGTTACATTTTTTGTAACCATTTTGGCTCCATCTAAATATATTTTTAGTGTTTTACCGACAACCTCAACATTGATTTTTTCTTCTTCTACACTAGCGCTTTCGATATGGACTTCTTCTTTATTGCCATGTTGAAGAGTTACCTGAATATGTGGGCTTATACTTACCTTATCAAACGTCTGTACTGTAATGGTTTTTGATTGCCCATAACTATTTAGTATAGAAACAATTATAATAGTTAATGTGACGAGGTATTGTGCTATTTTTGTCATGAGTGATGTTGTTTTTGTATAAATAGATGTATTATTTTATGCATTAACCTGAAAAGGTTTATTTTGGCTTTCGGTTACAATCTGACCATCAAACAGGTTGATTACCCGATGTGCATAATGAGAATCCCGATCTGAGTGCGTTACCATAACAATAGTTGTACCTTCTTGATTAAGTTCTGTAAGCAAGTTCATTACTTCGATACCATTTTTTGAATCCAAATTACCTGTAGGCTCATCTGCTAGGATTAATTTTGCATTGGTCACAACGGCTCTTGCAATGGCAACACGTTGTTGTTGTCCTCCTGATAATTGTTGTGGAAAATGTTTTTCGCGATGTGCAATTTTCATACGTTCTAGTACTTTTCTTACCTTCAGTTCGCGTTCGCTTTTTTTCATGTTAAGATAAATCAAAGGGAGTTCTACATTTTCAAAAACGGTGAGTTCATCGATGAGGTTAAAGCTTTGAAATACAAATCCAAGATTTCCTTTTCTGATTTTGGTACGTTGATTCTCTCTAAGTCCTCCTACTTCCTGGCCATTAAAATGGTAACTTCCTTCGTTTGGGTTATCAAGCATACCGATGATATTTAATAATGTTGATTTACCACATCCAGAAGGTCCCATAATGGCTACAAATTCCCCTTCTTCGACGTGTAGATTTACACTATTTAATGCCAGGGTTTCTACTTCTTCGGTTCTAAAACTCTTTTTTAAGTTTTGTATCTGTATCATTTTTGATTGTTTTTTTATTTCAGTATTATTTTCTCGGCATCACCAAAACTATCATAGCTAGAGGTAATCACTTGTTCTTCTGCTTGTAATCCTTCGATCAGTTCATAATATTTAGAGTTTTGTTTTCCGATTCGAATTGGTCTTTTCCAGGCAATATCACCAGAAGCATCTACTACAAAAATCCATTGTCCGCCCGTACTTTGAAAAAAGCTCCCTCTAGGGAGTAAAAGTGCTTCATTTGAGGCTCCTAGCTGCAATTTGATATTATAACTTTGACCAGACCTGATCGTTTCTGGTTTTTGATCTACAAAAACCAGATCAACTCTAAATTTTCCATTTCTAACTTCGGGATATACCTTACGAAGGCGTAATATATATTCTTTTCCATTACGTTCTAGGATTGCAGTTAAATCTCTCTTTACCCGATCTATATAGTGCTCATCTATATCAGCTTCAATTTTATAATCTGTTAGTACGTTGATTTGCCCGATTCTTTGCCCTTGTGCTATACTTTGCCCTATTTCGGCATCCAAAAATCCCAATTGCCCATCTGCTGGAGCTCTTACATTAAGATGATCGATACGCTCATACACCATAGATAATGTTTTTTTCATTCTAGCCAAATCTGCATCCAATTCACTCAAAGAGGTATTGCGCAATACATTATCTTGATCAGTTTGTAATTTTATGATATCATATTGTTGTTGTGATAACTCATAATTCTCTTTGGACGTCAAATATTCTTCTTTTGAGATTAATTCATCTTCATACAGCGTTTTGTTTTGCTCATAATTACGTTGTAATTTTTGTAACTCATATTTTGAGCTCACCAGGTCTTTTCGACCTTCTACTTGTCTTGAATCAAAGGTCAGTTTTGTTGAGCGCAAATCATTTTGTTTGAGTGCCAGATTATTTTCACTTGCTAAGATTTGTTCATATAATCCTCTGTTTTCTAGGGTTAATATAATATCTCCTTTTTTAACCATGGCACCTTCTTCTATACGTTTTTCTGTAACCCGTCCGCCTTCATAAGCATCCATATAAATAGTGCTTATAGGCGCTACAGCACCATTAATGGTTATATAATCATCAAACTTTCCATACGAGACCTTGGCAACGGTAAGTTTTTCTTTTTCTGTTCTAAATGTTGATGCCGAGTTGCCAAAGGCTATTTTATATCCCATAAAAAGTAATATAAATCCTATAGCTATATATCCAAAATGTTTAGGTCTTAACCCTTTTTTCTTTTCAATTTTTATGTCCATGTTATTGTGCTCTGTTTATACTAAATACTGGTAATCCTTGATAAAAATCAAGAGTGCTTTCATTTATTTTTGATCGCAATCTAACTTGTAAGTTTTCATTTTTTGCAGTAGCCAGTAGATTTTTTGATTGATTCAATTCTATAGTATTTATTAATCCTTTTTCATATCTTTTTTGAGCAATCTCAAAAGCTAATTCCTGTGCTTTCATTGTTTGTGAACTTTGCTGATATTCTGTTTTAAGCGCCGCTCCTTCTTGAACAAGTTGCTGTATCAACTGATACATTTCTTGTTTTTGTATATCATAATTATTATTTGCTCTCATTACGGCTATTTTTTGTTGCTTTACACGAGAGCGCTCAGACCATCCGTTGGTGATGGGGATATTTATTGAAACTCCAAAAAACTGTGCTGCATTATCTTTAATCTGCGTATTGAATGGAATACGTTCTCCGGTATCATTATTGATCCCATTATCAACATATCTCGATCGATATCCTGCAAATAAAGCTAAAGACGGATATAAATTTCCTCGTGTAGCGGCCAAATGTTTTTTGGCTGCTTTTGCTCTTAACTCCTGTGCTTTTATAATAGGAATGAACCCTTTGGCTTTATCAAAAATAGAATCTTTATTTGTCTCAGAAACGGCTTCGTTCTCATCAACTTCTACGGGAGAAGAAAGTATAGAAATGCTTGTTACATTTTCTAAATTCATTTCTTGTATTAACGCCAATTTTGCTGCGATTACATTGTTTGTACTTTGAGTAACCAACAATTGATCTGTTAGTAAGACTGATTCTGCTTCATATATATCGGCTTTTGCCATTAAACCAATTTCAACCTGCCTTTTGACAAGATCATAGTTTTTTTTCGAAATTTCTTCTTGTTCCATAGAGATTGCTAACAACCCTTCCATAAATTGAATATCATAAAAAGCCGACATCACTCTAAATGCCAATAAATACTTTTGCTGTAACGCTTCTTCGTTTGCCGCTTTATACAAGAATTTTGTAGCCTTGATTGTATTTACTTTTTGAAACCCTCTAAACAAATCAATTTCTGCGTTCAAACCATAATTATTCGAAACAAATTCTGTATTCTCAAATATATTGGTATTTGGGTTCTCAGATCGCCCAAAGTTTTTTGTGTAGTCTGAAAATGCATTAATATTAGGCAGCAAACTTCTTAAGGATTGTTTGTATGTTTCTTTATTGGCAACTTGATTGTACTTAAAATCTTTTAACTGAAGGTTATGTTCTACGGCATATGCTACACAATCATCTAATGACCATACTTCTTGCGAATTACCGGTAATCGCTACAAGAACTAATAGAAAAGACAATATTTTGATTTTATAATTCATTGAATAAATACTTAACATATATTTTTTGATGCCAGTTCTTTATTCTAATGCTGTGCCAAAAAACCAACCATTTGAAAATCAATTGCTTGTACTTAATTTCTTAACTACTACATATTCAAATTGTAAAATAATTGTACAAATAGTGTCTAATAATTTGACACTTCTAAAAAACTACACATTCAAATTTGTAATTTTATTGAATGAATTAAAAACAAGAATCTGATGCAGGATGGAAAAATCTTAATCATTGATGATAATAAAAGTCTTCTGAGTGCTCTTGAGATCTTATTGCAATTTGAATTTAAAGAAGTCACTACAATTTCAAATCCCAATCAAATTTCATCATTTAAAGACTTAAGCGCTTTAGACATTGTATTATTAGATATGAACTTTTCTGCTGGTGTAAATACAGGAAATGAAGGGTTGTTCTGGCTTAGAGAGATAAAGAAAAAAGCGCCTCATATTTCTGTAATCATGATGACTGCATATGGCGCCGTTGATCTGACCGTTAAAGCATTAAAAGAAGGAGCCACAGACTTTATATTAAAACCGTGGAATAATGAAAAATTATTAGCCACTATCAAATCTGCATATTTACTTGGTAAGTCCCAAAAAGAAGTACAAGAGCTAAGGCAAAAAGAAACACATCTTAAACAAGTAATTAATCAGGACGGTAATTTTATTATCGGAAACTCAAAAGCACTCACCTCGGTACTCAATCTAGTGACCAAAGTTGCCAAAACAGATGTTAATGTATTAATTACAGGTGAAAATGGAACCGGGAAAGAATTAATAGCACGTGAGCTACATCGATTATCGTCGAGAAAAAATGAGGTTTTTATTGGTGTTGATATGGGTTCTATTTCAGAAACCTTGTTCGAAAGCGAACTTTTTGGACACACCAAAGGTGCGTTTACCGATGCCAAAGAAGACCGTGCAGGTAAATTTGAAGCAGCCAACAAAGGCACTTTATTTCTGGATGAAATAGGAAATCTTTCTCTCCAGACCCAAGCCAAATTATTATCTGCAATTCAAAACAGAACGATAGTACGAGTAGGATCTAATAAAACAATACCTGTGGATATTCGATTAGTTTGCGCAACAAATTGTAATCTTAATCAAATGGTAACAGATGGTGTTTTTAGAGAAGATTTATTATACAGAATTAATACGATTCATGTAGAAGTGCCTGCGCTGCGCGAAAGGGATAAAGATATCTTAATACTTGCTGATTTTTACCTAAAAAAGTTCTCCTCAAAATACAACAAACCATCGCTTAGAATAAACAATGCTGCAGAACAAAAGCTAATGAATTATCCATGGCCCGGTAATGTTCGTGAATTACAACATACCATAGAAAGAGCTGTTATCTTATGCGAAGGTAACGTGCTAAAACCTACAGATTTCTTGTTGAATTCCTCTTCAGGAATATCTTTGGATAATGGCCCAGAAACATTAGATGAGATGGAGTACCTGATGATCACCCGCTCCCTTGATCAACATAACGGAAACTATAGTGCAGCAGCCAATCAATTAGGCATATCAAGGCAAACACTCTACAACAAAATGAAGAAATTTGATTACTAACTCCATGATAAGCAAGAAATTTTATATCCAGTTGATTCTAAGAGTAATTATACTCACGATAATCGCTATGCTTATGGCTTTTACTTTTTTTGAGGGGTCGTATTTTTTTTCCGCTCTTTTTCTGTTAGTATTAGCCATACAAACAGGTTTAATCATCAAATATCTTAATTATAACAACAGAAAAATAGCATTCTTTTTCAATGCTATTAAAAATGAAGATTTTACCCTTAGATTCTCAGAAAAAGAAAATGTTTCATCTTTTAATGAGTTAAATCAAAGCCTTAATACCCTTAATGCTACCATTCAAAAAATACACTTAAAAAATCAATCTCAGGAACATTACTACAGAGAAATATTAAAACAAGCAGAGATTGGCATTTTAACCTTTAACAACAAAGGCCATATTATTTTTGCAAATCCCAGAATCGAAAAATTACTCAACTATACTCCTTTAAACCACATAAAACAACTAGCACAAGTAGATAAAAAATTATATAAGTTGTTTACTAATATCAAACCTTTTGAACGAAAACTTTATCAACTTTCTAATGAGCGTGAAACTATAGAACTTGCCATCAAATCCAATGAAATCGTATTAAATAAAGAAGTTTTGAATCTAATAACGATACAGGATATTCATAACGAACTGGACAAAAAAGAGACCGATTCGTGGATCAAATTGATTCGGGTTTTGACTCATGAAATCATGAATTCTGTAACGCCCATCACTTCTATATCAGAATCTATTTTAAATTACTACAAAAATGAAGATGGAATATTAACAGCTGGGCAAATTGATGAAGATAAAATAAATAATACTGCAAAAGGTCTGGAGGTGATCAAAAATCAGGGAAATGATTTAATGAGTTTTGTACAATCGTATCGAAGCTTTCTAAATGTACCCATGCCCGATAAAGAACTTATATCAGTCAACGCATTATTGGAGAAAATTAAACTACTTATAAGTCAGGAAATTGGATTTGATGTTATTGTATTAGAGTTGATTACACCCAAAGAAAATCTTGAAATCTATGCCGATGAAAAACTTATAACTCAAGTCTTATTCAATGTATCAAAAAATGCCATTCAGGCACTAAAAGATAAAAAAGAGGCTCATTTACAGCTTATTTCTGGCGTTTCAGAAAAAGGAAAAAAATACATTACAGTAAAAGATAATGGTCCGGGAATTCAACCAGAAATCATGAATCAAATATTTGTTCCTTTCTATACCACCAAAAACGATGGTACTGGTATAGGATTAAGTCTATCTAAACAAATCATGCACCTTCATGGAGGAAGTTTAACTGTACATTCTATTCCTAATAAAGAAACATTATTTACCTTAACTTTTGAATAACGCGAGTCCTTCTAATAGATGTATAATATTAAGAAGCCTCTTTTAGTATGTTGAGTACTCTACGCCATAGCAGGTCAGAAAAAATTTCAGAATCCTCCATCCCCTCCATGATTGGAGCTAAATTAGCATGAGTAAGCTTGGCGCTAACGCTATTAATCTCTAAATCTGCCTTCTCACCAAGAAATGCCATTGACCAGTCTCCAAAAGTACGACTTGGTTTAATCCCCTGCCAAATTAACTCTACATCATAATGACGTTTATCTGCTAAAAGTTTTTCATAAAGTCCTAAAATATGAGATTTAGAACCCTCGATTATTTGAAAAAACATATTAGAATAATACACAAGAGCGCCAGTTATTGAATTATTTAGATTATTAACTACGGCTTCTGCAACAATATTCTCTAAATCTGAAATGGACATCACATTTGAAGCCTTTGATTTGTAACTAAGTTCGAAAATCATTCCTGCTCGGTTAATATGAGTTTTAAAATCAGATGGTAAAATACCAAAATGCTCTGAAAATATTTTTGAAAAATAACTCCGACTTGAAAAGCCTATTTTATAACAAACTTCAGATACTGTTAATTCTGTATCTTGTAACAACTGTCTTGCCCGCTCAACACGAAGACGCTGGATCAAATTTCCAACAGTTTCACCATAGAGATAATTACAGGCTTTTTGTAATTTTTTTGGATTTAACCCCGATATTTGAGCAAGTTGATCGATGTTTATTCTGGCACTTATATGCTCACGAATATAGTCTCCAAGATCAATAATTTTCCTTAAATCGTCTTTAGAAATTTTAGTGGTTTTTGATATGTCTTTGTACTGTTCATGGTTTAATAATTGTGAGGCTAGCGTATTTAGAATAGCGCCCTCTGTAATCAACATGCCAATAACATCAATCCTTTTATTTTCGATAAGAACTTCAGCAAACTGAGAAGTTTCTGGATTAATTTCACCAAAAAACTTACTTTTCTGTTCTAATTCAAAATTATCAGCAAGATTTTTCAAAGCACTATCAAGACGTTTGGCTTTTCGATTTTCTACTTTCTCGAATTTATTAGCACTCAAAAAAAGAATACTTATTTGTAAGTCAACATCACTAGGAAGAAAAATCTCATGACCATTAAGATTGTTACCCGATAGTATAACATTTTGATTTTTTGAAATTTTTTCTAAAGCAGATTCGTTTTTAAACTTATGATAGTAGTATCCTTTTACACAGTAAATAAAATAAGTAGGATGATCTCCTTTTTCCTTTTTGCTAAATTTCAATTCCTTGGTTAGCTTTACATTGTATACTTTAGCGACCAACCCGGGAAATACCTGGTATGTAGAAATATAGCCCTTACCGTGCTCATTATCAAAAGTAAACTTTGCAGAGTTATGACTTTCTCTAAAATCGGCGTGAAAATAATTCGCCATCTGGCGTAATTGTTCAATCTCATCATTTGTTTCAATATGCAACATTAACCCCTATATTAGTTCATTGCAAAAATAAAGAAAGGTAATAACATTATTCACACGTACATTAACAAAATCGGTTTAAACAACTGGCAATTAGCTGGTTATTCTGTTTAAATCCTACTCTTAAAATTTACAATATAAATCTTATAGTTACGGTCTTACTCGAGCTTTAGCGTTTTCAACAGGGCTTCAAAATAATAATCTTCCTGATCAGGAACAATAATAACCTTGTAGGCCGTATTTTTTATAATATAATGCGAGTTAGTTTCCGGATCTAATGCCGTAGAATGTAGGTTGACAATTTTTTGTATAAAATTATTAATTAAGAGCACCTCATCATAAGTAACTTCTCGCCTTACCGTTGGATTTTTACTTTTATACACCAAATAATCATTTCTAAAACTCAACGATTCTATACTGCCATCTTTTTTATTGAATTCAAACGTAAAATCTTTGGATTTAAATATAGTATTAATGTTTTCTATAGTTGGATCCACCTCGCGAGCGCAGCTTGTGATCCCACCGATCAAAATCAAATAAATCACAACCTTTTTCATATTTATAGTCAAAAATTGTAGTAAAGATATATAATTCGTTATAAATTAAAATGCCGCACCTTCGACATTGTAGCTGTCTAAGATACGGCATTTTATAAGGTCTAACTAAGACTAAAAAATTTGTTTGTTATTTTGAGGCGAAACGCTTTACTGAACTTTCAAAATCAATATCTTTTGTGTTACTAATCAAAAGACCAATACCTCCTTTTTTGGAAGCTACTATATATTCTGTTTGAAATTTTCTTTCTTTCTTATACGCTTTCAGATATTTTAGCTTAACAACTTTTGATGTAGAGGTAAAGAAATATCGACCATGGATTCTCTTATATCGTACATCCTGAGTATTTGCTTCATCCTTTTTTTGATCACTAAGTGTTTGAACAACTCGTGCTGCTCTATGCTCGTCTAACTGAAAAAAATCACATACGTAAACAAAAACATAATTTTCAACATTCTTAGCATCAACAAATAATTCGAAATCAACTTTTTTGTCTTCAATTTTTTTCAACTCATGTAATGCAATTTTTTTGAATCTGGGTTTGTCATTCAAAGAATCTAATCTGCTCTTGAATTCATCTGGGCTCATTTTTTCATAATCGCTAGTAAGAACAATAGTGTTGTTCTTAAACTCGATTTTGTTTTTTGAAAACCTAGCGAATCCAGATTTTTTTGTTGAAGAGTTACAGCCTACAAGTAGCATAATTATAGACAATAGTAGTAATTTTTTCATAAGGGCGTGTGTTAAATTATTCGAGGTATAATTTTATATACCTAATTAATTGAGGCGCAATATAATAAAAAAAAATCAAATTATTGCCATTTAACTGGTTTTTTAAGCACTTTAACTAGTTTTTCTTCTTCACTTCCCGTTTTTGGATGATGATCATATTGCCATTGAACCCTTGGTGGCAGGCTCATTAAGATGCTTTCTATTCTGCCGTTTGTTCTTAATCCAAAGAGTGTTCCTTTATCGTGAACTAAGTTAAATTCTACATAACGCCCACGACGAATTTCTTGCCACTCTCTCTGTTCAGTAGTATATGGCAGCTCTTTTCTTTGTTCTACAATAGGCACATAAGCGTCGAGAAAGCTATTTCCTACTTCTGTAACAAAATCATACCAATTTTCTATAGACATTTCGTCATTTGCCCTGCAGTAGTCAAAAAATAAACCGCCGATTCCACGACCTTCACCTCGATGGGCATTATAAAAGTATTCATCACACTTTTTTTTATAGGTGTTGTAAAAATCAGGATGATGTAGATCACAAGACGTTTTACAAACGTGGTGAAAATGCCGTGCGTCTTCTTCAAACAAATAATATGGTGTCAAATCCTGGCCGCCGCCAAACCAATGATCAACTACAACTCCCTCGTTGTCATACATTTCAAAATAACGCCAATTGGCATGTACTGTAGGCACCATTGGATTTTTAGGATGTAACACTAATGACAAACCGCAGGCAAAAAAATCAACATCACCTACACCAAAATAACTTTGCATTGCTTTGGGTAAAGCACCGTGCACTCCAGAAATATTCACTCCTCCTTTTTCGAATACGTTTCCATTTTCTATCACACGTGTTCTTCCGCCGCCACCTTCGGGGCGTTCCCATAAATCTTCACGAAAATTAACTTCACCATCAATAGCTTCTAATGTAGAAGTAATCGTATTCTGAAGGTTTTCTATATAGGTATAAAATTTTTCTTTCATTACTATGTTGAATTATATTGTCCTCATTGCCATGCATATTTATTTTTTAATCTCTTTAGGTGTTTCTGAAGAACTATTGGTATCAATCAATCCTTTTTCATTCAAAATCTTCACCGTTTCTGTAGAAGCAGCAACTACAGATATTGGTAACGTAATGATGAAACCAAGTATGGGTATAAAAAGCATCAGCACAAACACCATCCCATTACCAATTGCTGTTCCTCGGTGTTTTCTTACAAATTGAACACTCTCTTTGTAATTAAAGTATCGTTCCATCGTATAATCCATATTACCAAAACCTACATAATATGCCTGAATCAAAAAGATGAATATAGTCGCTACAATACCGATGACTGGTATAAAACTTAGTAGTAGTAACGGAATCATAAACAATAATTCCTTACCTAGATTTCTCATATTGATACGTACCCCTCTTGATAATTGCTTGGCAAAAGAAGTTTTGCGATGCACATAATTTGCTTTTCCTAAAAGGTGAGCTTCTATTTTTTCTGAAACCGGACTCATAAATGGCGCAGACAATGCCATTACAATATGCTTATACAGTATTAACCCTACAACTAGAATTAATACTCCACCTATAAAATTACTAATCGTTGCAAACGTTTCTGCTCCCCATTCCCACACCCAAGCTCGTGCAATAAACTGACCGATTGCACTCGAAAAGAAATAGACTAGCGTAACAAATGTAAGTCCCGTAACAACACTAATTAAAACCGGTATTGCAAAATATTTCCATAATCCCAATGTAGAGATCAGCTTGAATGTCCCAAAGTAAGCTTTTACTGCGTTGATAATATTTTTGAACATAAGTAATTATTTTAATCCACCGCAGGTGAACAGTTTGGTTTATTTATAATGAGTAGCTGTGTGCAGCGTTTTGTTTCAATTTTTCTACTATTTCATTCTTCTTAAAGATAAACCAAATCATTGTTATAATCTCGTATCTCATTAATCGCTACAATTCTTTTGGCATTTTGTACGCTTTCTTTTAAAAAATCAATTACTTCCTCTATATCACTGTCAATTAAAAGGGAGAATCGCTTTCGTCCAATTTTATTATTATGTAAATCCATCGCTTTGGCTAATGGTTCATTTGGTGCTAGTTTTTCATGTAAATCAGTCACTTTTTGTGCCCAAATTACCGATTTCTTCTCATTTTTAGTGATTCTATACGTTTTACGGCAAATTAATATATTCCATAACGCATGTCTAAACGCGTTTGCTTTTCCGTTTTGGTGATGTTCTTCTTTATATAACGAATCACAAATGACCATCGTTTCTCTGGTTGCCTTGAGCGTAGGAATAATAAAAAAAGGAGTTCGAAGCATAAGCAATGACAGCTGCAATAGTTCTCGCATGCTCAGCCCTTTTAGTACTCCCCAAATTTTCATTCGTTATTCTTTGTATTCTTTTACTGCATCTACAAATGCCTGAGCATGCTCAACAGGAATATTAGGCAAAATCCCATGACCCAAATTGGCTATGTATCGGTCTTTTCCAAACTCATCAATCATCTGTTTTACCATTTTTTTGATCACTGCTGGTGGAGATAATAATCTCGAAGGGTCAAAATTACCTTGTAATGTAATGTTTCCTCCTGTGAGATAACGAGCATTGCGTGCAGAGCAGGTCCAATCTACCCCAAGGGCAGCAGCACCTGATTGTGCCATTTCCTGCAAAGCAAACCAACACCCTTTACCAAACACAATTACTTGTGTCTCGTCTTTTAATGCATCTACGATCTGCTGCATGTATTTCCAGGAAAATTCCTGATAATCTACCGGCGACAACATCCCTCCCCAGCTATCAAATATTTGTACTGCATTTACTCCTGCAGCGACTTTGGCTTTGAGGTATGCAATCGTAGTATCTGTTATTTTTTGCAATAATTGATGTGCTGCCTCGGGTTGAGCAAAACAAAGTGCTTTGGCCTTATCAAAATTCTTAGACCCCTGCCCTTGCACAGCATAGCACAAAATAGTCCATGGTGAACCTGCAAAGCCAATTAGCGGAACACGACTATCCAAACGCTCTTTGGTTAATTTAATGGCATCCATCACATATCCTAACTCTTCATGTACATCAGGAACAATAACCTGCGCTACATCTTTTAAAGAACGGATCGGGTTTGGCAACCAGGGACCTACGCCATCTTTCATCTCTACTTCGATATTCATCGCCTGAGGAATCACCAAAATATCACTAAATAAGATAGCCGCATCAGGGCCAATAATATCAATTGGTTGCACTGTAATCTCTGATGCTAATTCTGGGGTTCTGCATCGGGTAAAGAAATCATACTTTTTCTTCAATGCCATAAACTCAGGAAGGTATCTTCCTGCCTGACGCATCATCCATACCGGTGGGCGCTCTACCGTTTCTCCTTGTAAAGCTCTAAGAAATAGATCGTTTTTTATCATATCGCTGTCATTCCAGTATAGGCTGGAATCAATTTAATATTCGTTATTATTTCGGATTCCTGTTTACACAGGAATGGCTATTTTTAGTTAAAATACTTTACTGCCTGAACAATTACATTCTCTACAGTGGGTTTGTTTGCAATGATTATAGTAGCTGTATGCTTTTTTGCTTCAGAGGCTGTAGTATTTCCTATACAAAATGCTATACTTTTATTCATTTCATTTTCTGAAGTATAGCTTTGAACTCCTGATGGGCTAAAAAATAGCACTCCATCAAAAGAACGATGATACTTCTTTGAATTATATTGTGTTTTGTATACTACTTGCTCTTTCAGATGTACATAATGTTGTTTTAATATCATGGGTAATTCATCTCTTCTTAAATTTCCACAAAAAAACAAAAAAGACTCATTTTTGTACTTTTTGACAATAATTTGAGCCAAATCTGATGCATTTTGAGCAGTTTCTAACACTTGCAATCCTTTTTCTTCTAAAAGCTTTTTGGTCTTCTCTCCCACGCAAAAACACTTCTGAATTTTGAATTTAGAATTTAGAATTGACAATACAGCATTCTTACTCGTAAAAATTGCATGTTCTACTGCTTTATCAATCTCAACATCTAAAAGCTCAATTTGAATAGCATCATATTCTATATATCCTAAACCAGAGTTGAGTAGTAACTCCTTTTGAGCTTCACTAAGTTTTTTAGTGGATAATATGGTGGGTTTAGAGCTCAATCTATTTCATCTCTGCTTTAATCTCCTTCATTAATTCACTCCCGCCATTATCTAATATTTCTTCTGCGCAGACTTTTCCAAATCCTTTACTTTCATTTACTTGTATTTGTTTTTCTACTTCAATTTTGTTTTTACCATCTAGACTAAACAAATTTCCTTTAAAATAAACAGTGTTTTCTTCAATCACTGCCAAGGCTCCGATTGGTGCTGTACAACCTCCTTCTAATGCTCTAAGAAATTCTCTTTCTATATGCACGCAAGTTTCTGATGGTTTATGATTTAGGTTCGCTACTGCTTCCAGGCAAAAGGTATCTTCTTCTTTTGCAACGACTAGCATTGCTCCTTGTGCAGGTGCAGGGATCATCCAATCCAGGGTGCTATACTGCTTAGGCTTCAAGTTAATTCGTTCTAATCCAGCGGCAGCAAAAATAGCGCCGTTCCAATCGTTATCAGTAAGCTTTTGCATTCGGGTATTGACATTTCCTCGAAGATCTACTGTAATATGTGATGGATATTTATGTAACCATTGTGCTTTTCGGCGTAGACTGCCTGTAGCAATAGTACCTGTGCTTTCTAAAAAGTCTAGTCCCTTATGAACCAAAATATCTGTTACATTAGCGCGTTCTAAAACTGCTGCCTCAACGATTCCTATGGGTAACGCTGTTGGAACATCTTTCATAGAATGCACAGCGATATCTATGTCACCATTGAGCATAGCAATATCTAGTGTTTTGGTAAAAATACCTGTGATCCCTAACTCATACAAGGGTTTGTCTAGAACAAGATCTCCAGTAGACTTTACAGGAAGTACTTCGGTTTGATACCCTAAATTTTTTAGATACTTTTGTACAGTATTAGCTTGCCAAAGTGCTAATTCACTATCTCTTGTACCGATACGAATAGTTTTAGCCAAGAGTTATTTATTTTGTAATTGAAAGACTTTTTGAATCAATTGAATACTCTCATCTGCTGAGGTGTTTTCATCTTTGAGATGATTCGCAAAATGATTTGTTATTTTCTGGATGATTCGATTACTGATAATATCGGCCTGTTCTTCATCAAAATCTTCATACTTTTTGCGTTGCAAATCAATTTCTGCATCTTTAAAAGTGATGAGTTTATTCTTAAGCGCCTTGATGGTAGGAACAAATTTTCTGGTATCTAACCAGTCATCAAATTCTGATTTCACTTCCTCAATAATCACTTGTGCCTGTGGGATATGTTGTTTTCTTCTTTGCAGTGTGTCATCCGTCATTTTGGATAAATGATCGAGATGTACCCGAGTAACATTGGGTAGCTCTGTTACGTTATCTGCTACATTTTTAGGGATAGACAGATCCAAAATCAATAGTGGCTTGTCTGAGTGGATCAGTTGTTTAGAGATTGTTGGATTGTGAGCTCCGGTAGCAACAATTAAAATATCTGTTTTTTTGATCTCAGACTGTATATTAGCATAATCTTTTACCACGAGATTGAACTTACCTGCAATCTTTTCTGCCTTGTCTTTAGTTCGATTTATAAGAACGATTTGATCATTTTTGGTATGCTTGACTAAGTTTTCACAAGTGTTTCTTCCTATTTTTCCTGTACCAAAAAGAAGAATGTTCTTATCCGAAATATTATTTACATTTCTTAATATATATTGTACAGATGCAAAAGATACAGAGGTAGCTCCTGATGAGATTTCGGTTTCATTTTTAATTCGTTTACTTGCCTGAATAACAGCATTGATAAGTCGTTCTAGAAATGGATTTGTTAATCCTGCTTTCCTTGATGCTTTGAAACTTATTTTTATCTGACTTATGATTTCAAAGTCTCCTAGTATTTGGCTATCCAAGCCTGTGCCAACATTGAAGAGGTGCGCTATAGCTTTATTATTCTTATGCACATAGGCAACTTTTTCAAATTCTTCTACAGTCCCATGAGTATGCTCACAAAGTAATTTTATTAATTGAAATGGATGCTGGGCAAAACCATGCAGCTCAGTGCGATTACATGTAGAGGTAACCAACAAAGCTTCTATACCTTCTTGCTTTGCCTGATGTAGTATTGCATCTTTGGCCTCATCACTTACACTAAAGTGACCTCTAATCTCTGCATCAGCTTTTTTGTAACTAAGTCCAACGGTATAAAAATTTGTTCCTTTTGCTCTAAGGTGAGGCTCCATCCAATCAAATGTAAATTTTCAGTCACAAAAATATCTTACCTAGATTAAAAAAAATAACGCCAGAAGGATTTTTAGTATCGAAAAACGTTGTTTATGATATTATTTACACAAAAATCACTGAAAACACCTATTTTTGTACTAGTTCAAAAGATTCTTTTATCGATAGTTTAGATTTATTCTAAATAATAACGCGCTCTAGAAATGGAAATTAAATTAAAAAATAACGCTCTGGGTATTTTAGAAGAAACTTCAATTGAAGAAGGATTTACCATTCTCAAATTTCAAAACGAAGCCAATGAGAATCAAAGAGTTGTAAGAGATATTGACAGCAATTATATTCAATTTCATTTCTGTGTTAAAGGTGCTGTTACCTTCAACTTCAATAATGGGAGTTATGCTTTGAGCCTTTCTGAAGAAAACTCATTGCTTTTGTATAACCCACAGCGAGATTTACCGATGAATTTAGAGATGGAAAAAGATTCCTGGTTGATTACTGTATTAATTTCAATACAAAAGTTTCACTCTTTATTCTCAAAAGAAGCAGATTATATTCCTTTCCTCGGAGAAGGAAACCGAGATAAAAAATATTATACCGATGGTAACATCTCACCATCTATGGCTGTAGTATTGAACCAAATCACGAACTATAGCTTACACCAATCTATTAAACTATTATATTTTAAGGCAAAGGCTTATGAACTATTAAGTCTTTATTTTAATCGCCCAGAGGATGCAGATATAGAGCAGTGTCCTTTTTTGGTGGATGAAGAGAATGTAATTAAAATCAAAAAGGCTAAAGAAATTATCATTGCCAGAATGTCTGAACCTCCTACTCTAAATGAATTGTCTAAAGAAATCGGATTACCTCTAAAAAAACTCAAAGACGGTTTCAAACAAATTTATGGAGAACCTGTGTATGCTTTCTTATTTGATTATAAGATGGAAGTAGCCAGACAATTATTAGCAACAGGAAGTCATAATGTAAATGAAGTAGGGTTAAAAGTTGGCTACAGTACGGCAAGTCATTTCATTGCCGCATTTAAAAAGAAATTTGGCACAACTCCAAAAAAATATGTAACGAGTCTAAGTTAAAGACTGTTTTTACGAATCGAACGATTCCGCTCTGGGAATCCCAATACCTTTTTGTAACGATACTATAGAATCATACATCCCTTGATCTTCATCAGTAGTATCCGCTAATACGGATACAAATTCGAATTGTTCTAATAGTTCTAATACAAAAGGTAGTTTGTCTTTTTCGACATCTACAATAATACGTTTCATGTGGTTTAATAGTGTTTGTTAACAGTCACATGTCCCCTTTTCACATTGTAATTAGCATAAATAATTATAGCAAATATGCTACTACTTGTACTGGGTTCATCTTTGCTTTTTAGTCTTCATAAAAATACTAAATTAAAACAACTCAACTTTCAGTTTATTACAATTTAACGTATTTATAAGGTATGTTATGCCAAAACCAATTTCGTAATTGCAGTATCAAAAAGTCTTATCGCTTTTTTAGTATTGAAGCTCCTAATAGTTTGTATTTTTGCTAAACGTGAAAAAGAAAAATTATGAGTAAAGGCGCACTTCTTGTTAATCTTGGGTCACCAGATAGTACTGATCCTAAAGATGTAAAAAAATATCTTGGAGAGTTTTTAATGGATCCACGAGTTATCGATGTTCCTCTTTGGGCCAGAACGTTGCTAGTAAAAGGGATTATTTTGAATACCCGACCAAAAAAATCAGCGGCTGCTTACAAAAAAATATGGTGGGATGAAGGTTCTCCTCTAATTGTACTTTCTGAACGATTACAAAAAAAAGTAGCAGAGCGTACTTCGATACCAGTAGGGTTAGCGATGCGTTATGGTGCTATGAGTATCAAAAAAGGGCTTCAGGAATTACATGATCAAGGAGTTGATGAAGTAATGATCATACCCTTATACCCGCAATTTGCTATGGCTACTACAGAAACTATTCTGGTATTAGCAGAAGAATTACGTACGGCTCATTTTCCTGACATGAAATTTGTTGATATCCCTGCATTTTACAACAAACCAGCATATATCGATGTTTTGTCTAAAAGTATTGCTGAACATCTTGAGAACTTGGATTATGAGCATTTACTTTTTTCATATCACGGTGTCCCTGAACGACATATTAGAAAGAGTGATATTAGTAATGGCAACTGTAAGATGGATGGGAAATGTTGTTTTAAAAAAGGATCAGAGCAACACGAATTCTGTTATCGACATCAATGTGAGATGACTACAGTGCAAGTAGCAAAAAAGTTGGGTCTTAAAAACGGGACCTATTCTACTTCTTTTCAATCTCGTTTAGGATTTGACCCCTGGTTGCAACCCTATACTGATCGTACTATCGAAAGAATGGGAAAAGAAGGCGTTAAAAAAATGGCAATTGTAACACCTGCCTTTGTTTCTGATTGTCTTGAAACGCTGGAAGAAATTGCCATGGAAGGGGAAGAAATTTTTCATGAAGTTGGCGGTAAGGAATTTACCACCATTCCTTGTTTAAATGATCGGGATGATTGGGCTGATGTATTAGCAAATTGGGTTAATGCATGGAGCAAGGCAAAAACTCTTGCCGAATCTAAATAATGGTTGAAATAGCTAAAATAAATTACCTATTTTTAGGAGATTCATTTTTAACACTAACGCAACTCATTATGAAAAAATCACACATTTCATTAGTTCTTTATATCATTTGCCTTTTGGGAATATTTTCTTGTGAAAATGAAGAAATTCTAAGCCCTGAAGTACAAACAGACATAAACTCCAAAAAAAATATTGATGCTTCAATCGGAATCGTTGGAGATCCAAGTGATGTTCTTACAAGCACTTTTGGAGGTACTCTTTTAATGGGCGGTAGTACTGATGTAGATGCGGCAATGTTGTGGATGATCAATAAATCTGGAGGAGGCGATATTGTAGTGCTTCGGTCTGCAGGAACCGATGCGTACAATCAATATCTTTTTGATTTAGGAAACGTAAATTCTGTAGAAACTTTGCTTATTGATTCTGTAGAAAAGGCCAATGCTATTACAGTTGAAAACACTATTCGAAATGCTGAAGCCGTCTTTATTGCTGGCGGAGACCAATATAATTATGTGAAATATTGGAAAGATACCAAAGTTGAAAGCGCACTTAATTTCCTCAGAAATACAAAAAAAGTAGTCATCGGTGGTACTAGTGCGGGATGTGCTATCCAAGGAGGAATATATTTTGATGCCATGAATGGAACAATACGATCAGAAGAAGCCATGCAAAATCCGTATCATGAAAACTTGACGTTGCAAAAGCATAACTTTATTGACAACCCATATTTAAGGGATGTGATTACCGATACGCATTATGATGACCCTGATCGCCGAGGTCGTCATGTTACTTTCTTAGCACGAATCAATAAAGATTGGGGAATTCGAGGAAAAGGTATAGGCGTAGACGAAAAAACCGCCGTATGTATCGATGAACAAGGAAAAGCACGGGTATTTGGAGAAGGATATGCATTTTTTCTGAATCAATATTTCTATGGACCAGAACGTTGTGTTGCAAGACGCTCGCTGGACTGGTATCGAAATCGAAGAGCAGTCGAAGCATATAAAATTTTAGGAAACACTTCGGGAAGTAATTATTTTATGTTAGATCGATGGACTACGGGTTCTGGAGGAGATTGGCAATATTATTATGTCGATCAAGGAAGATTAAGAATATCATATTAATCATAAAAAAAGAATAACACATTAATGGCAAAAGTCTCTTCTGAAGCTTTAGGAACAGAACCTATAGGAAAATTATTGATTAAACAAGCGGTTCCTGCTTCGATAGGGATATTGGTGATGTCACTTAATATTCTTGTTGATTCAATTTTTGTAGGGAACTGGATTGGATCCATCGCTATTGCAGCAATTAATGTTGTACTGCCAGTGTCTTTCTTTATTGCTGCCTTAGGCATGTCTATCGGGATCGGCGGTTCTAGTATTATTTCAAGGGCTTTGGGAGCAAATACCAAAGAGAAAGCACTAAGAACTTTCGGTAATCAAATCTTTCTGGGATTAGTGATCATGGTACCACTAGTCATATTAGGCTTAATTTTTGTAGATGATATCATCCCAAGATTTGGTGGTAAAGGCGATATATTTGAGCCCGCAAAAATTTATTATACTATTATTTTATACGGTGTGCCTATTCTTGGTTTTGCCATGATGGGAAATACAGTTATTAGAGCAGAAGGCAAGCCCAAGTTTGCCATGATTGCCATGATTATTCCTACTGTTGGCAATCTACTCATGGATTATGTTTTTATCTATATACTAGACATGGGAATGCAGGGCGCTGCATGGGCAACCACAGGTTCGTATATAGCGTGTTTTTTATATGTTTTTTGGTTTTTTACTTCAAAAAACTCTGAATTAAAGATTGGTTTTCGTCATCTAGGGCTTCAAAAAGATATTGTTTCTGAAATTATATCTCTTGGAGGTGTTACTATGTCTAGACAAGCTGTAGTAAGTATCACCTATCTATTAATGAATAATATTCTATTCAATATTGGTCAAGAAGGGCTTGTTGCTGTATATGCTATCATTGGTCGAATGTTGATGTTTGCCTTGTTTCCTGTTTTTGGGGTTACTCAAGGATTCTTACCAATCGCAGGATATAATTATGGTGCAAAACAATACCCACGTGTGCGCGAAACTATAAATACTGCGATCACATATGCATCGATTGTTGCTACCTTAGTTTTTATAGGACTAATGATTTTTCCTTCAGAAATCACCTCCTTATTTTTAAGTGATGATCCAAATTTAAGCCCAAAAGAGTTAGCATTAAACCAATTTGTGCTTTCACAAACTGCAGCGCCTATGCGTTGGGTATTTGCAGCCACCCCTATCATTGCATTACAGCTTATTGGAGCAGCATATTTTCAGGCCATCGGTAAAGTGATTCCTGCTTTAATGCTTACCCTATCCAGACAAGGCTTCTTTTTTATTCCTTTGGTTTTAATTTTACCAAAATTTTATGGAGAACTGGGTGTTTGGATCTCATTTCCCATTGCTGATGTTTTAGCCACTATCGTTACCGGATATTTTTTGAATCGAGAAGTGCGAACAAAACTTATAATGTCAAAAACTACATAAAAAAATCCCTCAAGTATAACCCGAGGTATTTTAATACTGTAGTAAAAGAGTTTTTATGCTTAGCTAAAAGAATTAATCAATCATGATCTTCAAAACAAAAAATCTACATATTTATATAGATATAACCCACTCTCCTCTTTTGTAAACCTGTTTTTAAAGTATACTGTAATACATAATAATAGGTTCCTACTGGTAAACCGTTTTTTTGGGCAAAAGTCGTATTTTCATTATTAACAATTCCTGTAAAATAGTTCTGACCCTTTCCGTAATTTTTAGTTCGAAATACTTCAGTTCCCCATCGATTATATATTGACAAATGATTCTCTATATTTTCTATTCCTTCTATAATAAGAACATCATTTAAACCATCACTATTAGGAGAAATTGCTTCATAAACAGTAATTCCATCTTCTCCATTTAACGAATTATTAGGTTCTAGATAATTTGGAATACCATTACCATTGCTATCAATAGCATCTATAGGATTACCATCGCCATTAGGATCTGGACTTTCGTCTATGGTCAATACGTTATCATTATCGTCATCACGATCAAAAATATTAGGTATGTTATCATTATCTGTATCTTGGAGGTTTTCGAGGTCAATTCCTGTTTCAAATTGATTTTCTATTCCGTCTCGATCACAATCTCCTGTAGGAATCGCATTGGGTTCAGGATCACAAGGGTCTAAGGCGTCACTGCCATTGATTTCTTCTTCCAAATCAGGATATCCATCATTATCTGTATCTGTAAGATCAATCAAAATAATCCCCATACCTACGTTGCTCGCCTCATCAATTACCCGTATACTAACCTCATCGCCTGTATTTGTATCATAAAAAAACCCTTCTAAAGCTAGTGCAACGTTAGGATCGATACTCCAATTATTTTGATCATCCACCCTAGTTTGATAGACTACATCTACCCTATCATCGCCATTAATATCAACATAAACAACTAAAATTTCGTTTGATTCTCCCTGACCTCTAAGTAGAGGCTTTACTATTGAGGAACGATAACTATCGACACTTGGTTTGGTAGTATCAATACTTACATTTCCTAAACCAATATTACCAGCAACATCTATTGCCCTTACTATAATACTATCATTATCATTAAGGGTTGGAAACAGTCCACTAACAGGAGTATCAGTTTGGGTATCGACTTGCCAAACCCCGTTAGTAGTAGTTCCAGTAGTATACGTTGCTACTACATCATTATCTATACTAACTTCAACATCAACACGTGCATTGGCTTCGCTACTCCCAGTGAGAACTGGCAAAATAGCAGAAGTAGAAATACTGTTCACTACCGGAGGAGTTTGGTCTAGAATACTATTTAATTCTTTTTGATCAGAAAAGCCGAATTGATTTACAATTCTAGCCTGAATCAGGATATTACCCTCTTTTAATTCACTTATATCAATTCCTGGTGCTACCCAATTACCATCTATTGTGGTCACTACGAGCACTTCTACCTTATCTAAATCTAAATCTGTACAGGTAATGGTAACCAATTGGTTATCTATGGCGCCTGTTGTTGTCCCCGAAATTCTAATTGCTTTTGCCTCTTCTTGGTTTATGATATTATCTATAGAAATCGGATTATCAATAAAAATACTCGTATTACAAATCGCGGTATTGGTCGCATCTAGGTATGCAACTCCCGGATTGGTATATCCATCTACACCTGTAGTTACCAAGCCATTATTATCGACAATAACAGGGGTGGCACCTAGAATTCCATCATAATCTTGGTCTGTAAATCCAGCTTCAGAAGTGTCATAACAAGTATCACCATCACTATCTACATTTAAGTGATTTGATACCCCGGTTGTTGTTTGCACCACAGATAAACCAGCTCCGGCAGAAGAAGGTATACCTCTAGTCGCGGTATTATTAACATTGTCATCATCATCTTGCGCTCGCCCATTTTGTCCTGCTGCTAAAGATATAGTACCATTCGCCTCTACCACATCATAGATACCATCATTATCACTATCTAAATCCCTACTATTTAATATACCGTCTTGATCATAGTCACAATACGGAGGTGTCGTGATAAAATATCCTATTTGATCACCGGAAGACAATCCGATAGTTTCTATAGTTATTGAGGATACTGTTTTCGATCCTAAACCTACTAGCGCTATTCCTTCTGAAGGGTTATTAATACTCATTGATGAGGATCTACTAAGGTTACCAGTACTAGAACTATAAGTAAGCATTCTCTCTCCGTTATACTGCAAAGCTTTAAAATCCAAACTTGATGCTATACCCTGAGTAACAGAAAAATTGATAAAACCAGAACGGTCATAATCAAAAATTACTAATACTATTTCACTTGCTGGCACAGCATTAGAAAAATTAATCCGAAAAGAATAATTGCCTGACTTTCTAATAAATGATGTAGGGCCTACACTAAACTCTTGACCAATTGTAATATCTGTAAGTGAAAAAGGTTGCAACTCCCCAGTAGGAAAATCCCAACTAATATTACTAGAGGTAGGTCCGGTAAACATCCCATTATCTGCATTTGCAGTAACGCAAAAGTCTTCGTTTTTATCCAAAATACCATCATTATCGTCATCAAGATCCAAAAGATCTATAACATTGTCATTATCAAAATCCTGTGCCAACGTAAATTGGATTGGCAGCACTAGTACTGCCGTTATACAACATAACAGTGCGGTAAGATTAAATTTTTTATAATGAAATAGCACAATACTATAATTTCTTTTTTAAAAGTGTATCGTGACCAAAGAAAACTATACAAAACGGCAATCAAAGGGGGTGTAAATCAACGATTAGTTAAATGCATTTTGACAATGAAATCACTTATGATGAATAGTGGAATCCATTCTAAAATAATAACTGACTTGTTTAAAATTTATTTTCTAAATGTTGAAAAAAAGAAAAATAATACTATCCCATATCATTTTAAATCGGTTTCTTTATCGAGGTGTTGTAACTTCTCTACTCAATATAAAAGTAAGGATGAACAAAAGTCACACTACCAAAACCGTAATCAAGATAGTCCCTTAATTTATCCTTGTTGCAGCTTTGCTAATGATTTTCCATTGCCCTTCAATTTTTTTTAGCAGAAAAATATCTATGTATCGTATGTCTTTTCCTTTGGCCAAAATTTCGGCTTTAGCCATGGCAATATCATTTTCTTGATCTATAGAAAGTATTTTTCCTACCCTACCATTAAATGTACCTTGTTCTTTCTTTTCAAACCAAGAAGCATATTCTGCTATCGGAACAATCCATAGTTTCTTTTCTTTATGTGTAAGAAACAAACTTGCTTCTTTATAAAAGGCTTTTTTTATCGTTTTGGGTTGGTTATACGATGTTCCTTCGAGATACTTAGTAATGGTAGTTTTAATATGATCCTCTTCAGACTGTAACTGAGCGATAATTGCAGTACTTAGCGCTAAAAATAGGATAGTTACAATACGTGTTTTCATGTTTTTGCTTTTTTTAGTGTGTATTCGTAGTATTCTTTATTCTTATAATTTTACCATTATCCTCATCAGTCAACATATACAATCTACCGTTTGGACTTTGAACTACTTTTCTAGACCGAACTCGATCATCAATAAACAGTTCTTCGGCACTTTTGATCGTATCATTTTCTATCCTAAATCTCCAAAGACTTCCTTTTGATAAGCCAGGAACCAACAGATCATTTTTCCATTCAGGAAACTCATCTCCGGTATAAAACATCAATCCGGTTGGCGCTACGGTATGTTGCCAATACCAAGTGGGGTCTGTATATACTGCTCCTTCTATTGTTGGGGGAACATATGCCCTACTGCGATAGCCACCTGTCGTGATAATTGGCCACCCATAATTAGCTCCTGCCTTTAATCGATTTACCTCATCACCCTGCCGCGTGCCATGTTCACTAAACCAAATTGCATTTGTTTCTGGTTGTACAGTGATGCCTTGTGCAGCTCTAATTCCTATGGCATATATCCCTGGCACTGCATTTGACCCATAATCCGGATTATCATCTGGGATACTTCCATCGGAGTTTATTCTATAAATTTTTCCTCGTTTATCTTTTAAATCTTGGGCAATCGGTAATTTGGGTTCATCAATTTCTCTGAATAGTCGCTCCCCCATAGTGATGTATAATGTACCATCGGGTCCAAACACCATACCCCCGCCGTAATGAAAATACTCTTTTGTAAAAGGGCCTGCTTCGAGTAGTGTTTTGATATTGACTAGTGAATCATTTTTTAGTTCTGCCCTTACAACTTTGGTAGCACTACCTATCCCTTGTTGTTTTGCCGCATAAGAAAGGTACACATGATGATTGTTTTTGAAATCCGGGTCTAATACAACTTCAAATATTCCTGAGTTATCCCCTCGCCAAACTACCCGAATACTATCAGTAAGGTCTTTTGGAAAACCCTCCATAATTTTCTTTTTTTTGGTAGAAAGGTCTACTCGTAGCAGATTTCCATCTTTTTCTGTGACTAATGCTTCATCTTCAGAAATAAAAGCCATACTCCAGGGATGCTTAAGGCTATCTACAATAGTTTCTTTGATTGGTTTTGTTTTTGAATAAGACGCTTGCCAAGGTTTTTTGACTTTACTACATCCTATTGCAATACCCAAGAATATTAAAATTAATCTGTTCATAGATATGATGTTGCTGTTTCTGCCTGCAACATCAAAAAAATCTTAATAAAATTCTTTAAAAAACATGATCTTTAAAATGAAAAACTTAAATATGTTTCTTCTACCCTACTTGACATGTTTTTTTAATCCAGAATACATATAAAACTTGATCAAAACATATCCTAAACACCCCTTCGAAGTAATATCCCCCTTGAGGGGATTATAGGGATATTTTGTAGTTCGATTTAAACAATTTATTTTTAATTAAAACACTTAAGTTTGAACAAAAAACACTCAAAATAGATCATAAACCATATGTTTTAACAAATCTAGGCAACTTTATACTGATTCCTATATTGAGAAGGTGTTCGTTGGGTTTCTGATTTAAAAGCCAAATTAAAAGAGGTTACATTACCAAAACCACAATCATAAGCAATAGTAGCAATTTTTTCGTCTACATAACTTGGATCAATCAAGAGCCTTTTGGCTTTTTCTATTCGATAATGATTCACAAATTCAGAGAAGTTTTTCTGTTCATTTTCGTTAATCACTTGGGATAATTCTCGGGGACTTACCTGTAGTTGTTCAGCAATACTTTGTAAAGAGCTATCCCTATCAAGATACACCTCGTTTTCTTCTAATAAACGCTTCACCTGTTGAAGTATTTTTTTTGAAGTTGTTGTATTTATAGTCGAATTACTATATTTTTCTAATGTAAATACATGACGCTTCAATAACAAATATGAAAATAGATACACTAAAAATGAAAAAAAAATTGCGCCCAAAATATAAACCGGAATCCATCTCAAAACAATTGCAACATATACTATCCAAATCAAACTCACTCCGATGACAATATTGCGATACCATTTAAAAAGTTGTGGTGTTATTACATTTCTTTTTTTAAAAAGGTAGTTCCAACACATGCCTAGATAAATTCCCAAGTGCATAAAGACCAATCCGTAGGCAACGTAGGAAGCAACATCTCCTCTATTTGGAATTATTGGACTGCATAGCACAAACAACCCAAATGGTAACAGGTGTACATATTGTTTATTCGAAAAAGTTTTTTGTTTCTCGAAAACTGCTTTCCCATAAAACCAAAGAAAAGGACCAACAGCCAAAATAGTGGCAATCCCTAAATTGCGTATGCGTGGATCAACCTCGATATAATTATGAAAAACAGATTTTCCAATTCGAATCGTTAATCCCAGTAATATAAAGGCCAAAAATGTATTCGCTCTGCGATTTCCTTTTTTTACCCTAAAGAGGTAAAAGCATAAGAACAAGGCTTGGATTACTCCAAGACAACTTAAGACAAGTATGAAACCTTTTTCGAACATCTTTCAAAAATAATAATGATCGGGCATAAACCAAGGTTAAAATTACGTGAAAATCTTTTGAAATTATTTTTAATTCCAGACTTTAGTATCCCATCAAATCTACATGTACAAAAACACTAAGGCATTTTAACTAAAATTCAGCTAACATGCACTCACAATTTACCCGAGTACTTTGCATACTCTTTTTTGTTTTCGGAAGTATTTTCACTATCAATTCTCAAACCTATAATCAAGAGCTCTATGATGCGCTAGAGTATCGGTTGATAGGACCCTTCAGAGGTGGGAGAAGTGCTGCTGTAACCGGTGTACCTAATAGACCGAATTTATTTTATTTTGGAGCTACCGGTGGGGGCGTCTGGAAAACAACAGATGGTGGACGTACCTGGGAGAATATTTCTGATGGTTTTTTTGGAGGATCTATTGGATCAATCTCAGTATCAAAAAGCGATCCTAACGTAATTTATGTAGGTGGGGGTGAAAAAACGCTTCGCGGAAACGTATCCTCGGGATATGGCGTTTGGAAAAGTGTAGATGCAGGAAAAACATGGGTGCAATCGGGTTTGCCCAAAAGTAGACATATCCCAAGAATAGCAATTCATCCAACCAATCCAGATATTGTATACGCAGGTGTTTTAGGAAATATTTACAAACCTACACAAGATCGAGGCGTATATAAAAGTATGGATGGCGGAAAAACATGGAATAAAGTATTGTTTGCCAATCAGGATGCTGGAGCAGTAGATTTAACCTTGGATCCAAATAATCCAAGAATTTTATATGCTTCTACATGGAATGCTCGTAGAACACCATACAGCTTGAGCTCTGGAGGAAATGGCTCTGCGCTCTGGAAAAGTACCGACAGCGGAAAAACATGGAATGAAATTTCGAAAAACAAAGGATTTGCCAAAGATACGCTGGGCATTATGGGTGTAACAGTATCTCCTGTTGATAGCGAACGTGTATGGGCCATTGTAGAAAATAAAGAAAAAGGAGGCGTATATCGTAGTGATGATGGTGGAGATACATGGAACCAATTAAATAGCTCTCGAAGCCTGCGCCAGCGCGCATGGTATTATTCTCGTATTTATGCTGATCCAAAAGACAAAGATGTAGTCTACGTTGTGAACGTATCCTATCACAAAAGTAAAGATGGAGGTAAAAATTTTAGCAGCTTTAATGCTCCTCATGGAGATCATCATGATCTTTGGATCGCTCCAGAAAATCCGAAACGTATGATTATTGGTGATGATGGTGGAGCACAAGTTACTTATGATGGGGGTGAGACTTGGAGCACCTATCACAACCAACCTACATCGCAGTTTTATAGAGTAACAACAGATAATAGCTTTCCGTATCGAATTTATGTAGCACAACAAGATAATTCTACCATACGAATCAATCACAGAAGCACAGGTCAATCTATTTCTGAAAAAGATTGGGAGCGCACAGCTGGAGGAGAATCAGCACATATTGCTGTTGATCCAAAAAACAATGACATCGTTTATGGCGGTAGTTATGATGGTTTCTTAACGCGTGTAAATCACAAAACCGAGACCATTAGATCTATTAGTGTATGGCCAGACAATCCTATGGGGCATGGTGCCGAGGATATGAAATATCGTTTTCAATGGAATTTTCCGATCTTATTCTCAAAGCACAACCCCAATCGACTCTACACCTTTTCTAATCGCGTTCATGTAACCGAAAATGAAGGACAAAGCTGGGAAGTCATCAGTCCTGACCTTACCAGAAATGATTCAAGCAAATTAAAATCCTCTGGAGGCCCTATTACTCAGGACAATACTTCGGTAGAGTATTATTGTACTATTTTTGCTGCTGCCGAGAGCCCTAAAAAAGAAGGCGTGCTTTGGGTAGGTAGTGACGATGGATTGGTGCATATAAGCCAAGATGGTGGAAAATCATGGAATAATGTAACGCCCAAAGGAATGCCAGAGTGGATGATGATCAATAGTATCGAACCCAGTATTTTTGATGAAGGCACTTGCTACATTGCCGGAACCAAGTATAAATCAGGTGATTTTGCCCCGTATCTCTATAAAACTACAAATTACGGTCAGACGTGGGCCAAAATAACAGATGGAATCGCCCCAGAGCATTTTACACGGGTTCTACGCGAGGATCCAGCACGTAAGGGATTATTATACGCCGGTACCGAAACTGGTATGTACATCTCATTTAATGACGGTGGAACTTGGCAGCCATTTCAACTTAACCTTTCGATAGTTCCCATTACTGATTTAACCATCAAAGACAATAATCTTATTGTAGCTACCCAAGGAAGAAGTCTCTGGATTATTGATGATTTAACTGTTATACATCAGCTAAGTTCTTCTTTAAAAACTCAGGAGCATATGCTCTTCAAACCCAAAAACACCTATCGTATGAGAGGGGGAAGTACAAAGGACTCTAAAACTGAAGGCACCAATCATCCTGAAGGTGTACTAACATATTTCTATCTGAAGAATTTTGATGCAGCAAAAGACACCATTGCACTCACCTATTTCAATACTAAAAATGATACCCTAAAATCTTTTAGTACAAAAGCCAAGGAGAAAAAAGATAAGTTAGAAGATATCAAAAAAGGAGCCAATATGTTTGCTTGGAATATGCGGGGTACCGGGGCAGAAAAATTAGAAGATATGATCCTTTGGTGGGCAAATCTCGATGGTCCAAAAGCTGTTCCCGGGAACTATACTGTAAGTTTGAGTGTCAATGGAGAGGAAATGTCCAGACAGCCCTTTACGGTTCTGGCTGATCCAAGAGCTGAAGCCACACCACAACAGATGCAAATGCAGTTTGATTTTATTACAAGCATAAACAAAACCGTAGACAAAGCCCATAAGTCTATTAAAAAAATTCGAAAAATTAATGCCCAGCTTAAGGCATTCTCAGCACAGTACAAAGAGCATGAAAAAACCAAAGATTTGGTAGAAAGAGCTTCAGCACTACAAAAACAGTTAAGTGAAATTGAAAAAGCATTGTATCAGACTAAAAACAAGAGCAGACAAGATCCCTTAAACTTTCCTATAAAATTAACGAATAAACTAGGACATCTTAATTCTTTGGTCGGCATAGGAGATTTTGGTCCTACAGCACAAGATATTGCCGTAAAAAATGAACTTGTTAAAAAGATTGAAGACCAGTTACAGGCTTTTGATGCCTTAGTTTCTAAAGAAGTTAAAAATTTTAATACTGAATTTAATACTGCGCAACTCAATTATCTTTTTGTGGAGTAGAGCCTTCATTGACATATATAATCTTTAATTTCTTATATTTGATTTATGAATATTCATCAAATAAAATTACAACTTATACAGTCTGTCTTAGATTGTAATGATATTGAGATTCTTAATAAAATAGAGCATATTCTGAAAGATACTATGGATGACAACAATCAGGTTATGGAGCCAAATGAAGTATATGAAACTAAAGAGATTGATATAGTTCCTGAGTTGCATTATAGGAAGTTAGATGAAGATCATAGAAAACATCTTGCAGGAGAAACAGAAAGTTATACTTGGGAAGAAGTAGAACAAAGACTTAGCAAGAAATATGACTTATAAACTCATCATTAAACCTGATGCAGAACGAGAAATAAAAGATGCGTTAGCTTGGTATGAGTCGAAACACAAAGGTTTAGGTTTTAGATTTTTGAATATCATTAAAGCTGAAATCGCATACCTACAAAAATATCCTGAACATTTTCAAATACAGAGGTATCCTTTTCGTCAAATATCAATAGCCAAATTTCCTTATGTAATTCTTTTTACGATTCAAAATGATACTGTAGTTATCTATTCTCTATTCAATACACATCAAAACCTTGCCAAGAAATCAAAATAAATGCTAGAATACTACAACTACATAAAATCCCTACACCTCATCTTTGTGATTACCTGGTTTGCAGGGCTGTTTTATATCCCTAGATTATTTGTATATCAGATTGAAGCCACTCAAAAACCTTCACCTGATAAAGAAATATTAGGGGATCAACTCAAAATAATGGCCAAACGTTTATGGTTTATTATCACATGGCCCTCGGCTATTCTGGCAACGTTATTTGCAATATGGTTATTAATTTTAATGCCTGCCTGGCTACAACAACCCTGGATGCATGTTAAGCTTGGTTTTGTGATCTTACTTTTTGCTTATCATATAAAATGCCATCTTATCTATAAACAACTTCAGGCGGATATTATAAAATGGTCGTCTAATCAAATGCGTATGTGGAATGAGGGGTCTACGATAATTTTATTTTCGGTTATTTTTCTGGTTATTGTTCGTGATGCAGTAAATTGGATCTATGGAGTTATTGGGATCATATCATTATCGGTTTTACTAATGCTTGGAATTAAACTATATAAAAGAATACGTGATAAAAAGCCAGACGCCTAATGTAATATAATGAACCCATCTTACCTAGTTTTTAGATTGTATTAATTTTTCTTAATTCTGCATTCATAATTACTTCGTATCTTCGTGCAACTTTTATCAAAATGCTATGATCAAATCTATGACAGGCTTTGGGAAATCTATTCTTCAGCTCCCTACAAAAAAAATCACTATCGAAGTGAAATCACTTAATAGTAAAAACTTGGATCTAAACGCAAGAACTCCCTCACAATACCGTGAAAAAGAACTTCATATGCGCAATACCATTGCCAAAACATTAGTAAGAGGTAAGGTAGATTTTGGATTGTATGTAGAAATCACTGCCGAAGAAACGTCGACCAAAATAAATGAGGCCGTCGTTAACGATTATATGCAACAACTAGAGGCTATTGATGCATCTGGGGATGCAACAGAGCTATTAAAAATGGCCGTTCGTATGCCGGATGCCTTAAAAACCATTCGAGAAGAAATTGACGAAGAAGAGTTCAAAGCTATAGAAAAAGGACTTAGAGAAGCATTGGATGCCATAGAAAGCTATAGGATGGATGAAGGCAAGGCTCTAGAAAAAGATTTTGTTTTACGTATTAGTAATATTGAGCGTTTACTTGAGCAGGTCATCACTATGGATCCCGAACGTATCGAAGGAGTTAAAGAACGATTACACAAAGCTGTTTCTGATCTTAAAGAAGAAGTAGATCAAAACCGGTTTGAGCAGGAATTGATCTATTATCTCGAAAAATTTGATATTACCGAAGAAAAAGTTCGACTAGCTAACCATATAGAATATTTTACTACAGCGTTAAACTCTTCTGATTCAAACGGAAAAAAATTGGGTTTTATAACGCAAGAAATTGGTCGCGAAATTAATACCATTGGTAGTAAATCAAACTATGCGCCAATGCAACAATTGGTCGTGCAAATGAAAGACGAACTTGAGAAAATTAAAGAACAATTGTTAAACGTTTTGTAAATGAGTCAGGGTAAGCTTATCGTACTTTCGGCACCATCGGGTAGTGGAAAAACTACTTTAGTAAAGCATTTATTACACAAAGAAGAACTCAACCTCGGGTTCTCAATCTCTGCAGCATCAAGAGCCCCGCGCGGAGGAGAAATACATGGGAAAGACTATTATTTCTTATCCCTAAGAGAATTTAAGGATAAAATTAAAGCTGAAGAATTTCTTGAATGGGAAGAAGTATACCGCGATAATTTTTATGGTACGTTAAAAACTGAAGTACAACGTCTTTGGGATAGTGGAAAGCACGTGATTTTTGATATTGATGTAGTTGGAGGTCTTGACATCAAAAGAATCTATCCAGATCGCACCTTGGCTATTTTTGTAAAACCACCCAGTATAGAAGAGCTCAAGATCCGCCTAAAAAAACGCAAAACCGAATCTGCTGATAAAATCAATATGCGTGTGGCAAAGGCATCAACAGAAATGGCTACTGCGCCACAATTTGATGCTATTGTAACCAATGATGATCTCGAAAAAGCGCAAGTAGAAGTGTATCAGTTGGTGAAAAAGTTTCTTTTGGGGTAAGTTTTTAAGCTAAAATATTTGTAGCCCTAATCTTCATCGGAATAAAAAAATAACTATATTTGTAGTATCAACACCTGCCTCGCCTCTCACTGAAGCGCATTTTTGGCGGGTTTTTTGTTTTTTATGACTAAAAAAATTGATTACACAAAACTTCCTAAATCCTTTAAAAAACAAGTAGAATTACTTGAACAAAGAGGGTTGAATTTTAAAAATAAGGTAAAAGCTGAAAAAATTCTTGAAAACATCAGCTACAACAGATTAAGTGCTTACTGGTATCCTTTTTTAAAAGAACCAAAAGATGAAGAAATTTTTAAACCTAATTCATATTTTGAAAAAATTTTTAGAATTTATCAATTTGACAGCGAGCTTAGAATTATAATGTTCTATGCTATTGAACAAATAGAAATTGCTCTAAGGACACAAATCATTTTTCATTTGTCAAATAAATATAATTCAGGTTTTTGGTTTGAAAATAAAGATGCTTTTAAAAGTTATCCTTTCTTTATTGATCTCTTGAAAAGGCTTTGCGTAAATACTAAAGATTCAAATCAAGAGTTTATAAAAAAATATAATAGAAAATACAACCAATATATCCCTCCTTCCTGGAAAAGTTTTGAAACATTATCTTTCAATTCATTATTTTCAATATTTAAAAATCTAAATGATAGAACAGAACAAGTTACAATAGCAAAACACTTTGGTTTACATCATGATGTTTTAAAGTCTTGGATTAATACAATAATCTATATCCGTAATATATGCGCTCATCATAGTCGTTTATGGAATATTGTTTTAACTATAAGTCCTGTTTGGCCAAAAACACCTTATAAAGAATGGGTTAGTACTTGGGAAAATAAAAATCAAGAAACTAATGATAAAGAATTAAACTTATATGCTGCAATTTGTATTTCTGCTTATCTTATCGACCAAGTTAATCCATACAATACTTTTAAAAATAAGTTGAATAATTTATTTGAAGAATATCAAGAGATAAAAAAAATTGATCTTGGTTATCCTAATGACTGGCAATCTGAACCACTATGGAACAAGTGATGATATAATATGAAAAAAATCGGATTGTATTTCGGGACATTCAACCCAATTCATATTGGGCATTTGGCGATCGCTAATCACATGGCAGAGTATTCTGATCTCGATGAAATATGGATGATCGTTACTCCTCATAATCCTCATAAAAAGAAAAGTTCGCTACTCGATAATCATCATCGTTACGAAATGGTCTACCGCGCTACAGCATCATATCCAAAATTAAAACCTAGTGATGTCGAATTTAAACTACCACAACCTAACTATACAGTACATACCCTAGCACATCTTCAGGAATTGTTTCCAGAACATTTATTTAATCTTATTATGGGAGAGGATAACCTTAAAAGTTTTCATAAATGGAAAAATTATGAGGTCATTCTAGAACATCATCACATTTATGTATATCCGAGAATAGCTGAAGGAAGTGTAGAAACTCAATTTAATGAGCATCCAAAAATCCATAAAGTTAACGCTCCAATTATGGAAATCTCCTCAACTTTTATTCGTAATGCTATTTCAGAAAACAAGAATATAAGACCGATTTTACCTAAAAAAGTATGGGAATATATTGATGAAATGAATTTTTACAGGAAATAAGTAACGCTAAAAACTCTCATTGCCTATAATCTCTTTGATTCTTTTGATAAGACGATGCATTCTGTCACTACCCCCTGCAATTATACCTGCCGTAAGAATAATATCAATAGAGATAATAACCTTGATCTGAATTTCAGAAAGTTCTGATGCAGATTCTGGTAATATAATACCCGACATGAGTCGTATACCCGACAAAGAGAGTATTAATCCTATAACAAATGCGATTGTAATGGTGCGTTGTTGTCTTAGCTGTCCATGCGTAAGTAGGAAATCTTCAATCTCTTTTTTTTCTTTTAGTATTCTTATCACCTTGTCTGCACTTGTTTCTTCAGGGAGTGATTGTATATCTATTACTACAGAGTTCTCTGGGTCATTTATACTTTCC
Organism: uncultured Aquimarina sp.; assembly: GCA_947495425.1. GTDB lineage: Bacteria > Bacteroidota > Bacteroidia > Flavobacteriales > Flavobacteriaceae > Aquimarina. The sequence goes on from CANLYR010000009.1 coordinate 42,351, forward strand.
AAATAGCGATTAATCTCTTCCAGACGTCTTTTATTTTTAATTTTATTTTTCTCATTGGGATCATGTACAAATATTTCTATGACTTGTTCTACAACCAACATAATCACAGATAAATACCCCAGTATAGATATGATATTACTAAGTTCTATATTAATAAGATGTACAGAAGGTAAATATTCTTTAAAATAATTAAAACTAGCAATAGCTAATACTATCAGAATAATAATTAAAGGGTTTTTATACAAAGCTTTCATTATTTTTTTAAGGTTTAAAGAGGTACGTATAAAAATACAAAATTCAAGTTAGCAAGACATTTATTTCTTAGTACAAATTATTCTGTAGAAAAATTGGAGAACAGCAGCAACTGAATTTTGGATACTGAATGCCTCTATTTGATTTTATGAGCGAAAGCTTAAAAAACCACAGATTTGATAATAACGAGTTAAATCTAATTCAATTGCTTTTATAAAATCCTTTGTCAAAATAAACCTTTTATATTTTTTAAAGTCCAATAACAAAACCAATTCATCTTAAAACTTATGAAAAAATCAATTTTTATTTCTTGTTTACTATGGGCAACATTTTCACTTTATGCTCAAGAACATAATGTTCTACTCATTATTGCAGATGATCTAGGAGTAGATTATATGTCTACTTATAATGAAGGTTCGGATCCAGCACCTACACCCAATATTGATCGATTGGCTTCCGCTGGGGTTCAATTCAAAAACACATGGTCTAATCCGGTATGTTCCCCAACCAGAGCCGGAATCCTTACCGGTCAATATGGTTTTAGAAATGGCATACAGTATGTTGTTGGAGGTCGTAATGGTGGCGTTGGAATCTCAACTGACAAATTTACGCTTCCGAAGGCTATTAGAGACTCAAATTCAAATCATACCAACTCTTGCATTGGGAAATGGCATTTAAGTGATGAAAACAATGGCAATGAAGACAATCCGAATATAATGGGCTTTGATTATTACTCTGGCCTCTTATTGGGTGCTTTTGACTATTTCAATTGGAGTAAAACTACCAACGGAAATACTATAGAAGTCTCAAATTATTCTACAACAGAGAATGTCGATGATGCCATTGGTTGGATTAATCAGCAAACGGGGCCTTGGTTTCAATGGTTAGCCTTCATGAATCCCCATACGCCTTTTCACTTGCCACCAAATGATCTACATAGTTTTGATAATTTGAGTGGTTCTCGAAGAGATATTAGAAGAAATCCGATTCCTTACTTCAAAGCTTCAATAGAAGCTATGGATACAGAGGTAGGTCGGCTAATTCAATATTTAAAAAGTACCGGGCAATATGAAAATACCAATATTATTTTTGTGGGTGATAATGGAACAACTGGTCAAGTGGTTCAGGCACCATTTGATAGTACTCGTGCTAAAGGAACCTTATATGAAGGAGGTGTTAATGTACCAATGATCATTACGGGTCCTGCGGTAATTAATGGCGGAAGAAACAGTAATGCATTGGTTAATATTAACGACCTATTTTCAACCTCATTAGAATTGATGAATATCGATCTGTCACAAACGGCTCCCAGTCAAACTAATATTGATGCAAAAAGTTTACTCCCGATTCTTAAAAGTGAGCAAGCTTCGGTAAGGGATTGGGTTTTTACAGAAATTGCTGGTGCTAACGATGATGTAGACGGTACAGCTATACGAAATTCTTCGTATAAGCTTATTACATTTGATAGTGGTATTGAAGAATTTTATAATCTAAATACTGATCCTTTTGAAAATAACAATCTCTTACGTCAAAATATTTCTGGTAACGATTTATCAAATTACAACGAATTAAAAAGCCAATTGGCATCACTAATCAATTCGGAAACACAAAATAACCTTAACAGTACGAGACAATTTGGATTAGATGAACAACCAGATATTGCTTCTGAGTCAATTTCAATATATCCTAACCCAGTTGATGACCAATTAAATATTTCAATATCCCCTGATAATTTAGCGCCTTTGTTTGAAGAAAAATCAAAAATGACTTTTAAAATTTTTGATATTTCTGGTCATACGTTAAAAGAGGGCATTTTTAGTTCTAATGTCTTCTCTATCAATACTGAGAAAATATTGAAACGATCAAAGCTATATTTTATTGAAATTAATACCGCCTCAGGCAGAAGGTTTGTAAAGCGGTTTTACAAAAAATAATAGTAGAATTGTTAAAAACAGGCTTCACTCTACAATTAACACCCTAAGAGTTGAAGTCTATTTTTTTATTTCAAAACTATTATTCTTATTTATTTTCCCGGAAAATCAGCTTTACGCTTTTCCAAAAATGCTGTAGTTCCTTCCTTAAAGTCTTCGGTGCCAAAACAATTTCCAAATTGTTCTATTTCAACATTGAATCCATTAGTGCCATCTTCGTATGCAGCATTTACAGCTGTAATTGCAGCTGCAATAGCTACCGATGAGTTTCTCATAATTCTACTGGCAAGTTTTTCTGCCAGAGGTATTAGTTCTTCTAAGGCAGTTACATGATTTACCAATCCGTATTGTAATGCTTGTTGTGCATCGATCATGCCGGCAGTCATAATCATTTCCATGGCTCTCCCCTTACCTACCAATTGTGGCAGACGTTGGGTACCACCATACCCTGGGATAACCCCAAGAGAAACTTCTGGCAATCCCATTTTGGCAGTATCACTGGCAATTCTAAAATGGGCTGCCATGGCCAACTCTAATCCTCCGCCTAGCGCAAATCCATTTACTGCCGCGATCACTGGCGTAGCAAGGTTGGCTACATAATCAAAAAGCAGTTCTTGCCCTTTTGCAGCAAGCTTACCTCCTTCTGACACCGAAAAATCTGCAAACTCGCTAATATCCGCTCCAGCTACAAAGGCTTTTTCTCCGCTTCCGGTAATGATAATTACTTTGGTATCTGCATCAAGATCTGCAACCCTAAAAGCAGCATGTAATTCTTGAATAGTATCTTTATTAAGTGCATTTAACTTAGAAGGGCGATTAATAGTTATGGTAGTAATTCCCTTATTTTGAGATGTGATGATGTTTGTGTACATGAAAACTTTTTTTTATTCCCATGAGATGGGAATCTTTGTATTTTATTTTAAAATTTGGCCATTTTCCGCTTACGCGAAAAGGTAAAGCATTATTGTTCTTTCGGAAATCTAACTTTAAAAACAGTTCCTTTTCCTTCTTGAGAGGTAAAGGTAATACTTCCGTTATAGGTTTCCACAATATTTTTTACCATTCCCAGACCAAGGCCCATTCCGCTAGTTTTGGTCGTAAATTTAGGTTCAAAAACTTTCTTTTTGTTTTCTTCATTCACTCCAACCCCGTTATCCGCTACTGTAATAACTACTTCGCCGTTTTCAGAAAACACATCGACTATTATTTTTGGCACTCGATCATCAGGAATAGCTTGTATTCCGTTCTTTACCAAATTGGTAACCACTCGAATAAGTTGCGTTCTATCAAACTTGGCAATAATTTGCTCTTTCTCAGAAGGAAAAATTATATAACCTTCATTAAATATATCCAACGCCAAACCTACAATCTTGACCACATCTAGTGTTTCACTTTTTTGTGCCGGCATTTGCGCAAAATTCGAAAATGCAGATGCGATAGAACTCATCGTATCTATCTGTTGTATTAACGTATCGCTATACTCTTTTACTTTTTGCTCAATAGCAGCATCATTAGGATCAAACTTGCGTTGAAAACTCTGTACCGTTAATCGCATAGGAGTTAATGGATTTTTAATCTCATGTGCTACTTGTTTTGCCATTTCTCTCCAGGCTGCTTCGCGCTCGCTCTTTGCTAACATTGCAGCACTTTCTTCGAGTTCATCAATCATACTATTGTAGGCATTGACCAGGGTATAAATTTCTCCACTAGCATCACCAATGTCAATTCGTTTGTTTCGTTTATCAAGCCGCGTTTGATCAATAGTATCCGAAATAGTTTTTAAGGAACGGGTAATATATTTTGATAAAAGATATGCCAACGCTACTGCGATTAGTAGCATTAGTAAATAGACCTGACCTAAACGTCTGAGAAATTCTAACAATTCTCGAGTAATCAAATCATCATCCTCTAAATACGGAAGGTTGAGAATTGCCAAAGGTTTGGCTCTACTATCTAGAATATAGGTATACGAGGTCAAGAATTTTTTGTCATTGCGCTCAGATTTTACTAAATATCGCCTTTCATACATAGAAGATAGTGTATCAATGATAACCGTAGGGAGCCTTTTATCAGTAGTATCGGCAACAACATCGCTTTTGGATTTTATTAATAGTTTACCTGCTAAATCATAAATATTTATAGGCAATGAATGCTCTTCAGAAATCTGGTATATACGTCCTCGCTCTCTAAAAATTAAGGATATATTATCTTCGTTTATAGGATATGTAGTGCTCTTAAGGACATTATCGATAGTTACCTGGATCTGTTCCTCTTTTCTTTCTAACCGTTCTTGATGATATTCTTCTGCTTCTTCTTTATACTGATAAATAGATACCGCAGCAATTAATATTGAAGCCACTAAAACCAATAAGGTCATAGAGATGAAAATCCGTGTACGAAGAGAAAGTTTTAGTAACCTCATAGTATGTTTTGAGGCATAAATATAATAAATATCACACCAAAATAGTTGTAAAAAGGAATCTTCAAAAGTCTTGAATTCCTTAAATTTACTTAGTTTTATTTTATGAGCGATTCTACACTACTTTCTGTACAAAATTTATGTCTCTCTTTTTCCTCTGAAGAAACTGAAAATCAAGTTTTGCATGATATTTCTTTTGATATTCATAAAAATGAGATTTTGGGCGTAGTTGGAGAATCAGGAAGTGGAAAATCGGTGGCGTCTCTAGCCATCTTAGGATTACTTCCTGAAAAAGTTTCTAAAATTTCGAAAGGAAGCATTACTTATGATGGTAAATCTTTGCTAGACTTTACTGAGAATGAATATCGCTCTATTCGCGGAAACGAAATTGCCATGATTTTTCAAGAACCGATGAGCTCTTTGAATCCTTCTATTTCCTGTGGTAAACAAGTGTTGGAAATTCTCCTCCAGCATACAAAATTGTCTAAAAAAGAGGCTAAAGCTGAAGTTTTTTCGCTATTGAATAAAGTAAAGCTCCCTAATCCGGATAACGCATATCAATCATATCCGCATCAGTTAAGTGGTGGGCAAAAACAACGTATCATGATTGCTATAGCTATTGCGTGCAAACCCAAACTTCTTATTGCTGATGAGCCAACGACAGCATTAGATGTTACTGTTCAAAAAGAAATTATTAGTGTTTTAAAAAGTCTGCAACAAGAATATAAGATGAGTGTGTTATTTATTTCTCATGACCTAGCATTGGTTTCAGAAATTGCAGATAATGTACTTGTACTATATCAGGGAAAAATGGTAGAGTTTGGTACTGCTGATCAGATATTTCATCACCCAAAAGAGGACTACACCAGGGCGTTGATTAATGCCAGACCTACAATGAATGTTAGATTTAAAAAACTCCCTACTATAGCAGATTTTATCGAAAACACAGATCAAAACAGGGCTGTAATCACCAAAGAACAACGAGAACAACATCATAAAAATTTATATAGTACACCACCCCTTTTAGAGGTTTGTAATGTAGAAAAAACCTATTTTTCGAAGGTTGGATTATTTGGTAAAAAAGAATTTAAGGCTGTAAACGATGTAAGTTTCAAACTATATGAAGGAGAAACTCTTGGGCTTGTTGGAGAATCAGGTTGTGGTAAATCAACATTGGGAAATGCAATCTTACAATTAGACAAAGCAACAAAGGGTAAGATTTTATATAGAGGGCAAGACCTTACTCAATTGTCTACTTCAGCAATAAGAGGTCTTCGCAAAGAAATTCAACTCATCTTTCAGGATCCTTTTGCATCTCTAAATCCAAGATTGACTGTAGGCAAGGCAATCATGGAGCCTATGCTAGTACATAAACTACATTATAATGATGTAGAACGTAAAGAAAAAGTGATTCAGCTATTAGAACGTGTTGGCCTTGATGAGCAACATTTTAATCGTTATCCACACGAATTTAGTGGAGGGCAACGACAGCGCATCGGTATTGCCAGAACTATAGCGTTGCAACCCAAACTTATTGTATGCGATGAATCTGTAAGCGCATTAGATATTTCTGTGCAAGCGCAGGTACTTAATTTGCTCAATGAACTTAAGGAAAGTTTTGGTTTTACCTATATTTTTATATCACATGATCTTGCTGTGGTAAAGTATATGTCGGATCAATTATTAGTGATGAACCAGGGAAAAATAGAAGAACATGGAGATGCAGACCAGATCTACATGCATCCAAAAAAAGAATATACCAAGAAACTTATTAATGCTATACCTAAAGGCAAATAAAAGCTCCTTCACATCGATACATTGTCACAATTCACATTTTTTCAGTAAAAAGCCGGCAAAGATGTTAATTTTTTAATTTTAACATATTGAATTTTTAACATTTCTACCACCTTCGCAGTATAACTCTTAAAAATTTACATGCTTTAATCTAACAAAAAGATTCTCAAACGTATAGTATTACCCATTGCCCTTTTATCGAAATTCTACTTCTTATGTTTTTTACGGCAAAGCTATATCTCTTATTAAGGTTTTACCATATAGCAAAAATTGGTTGTCGCTGTAACACACCGATACTACTAATACTTTTTACATATATTCACGATCTAATACAAACTCAATTTAAATAATTATGAAAAAAAATGTGCTCCTAGGATGCATAGGTTTAACTATGCTTGGATTAACTTCTTGCGAAACAGAAGATCAAAATGAAACGCAACAATTAGCGATTGCTCCCAAAATTGAATCGTTAGGTTTTAATACAGACCATCTGTATCAAGCCGAAATGGAAGGAAAAGATGGTTTTGTTGTAGAAGGTGATATTTTCTTAGACAAAGAAATGATTAACGATATGCTAAGTTCAAGGAAATCTGATGGGATTCAAGACAAGCATTATGTTACGCCCAACCTATTGCCCAGAGATCGTACTGTAACTATTGATGTGTATCTAGAATCTGGATTTAGTTCTAGTATGCGATCAGCATTTAACGAAGCATTACGACGTTATAATGCGTTGAATCTAAACCTTACTTTTAGAAGTGTTTCTAGACAATCAGGATCGGATATTGCTATTTTATTAAGGGATATCCCAAATACACCAGAAGGTGGTGTTGTTTTAGGAAGAAGTGCCGGTTTTCCAAGAAATGAAAGACCAGCAACTCCTATTACATTAAATTCTAAAGTATATGGCTCTAGAACACCCGCAGACGCTCCTACAGTGATTGCGCATGAAATTGGTCATGCTATTGGTTTTAGGCATACGGATTATGCAGATCGCTCTTTTAGCTGTGGTGGTAGTTTTAATGCAGAAGCTAGATTAGGTGCCCTGTATGTGCCGGGAACTCCCCAAGGTGCAGAAAATGGATCTTGGATGTTAGCCTGTAGTAATGGATCAGACAGACCCTTTACCTCTTCAGACAGAACAGCCCTACGCTTTGTGTACTAAATATACAACAGAAACTACAGTTTTTGAAGCGGAGAAGTATCTCCGCTTTTTTTGTACTTATACAATACTGGTATAAAAACTACACGATTTCTATAGCAATAAAAAAACCTGTTAATCTTAATAGGTTAACAGGTTTCATTCATCGCGACTTGGGGAGTTGCGATTAATCAACAACAAAAAAATCACATCAACAAAAATACTTTTTTCGCTAAATACATACAGTTAGAAATCAATTCCATTGTTGGCTTCACAGATTTCTGTAGACGATTCATACGCTTTTTCATAATAGGGACAATAAGTGTGGGTTAATAATTTATTTTAATCCTTAAAACAATAACTATAGGGGGTATTATTTTATCGGACTGCTAATATGCAAAATATTTTCAATAAGAACGTTTAAATACAATATAAATCGACAAAATACTCAAAATTTTAACATTTAACTATCAAAAGCTTGTATTTATAGGTTGAAGTAAAGGTTTAAGGATGCAAGAAACCGTTTGAAAGTGTAGTATTTTTCTTTCAAAAATGTAAATTTCAGGAATATATTAATGATAACGTATTATTTTTTGAATTAGTATTCGTTATGCATAAATTATTATTCGTTGAGGTATTCATAGAAAGTGTATACATTATTGTAATATCATTTCAGGAATATCACCTTCAATTATGAGTGTTCCTTCAGTTGCTTTTTTAATATCTTCTAAAGAAACTCCCGGAGCTCTTTCTAAAAGTTTAAAGCCTTTATCTGTGATTTCTAAGAGTGCCAAATTGGTTACGACTCTTTTTACACATTGCACCCCAGTTAGTGGAAGTGAGCATTTTTTGAGCAATTTAGATTTTCCTGCTTTATTGGTATGCATCATAGCTACAATAATATTTTCTGCGCTAGCCACTAAGTCCATAGCACCTCCCATCCCCTTTACCATTTTACCGGGGATTTTCCAGTTTGCGATATCTCCATCCTCAGACACTTCCATAGCACCCAAAATAGTAAGATCTACATGCTGCCCGCGTATCATATTAAAACTTGTTGCTGAATCAAAAAACGAAGCTCCTGGCATTGTCGTTATAGTTTGTTTGCCTGCATTAATAATATCGGCATCTTCTTCTCCCTCGTAAGGAAATGGCCCCATGCCTAACACTCCATTTTCACTTTGAAACTCGACTTCAATACCTTCGGGGATATAATTAGCCACCAGAGTAGGTATCCCGATCCCTAAATTCACAAAATACTTGTCTTTGAGTTCTTTTGCAATACGCTTAGCTATTCCGTTTTTATCTAGCATGCTACTGTCTATAGTATTGTTTAAATTAATTCAAGTTAGGTTGTGGTGTCATTCTTAGATAAGGTTTAATCTCCTTATGTCCTTTTGGAAATAATGTAGAAATCTCTTCATTAGTTACTGAGGGTACTATAACGCAATCATCTCCCTGGTTCCAATTGGCAGGTGTAGCCACTTTGTGATATGCTGTTAATTGCAAAGAATCTATAACACGTAATAATTCATCAAAATTTCTTCCTGTAGAAGCAGGATATGTAATGGTGAGCTTGATCTTTTTATCAGGCCCAATGACAAAAACCGAGCGTACTGTTAGCTGACTATCTGCTTTGGGGTGAATCATATCATATAGTTCTGACACTTTTCTATCTTCATCTGCTATGATAGGAAAATTAACGGTGGTGCTTTGAGTTTCGTTTATATCTTTAACCCAACCATGGTGTGATTCGAGTCCATCAACACTTAGGGCAGCAACTTTTACATTGCGCGAGTTAAATTCCTCTGTATATTTTGCTACGGTTCCTAATTCTGTTGTGCAGACAGGTGTATAGTCTGCAGGATGCGAAAACAATATACCCCAGTTATCTCCCAGCCAATTGTGGAAATCAATTTCACCTTCTGTTGTTTGTGCTTTAAAATTTGGTGCTTCATCACCTAGTCGTAATACTGCCATGATTTTGTGTGTTTATGTTAATGAAAATCTGCAAAGTATATGCCTTTGCAATTTTATATTAATTATCTAGTACGTACCGTGCGTTGCTCTATTCTTTTTTCATAACGCTCTCCTTGAAAAATACGTTGTACAAATATGCCAGGAATGTGTATTTGATTAGGATCTAGCGTCCCTGCAGGAACGAGTTCTTCAACTTCGGCTACTGTAATTTTTGCAGCTCCGCACATACAAGGATTAAAATTTCTTGCGGTACCTTTAAAAATTAGATTCCCAGCTTCATCACCTTTCCAAGCTTTTACAAATGCAAAATCAGCTTTGAAAGCATGTTCTAGCACATACATTTTACCATTAAATTCTCGAGTTTCTTTTCCTTCTGCTACTTCGGTACCATACCCTGCAGGTGTATAGAACGCAGGAAAACCTCCTTGAGCTGCCCTACATCGTTCTGCAAGTGTTCCCTGAGGTATAAGTTCTACATCTAACTCGCCACTCAACATTTGTCGTTCGAACTCGTCGTTTTCTCCTACATAAGAAGAAACCATTTTTTTTATCTGTTTTTTTTGAAGTAATAACCCTAAGCCAAAGTCATCGACACCGGCATTATTCGATATACAAGTAAGGTCTTTGATATTTTGTTTTACAAGCTCAGCAATAGCATTTTCAGGAATACCGCATAACCCAAAACCTCCTAGCATAAGGGTCATATTATCTTTTGTTCCTGATAAAGCTTCGGTAACATTGGATACCGTTTTACGAATCATAGTGTTGAAATTTTAGCAGATTAAAAGTACTAAAAAAATAATACTATATCGTTTGAAACAAACTAGTTTTATGATTAATTTAATGTACTGGTAAGGTATCATTTATAGTGAGAATTCATCTTCTGCACTTTCTTCCTGAACATTGCGTTTTTTGAATGCTTCACAATCTACTTCGATATTTAATCGATCTGGTTTTGTAAATGCATCTTTAGATACACTAAGCGTTTTATCTGCATAACATTTTTTCATATACAATGCCCATATTGGCAATGCCATAGTTGCTCCCTGACCATACATTGTGGTTGAAAAATGTGTTGATCTATCATCCCCTCCTACCCAGACACCTGTACAAAGGTTAGGAACCATTCCCATAAACCACCCGTCACTTTGGTTTTGTGTAGTTCCTGTTTTTCCGGCAATGGGATTGTTAAATTGATATGGATGTCCTGTGATTACATTTTTGAAATCATATCGATCGCGCGCTCCTGTTCGCAAACGTACCCCAGATCCTGATTGGGTTACACCTTCCATTAAATTAATAGTAACGAAAGCGGCTTCTTTGCTAATTACATCTCTGGTTTCTGGCACAAATTGATACAGAACTATACCGTTTTTATCTTCGATACTAGTGATCATAACCGGTTTGGTATAAATTCCCTGATTAGCAAAGGTACTGTATGCACCAACCATCTCTGATAATTTTAAATCAACTGATCCTAATGCAATTGAGGCAACACCCAGAATATCTGATTGTATCCCTGTTTTCTTTGCAAGGCGAACTATAGGTGCAGGCCCTATTCTATCCATCAAACGAGCAGAAATTGTATTTACAGATTTGGCTAATGCTTCTTTAAGACTCATATATCCTGTATACTCTGCATCACTGTTTTTTGGAGTCCAATCATTTTCTATTACTCCATGAGAACCGACAGGGATTGTAATTTGTGATTTTGGCAGCGTATCACAAGGTGAGAGTTTTAATTGATCAATTGCTGTTGCATATACAAAAGGCTTGAATGTTGATCCAACTTGTCGTGCGCCTTGATATACGTGATCATATTGAAAATGCTTATAATTTACACCACCAACCCAAGCTTTTACATGTCCGGTTTGTGGCTCCATAGACATTAATCCAGAACGTAAAAATCTTTTGTAATATAAAATAGAATCTTTTGGTGTCATTATCGTGTCGATATCTCCTTTCCAACTAAAAACACTCATTTCTGTTTTCTGATCAAAGGATTTTTTGATCTCTTCTTCGCTTTTGCCTTGTGCAAGCATTTTCTTTCTTCTGGCCGAAGTTTTGATACTTCTACTAATTATTCTTTCTATCTCTTCTTTGGTTATATCCTTAAAGGGACTGGTTTTATTTTTCTTTTCTTGTTTATCAAACTCTTTTTGAAGATTAGACATGTGATCATGCACTGCTTCTTCTGCATATTTTTGCATGCGCGAATCTATCGTGACATTAATTCGTAATCCATCTCTATAAATATCAAAGTATTCGGTTTCTCCTTCTTCATTTACACCTTTAGGATTATTTTTTACCCAATTAGACATCCAACTTCTTACGAATTCTCTAAAATATGTTGCTGTACCATCTTTATGTCCTTCGGGAGAATAGTCTAATTTTAGCGGCAATTGCTTTAAACTATCCTTTTCTTTTTCCTTCAAGTATCCGTATTTTTCCATTTGATTAAGCACCACATCTCTTCTGGTTTTTACCATTTCTGGTCTTCTCAATGGATTAAAAAGGGAGGAATTTTTAAGCATGCCAACTAGCACGGCTGCTTCTTCTTTTTTGAGCTCATTTGGGTTTTTTCCAAAATAAATTCTGGATGCAGAACTAATCCCAATAGCTTGATTTAGGAAATCATATTTATTAAGGTACATCGTGATGATTTCCTTCTTGGTATATTGTCGTTCTAGTCGGGTAGCAATTACCCATTCCTGAATTTTTTGCAAATATCTTTCAAATTTATTTTTTGAGCCACCTGTAAATAACTGTTTCGCTAATTGTTGTGATATCGTACTGGCTCCTCCTTTGCTGCCGAGAAAAATAAACGCTCGCAATGTTCCTCTGGCATCAATCCCCGAGTGGTTATAGTACCTAGCATCCTCAGTGGCGACTAATGCGTCGACTAAGTGTTGTGGTAAATCTTGATAACTGACTGGTGTTCGGTTTTCATTAAAAAAAGTTCCTATCTGTGCTCCATCAGATGAGATCACCTGTGTTGCAAGATCATTTTGTGGATTTTCTAACTCTGCAAATCTAGGCATCTCTCCATACACACCTAAACTGGCAAGAAAAAACAATAAAACGATTAGAAATACTCCTGATGCAAATGTGATCCAAAAACCTTTGATAAACTTTAGTGTATTAATCTCTGGTGCTTTTGATCTTTTTTTTGTCGATTTTGGTTTTGCCTTTGCCATAATTTAAGGGTTTTGCGCATATTCTATTCTAAATCCAACATCTGTAATTCCTTCTAAAGCATATATCCCGTTTACTTCTCCATTTTTTCGCATAGCATGCTGCAATGTAATACTATATGCTCCTTTTTCTGTAAATGTTATATTTTCTTTATACCACAACTTGTTCTCTTTGAGATCAGAAAAACCTGTTCCTAACCATTCACCACTTGGCATAGCCATTTGGTACTCCAAAGTGTCTGAAACTACTTTCCCGTTTGGAAATTTCATTTCACTAATCAAGAATAAATTCCGATATCTATAGGAATTATTATTGCGAATATTGATAAACAAATTATAGGTTTGTAAAGAATCTAGTTCTGGTAGTGTAAAGTTTATTTTTTCATTTATTTCCCACGCATCAGAAACGGCTTGATACTCATCAAAAACCTGAGTGTCATCACAAGATACTAAACCCGTTGTAATAAAGACTATTATAAAAAACTTAAGCTTTATCATTATTTCTTTTTGAAGGTCTACGTTTTTTATTGCGTTGGTTGTTTTGTTTATTTTTAGGTTCTGTATTTCCTCCTTTAGGCTTTCTCGCAACTGTTGTCTGCTTATCTTGATTTGCTTTGTTTGTAGGTTTTCTTTTGTTGCGATTTTTTCTTCTTCGCTTGCTATGCTTTGGTCGATCAAATCGTGTTAGACTATCTTGTCCTACAACGTTTTCAAAATCTGTTTTAGTATCTTCTATTAATTCTGATGCAAATTCTTCTAAGCTAGCTACTTTTTCATTGTTAGCGTTTGCAGCAATAATTTCATTTACATCTTCGGTAGAGATTTTGTGCCAGTTCATCCATTCTCCTTCGTAAGCATACCAGAGCAATCCTTTAAAAATATCAATTTTTTGGCATACTGCAGTTCCTTTTTCGGTGTGCAGCTTGGTGTCTTGTTTCGGGAAACTGTTAAGAGCATCAATATAGGCATCTAACTCATAATTAAGGCAACATTTTAATTTACCGCATTGCCCCGCTAATTTTTGTGGATTTAATGATAATTGCTGATATCTGGCTGCGCTTGTATTTACAGATCTGAAATCTGTAAGCCAAGTAGAACAGCATAGCTCTCGCCCACAAGATCCAATCCCTCCTAGTCTTGCAGCTTCTTGTCTAAAACCAACCTGACGCATTTCGATACGGGTACTAAACTCGTGTGCAAATTCTTTGATTAGTTGCCTAAAATCTACGCGTTCCTCTGCAGTATAATAAAAAGTAGCTTTGGATCCATCTCCTTGAAATTCGATATCCGAAATTTTCATTTGTAGCTCGAGTCGTATTGCAATTTCTCTTGCCCGAACCTTCATAGTTTCTTCTTTGTCTCTCGACTTTTGCCAAATATCAATATCTTTTTGAGAAGCTTTTCGATACACTTTTTTGACTTCTTCGCTATCTACATTTACTTTCTTTTTTTTCATTTGAATCCTTACCAACTCCCCGGTAAGGGATACAATACCAACATCATGACCAGGTGAAGCTTCTGTTGCTACAACATCACCTATACTTAGTGAAAGACTTTCTGGATTACTGAAGAAGTTTTTTCTGCCATTCTTGAATCGTATTTCTACGCATGAAAAAGGTATCGCGCCACTAGGAAGTGACATATTTGATAACCAATCAAAAACAGTTAATTTATTACAACCATCGGTACCACAGGTACCGTTATTCTTACATCCTTTTGGTTGTCCGTCTTTGCCGGAGGAACAACTACTACATCCCATATTTTCTTATATATTGAAATTTGTCTGCGATAATAATCACAACAAATATGGTTCTTACTATACGTAGAAAACGAATTTTGTTTCTACAATCTTAATCGTTAAAGATACTGTGAAAAAAACGATCTGCATAGTATCTTTAGTATTTTAGCATTACCTCTTGTACTTCAACACTTCAGAACGCCCTTTTTTAAAGATTTTATTACTATTTCCTTTTCCTTTTCTTAGTGCTTTCTGTTCTTCAAACGATAATCGATTAATTTCCATACACGCTGTAGAACAACAATTTTCGTTTTTTGTTGCACAAGCTGGGCATTGTATGAACAAAAGGTGGCATGCTTCATTCTCACAATTTACATGAGTATCACAAGGATTTCCACATTGGTGACAGCTAGCAATGACATCGTTTGATATTCGTTCTGATCTTCTGTGATCAAAGACAAAGTTTTTTCCTAAAAACTTGTTTTCTAAGCCTTTTTCATCAACCTGCCGCGCATACTCGATAATACCACCTTCTAGTTGAAATACATTTTTAAAGCCTTTGTGCTTATAATAGGCACTAGCTTTTTCACATCGAATTCCGCCAGTGCAATACATCACTAGTTTTTTATCTTCTTTGTGATCTTTGAGATCCTCTTCAATACTATCCAAAGAATCTCTGAAGGTGTCTACATCTGGAGTAACAGCGCCTTTAAAATGACCGATTTCGCTTTCGTAATGATTGCGCATGTCTACCAGTACTGTATTTGGATCATCGATAAGTTCATTAAATGCCTTTGCATCGACATGCACTCCTTTGTTGGTTACATCAAAAGTATCATCATTTAAACCATCTGCGACAATCTTATGGCGAATTTTTACTTTCAGTTTTAAGAATGATTTTGCATCTTGTTCTCTAGCAATATTAAGACGTACATTTTCTAAAAACGAGATGCTATCGATATGTTTTTTAAATGCCTCGAAGTTTGGTGCAGGAACCGATAATTGCCCATTTATACCTTCTTTGGCTACATATATTCGACCAAGAACATCTAAGGCATCCCAGTGAATAAAAAGATGATTTCTAAAAATTTCGGGATTCCCGATATGTGCATATTTATAGAAAGAAAGCGTTAGTCGGTCGGTACCGGCTTCGTCGATAAGCGTCGCTCTTTCTTTTGCACTTAATTTATTGTACAGTTGCATGCTATACTAATGTTTTAAGTTATAAAGAATACGTTTTTACAAAAATACAAATAGTGCCATGATATACAAATCCCTTCTTAATTTCTTTGCCCCAGATGAAAACAGTAGGTGTAAAAAGAAGAAAAGTGTTTCAAAAATTTTTGAAACACTTTTCTTCTTTTTTGGGGTATTTAATTAACACTTTGGGGCTATCATTTCGGGGGCAAAATTTGATACTCTCTTTAGTTCGTAGATTTGGGTCTGTTACTAATGTCCTCACATCTAATTTAATCCCAGATATTCTAAAAACGAAGTGCTTGTCTTATTATCGTCATAATTGTCGAATCACAATGTTAATGGAACGTCTTTGTCTTCTAATAACATTACTAATGTACAAAACATTTTAGATAAAATGCAAATATAATCGATGAAATACATTAAAATTTAACATTTTAGCAATAAAACTGTTAAAAAAAGAACTAAAAGTATCATTATTTCTATGTTTCAATTGAACTAGACCAATGTGTAACATTAATTTAAATGCATAAAAAATGCCTTGAATGTACATTCAAGGCATTTTTTGGCCAATTCGTTATTTATTAAGTTTAAATATTTAAAAATAATACAATAACGAAGCTAGCCACCTTCGACCATACAATTACTAATTTTAGTACTTGTTCCGCCATCAAAGTTGTGTCTTATGACTCTTTTAAGAAATTTCATACTTCACAGTCTTCTTTTACGCATTTGTTCAAGTTTGCTTTTTAAGTAGATGCCAAAGGCGCAAGAAGGTTGCGTGATGAAATTATAATGCATTATTTTGCCTAATGCTCAGTAGTGTATGGATTTAATTTTTTAGTCTCACACACGCATAGTTTTATGCATCGGCAAAAAATATACTGTCTATCTAGTGTGGGTTATTTATAGTTACAACACTCCCGCCGTCAGGATTCCAAACATCGATATTATCTGGAAGCACAAACAAGTTATTATCGTTTAGTTGACCCACATTTCTTGCGTTATCAACTTTGATCGTTCTGAGTTCGATTTTATTTTGATCTACCCATAGCCACTTGAATTGATTAAATGATCCCGCAGCTCTTGTCCAATTTTTGGTATCTCTAGCTCTTCTAAGTGGAGCACCCCAACATCCTTCACCTACGTATACCGCTCTTTTTGGATCTGTATCTGCTCTTACAAAACCTTCATCACTTCCAGATCCTGTAGCGGGTTTAATCGGCCATGTACGTTTTACTACATGAGAATCACTTTCCATAACTAATTGTACCCCGTGAGTATAAAAAGGTTTCGACCATGCATCGTATTGATCATTCTGCTCTGATTTACCAGATTCGTGCGGACGTGTAGATCTGTGATATTGTGAAACTGCCCATGTGTGATTAGCGGCGTTTGCTTCTAAATCATTTTTAAGCCATCTACCTTGAGTACCGCCAGGAGTAACTTCTGTATTTAGCGTATATGTTCGCATTAAATTTCCACCAAAACTTAAGGCGTAATACTCACCTCCTGCTGATGTTGGAATATCAAAAATATCCTTAACATCATTAGAACTCTCGTGATTACCTCTTGCTGCGACTACAGGAATTATTCTTCCATCTGATCCTATGGTTAGCTGCCAGTCCTCAAGCCAGTTTTTCCATTGTGAGCTTGAAGAAGAACTTGTCATATCACCACCAAAGAAAACAGCATGTGGCCTGATTTTGGCTACCAATCTATTGGCATTTTGTCGAGGCGTACGATTATTTCTAGAGTCGCCACCTGCAATGATAGATAGTTTTTTTGTTGGGTCATTAGGAGCAGTTTTAAACCAGTATCGTTTAGAAACTCCTTCACTATCTTTAATCACAAAATAATATGCAGTATCAGGCGATAATCCCGTTAATCTTGCAAAATTGTTATCCATTCCTTTACTCATTACAGTTCTATCAACTTCTTTACGTAAAGGATAAGATAAATAATAACTTTCAAAGTCTTCTGTACCATAATGCACAACTGGATTAGTTCCTCTTACTTGGTTCCAGCCTATTACCATGGTTGTAGAAGTATTACCTCGCCATGTTAAGCGGTACTTTTCTGTAGATGTACTTATTGTAGGAGGCGGAGTTTCAATAAAGGTGGCTGTTACGGTTTTATCAGCATTCATTGTTATAGAAGACGGACTTACACCTCCTGACAAATCACCTGTCCATCCTTCAAACTGCCAACCTGATTCTGGAATAGCGGTTAAATTTACCGCAGTATCTGCGGTATACGTTCCAGCCCCGTTCACTGTACCTTTACCTTCTGTTTTTACTGATAAGGTATATTGCACCCCTCCCAATGTAGCTAAATTAAGGGTATTGCTCATTTCTGATATGTTGCCAGCCTCATCTTTGGCTTGCACCGCAAAACTATAGTTTGTATTACTGGTAAGTGTATCCATACTAATAAGTGTATCTGTAACCGTACCGATGGCTACCCCATCCCTGAATACGTCATAAGCTACAACACCAATATTATCTGTAGCGTTTGACCAAGAGAGATCCAGCGAAGTATTAGTGATGTTGGTTGCTGCTAAGTTTAAAGGAGAAGTTGGTTGCTCCGTATCGACTGGTTTGCTGGTTTCATCATCCTCACTACATGAAATAATCATGACGACTGTAACCATTACAAACTTTACTAAGGTTTTAAATTTCATAAGAAATATTTTAGTGAAACATTTTCTATTATAAATATTTTAATAATGTATCATCTACAGAACTTCTTTTTAAAAAATTTAGTATGGAAATCTTATTTACAATCATTAAAACTCATCATACCAACTATTTGCATGTGTGTTAAAAAATTATTAATAGATATAATCTCTGCGGAAAAGAAGGGTTAGATACATTCTTATCACTCTCCAAACTATGCTCATGAAAATATTTAACCTCAAAAATATTTCTTTTCTTCTTACGGCTATTTTTACAAATAGAATAGATACAAACATGTTGTTAATAACCATTCTAGAATCCCCACCACAACAATAAAAAGAAATAGTATTTTAGCAAAAAGTTAATGATTGAATGTCAAATCCCGATATATTCGAACAACAAATGAGCACAGAGAAAGACGCAAAATTAAAAGCATTAAAACTTACCCTAGATAAATTAGATAAAACCTACGGAAAAGGAACTGTTATGAAGATGAGTGACAGTGCCGTTCAAGAAGTAGATGTTATTTCGACAGGCTCACTTGGTCTGGATTTAGCACTGGGTGTAGGTGGGTATCCCCGAGGTAGAGTTGTAGAGATTTATGGTCCAGAATCTTCTGGTAAAACCACACTTACTTTGCATGCTATTGCTCAAGCACAAAAAGCAGGAGGTATAGCTGCTTTTATTGATGCAGAACATGCTTTTGATCGTTTTTATGCAGAAAAATTGGGTGTAGAAATTGATAATTTAATTATCTCTCAGCCTGATCATGGTGAACAAGCATTAGAAATTACCGATAATTTAATTCGCTCTGGAGCTATAGATATCATAGTTATTGATTCTGTAGCTGCTTTAACTCCCAAGAGTGAGATCGAAGGAGAAATGGGAGATTCAAAAATGGGTCTTCATGCCAGATTAATGTCTCAGGCACTTCGAAAATTAACAAGCTCTATTAGTAAGACAAACTGTACCGTGATTTTTATTAATCAGCTTCGTGAAAAAATTGGAGTAATGTTTGGAAATCCAGAAACTACTACTGGTGGTAATGCATTAAAGTTTTACGCCTCTGTGCGCCTTGATATTCGTCGTTCTACGCAAATAAAAGATAGTAATAGTGAAGTAAAAGGGAATAAAACCCGTGTAAAAGTTGTAAAAAACAAAGTAGCTCCTCCATTTAGAACTGCCGAGTTTGATATTATGTATGGAGAAGGAATTTCTAAGAATGGAGAGATCATTGACATTGGTGTAGATTACGAAATTATTAAAAAGAGTGGCTCATGGTTTAGTTATCAAGATACCAAACTAGGTCAGGGACGAGATGCCGTAAAAGCTTTGCTCAATGATAATCCAGAACTCATGGAAGAACTTGAAGAGAAAATCGTAGAGGCCATCAAAATTATAAAAGAATAAAATTTTCTTAGTAAACTACCTCGGGGTATTATACCCTTTGGCGGTGCCAATAAAACTCTTAAAATCCCGAAACTTCGGGATTTTTTTATACCTTCTAAGCAACCTTATTTATCTTCGGGCATCTATATAATAGATCGATTGTGTTATTTCTCAAAACCCCAAAAATATGAGAACGATAAAAATACTATTCGTTCTTTTTCTTGTAACTGCCCTTTTTGGGTGTTCTGGTGATGATGATACAAATTTCTTTTATGAATTAGTTACCATAGAAGAGGTTGAGCTACCAGAAAAGCTTGAGAGAGGTGAAACGTATACCATTGCAGTTTCTTACTTTAGACCATCAAATTGTCATTCATTTTCTGGATTTGATTATAATGGTCTAGGTAACGAACGTACAGTGGCTATAGTCAATGTAGTGGTTAATGATGGTGATTGTAGTGCGATTGAAAGAGCAGATTTGATTGAAGTATCCTTTGATTTCTTGGTTGGAAAAGAAGAATCCTATATTTTTAGATTCTGGCAAGGAAGAGATGATAATGGAAACAATCAATTTTTAACTGTAGAATTACCAGTAATAGAAAAATCATAGGGGTACAAATCAAAAAATGAAATTAGTGGGGTTGGATCAACTCATAAAAAGATGTAAGAAAAAAAATGTCAAGGCACAAGAACAGTTGTATAAACTATACAGTAGTAAATTATTTTCTATTTGCTTAAAATATGCTAATGATTACTCAAGTGCAGAAGATACCCTACAAGACGCCTTTATGACCATTTTTGATAAAATAAATCAATACAAGAACCAAGGTTCTTTTGAAGGATGGATAAAACGTATAACCATAAATACGGCATTACAGAAATATCGAAAACAAAAGGTTTTTGACATTATAAATGAAGAGCAAATTGTGGAAGTTGACGTCGACGTTGACGAAGAAGAAATCTCCTTAGATTATCTTCTAAAAATCATACAACAACTCCCCGATAGATACCGTTTAGTTTTTACACTATATGTACTAGATGGTTATTCGCACAAAGAGATTGCTAATATGTTAGAAATATCTATAGGCACCTCGAAATCTAACTTGGCGAGAGCCAGATATATACTAAAAGATAAAATTGAAACCACTCAAGAGCACTATGTTCGATCAATAGAAGGACAAGGATGAAAGATAAAAAAAATATAGACCGATTGTTTCAGGAAAAATTCAAAAATTTTGATGTTGCTCCTGATGCATTGGTTTGGGAAAAAATCAAAGCCCGACAAGAAAAAAGTCGCAAACGAGCTGTTATACTGCCTATTTGGTACAAAATTGCTGGTCTTGCTGCTTCGATAGCCCTATTATTGGGAGTTGGATATATTTCCTTTGATGGATACTTAACAACACCAGAAACTATCGTGGTTACTCCAAATGAGACTAAGAACGTAATTAAAACCACTCCTGAAACTCCTTTTGAAACTACCATTTCTTCTGAAGAGACTAGGATGGTTATTGAAGAAGGAAAATCTAATAATTCACGTAAAGAAAAAGAAAAGTCTAAAAATCAAGTTCATCAAAGTAACAATATTAATCCAACAACCGCAAAGGAAACTACGGTTGCCGGTACATGGCTAAAAAAACGATTAACATCCAACGATAATAAAGGAATAACCCGTGATTCTCATACCTCTAGTCAAGAGCGTATCGTTGAAAATTCTAAAAAAGACGATCTTTCTAATACAACTGCCAACCCAAGAGATGAACATAGCGTTGCGCTAATAGTATCAAAAGATAAGGTTTCAAGTGTTGCAACTCAAAATGATACCTCACAACCCAAAAATCAGAATTCTTTTATAACCCCAGAATATCAAAAAGATAGTCCTAATTCAGATAACATTGTAGAAAGTAATACTAATAAAAGCAGTACTGCCAAAAAAGAAGAAAATAAAATAGATGAACATATAGAAGTCGTTGATAATGATAGAAAAAAATCCTTATTTGATGTTATTGAAGAAAAAGAAGAAACAATAGCAGAAGAAACCTCATCGACAAAGAAGTGGAATGTATCACCAAATGTTGCTCCGGTGTATTATAATGTTATTGGAGATGGATCTTCCATCGACTCTGAATTTGCAGACAATGACAAAACCGGACAAGTTAACCTAAGTTATGGAGTACAGGTTTCTTATGCCATAAATAAAAGGTTGAGTATCCGCTCTGGAGTAAGCAAAGTAGATCTTAGCTATAATACAGAAGATATCGGTTTTACAGCCTCTTCTTCGGGTCAAAATCTTACTGGTATTGATTATAGTCCCAATGCTGAAGCTTTATTGGTTTCTGATATCGAAAATCAAAACAATTTTTCTACATCAGATATCAACCGTGCCCCTATTAATCAAACACAAAATGAAGGATTGTTAAATCAACGCATTGGCTACATAGAGGTTCCGATGGAAATGAAATATGCATTGGTTGATAAGAAACTAGGTGTTAATATGATTGGAGGAATCAGCACATTATTTTTGCAAGATAATGAGGTCTCTATTGAGGCTGGAGGTTTTGAAAGCGCTGTTGGGGAAGCTAATAATCTAAATGAAGTAAGTTTTAGTGGTAATATTGGTCTGGGAATGGATTATAAAGTATCTGAGCAATTTCAAATTAATCTCGAACCTATTTTTAAGTATCAATTTAATGCACTTAATACTACAGAAAGCTTTAGACCCTATTATTTTGGTATTTATACTGGAGTGAGTATAAAATTTTAAACATTTTTTAGTTGGTTAGGTAATTATTGCTTTATAAAAGCAATGATGAGCAGAGCCGTTCCTGGGGAGGAACGGCTTTTTTGCTACACTCTCTTATCGCTATTTTATACTGCTTTGGGTAGTGTTATACAAAAATCACTTCCTTCTCCATATACACTTTTTACTGTGATTTTTCCATTATTGAGTTCTACAAGTTCTTTACATACCCTCAACCCTAATCCGGTTCCTGTTTCTTGTAAGGTTCCTGTTGTTGTAAATGTATCTTCTGCAAAAAGTTTGCTTATATTTTCTTCAGCTATGCCTATCCCTGTATCTACAAAATGGATTTCATAGTGCTTATCTTTCTCCTTCGAGAGTAACGTTATGGTGTCTCCAGGATTACAAAATTTAATAGCATTAGCTATCAGGTTTTGTGATACTATTGCAAACATGTCTTTATCTGCATAAACCATCGTACTATCTAATTTATTGGTGAGCTCTATACCTTTTAACTCTGCTGTAGGCTTTAAGAAGGAGAATTTATCAGAAATAACTTCATTAATATCAAAAACAACGGGCTTGGCACTCAGCTCTTTTAATTGCGATTTTGACCAGTTTAATAAATTATTTAATAAAATTGATGTTTGATGGGTTCTGTTAGAAAGTATAGGAACTATCTCTTTAAATTCTTCTGTCGAAATATCATTATCTTTCAATAAATTTAAGCTTCCATCGAGACCGTGAATTTCGTTTTTGAGATCGTGAGAAATAATTGAAAACAACATATTTTTCACTCTATTAGATTCATTGAGCTGTTTTACATAACGCTTTCGCTCTTTTCGGGATTTGATGATGAATACAAAGAATGTAAGTATGATAATACTAATACCTATACTGATGTATGTAAATATCCTATACCTAATTAGCTTTTCTTTGTTTAGTTGCTCTCTTTTTTCTTGTTCGTCAATACGCTTCAGTTGCTCCATTTCTGATTTGAAACGAGTTTCTGTTAATTCAATCTTTTTTGTAGTCTCTGCAGAAGAACTTTCATCTGATAATTTTTGATGTTTTTTTTGCCACTCAAACGCTTCAGAGAAATTACCCCTGGCAGAGTCTAATGTTGCCGAGTATTTGTAGTTCGTTAAAAGAAGCGGTTCAATGTTTAGTTTTTTCAGCTTTTTTCGTGCAGTAGTCAAAAGATTTTCTGCTTTGTCAAAATTTTTAGTTCTTATCGAAATAAGTCCTAACTGTTGTGTTGCATTTACTTGTATTCTTTGGTTTTTTGCTTTATCTGCAGTTGTGTAAGAAGAATCATAATATTTTCTGGATCTTTGATAATCTTTATCAATAAGAGCTATAGATCCAAGTCTGTTATAGGCAAGAGCAACACTTGCTATGTTTTCATTTTTTTTATTTATTGCCAAGGATTCTTTGAGTAATACTTTGGCGCTATCAAGTTTTTTAAGCGAAATATATAAGAGTGCAAGATTATTGAGTGATGCACCAAGTTTTTTGGATTTATTTTTTCTTTTAAAAATAATCGATTTTTTATAATATTCCTCTGCTGATTCTAAATCTCCAAGATCTGAATATACATTACCAATATTATTATATGTGCTAGATAAAACGACACTATCGTTTACCCTAGTAAAATATAGATTTGCCTCTAACAAATAGTGTATTGCATTTTCTAGATTTCCTTTTTTTTGCTCTATCGTCGCTTTATTATTACTAATTATGGCTAACCCTCTTAAATGATTCGCTTTTTTGTAAAACACTACAGCTTTGTCATAATTATGGAAGGCTTTAAGGTATTTATTAGTAACGTTATAAATATTTCCAATCTGATTGTAGACATCACCAGTTCCTTTATCATATTCTATTGCTTTAGAAAGGGATGCTAATTCATCTTCATAAGATAAGGCTTTGTCAAATTCTTGTTGCCTCCACAAATTTTTGAAATAATTCATAGCACTATCAAAAGCTATGGTGTCTTGAGGAGTACTAATTTTTGACATAATACTATCCAATGATTTCTGTTGTGAGAAACACAATGAACTCATAAGGATTAGTACGATGAAGTAATTTTTTTTCATAAATTCTATATTGAGACAATAGACTAAATGCAACAAGTTACTGCAATTAACCAAAAATATACCTAAAAAACCTTTTTTTGTAGTACTAATCTTACTTTTTAAGTGTTTTTTTATGGTTTTAACGTAAATATAGTGCGTAAATCACTCTTTTGCAAAGAAGTATAGGTTCAAATGATAGTAATGTGATAGTATATTTTTTTGTGAAATTAAAGAAATGTGCTCAACATTTAGAATCTAACCAAGTCTGTTAAGCTTTGGTTAATAAAATCATTTTTTGAGAGTTTCTAAAATGATATCTCGTGTTTTATCTTTTAATTCTTTTTTATGTTCTTGTGTTAATCCTTTGGTTGATATTTCTTCAAGGATTCTTGCTCGCATAATTCCCGGGCTACCACTAAAAAAAACATACGGAAACCGTTTTTTGTTATCAGAAAATGCAAGAGGTAATATTGGGATTTGATGATCGATTGCAAGCCTAAAAGCTCCATCTTTAAACGTATCCAAAATTAGGGTTTGATCATCAGGCACTCCACCTTCAGGAAAAATACAAATACTTGTACCACCATGCAATCTGGCGTGTGCCTGATCAAAAACTTCCTTTCGGCTTCTTTGACTATTACGATCTACCAAAATACACGAGCGCTTATAGAAAAAACCAAAAATTGGAATTTTTGCCAGTTCTTTTTTACCTACAAAAACAAAAGGATGTTTTACACAATGTAGCATCAACATGATGTCTGTCATCGAAGTATGGTTAGCAACGACCATATAGCTTCTCTTAGGATCTGCCTCTGCTTCTCTAGTAACTTTGGGCACAAACCCGCTGCCATATAAAACAATTCTTGCCCAAAATCTTGCGACCACAAAAAACTGAGGGTACCACTTTTCTCTGGCAGTAAGTACTAATAATAAAGGGAACATAATAATTATTGGAATTCCCATTAGAATATAAAACCAAATTCGCCAAAGCAGGATGAGTGTTTTTCTTAAAATTGACATGGCTCAAAAATACACAATTGGTTTGAGGTATGTGAACAAAAAAATTACCTTTGCGGAAAACTACAAAATTACTATGTCCAGAATTCTGACAGGAGTACAAAGCACAGGAACTCCACATTTAGGAAACCTATTAGGAGCAATTATTCCAGCGATTACAATGGCAAACCAACCAAAGAACGAATCTTATTTGTTTATTGCCGATATGCATTCGCTCACACAAATCAAGGATGCCAAGACATTAAAAGAGAATACCTACTCTACTGCTGCAACCTGGTTAGCTTTTGGTCTAGATATAGAAAAAACAGTATTTTACAGGCAAAGTGATATCCCGCAAGTGACTGAACTATCATGGTACTTGAGTTGCTTTTTTCCGTATCAGCGATTAACGCTTGCACATTCGTTTAAGGATAAAGCAGACCGGCTGGGAGATGTTAATGCCGGATTATTTACTTACCCAATGCTTATGGCAGCAGACATTTTATTATATGATGCAGAAATTGTACCTGTAGGAAAAGACCAATTGCAGCACCTTGAAATGACCAGAGATGTTGCTTCAAGAATACATACTCAGGTTGGGGAAATTTTTGTGTTACCAGAAGCACAAGTACAAAAAGAAACTATGTATGTACCTGGTACGGATGGTAGTAAAATGAGTAAATCCAAAGGTAATATTATTAACCTATTTTTACCCGACAAAAAATTACGTAAGCAGATCATGTCTATAGACACAGATAGTAAGCCGCTAGAAGAGCCTAAAGATCCAGAGACATGTAATATATTTGCACTATACTCTTTAATTGCTACACCTGATCAACAAGACCAGATGCGCAAAAATTACTTGGGTGGTAATTATGGGTATGGGCATGCTAAGCAAGCACTTTTCGAATTACTTATCCAAAAATTCTCTAAAGAACGTGAGCGATATACATATTACATGGATAATCTTAAAGAAATAGATGAAGCACTCACTTTTGGAGCTCAAAAAGCTACAGAAGTTGCTAATGAGGTACTGGCGAGAGTGCGTAAAAAAATAGGATACTAAGCAACAGAACCGTTTAATCCCTCATATCGGGTTTGATTGCGGCTGGGATTGCCCTGATAACAAAAATATTTCGAAAGCATACCTTGTGAGCTCACTTCGAGGTAGTTAATTGAGTGAAGTAATGTAGCGCTGATAAATATCATATATAGGAATCAAAAAATTAAGTACTATTGATTTTTATATCCATTCATGAAAATTTCTAATGATATTATTCTGCGTCCCAGATTTTGTAAAGATCTGGATAGATCGTCAGAAATGGCACTCATGGCTTTCGAAAAAACCAGTGCTACGTGTAAAGACTTTAAAGTAAGTCGAATAGATCATCATGTTTTTATACGCATTCCAAAAAAGCAAACAACGTTTCTGGTCACCGCAATTGCATCTCGAAATATATGACACTGCAGAAGGTCAATCTCAGATTAAAGGATTATTTGGATCAAATCCATCAATCTGGACTTTATTTATGTTCCTGCATTTTATCGTAGCCATATTATTCATAAGCGCCTCAACCTGGATGTATGTAAATGTAAGTTTAGATAAGCCTTATATCTTGCCAACTGTTTGTATGTCTTTTCTTCTTATCACTTGGTTTATCCTATATTTTGCTGGACGTATGGGTAGAGTAGCTGGTAAAAAAGAGATGCGAATATTGTATCTTTTTATGGAAAATACGATACGCACAATAGCCTAGTATATTAAAAGTATAAAGAACTTAAAACTCATTGTACCGATACTGCTATACTCAAAATGCGCACTTCACACTATACAAAAAAAATTGCATACTTAGGATGCGGGTACCCGTAACAGTATATCACATTTTTGTTATACATTTAGAAGTAGAAATATTAACCTGATTAAAATTTAATCCTGATTATTACAATCATTTAGTCGATCAAAATCATCTCTAAACAATTGATTGGGTGTTATTTCAAAATACTGACATATTTTAAAAAGCGTAGTAAAAGAGATATCTCTTCTTCCTTGTTCAATTCTACCAAAGTGAATTCCTGTGTCGTTGAGAGCATCTTCTTGAGTTACTTCTTTTTTCAACCTTAGTTCTTTAATGCGTTTGGCGAGTAAACTAAGTAGCTCTTTTTTTTCATGTTCTTTCACAATGGAAAATTCAGCTTATTAAAAGATAATTTTAATTACCGTTTGGTTATTTTTATTATATTTGTCAAAGACATCATGAAATTATGACGCAAAAGGAGCTTTATCATTATATGTTGGCCTACAAACAAGAACACCAATTCAACCAGAAAGAGCAAAGCAATTTCATTGCAATGCTTCAGGACTTGTACTCAAATAGTGCTTCAAAAAATGAACGTAAAGTTTTAATAAAAAAACAAGATCATGACTGAAAAAAAACTACACGAAAAACTAATGTCCTATAAAAGTCAATACGGGCTTACTAAAGAAGTTTTGCAACACTATCAATGGGCATTAGAAACGTTATCAAAACAACAACCCCTAACTAAGCTTAACAAGCAAGAACCTCCCATCTCATGAAGATGGGAGTACTTTGTGCATAATTTTCATATCTGTTTTTGAACCTAAAGAATTAAATCCACTGTCTTTATAATCTTTTGTATAAATAAACTTAAGCACTGTTTTTAACCCCAAATCCGGATCGTCGTATACCAGGGTTACAATTAAGTACCCTTTTTCTATACGCACCTCTGATTTTGTAAAATTAAAGGTATCATTTTCATCATATGTAATATTGATTTCACCTTCAGGATTTTTCTCCCAATTACCAACAGTATCTTCACTATCTTTTAAGCACTCTCCTCCTGTACCCAAATCACTGTAGTAACTTTTTTCTATAAATTTTCCGTTATCCAAGATTTCTAAGGTTGTCTTTTTTTCACAATCAGACAATAAAAATTCTTTGAGCGGGGTATCACCACCCTCATTACTGTATTCTTGTTTCAAAAACCATGTTCCGGTAAGCGTAATTTCTGAGGTATTCAAACTACTACTCTCACAAGAAAATAAACATAGTATAAAAATTAACACAGTGAATCTCAGTACACCAATACATAAAAAATTCTTCATATGTTGTATTTCCAATTACAACCACTAAATTCATAAAAACACATGTACTTAACAAATATTTGATGTTAAATTATGCATTTCAACATTAAAAAATAGTATTTAATCGACTAACTACGTGATTACCGTAATTATGAAATTATTCGAATGACTAACAAAAAATCCACAATTTATGCCTTCAATTTCATACTTCATTTTATAATGAACTATTATAAAATGATTCCAACTAGATTTGTATATACGGTATAGAAAAATGAAAATTACAGCAAACATACACTGGAAAAAACAACCTGAAGAAGTATTTCTTGGCGGATATTATAGTCGTGTTCACCAATGGTCATTTGATGGAGGTATGAAGATTTTTGCATCTTCATCCCCTGATGTTGTTCCTGCACCTATGTCTGATGCAACGCTAATTGATCCTGAAGAAGCTTTTTTAGCTAGCATTTCAAGTTGTCATATGTTATTCTTTTTATCTTTTGCAGCAAAAAAAATACCTGATACATTCCTATGAAGATCAGCCTGTTGGAATAATGGGCAAAAGTGATGAAGGAAAATTGGCTATGGTATCTATAGTTTTATGCCCAAAAATTAGTTTTGAAGGAATTCATGTTCCATAAGATACAACTATAACAAAAATTCATGATCTAGCACATTCGAATTGTTTTATGGCAAATTCAGTTCATACTAAAATTAAAATCAAACACTTATGAAAAATCTAGCTATTCGATTAAAAAATCAACCTGGAGCCCTTGCACGTATGGGAGAAATATTAGGCGATGCCCATGTGAGTTTAGAAGGAGGAGGCGTTTTTGTTCACAAGAATGAAGGAGTAGCTCATTTTCTGGTTGAAGATGCCAAAAAAGGGAAAAAAGCACTAGAATCCAAAGGTATCGAAGTTATGGCTATTAGTAATGTATTGATTCAAAAACTAAGGCAAGATATCCCAGGCCAATTAGGTAAAATCTGCCGCCTGATGGAGAAGAACGGAGTGAACATACTAGTTCAATATAGTGATCATAACAATCAGCTTATATTGGTAGTAGATAATTATGAAAAAGGAAGTATTATATCACAAAATTGGTCAAAGGGAATATATGAATAACGCACTCGAAACTATTGAAGAACATTTTAGCCATATTGCTTCTCTCATTGGAGAGAAATCCCGCGCTATTATGTTATGGAATTTGCTAGATGGCAAAGCATATACCGCTACAGAATTAGCTACTGGCGCCAATATTTCTGCTACGGCTGCAAGTAATCATCTTTCAAAGCTAGTTAAGGCTAATCTACTGGCGGTAGAAAAGCAAGGAAGACATAAATATTATCGATTTGCTAATGATAGTGTAGCGCTTGTGATTGAGAATATTGCTAACCTTATTCCGATTTTAGATCTCTCAAAACTGAATAAAGAACTGCCTTTATTTGGTATGAAATATGCCCGAACGTGCTATGACCACCTGGCTGGAAGAGCTGGAGTAGAAATAACAAAAGCTTTACTCAGTAAAAAAATTATTGTCGCTACTACGAATACATACAACATTACCCCAACAGGAAAAAATTGGTTTAATGAATTAGGCGTAGATATAAATAGCGTACTATCGATGAAACGAAAATTAGCTTTTCCTTTCCTGGATTAGACAGAAAGACAACATCATCTGGGTGGTGCGTTGGGAGCAGTATTTTTAAATGCTATGCTAGAAAATGATTGGATGCGAAAAACTAAAGAATCCCGAGAGCTTATAATTACAGCAAAAGGTAAGATAGAATTATATAAAAGACTGGAGCTAACGCTTTGATTATCTCATCAAAACTCCACGCTTACTCATTGTAGGAATGTCTTGCAACGCGTTCTCATTAATTGTATATTTTCTAAAAATGTATTTTTTTTCATACAATTTATGATCTGCAAAAAAAGTCACAGCAAATTCATTGTTCATCGCCAATAAGTCTTCCTGAAGCATTTCGATTTTGGCAGATGATTTGGGTGCTATTGTTCCGATACCATGACGTAATAATGAGGTCTTGCGATTCTGATCATATCCTTTGGTAACAACCAAAACCATTTCGATAGCAACATCTCGATCGTTGATTATATATGAATTCCAATGCTGTGCCAAAAACTCTTCATCCCATTCTTTGATAACGGCTACATATACATTTTTGACAACTGGTATTTCAATATCTTTTTTCATAGGCTCACAATCCCCAAATAAAGAATCTATATATTATGTATTTTAATACTATGAATTTCTCTGAGCATCTCAAAAAAACAAATGCTTTCTGTCTGAATGATTAAGAATTACTACAATGCAGACCTAAACTGCTCTAGAAAACGCACATCATTCTCACTTAGCATACGAATATCTGAGATTCCATATAACAACAATGCGATACGATCTATACCCATCCCAAAAGCAAAACCGCTATATTCTTCTGGATCGATATTACAGTTTTTAAGTACGTTAGGATCTACCATACCACATCCCATAATCTCTAACCATCCGGTTCCTTTGGTCATTTTATAATCGGTTTCGGTTTCCAAGCCCCAATACACATCTACCTCTGCACTTGGTTCGGTAAACGGAAAATATGACGGGCGCAATCTAATCTTTGATTTGCCAAACATCTCTGTGGTAAAATATTGTAAGGTTTGCTTAAGGTCTGCAAACGATACATCTTTATCGATATACAACCCTTCTACCTGATGAAAAAAGCAATGAGATCTTGCTGATATTGCTTCATTACGATATACTCTACCCGGTGATATTGTTCTAATCGGGGGTTGATTATTTTCCATATATCGTACTTGTACCGATGAGGTATGGGTACGCAATAAAATATCGGGATTGGTTTGAACAAAGAATGTATCCTGCATGTCTCTGGCTGGATGATACTCAGGCAGGTTGAGGGCCGTAAAGTTATGCCAGTCATCTTCAATCTCAGGACCTTCACTTACATTAAATCCGATTCTAGAGAAAATTTCGATGATCTGATTTTTAACCAATGAGATAGGGTGACGTGATCCTAATGCTATAGGCACTGATGGTTTTGTAAGATCACCATAAGCTCCTTTTTCTTCTTCTTTCGATTCAAACTCTTCTTTAAGAGACTGCACTTTACCTTCAGCTGCTATTTTGAGTGCATTAATTGCTTGTCCGAATTCTTTTTTCTGATCATTAGCTACATTCCTGAATTCTGCAAAAAATTCATTGATCAGCCCCTTTTTACCAGAAAACTTAATCCTAAATGCCTCAACTTCTTCTTTGGTCTTGGCCTTGAATGTATCAACTTCTGCTATATACTCTTTAATCTTGTCAATCATTACTATTTTCTTGATAGAAGGGCAAATTTATACATTTCCGACCTAATTTAATTAGATTTTAATCGGATTTATAGCATCTTAAGGAAATCAAACCAACTGAACTAAAAATTTGATAAGAATTATGTTTCATTTACATAGGTGTACAGAATCACAATTGCTTATTTCATAACCATTGGTTTATAATATTTAACAGAAAAATAGGACGCTTTTTCGTTTATTTCGTTTATTATTGCGTTACTATTTAAAGCTATTAGTTATCATGGAAGCATTCAAAAATATAAAAAAGCCCTCTAAAGATGAACAAAAATTAGCTATTGAATCCTATGATGCATTATCTTCTGTAATTGAACAACTAAAATCAGATAATCCCGAGATTGAAATTGAAGAGACCAGAGAAAGGATAAAAATTCCTTTAAGCGCTCTAAAATTTTTAGGAGAAATTTTGAAAGCGATGAGCCAAGGAAAACTTCTTTCTCTAGTTCCTGTAGCAACAGAGGTAACGACACAAAAAGCAGCCGAAATTTTAGGATGTTCCAGGCCTCATTTAGTCAAATTACTCGAAGAAGGTAAAATTGAATATACCAAAGTAGGAAAGCATAGAAGAGTAAGGTTCGAGGATGTAATGAAGTTTAGGGATCAGATGAAGAAAAGTCAGAAACAGCATATTATTGACATTATGAAGTCTGATGAAGAATTAGGGTTGTATGATTCATAGCGTAAGGTTTACATGTGTTTTGGACACAAACATAATGTATCCAGTTGAGATAAGAGATTTACTTTTTTGGTTTGCTTATTATGACTTGTATACCCCTAAGTGGAGTAAACATATCTTTGATGAATGGAAAGATGTCATGAAACGAAGAGATGTAAGTGAAGATGAAGCAGAAAAAAGAATGAGAAAAGCAAATTTAGCTTTTCCAGATGCTTTTGTAAAGAATTACTCAGGATTAATTGATGGATTGAGGTTACCTGATGCTAAAGATCGTCATGTTCTGGCTGCTGCCATAAAGACAAATGCCAATGTAATTGTAACAAATAATATTAAAGATTTCCCAGAAGACTACCTTGCCTCTTTTGGACTATCTGTTAAAACCGCTGATGATTTCTTAACTGATATCATTGATTTAAATTCAGAACAATCCATCAAAGCTTTTAGAGAGATGGTATTAAATAGGCGAAATCCAGATTTAAACGAGTTTGAAGTTCTTGATATTTTAAGAAAAAGAGGGCTAAGAGAGACTGCAAATTTTCTACATTCACAGTTATAAATTTTGATTAAATCTAACTATATGCTATGCTATATACGCACTAGCCAAAAAATAGTTGACAATGGCTTCTTTCATCAAAACAGACTGCTCTCCTGCTTTTAGATTTGGTAATTGTTCTTTAACCTTATAATGTGGCCAACCTTGATCATCAAAATAATCAAATTCATAATACCCATAAGGTTCTAAAAGTCTACAAATGGCAATATGCATCAAATCTAATTTCTCATCTTTTTTGAATTTGCGATGGATTTGCCCCAATTCCTGAACACCTATTAGATATATGATTCCATCAAGATCAAGATCTTCTCCA
Source organism: uncultured Aquimarina sp. (assembly GCA_947495425.1). Classification (GTDB taxonomy): domain Bacteria; phylum Bacteroidota; class Bacteroidia; order Flavobacteriales; family Flavobacteriaceae; genus Aquimarina. The sequence continues at coordinate 75,902 of CANLYR010000009.1, forward strand.
TCAGAAAATTGGTCTGAAAGCTTATGTACCAATACCTCCCATCGTTCTTTTAATTTTTCGTCTCTGGCCATAGTGATTTTGCTCTTTTTCTTTGTCAACACTGCCGTGTTAGACAGTAACTCAATCTAAAAGGTATGATTTAACTAATTAAACCCTTTATGAAGTTAAGCGCTACAAAAATAACGCTTAACAAAAAAATGAGCTATAAATAATAGAAATATTTCAAGGTGCGAATCTATCTCTTGTATATTCGACAACTTACTTCGTTTTGTTAGCAAATTGCACCTAGTATATAGCATACTTATAAGATTATTTATTACCGAAAAGCCACTGCTATTTACGATGTATAACTTTGATTAATGTATCACGATGCAAAAACCGTAAAAGTGTCATTTCTTTTTCTGATGTGAGTATCGCAACTATATAGTAAAAACCAATCCCTACTTTATACGCTTTATCATTGCCGTTAATTTTTCGAAGCTGTGCTATTTCTTTGATATTCTCAGCTGTTTTTATTATCGCTAAGACACTTTTGATCTTTTTTGTGAGGGTATTGTCATTTAGTATTTTAAAGTCGGCAGCAAAACTTGTAGCGATTTTCACCTCCATAATATTATGATTTGAATAACTCTTCTTCACTAATGGTTATAGTCGCATTGGCTTGCTGCATCAAAAGCAATAACCCCAAGTCTTCTTTTTGCTCCAAAGACATTGCGTTTATTTGCTCTTTTTGCTTGTGCTCTAGGTACCATGAGATAGCATCTTCCATCACTTTCTTTACACTAGAACTCTCTATTGCAGCTATTAATTTGAGTTTAGGGACTAATTGTTCATCAATATCAACAATTTTTCTCATAGTATATATCATATATATTATATGCTAAATATATAAAAATAAATTTGATTCAGAATCAAAACATACTCTAATTAAAATAACTGGAAGGTTATTACCCTTGTCAAGAATGACATATTAGTCTCTAATGTTAAAATCTGAGTAGAATGAATTATATTTGAAACCATAATTATTCATTAATGAATTATATTGATATCATCTTAGGGGTACTTTTGCTTTGGGGATTAATAAAAGGGTTTAGTAAAGGGTTATTTTCTTCACTAGCTTCATTAATCGCATTGGTTGTTGGTATTTATATTGCGGTACATTTTTCTCACATTACAGGAGCATATTTAGAGCAATATGTAGATTGGCAAGAGGGCGTTGTAAAACTGATCGCTTTTGCAATTACTTTTATACTTATTATCATTTTAGTTTCGCTTGCAGGAAAAATACTGACTAAAATAGCTGATTATGCAGCTTTGGGGATTTTAAATAAAATTCTTGGTGGTGCTTTTGGAATCTTAAAAATGGCATTTATTGCTAGTGTTATTATCATTTTTGTAGAAGCTGTTAACAGAAATATAACCATCATTAAAGAAGAAACATTAAATTCATCTTTATTATATGATCCGGTACGAAAGTTAGCACCAATGATACTTCCTAATGTGTTAAAACAAGACTCGGAAAACGATGAGAATACTACTTCTTAATCTTGTTTAGGGCACCAAACTCATTTTTTAACGCAGTAACCTTATTTTATACAATTTTGTTTGGATGAGTAATACAAGAATCATAATGTCAATGGCTATTATAAAAACACAAATTATAGGGTATGACATATATCTTCTCTCTCCTATCACTCATAAGTTAACTGTATAAAGCCAACTAAAAGAAATACTGTTAAAATCGACAGCTAGGCTTTTTATACAAATTCATTATTTGCGCCTATTACTTATCACCTATAAGGTTAATCAACAACCCCGTAGCTAGATCGCGAGTCATGTTTACGAAACATTTTTTGTTATCGTGGCAAGCCCCAGAGAATTAAACCCTCTATGAGAAATTAAAAAATCCTTTCATAATCATATGCAAACTTCTCTAATAATGATTGTAAAGCTATTAAACTAATGCAAAAAAATCGACGTCATTGCGACATCGATTTTTTGTAAAAATTTTATGGCTTAATCGTTTAAAAGAAAATCACCTTTCCGTTACTTATATCATACATTCCTCCAACTATTAATATTTCACCTTTGTCCTCCATCTCTTTGAGTACTTCACTTTCTTTTCTAATAGTATCGATAGTCATATGTACATTTTTTACTGCTACTTCATTTACAAAATCGATGTTTTTTGAATTTCTTAAAGAAGCATCTGCAGGATTTGGTACAGCAGCAACCGCAGGTTTTATCTTATTTATCAATGCAGTAAGATTACCTAGTTTAGCATCATCACACGCTCCTTTTACAGCTCCGCAACTTGTATGCCCTAATACTAAAATTAATTTGGTGCCAGCAAGTTTACAAGCAAACTCCATACTGCCCAGAATATCTTCATTTACGAAATTCCCTGCCACTCTAGCACTAAAAATATCTCCTATTCCTTGATCAAAAATTAGTTCTGCCGAAACTCGAGAATCAATACAACTTAATACTGTGGCGAATGGGAACTGACCAGTAGTTGTATCCGAAATTTGTTCTAATAAATCTCTACTTACTTGTTTCTTTTTCTGAAATCTTAGATTTCCTTCTTTGAGTAAGTCTATTGCTCCTTTGGGTGTAATTAACGACTGCGTCTCTTTGGTATATGCTTTCATTTTATATATGTTATAATTTTGTATTTGTTTAATACACATATTTATCTTCTAGGTCGTAGTTTGAAAAACTGAATAAAACTATCAGGGTTTTCTACTTCTCCTCTTTCTGAAATTAGTTTAATATCGATATGCTTATGTTTCGCTTTTTCGGAAAAATCTTCTAGTATCTCAATAATATCATTATCCAAATATCGTGTTTTTCTCACATCAAGAGTAAGATACGTATCTTCTGGTAATTGATCAAGCTCCTTTAAAATAGCTCCTTTATTAAAAAAAGTCACTTCTTCAGCAAGTGTCATAGTGATTCTATGCTTTCCGTTACTCTTATCTTCAATATGAAGGAAGTGCGAATTCTGATAACTTTTTAACAAAATTACTGCGATCCCAACCATTAATCCTAAACCAATTCCAACTAATAAATCTGTAAAAACAATTCCTACTACGGTTACCGTAAACGGAAGAAATTGTTTCCACCCCAAGGCATACATTTTTTTAAAAAGGGATGGTTTTGCTAACTTATAGCCAACAATTAGTAATATTGAAGCCAACACTGAAAGTGGGATCTTATTTAATAATCTCGGGATCAGGATTACTGAAATCAATAATAAAAAACCATGAATAATTGCAGACATTTTAGTTTTTCCACCTGATTGGATATTAGCAGAACTACGCACTATGACTTGTGTAATCGGTAATCCTCCTATCAAACCTGAAATTATGTTTCCTGTTCCTTGAGCAAGAAGCTCTCTATTCGTCGGGGTAACATGTTTCTCGGGATCAAGCTTATCTGTCGCCTCTACACAAAGTAGCGTTTCTAAACTTGCAACAAGAGCAATCGTAAATGCTGTAACCCATACGTCAATATTACCAATGACCGCGAAATTTGGAAAACTAAACTGCCCTAAAAACGATGATAAATCATCTGGTATTGGCACCGTTACCAAATGTTCTTTCGATATGCCTAATGTGTCGTGATCTTTTGTCAAAAGATAAAAAATGATACCTATCGCCACAGCTACCAAAGGTCCCTGTATGATCTGAAAGAACTTGGCTTTTTTTACTAAAACTTTATCCCACAAGATCAATATTCCTAATCCTACAAGCGCAACAATTGTTGCTCCGGGACTAATAAAATTTATAGCATTAAAAATTTCTGAAAATGTATTCTCTCCATCGACCTGAAAAAATGCAAAATCTCCTTCGGGATCTGCATCGTAGCCAAAAAAGTGCGGAATCTGTTTCAAAATAATTATAATTCCTATCCCGGTGAGCATTCCCTTTATAACAGAAGACGGGAAATAGTACCCAATAATTCCTGCTTTTAGTACACCAAACATCAATTGAATTGCACCACCTAGTACTACTGCTACTAGAAAATTTTCGAATCCTCCTAATGCGCCGATAGATGTAAGTACTATTGCGGCTAAGCCTGCTGCCGGTCCGCTTACTCCAATTTGTGAACCGCTTAAACCTCCTACAATAATTCCGCCTATAATACCGGCAATTAAACCAGAAAAAAGAGGGGCGCCACTAGCAAGTGCAATACCCAAACATAAAGGTAATGCCACAAAGAATACCACAATACTTGCAGGTATGTCATTTCTTAAATTCTTAAAAATGTTCATAGTTGAAATAATTTTGTCGTTCTCGATTAATAATTAGGAACGGATAGATAAACTGACTTGAAATAATTTGGAAACAGTAGTACGCCTTCAATCAATTGAATAGTATATTTTGCGCAATAGAATACTCAAAATGTATTATGAAAATTCTGGAGGTGGTGTTTTCTGTTCTAAATATACAGAAGTGTTTTTTAAATAAAAATCCGGATGATAGGCATCAACTAAATCTTTTACATATAAAGTTTTCTCATCATGATATTGAGAAATTATATCTTTTTCTTTAAAATCTTCCTTTTCTGAGCTCTCTTTTTCTTCCTTTTCTGAATGCTCAGTTTCTTCAAAAACAATTGAAAATTTTTCTTCGCTAGTATAAAAATGAACTAGCCCAATGCCATAATTGATTATATTCAGAAAGAACCCAAATACTATTAATAATTTAATTAGTTGAAGTTTTGTTGACACTCATTGAGAATTTAGAAAAGCTAAAATAACAGTATTACTTTCAAATTTTGTTAAATGAATTGTAAATTTATCTAAACTATTGTTATCTGATTAGAATAATTTCAGAACTTTTTATATATGTCAAAAAAATACGCTACGGTCAGTTCAAATGGTAAATAATATCAACACCATTACTATCAAAATAGCACAACGTTGTTTTTAGAAAGTTTCACAAACTTATACGTAAAAAAAGAATTGTCCCGAGCATTAAGAATTGTAAATATATTCATTATTAGTAATGGTCTTTTTAATCACAGTATCGACATAAGAATCACAACACGAAGTTAAAATCAAGAAAAAGGTGTTAACAAATAAGAAAATTTGAATAAATGTCATTAAAGACAAATATATGCTTTGAATTTGGATCAATCAACATACCGAATCTTACTTAATCAGAAAAGCAAAAATTACTTTACGTAGCAAAGTATCACAACTCTTTTAGGTCTGCTGCAGGCACCCAACCAATTTTACCATCGGCTAGCTTTATTTTTTTCCAGTCATTTACGGTCTCGGTAACTTGTACTTTGGTTCCTTCATGAAGTTCAAATATTTCTTCACTACGTAGGTTTGGCTCACTTTTTATAGTGGTTTCCTGAGCAAAAATAATAGCAAATTGATTGTTCTTAACCTCATTATATTGCTTAAAAGCAAAGCAAACCGCAAAAATACCTAAGAGGAAAATCAACCAAGATCCCACAAAAAACAACCTTTTTTTTGAGGAAGCATTCATAGTGTAATATAAGATAAACAGGATCACAAAAAGCACCATACAAACTACCGAAATCCATGCCCAACCATCATAAGTATACATCCTTGTGAACTTTTTGATTGTTCTGGCAATAAAACCTTCTGGGATTACATCAATTTTATCTATAGTTGCGTTTCTGGCAAAAGCAAGATTATTTGTAATATCCTCGTCGTTTGGTGCTAATTCTAATGCTTTTTCATAATAATAAATACTCGGGCCAATATTGCTCAATTTATAATGCGCATTCCCCAGGTTGTAATATAATGAAACAGATTCTTGCCCAGCATCCAAAATTGATTTATAAGTATCGATTGCATCCTGGTATTTCTCTTGATTATACAATGAATTGGCTCTCAAAAAAGTTTCTTCATCCTGAGAAAAACCCAAAGCAACTACCCAAAAAAATAATATCCTGACTGTTTTTTGTATCATCCTCTACTCTATATTTGTTTATCTATCTATAGCTGCAATTACTCTCGAAGCTTTATCATAATCCTGTTGCATTGCTGTGGTCGATGATGGTGTGTATCTTGCAAATTCACAACTCTCAAGCAAAGCTATAAATTCTATGGCAACGGTATCCTCTACCTCTCGCTCTTTTAAAAGCCTTTGTATTCTGTCTTTGCTCATTTCGCTTGTTTGGATATGTAATTTTGCCTTTAAATAATTATGCAAAGCACGCTCCATGGCGATGTAAAATTCTTTTTGATTCCCTAGATTTTTCTTGGCTTCAGAAAGATACTTTCGTGCTAGCTTATTTGCTTTTCTCACTCTGTTACCGCGTACATCACTTACTCTTTCTTCTCTCTTTTTTCCAAAGAAAAGAAATAGTGGAATCGCTAGTAAAGGAGCGGTTAATGACAGCCAGTATGCTGTAGACTTAAAAAAATGCTCGCTTTTGGTTGGTCTAAGATTCGCATTCAATTTTAGGAACCTAAATTGATTTCCTGTCTGCGTAACTAATTTTTTACCCGTTGTCCCTTCGGTTTCTGGAGTGACTGTAGTGTTGCCACCATCTGGACCAGTTTTTACATTAATTACAATTTCATCGGATGTTATTCTCCTATATGATTCTGTTTTAAGATCAAAGTAAGAAAATGAAACTGCAGGTATCGGATATTTTCCTTTGTATTGCGGTACAAGTGTGTAAGTATCTGATATATTACCTGCCATCCCCGTTAGGTTAGTCCTTACCTTTTCGTTGTGTTGCGGTTCATATTGTTCTAATCCATTGGGCACAACTAGTTTTGGTAGATCAAATAATTTAAGGTTACCTGTTCCTGAAACCATAACTTTGGCATCCAAAGATTCTGTTGCATCTAATTCTTTTTTATTAGTGGTAACTTCAAATCTAAATGATCCAACGGCTCCAGAAAAATCATCAGGTCGCCCTTGTAAAGGAAGTGATTTCACATTAATAGTTCTATTTCCTGCAGCGACTGTTTTATTCACTGTAGAATAGAGTCTGCCTCCAAAAATATCTCTCCTTTTTGTCGGTACATCTACAGATACAGTGAGTGTAAGTGGTTCTATATTAAGTTTTCCTGTTTTTTGAGGGTATAATACTGTTTTACGTAATATTACATAGCGATATGGCTCTCCATTATATGTTCCATTTTCTATCTTGAGCTGTTTCATATCTATGGCCTGGCTCCAGAAGTCACTATATTTAGGGCTGTCGAGTTCTCTCCAATTGCTTACACTTATTCTTGGACTCACATAGAGTTTGTAGACCACAGTAATCGCCTCGTTGAGATAGGGATTGGCTTTTGAAACCTCGGCAACAAGGTGTAAATTCTCACTGGCAACAAAGTCAGTATTATTTCCGTCCTTAGGCTTATCTACTGCTCCTGTTACTTCAACCCGAACTGGTAGGGTTTTATAGGTCTGCCCATCGATCTCTATGGTTGCTTGTTTTATGGTAAATTTACCTCTGCCTCTTGGCTCAAGAAAATAACTAAATGTTTTGGAGTAGGATCTTTTCCCATTAATCCAAGAATTGCTAATCGATTGGTTAGGTCCTCCTACTACGGTGAATCCCGAAAATGACGGGGGTGTGAAATTATCACCATCCTTATTCATTTCAAAATCTACGCGTAATCTCTCATTTACCCCTAACTTTTTCTTACTTACTTTAGCTTCAAATTTTACCTGCGCCCATGTAAGCTGAGCAAAGGTTAGAAACACGGTTAGAAAAATTAGTTTTAATTTCATTAAATTATATGTTTTTCGTCATTTCCGCTAAAGCGGCAATTTTTATCAATCTTATTTTATTAATTAGACTTCGACCCCTATCTACCGACAGTCAGTTTAGCCGAAGTAGACAACAGTATTATAGTTTACCAGTCTTTATCTGTTTTCACTTTTGATCCTTGTGCTTTTTGTGCATTAATCTTATCCTGCACCTTCTTTTCTTCGTTATTCATGGCTTCGAGCAAGCTTTTTACCTGTTGAGGAGATAATTGGCCTTGCACTTGCTGTGGTTTTTGATCCTGCGGGGTGCCTTCTCCATCTTTTTGGTCGTCCTTCGGATCTTTTTTATCATCCTTAGCATCTCCTTTATCATCTTTCTCTTCGTCACCCTCATCCTTTTTCTCTTCTTCCTTGTCTTCCCCGTCTTTATTCTCTCCATCTTTTTTATCCTCTTCATTTTCTTTATCTCCCTCATCACCTTTTTTCTCTTCCTTATCGTCTCCTTCTTTCTGGTCTTTATTATCCTGTTGATCTTTGTTCTGGTCTTCATCCTGACCATCATCATCTTTATTTTGATCGTTTTTCTTTTCTTCTTCTTCCAACATTTTTTTTGCTAGTGCAAGATTATACCTAGTTTCTTCGTCTCTGGTATTATTACGCAAAGCGTTTTTGTAAGCTTCGACCGCTTCTTTATATTTTTTTTGCTCCATAAAGGTATTCCCCTGATTATGGAACGCTTTGTGTTTTTCTGATTTAGAAGTTGCTACTTTTACAGCATCTGCATAGCGCTGTGTAGCTTCATCATATTTTTCTGACGTATAATATGCGTTGGCAAGATTATATTTTGCTGTTGTGCTTGCTGGATTTTTTGCGATAGCCTTCCTATATTCTCCTTCAGCTTTGGGGAAATTACCATCTTGTACTAATACATCATTTCCTGTAGCAACAAATTGTTTTGCCTCTAGAATAGCTTCTTCTCTATCTTTATTTTCTTGCGAAAACAGGAAACCAAAGTGTAAACAGCATATAACTACTAAAAAATGTTTCATCCTATTGTATTATTTTCAACGTATTATACGTTTTAATTCCTGGCTAAAAAATTTAGCTAGACGCTTCGTTAAAAAGGTTTAGCTTTTTTACCCATGATGTTTTTCTGTCTAAAAAGAAAATGTCTAAAAACAGTAATAACAATCCTGCTCCCAGAAACCATTGAAATTGATCTTTGAAATCTGCAAATTGCTTTGCTTCAAATTCTTTTTTATCCATGTTTTGTAAAATGGTCGTTACCTCTTCTACAACTTTATTTGTATTTCTACCATCAATGTATGTGCCATTTGCTTCATTGGCAATTTCCTGTAAAGTTGTCGGGTTTAATTTTGTAATTACTGTAGCACCCTGACTATCTTTCTTGTAACGCTCTATAATACCATTCCTTTTGATAGGAATGGGCGCTCCTTTTTCGGATCCTACTCCTATGGTAAAGATTTTTATTCCTTCTTCTGAAGCTTCTTCTGCTATTGCCTTTACGTTACCTTGATGATCTTCGCCATCACTAACAATAAACAGCACTCGATTGGTTTGTTCTTCGTCGTTGTAATATGTTTTTGCTAACTCTATAGCTTCATAGATTGCGGTTCCCTGAGAAGAAAGCATGTCGGTATTCATGGATTGAAGGAACATTTTTCCTGAAGCATAATCTGTAGTGATAGGCAACTGCGGAAAAGCACTGGCAGCGTAGGCTATAATTCCTATACGGTCACTTGCCAGGTTATTAATAATTTGTGTGATCAATTGTTTTGACTTTTCTATCCTATTTGGTGCTATGTCTTCTGCCAACATACTTTTGGATACATCTACCGCAAATACCACATCCACTCCTTCACGTTTTACGGTTTCGAGCTTTGTACCAATCTTAGGGTTTACCAAAGCTACTATTAAACACCCCAAAGCTAAACTGATCACGAATATCTTTAAAATCGATTTAAATATCGATTGATCTGGGCTTAGTTTTTTTAGCAATTGCACATCTGCAAATTTTTTCTGAGTTGTTTTTTTCCAAAGCAATACTCCTAAAAATAACACCACTAGGATGGGAATCCCCAATAGCAACCAGAAATATATTTTTTCTTCTAATAAGTACATTAATTAAGTCAATAGTTTTTAGTCGTTAGTCAATAGTTTTGTCAATGAAATCTCTGTATTTGTCGATATCAGTAATCATAGTGACCCATATCTTTTTTATAAAGATCTTTAATCTCTTTGAGATAAGAAACCGCTGTAAAAGTATCTCCTTTGCTTCTTGAACTTCCAAATATGATAATTCCTTTATTCAAATCTTTATATAAAACTTCTAAATACGGTATATCTTAATAAAAACTCTACAAAAATCAAGACTACGGCAAGCAATATCAATACTCTAAACTTTTCTTCATAATTATAGAATTTAAACTCTTCGATATCTGTCTTTTCTAATTTATCAATTTCTTGATAGATCTGTTGTAATTTTTTGTTATTTGTTGCTCTAAAATACTTTCCTCCCGTAGCTTTTGCAATTTCCTTGAGTAAGTCTTCATCAATTTCTACCTGGACCCTACCATACTGAAAAGAACCATTAGGTAAAATTGCTACTGGGGCTAATGCCATACCGTTTGTTCCCAAACCAATAGTATATGTTTTTATACCATATTCTACTGCCAATTCTGAAGCGATCTTAGGGTCTATAAACCCTGCATTATTAGAACCGTCGGTAAGCAAAATAATGACCTTGCTTTTCGCTTTGCTATCTTTAAGTCGGTTTACCGAAGTTGCCAATCCCATACCAATAGCAGTACCATTCTCCAATACATTATCATATTTTACATCTTTCATGCTACTCAAAACAATTGATTTATCGCTTGTGATCGGTGTTTTGGTAAAGCTTTCTCCCGCATAGACCACCAAGCCAATGCGATCGTTTGCTCTGTCTTTAATAAATTCTGCAGCTACATCTTTTAAGGCTTCTAAACGATTAGGCTTGAGGTCTTTTGCTAACATACTGGCAGAAACATCGATTGCCATAACAATATCTATCCCCTTAGTGGTTTTGGTTTTTGTAGAAACATCTACAGTTCTAGGTCTTGCCAAGGCCGTTATGATTAGTGATAACGCAATAAGCCGTAATATTAATAAAACTGGTTTTAGTTTTGTTAACCAACTACCAGAAACCTTAAATCCTTTGATACTAGAAATCTTTAAGGCAGCTTGTTGTTTATTTCGTTTCCATATGTACCAGGCAATTGCTATTGGTAGTAATAAAAACAACCAAAAAAACTGTGGGTCTTCAAATGTGAAATTTTCAAACATTATTTTTCGGCATTTTTAAGTTCTACAGAATTAAGGATACGTTGTGCTATATCTTTTGCATAGCGATCTTGGGTATCATAAACGATTGTAATCTGCTGAAAACCTCCTGCTTCTGCAAAATTGAGCATGAGATATTCATTTTTTTGCTTCTTTTTGGTCACAGGATTAATGACTTCTAAGCTTCCAAATACTTTAACCCCTTTTGCTCCTGCCAGGGTTTCATATTCTTCATCTTTTACAGAAATATTTTTTGCTCCCTGCGCTTCAAAAGTGGCAACAACACCATCAACTACTTTATCTAATGGTACCTTGGTGGGTTTATTATATTGTAGTGTAGAAACATATACATAAAAGTTACCAATCAAGCTTCCGTACACAAAAGTTTCATTTCCTTTGAGCACCTGTTTTTGTTCTTCGCTAATTTGATATGCATTACGAATCAACACTTTTGGAGTAGAAACTGTGACTGGTGGCGAACCATAAGCACTAGAAATCCATTCGGTTTCTGCTAGTTCTTTGGTAGGATGACCCAAGATGGTGTCTTTTACCACATCATATCCTTTTATCATAATAAAGATGCCGAGTGTGATCCCAATAACACCTACCCCTGCAATACTCCCAAAAATGATATATCTCTTTTTTCTCTTTTCTGCAACTTCTTTTCTATACTCTTCATCAGCTAATAATTCCTCTTCGGTAGGTTCTGGGATTGCACTTTTTGTTTTATGAATTACCTGCTCAATTACATTACGGTCTGCTCTTGCTGTTAGGATATCGGGTTTGGATTTGGCGAACTTAGCCATATCGGCAGTTTTTAAAACACTCTTAAGTTCTTCAACCGTAGCTTTATCCAGATTCAGACTACCGGATTTTATTTCTTCATCTAATCGCGCAATCAACTCATCGGTGGTACTTTCCATAGCATGATCATACACTTCTTCATCGATATATTTACGCGCTGTATCACTTAATTGAGAATAATACTCTTTATGCGAGTCTTTTTCTAACAAATGGGACTCATCGATTTTTTGGAGTGCTAATATTGCTCTTTCATATGGTGGGAGCTCATTTTTTTTGGCTTCTTTTCGCTTTTTCCTTCTAAAAAGTAAAAAAACAATTACTCCTATAATAAGTAGTGGTATTCCTATCCATAACATCCATTTTTTCCAATTAAAAGGAAATGCAACCTCTACATTTTCTAAAGGTTTAATCTGATACATTTTCTGCTTCAGCGTATCTACCAATACATCTCTAATTTCAACCTTAAGAGAATCTGTGAACAGTATCTGATCTCCTACCATCACTTTTTGTCTTGGTATGGTGTACGATCCAGAATCAAACTGGGTCAACGCATATTCTTTTGTAAGGCGTAATCGATTTTCATCTTTTGTAGTGTCAATTTTAAAAGATTCAATTACCTCTAAAGGTGTAAATGTTTTTCCTTCCGGAAATATAACGATTTGGGTATCATCTGCCTCGACCTGCATTTTGTATCGAATCTCTGCTCCGATTTTAACAGTGGTAGAGTCGACCGTAGCGGAAACCTGTGCGAAGTTATATTGACTTATCATCAGAAAGAAGAACATTCTTAAAAACATCCCCCTAATCCCATTCAAAGGGGGAATAGAAAATCTTATATTCGTAATTTGTAATTCGTAATTCTTCATTTACTATCCTCTTCGTTTAAAATAGCCCAGTAATTTTTTTACATAGCTTTCGTCAATTCGGCTACTTAATGAGCCTGCTCCGCTACGCGTAAAACTATCTTTAAAATAGTCAACCCGATCTTTGTAATATTTACTGTACTGTGATCGTGTCTTTTTTGAACCAGTATTAACCAATAGAAGTTCTCCGGTTTCCTCATCTTCCATTTGTACCATCCCTAGATTAGGAATTTTTTCTTCTCGCCGATCATACACTCGTATTCCTGTTACATCATGCTTGCCACCCACAATTTTGAGGGTTTGCTGGTAACCATCTGCAATAAAATCTGAAAGAATAAAGACTATGGCTTTCTTTTTCATCACATTAGATAAGAATTTCAAAGCTTCTGTGATATTGGTTTCCTTACTTTTGGGTTCGAACTCCAACAGCTCTCTGATAATTCTAAGTACATGAGATCTTCCTTTTTTTGGCGGAATAAATAGTTCGATCTGATCTGTAAATAAAATCAACCCAATCTTATCATTATTTTGTGTAGCCGAGAATGCCAGCGTAGCAGCAATTTCGGTAATAATACCTTTCTTAAATTGTTGTTGTGTACCAAACATCTGAGAACCAGAAACATCAACCATTAGCATCATGGTAAGTTCTCGCTCTTCTTCGAATACTTTTATGTAGGGTTCATTATACCGTGCAGTCACATTCCAATCAATATTACGTACATCGTCTCCAAATTGATACTGTCGCACTTCACTAAAGGTCATCCCACGGCCTTTGAAGGTAGAATGATATTCTCCTCCAAAAATATGGTCACTTAAGCGACGTGTTTTAATTTCTATTTTTCGAACTTTTTTTAATAACTCTTTGGTATCCATTTTTTCAGTTTGCAGTTTGCAGTCTTCGGTTTGCAGTTAGGTTCTATCAATATTCAGAAAACAACTGCCTACTGAACACTGATAACTTTTTACTGATTTATGGTACTTCAATCTCGTTTACAATCTTATTGATAATATCTTCTGAGGTTACGTTTTCGGCTTCGGCTTCATAGGTGATTCCGATTCGATGACGTAATACATCATGAATGATAGCGCGTACATCTTCGGGAATTACGTATCCTCTTCTTTTAATAAATGCATAACACTTTGCCGCTGTGGCCAAGTTGATACTACCACGAGGTGAGGCTCCAAAGTTTATTAATGGTTTTAGTTCTTCTAATCCGTATTTTTCTGGATACCTTGTTGCAAAAATAATATCGAGGATATATTTTTCTATCTTTTCATCCATATACACTTCTCTTACTGCTTTTTGAGCATTCAGAATCTGTTCAATAGACACTACGGGGTTAACTTTTTCAAAAGATCCTTTTAGATTAGCACGAACAATTAATTGCTCTTCGTCTAGTTTTGGATAATCGATCACGGTTTTTAGCATAAAACGGTCCACCTGTGCTTCTGGTAATGGGTACGTTCCTTCTTGCTCTACCGGGTTTTGCGTTGCCATTACTAAGAAAGGCTTATCTAATATGAAGGTTTCGTCACCAATTGTAACCTGCTTCTCCTGCATAGCTTCTAGCAAGGCACTTTGTACTTTTGCCGGAGCACGATTAATCTCATCTGCTAATACGAAGTTGGCAAAAATAGGTCCTTTTTTAATTGAAAAATCATTTTCTTTCATATTAAAAATAAGCGTTCCTACTACATCGGCTGGCAGTAAGTCTGGCGTAAATTGAATCCGACTGAAACTACCATGAACAGCTTGAGACAATGTGTTGATCGCTAGCGTCTTTGCTAAACCCGGTACTCCTTCGAGTAGAATATGACCCTGCCCCAATAATCCGATAAGCAAACGCTCTACCATGTGTTTTTGACCTACAATTACCTTGTTCATCTCCATGACTAATAGATCTACAAAAGCAGATTCTTTTTCTATCTTCTGGTTAATTGAAGCAATATCAATAGCACTATTTTCTTCCATCTATTTTAATTTTTTAAAGCCGTGAATTTACTATTCATAATTAAAGATTGCAAATTGTCGAAATAATTTTCGCGCCGTTGTTAATTCTTGGTTAAATGTACCTTTATAAAAGATATTAAAACATAAATTTTGAAGTATATTTAATCACTTTTACAAAAAACCAGACATAACAACGCTCATCATTTTCATGATGAGTATTTCAAAAGACGAAATACATTGGTTCGTGTTGCAATTTTTAAGAAATAATAATGACACCAACCCAATAATTATTAAGGCATATGAAAACAGCACTAATTACAGGAGCTACTAGTGGGATTGGAAAATTTACCGCAATAGAACTAGCCAAGCATAATATAAACTTAATTCTTTGCGGAAGAAGGCAAGAACGATTAGATGAATTACAAAACGAATTAGGTAAAATAGTCAACGTGCACACACTTTGTTTTGATGTTAGAGATAAAGACAAAGTTTTTGATGCGATTGAAAGTCTTACTGATACATTTGCCCAAATCGATATTCTTATCAATAATGCAGGAAATGCTCATGGATTGGATCCTATACAAACTGGAGATTTAGAAGATTGGGATGCTATGATGGATATTAATGTAAAAGGATTATTGTATGTTTCTAAAGCCATACTGCCAAAAATGATAGCACAACAATCAGGACACATCATTAATATAGGCTCTATTGCGGGAAAAGAAGTGTACCCAAATGGTAACATTTATTGTGCCAGCAAGCACGCAGTTGATGCGATAAACAAAGGGATGCGTATTGATCTTAATCCACACGGTATCAGAGTAGGTGCTATTCATCCTGGACTGGTAGAAACCGAATTTAGTAAGGTACGTTTCAAAAATGATGATAAGCGAGCAGATAATGTGTATAAAGGTTACGACCCATTAATGCCAGAAGATATAGCAGACATTATTGCGTTTGTAGTCACAAGACCGTATCATGTAAATATCGCAGATCTCATTGTACTCCCAACAGCCCAGGCAAGCGCCACCGTTTTGAATAAGAAATCGTAAAAGATAGGCCTGAAATCTGCAATTCATATTTTTTCTCTATTCGACTGCACAACTACAGCCGTTTATAATTTCTTTATTCTCATCGCATTGCAAACCCAATAAAAATAGCTAAGTTTATCTTGGGAAAAGTTTCAATTGCTATTTGAAGAACGAATGATTAATAAGCGCCTACTTATCAAAAATCTTTTGGCACATAATGACGAGAATAGTTTTTATGACAAGAAGCGCAAACTTAATATTGGCGAAAAAGAAGGAAAAGCAAAATTCCTGAAGCACATCTGTGCGCTTGCTAATTCTAACCCAAAAAACAATTCATATATCGTAATTGGTGTTGAAGATGAAGATAACCAAATTATGGGTGTCGATTTTTTTGATGATAGCAAAATACAAAACCTGGTTAATGCGTATTTAGCAAATCCTCCTCTGGTAGCTTATGAGAATATTCCTTTTCCGCATTTGCCTAGTGATAAGGTAGTGGGACTAGTATCTATTCGTCCTCAGGGTGGCAAAATGTGTTCGCTTCGCAAAAATATCTGGAAATATTATGGCGGCACTGTTTTTTTTAGAGACGGCAGTATCAGTATGCCTAAAGTGTTTGATCTCGAAATCAAAGATGTAAATTCAGAAATTGTAAGCGCCATAGAAAGCCATGCTCAAAATAATATAGAGCTTACTCTGGATGGTGTTTTTGATTTTATGAGTTCTAGGCAGGATTATAACCCTATATACAAAGTTTTTAAAGAATATTTTGTAGTGTGCTGGGCTGCAAAAGAAAAAAGACAAAATGGAGAAGTATATTATTCTCGTGTAGATATAGAATTAATCAATGAGCATGTAAAATTATTCTACTCAGAGTTGGATGAAGTGAGTATATCACAAACCGATAATCAGTTTAAAATTGTAGAATATGTGCAATTAGGTCTACAGGATACCTACACGTACTATCCACTAGAGGAGGTTGTGATTACATTTAGAGATAATGCCAGTTACGATATCGAGAGGAAACTCCTTTTTGAACCCCCACAATTTGATCGCAAAACATTATATCACTTGTACAATAGCAATAATGCATTAATCGAAAAGCTAAAAAATAAGATCCCACTATCAAAAAACGAAGAGAAGGACATGCTCAATCTTCCTGCTACCTATTTAATTTGTTATTTTAACGACTTTAGCGAAGCGAAAGAAAAACTTGAAGAAGCAAAACCTTATTTAAAAGCCTATGATGATTCAGTATACACGCTTTATAAAGAAAGTATGAGAGTCGTAAGAAAAGTAAAATATAACTAAAGAGGTAATTTACAGTACTTAATAAGCAACAATCAAGCAGTAACGACAAATGAGCAGAACATTAGTAATTGGAGATATTCATGGGGGATTAAAAGCGTTGGAACAATTGCTTAAAAAGGCAAAAATCACTAAAGATGATACACTCATTTTTCTAGGAGATTATGTAGATGGCTGGAGTGAGAGCGCAAACCTGATTTCTTTTTTAATTCAACTCAAAACATCTAATACCTGTATTTTTATACGAGGTAATCACGATGAACTCTGTTACAAATGGCTCACTCAAAATACATTCAACCCAGAATGGATTAAACATGGCGGGCAGGCTACCATAGATTCATATGCAAAATTATCAAAAGAAGAGATTGCTATTCATCATCAGTTTTTCGAAAATCTGATTAACTACCACATCGATGATCAAAATCGTTTATTTCTACATGCTGGATTCACAAATCTTCATGGACCTGATCGAGAATATTTTAGTAAACTTTTCTATTGGGATAGAACCTTATGGGAAACTGCTTTAGCAATCGACCCCAATCTGGATAAAACAGACCCCAAGTACCCAAAACGATTGTTGCTTTTTGATGAAATCTATATTGGTCACACTCCAGTCACCAGAATTAACCAATCTAAACCTGTACATGCAGCTTGCGTATGGAATATGGATACAGGTGCAGCTTTCAAAGGCTCTCTTACCATAATGGATATCAATTCAAAAGAATATTGGCAAAGTGATCCTGTATATCAATTGTATCCTGATGAAAGCGGAAGGAACTAACGATTTAATTTTTCTTCAACCTTACAATTTTGTAGCTTTAAAACTCAAATTTATAAACAAACTATCATGGGAATTTTTGATGAAATTAAGAAGAAACTCAGTCATGAGTTTATCGATATAGTTGAATGGTTAGACTACACAGACGACACCATTGTACATCGTTTTGAACGTTACCAAAACGAAATAAAAAATGGTGCTCAGCTTATTGTTCGTGAAGGGCAGACTGCAGTATTTATTAATGAGGGCAAATTAGCAGACGTTTTCACACCAGGCACCTATACATTAAATACACAAAACCTCCCCATTCTAGCAACTCTAAAAGGGTGGAAATATGGTTTTAATAGTCCTTTTAAAGCTGAAGTCTATTTTGTAAACACACATTTGTTTACCGATGAAAAATGGGGCACCAAAAACCCAATAACACTAAACGACGACCGTTTTGGATTGGTAGAAATTCGTGCCTTTGGCACTTACGCTTTCAAGATTAATGATGCAGGTAAATTTATCATTGATATCGTAGGTACCGATGCCAATTTTACTAATTATGAAATAAATGAACATCTTAAAAGTTTAATATCTACACGTTTTACAGATACAATTGGCGAAGCTAACCTACCTATAGAACTCTATGCTGCAAATACTACTGAGTTATCAGAAACTTGTCTGGAAGTAATGCAGCCTGAGTTTAATTCGGTAGGGATTTCTCTGGAAAAATTCTTCATAGAAAATGTTTCTATGCCCGAAGAATTGAAAAAAGAGATTTTCGAGTATAGTAGAATTGATAAGCTAGACCTTGATAAACTTACCAAGTTTAAAACAGCCAAGGCCATTGAAGCGGCAGCTGCTAATGAAGGCGGTACCGCCGGAGCAGGAATGGGAATGGGAATGGGGTTTGTTCTCGCCCAACAAATGGGTGGAATGATGAGTCCAATGGGCACACAACAATCCTTACAACCTCCACAAACCTCACCAGTTGCTCCACCGCCTATCCCAGTTCAAATTCAATATTTTTATGCCAGTAATGGTCAACAAGCAGGACCCGTTTCTTTTGATCAATTAAAAGGATTGTTTGCCAATAGAACAATTAATAACGATTCACTACTGTGGAAACAAGGAATGGCGAATTGGGCTCCGCTAAAAGATATCGAGGAATTAAAATCATTTTTAGGAGGTAACACTCCTCCTCCATTACCTGGTAACTAACAAAACACCCTCATCTTAATCTTCTCCCTCGTGGGAGAAGGAACTATTTTATAGCAAATCTAGTACTATTAGTTCCTCGATGGAAAAAGAGAAAAAAGCTATTTCAGAGCAAAAGAAGTCCTGCATCAACTGTGGTGCAGTATTACAATACAAACCCGGTACTACAGAGATCACTTGTGATTACTGTGGCTACAACGAAACTATTCTTAAAAATCAAAATGGTTTTAAAGAGTTAGCTCTCGAAACTTACCTCTCAGAAATGGGTTCTCAATCCCATTCTGAGGAGATTATGATGCTACATTGCAAAAATTGTGGGGCTAACCAGCATATAGAAGAGCATTACAAATCTTTGCACTGCGTGTATTGTACTATGCCACTAATTATTAAAGATGCATACAAAGAAGATTGGATTCTTCCGGGTGCTGTTCTTCCCTTTCAATTTGATCAAAAAAAATCACATCAAATCTTTACCAAATGGGTAAGCAACCTATGGTTTGCACCGAATAATCTAAAAAAAGCTGCTCTAGATCCTCAAAATACCAAAGGCCTATATCTACCCTACTGGACATTCGATGCGCAATTTTATGCATCTTACACCGGGCATCGTGGCGATTATTATTATGTAAATGTTCCTTATACCGCTACTGTTAATGGAAAGTCAGTACGAAAAACCAGACAAGAACGAAAAACCCGATGGACCGGCGTAAGTGGAAATATAAGCGGCTTTGTAGATGACACACTAATTAAAGCATCTCATCAAAGTAAAAATCCTATTCCATCAAAAATATCAAATTGGAAACTCAATGCGCTTGAACCCTTTAACACTGGCTTTTTGAGTGGTTTTGTTACCGAAAAATATACTATTCCGCTCAAAGATGGCCATTTATCTTCTACCAAAGTAGCAGAAAAAATTGCAACTTCGTGGGCAAGGCGAGATATTGGTGGGGATACACAACGCATACATAGTGTAGATATGAGCTTAAGTGAGGAAACCTTTAAGCATATTTTATTACCGGTTTACATAAGTGCATACACGTATTCTGGACAGAAGTATAACTTTTTTATTAATGGACAAACGGGTACAATCTCGGGTAAAAGACCGTATTCCTTTTGGAAGATATTCTTTTTTGTTCTCTTTGTATTGGCATTGATCTTAGGTATACTTTGGCTATCCAATGCCTAAATAAACTATTTTCCTTTAAAGCTTGAAATTAAATAAACAGCTTCACTTCCATCTCTGCAGCGCCCTTCTTCAACTATAAAAAAGAAACGTTTTCCTGCTGTCAGTTCCTGCTTTAATGAGGTAAGATCTGCAGCCATA
The DNA here is from genome assembly GCA_947495425.1 of uncultured Aquimarina sp. Lineage (GTDB taxonomy): Bacteria > Bacteroidota > Bacteroidia > Flavobacteriales > Flavobacteriaceae > Aquimarina. The sequence continues at coordinate 96,218 of CANLYR010000009.1, forward strand.
TATTTTCTAACTCCAAAAGTCACTTCTTGCCCAGAAGCAATCATATTTACGATTCCTGATCCGGATCCTTTGATATGACCTACTTTGATGTTAACCGCAGCCCTGTAAGATTTGCCGCAAATACTTTTATTTTCAGAAACGCTAAGCACAACACCTTCTAAGTGTATTGTTCCTGGACTCATTTGATCCTGAATACCTGGATGCACTGGCTTTTCTGCTTTTAATGTTTCGATTTTTGGCTCTGCATTTTTAACGTCTATTGACTCTTTTTCTTGTGCGACAGTATTTGTTTTACAAGAAAATAAGAATGTTATTACAATAAGATATATTACTTTATCCATACCATTAAATTAAAAAAAGGAGTTGAAAAATTCAACTCCTTTGTTATGTTTCTACTTAATCATTTCACCTATTCTTTAATAAGCTTATACTTTTTAGTAGTATTGGGTCCAGTAATTTCAACAAAATAAATACCTGGAGCTTTGTTGGAAGCATTCCAAGATGTATTTGTTAGATTTACTTTTTCTTGATGTACTAAAGTCCCTGTGATATCATACACTCTAAGTGCAACTTTTTGGTTTAATTTAGAACCTGATTTTGCAGTAAAATCTTGTAAATTAAAGTTGAAAACACCAGAAGATGGATTAGGGTAAGCTTCGGAATTAACTGTTGAATATAATTGAACTGAAGGTTCTTGAGCAGCAACAGGATTTTCTTCATCACCAGCATCTACGCTTCCGAAAATCTGAAATATCTGATCTAATGAGGGTTGCCCAACAAAAGGAGCGATAGATAACCAGTCAAGAGCATCAATCCCAAAGAAATTTGCTTCATCTCTAAACTGTGAATCTCCACCTATCCCACCAGCTTGTGATGACCAGAACCATCGACTTGTAGCAAATGGCACTGTTGCGTAAACAGATATCCAATACGTACCGCTACCTAAAGTAACAACTTCTGGTAATGTTAGGTTGAGATTTGATCCTGATTCAGAAGAAGGTACAATAGATCCACTATTGTAAACAACTTCGCCAGGAACACCGTTATTGCTTGCATATATTACAATTGTAGCATCAGTTAGCCCTATTGAATTATTTTGTGAACCAAAAGCTAGTATACGATTAATATCCCAAGAACTCCCTTCTGGAATTATAAAATCATCAGCCATTTGAACTAGGGCTTCAAAATCGGTAAAGAATTGAGAATTGATTCCACTTACGCTTCCTTCACTTTGTTCGTATATCGGTAAATCTTCAACAAAAACAGTAAATCCTTCTGCTACTTGTTCACCTTGTGATGTAGCAACAAGACTTATTGTTGCCTGTGCGATTTGATCTGTATTTATAGAGAGTGAAATTGTATTTCCATTACGTGTTGCTGTAACTACATCTGGATTAGAATTTGCAAATTCGATATCGATCGGACTACCATTTGATTGTACAAATAAGTCTGTAATATCCACTTCGATCTCTTTGATACCTGAATTCAAAGCGACTGTGATATCTTCCAGTAGATACGCAACGCTTAATGAAGATTCTGGCAATTCGTTGAATATAGGAAATCTTGCGCTAAACAATCCATTACCATGAGCAGCAACAGCAATAAAGCCATCTTTACGCGTTACAACCTCATCGGTTACTGCATTACCGATGGCAAATGATTCTTTTATCCAACGTGTTCTTTGTCCGTTAAGTCTGGTTGCATAGTATAACCCTGTACTTGTTGCAGCATATACTCTTTGTACTCTAGCTCCCAAGAAACCATTGCTACCTCCTAGAAATGCAGTACTTCTAACTGAAGGACCATTACCAGATCCATCTGCATTTTCTTCTAGGTTACCACTTATATTTGTCCAGGTTTCTCCTCCATTTTCAGTTAAAAATAAACTGATAACTCCATAGTTAGAAAAAGTAATAATTACTCTATCCGAATTTGAAGGATCTACATTGATATCATTTACAAAACCATCTTCAGGCAATCCTTTTCCTGTAGAAATATCTACAGCATCTTGCCCATCGATATTTGCATTATCCATTTTATACACACCACCTTGATTTGTCCCATAGTATAAACGATTCGCTATTGGAAAAGTCGATATGGCAAGCGATGTTATTCTGCTTCCTTCTGGTGTATCTGAATTGGGTAAATTCACCCAATTCACCGTTGTAGGTGCACCGGCAAATACACTATTCCCATCACTAGAGATAAAAGGGATTTCATCTAAATTATTATTTCTCCAGATTCTGTTACCCGCAGGCATATACATGATGTTATCATTATTAGAATCTAAAACGAACGGAGCAATAAAAGAGAAGCCCGAAGCACCTGCAGGTTGAACTCTTGCAAACGATATTAACTCTCCAGCTTCGTTATAATTTAATCTGTGTAAACGTCCTCTTTGAGAAGATACGTATCTGGTTCTACCCCCATCGGCAATAGCACTGTATGATCCATCACCTCCAAAGATATCTTCCCATGATGCTGTTGGATCTGTAGAATTGGTATACCACGTACTATTATCTTGAAATCCTGCTAGTAAATCATCACTATTAGCATCAGGATCAAAAGATACATGATACGGTTGTGTAGTAAGATACCCGTTATTTAAAGAAGTCCAATCAACAGGCTCGAATTGTGCTAATGAAGTCGTAATATCTTCAGTTATCGAAACTCCTCCATCACTACCTGTCAAAGCTTTGTTTGGGTTAGATGGATAAAATAATAAAACATGTTGATCTGGGTGTTGACCCGGGTATTGACTTACATCATTTATTGGTGAATATCCTGCTATCCAACTTTCTTGTCCTGCTGGGGTTGTAAATCCAGTTGTAGATCTATAAAGATTAGTTCCACCAACAAATACCAAATTAGGATCAGCCGGACTTACTTTAACGACCATGTTATATCCTGTCTGAAGATTTAAGTTTCCAACAGGCCCTCCAATATTGATAGGTAGGTTTGCACTTAGATCTGTATACATTTCTTCTGGTGTTTCGGCAGCTGCATTGTATTTTACCAAAAACGCTTCTGAAGCCGCATCATTATTACGAGAAAAGAAATACACGATATTCTCGTTTGATGGATCTACTGCCATAACAGTTCTACGTAATGTAGGTGTTAAAAATTCTGGAGTAATGTCTGTCCAAGTGTTTCCGTCGGTAGTTGTGAAAAAGCCAGCATTTGGCTCACCGGCAGAGGCAATTGTTGCATAAATTGTTCCTGTAGAAGTGATTTCAACTTCTGTGATATTATCATCTCCACCTGCTAGTACTTCTTGAAAAGAATTACCTCCATCTTGTGATCTGTGAACACCATTAGATGTTCCTACATAGACATCGCCATTATTAGGGTTTATATCTATTGAATTCACAATATCAAAAGGCGAAAAGGAACTTATACTTCCATCATCTGTTGCGCTAAGCAAACGCCATGTTCTTCCTCCATTTATGGATTTGTAAATACCCGTTCCTGCAAAAAAGGCTCCTCCTGCACTTGCAGAGTTTCCTATATCTTCTCCTGACCCATAATACCAGATTCTTTCTTTTCCTGGTCTTGGATCCTGCACGATACATGTAATACTTGGTGATTGTCTTCGATTAGTAACCTTGTTCCATGTAGCTCCACTATCTGTTGAGCGCCATAATCCACCAGAAACTCCACCTGCAAGAATTATATTTTCATTTGTGCGATCTATAGCTAGCGCTCTAGTCCTACCTCCTACATTAAATGGTCCTCTATTTTCCCAATATGAGAAATTTCTTGATTTTGAGGATTTCGATGACTTTGCAATGTTGTTAAGGGATTGTTTTGAATGATCGCCAACAGCAATTTTGTCAGAAAATTTTAATTCTGCTTTTCTAATTCCTGACGGAATTTTGTTGGTGTACGGGTTTTTTAGTCTTTCATAATCATAAGCAGTTCTGGCTTCAATATCCTCTATAACTCTCTCGACTTTCGACTTTTTAGGACTGTCTTTATTGTCATAGCGTTTGGATTGATGATAAATCTGCTTACCAGTAATCTGTTTTGGGTTAGTTAATGTCCTAGGATTAGGAGTTTGTTGGGCGGTTAATGTAGTTGTCATTCCTATCAAAGTGAATGCCCAAACCGACCTTTTAAAGTAACATAAAAATCTTTTCATTTTTTTAAGCTAATTTGTGAGTAATTCACAAATCTAGCTTAATTTTTTAATTTTTTTCTTAAAAATTTATAAAAATTTAATGTTTTATTGTTCTTTCTCTAACAAAACCTCAATACTTTGTGTAATTACATGACACATATCTTTATCTACTACTACTGAATTAGTTATGTTGGTTTTATACTCTTGTTTACTTACTGTAACGGTATATACTCCTGTACGTTCATATGCTCCAAAAAAGGTATTTGATTCTGTAAAATTTTCTAGTGTTTCTTTATATTCATTATCAGTAATGACAACTTTAACACCTTCGACTACAAACATAGGATCATCCATACTACTTTTTACTGTTACTTCGATGCCAGGTCGTGCTTCTAATGTACAGAAAACAGGATCTTCGACTGCGTCGTCATCGTTATTGCAGGCAAAACAACTAATTAGTATGCCAATACAAACAAGATTTCTTATCATAATTCTAAATTTTACACAATACTACTTGTATAGATAAGATGATACTAAAAGAATAAGGTTGCGTTTTGGTAACATATTCCATAAAAAAGGAGTTGAATTGTTCAACTCCTTTTTTATAGTTTTATGAATACTTTTTTTACTTTTTTATAAGTTTATATCTTTTGTTGGTATTTGGCCCTTTAATTTCTACAAAATAAACACCAGAAGGTCTATTAGAAGCGTTCCAGCTCATATTTGAAAGACCTGCAGACTCTTGATGTACCAAAGTGCCAGAGATGTCATAAACGCTTATCATGACTATTTCATTCGATTTTGTACTTGATTCTAAATTAAAATCTTTTAGATTGAAGTTAAATATATTTGTAGATGGATTCGGAAAAACAGAAGAGTTAATTGCCGTATCTATTTGTGCTAATGGCTTTGTGTTTTCTACTGAAGCCCCCCCTACACTACCAAAGATTTGAAATACTTGATCTATTGGAGGTTCTTCAATAAGTACTCCAGCTGGTGTCCAATCTACTGCTCCATCACCAAACAAATCAGATTCATCTTTTGATTGTGCTTCTTTACCAATTACAACATTTCGAGCAGCCCAGTACCATCGTTTTCGACCAGGGCTAAAAGACTCATTTGCATATACTGACAGCCAGTAGTTACCACTTTTTAAGGTAATTTCTTCGGGCAACATTAAGTTCATATTTGCATCGCCAGAATCCGAAATAGGAACGATCTGTCCGCTATTATAAATCTCTTCTCCGGGTATTCCTTGATCGTCTTCATATATTACAATTGTGGCATTTGTAAGTGCTGGTGAGTTTGTTGAATTGCCAAAGGCAAGAACCCTCTCAATAGACCAAGAGCTACCTTCTGGAATTGTGAAGTCATCTGCTGCCTGTACTAAAGCATCAAAGTCTGTAAAAAATTGAGATGTTGTTTGGGTTGTTGGAATTCCATTTTGATCATAGACAGGAGTTTCTTTAACACTTATAGTAAACCCTTCTGCTACTTGCTCTCCTTGGGATGTTGCAACTAGCCCTATCGTAGCTTCTCCTATACTATCGGGTACAATGGTGATAGAAATAGTATTATCCTCTAACGCAGCTGATACTAATTCGGGATTAGAATTTGTAAATTCTATATCTATTGGAGCACCCGTTGATGAAACAAATAAATCAGTAACATCCACCTCAAAAGTTTCAATACTATCGCTAACAATACTCCTCACATCATCTAAGAAATAAGAAACACTTAATGTTGATTCTGGTAATTCATTAAAAAGAGGGAATCTAGCACTATACACTCCATTACCATGAGCGGATACCCCTACAAATCCATCTTTACGGGTTTTTACCACATCAGTTACCGCATTGCCAATAACAAAAGGCTCTTTTCTCCAACGCGTCTTCTCACCATTGATTCTATTGGTATAATACAATCCAGTACTTGTTGCAGCAAATACTTTTTGTAGTTTAGATCCAAAAAGACCTTGACTGCTACCCAAAAAGGCGGTGTTTCGTACCGATGGTCCATTTCCTGTGCCGTCAGCGTTCTCCTCAAGGTTACCACTTATATTTACCCAAGTATCTCCTCCATTTTCAGTAAGAAACAAGCTAGGGATTCCATAATTCGAAAAAGTAACTATTACTCTATCAGAATTTGATTCATCAACATTAATATCATAAACGAATCCTGCTTCGGGTAGTCCTTTTCCTGTCGAAATATCTATAACCTCTTGTTCATCTATATTCGCATTATCCATTCTATAAATACCACCCCTATTGGTACCATAGTATAATCTATTGGCTACTGGATATTTTGAAACATCCAAAGATGTGATTGAGCTGCCTGATGGAGTAGCCGAATTAGATAGGTTTACCCAATTTACAGTAGTGTTTTCAATAGAAGAAAGAGGCAATTCGTCCAAATCATTATTTCTCCATATTCTATTGCCTGCCGGCAGATACATAATGTTATCATTATTAGAATCCAAAACAAAAGGAGCAATAAACTGAAATCCACTAGCTCCTGCCGGTGTTACACGTGCATAAGATTCTAACGCTCCCGCCTCATCAAAATTAAATCTGAATATGCTTCCTCTTTGAGCAGATACATATCGAGTTCTTCCTGCGTCGGCAATAGCGCTAAAAGATCCATCTCCAGAATAATCTTTTATCCAAGAAACTTTACCATCGGTAGAATTAGTAAACCAAGTACCGTTATCTTGAAAACCTACAAGCATATCATCAATATTTGCTCTTGGGTCGATAGACATATGGTGAGGTTGTGTGGTTATATATCCGTTGTTTAAGCTAGTCCACGCTACAGGTTCTACTCCTGTATTGACAGCAGTAATGTCTTCTGTAACATACACCCCACCATCATTGGCAGATAGTGCTTTGTTTGGATTAGACGGATAAAATATCAAATCGTGCTGATCAGGATGCTGATTTGTATACCACTCATACTCTATTCCTACAGGTCGATAACCGCCTATCCAACTTTCTATACCAACAGGAGTTGTGAATCCGTCTGTAGACCTATACAGGTTTGTACCGCCTACAAATACTGTGTTAGAATCTGTAGGACTTACTTTTACCAACATACTGTATCCTCTTAGAAGACTAAATTCTCCCCCTGTTGTTCCAATATTTGGAGGAAGATTAGCGGTAAGGTCTGTCCAGGTGTTTTCTGTGGCATTGTATCTATTTAACGAAGCAACATTGTTTGAGACATAATCAACAGTAAGAAAATATACTGTATTTTCATTTGAAGGATCTATTCCAATTGTACTTCTTCCAAAGTCAGTCATAAAATCGGGTGGTGTGATATTTATCCAGGTATCGCCTCTATCGATAGATGTAAAGAATCCTGTATTTATTTCTCCATAATCTGCTACAGCAGCATAAATGCGCCCTGTAGAAGTAATACTAATTTCTGAGATAGCATCTTCTCCTGTTTCAAGTATTCTACTAAATGAATTTCCTTCATCCTTAGTTCTGTAAACCCCATAAGTTGTCGCCACATATACATCGCCATTCATAGGATTAACAACTATAGAATTTATAATATCAAAAGGATTTACAATGTTAAATGGAGAGTCTAATATGTTACCATCATTAGTAGCTTCTAGCACTTTCCATGTTCTTCCGCCATCTGTAGATTTGTATACACCAGTACCTGCATAAAATGCTCTTCCTGCACTTGCAGAGTTTCCTCTTCTTTCGCCAGAACCATAATACCATATATTATGCTTGCCTGGTCGTGGATCTTGCACAATGCAGGTAATACTTGGTGATTGTCTACGGTTGGTAACTTTTCTCCAGGATTGCCCCCCATTGGTAGAGCGCCATACGCCTCCTGATACTCCACCTGCAATAATTACATTCTCGTTGGTACGATCGATAGCCAGTGCCCTTGTTCTACCCCCTAAATTAAACGGCCCTCTGCTCTTCCAATAGGAAAAATTTCCTGCTTTGGCTGATTTTGAAGAAATTGATTGCTTAAGATCATTACCTTCTGGAATTTTTTTAGAAAAATTTATCTCGCGATCTCTAATATCAGCCGGTATTACACCAGTATTAGGGTTTCTTAAAACCTCATAAAAGTATCCCTCTCTTTCGTTAGCATTATCCCCTACCTGAGGAACCTTATTAGTTTGGTCAAATAGTTTGGCCATTTTATATAACTTCTGACCCTGATTATGGGCTTTGGCTCCTTTTTGATTTGTTCTTTTCTGAAGTCTTTGCATTTTTTGTTGAGCATTGGCAGAAGCCATAATCCCTAGAAGGGAAAGCCCACAAACAAAAAAATTGAGATTAAATAATAATGTTTTCATTTTCTGATTGTGATTTGTTTGTAAATAGATTTCAATTTTATAATTCTATTGTATAAACCTAAAAAAAAACCTTTGATCTTTATGCCGGGAAAATTAAAAAATAAAGATTTGTGACCAAAAACAATTTTTTGTGACCAAAAGCAAACTATACTTTCATTTTCTGACAATGATTTGTAAATAGTTCGTAAATAGATTTCAAATATGTAATTAAGCTTTACAAATTTTATTATTAAAAAGTTTCAAAACATGAGTAGACATACTCATTTTATAGTAATAGATCTAAAAAAATGGTAGTGGTTTTTATTTTTTTACACGTGTATTTTCTTGAAAAGTTTTTAGTATTGAATACTGTATTAATTCCTCCCCAACTATGTTAAAGTGGTCGCAATGAAAAAATGAAAATTGGTACTAGTCAGGTTAAGGTTAAGCGTGTAGCAAAAAAAGCATCCCATCATGGAATGCTTTTAACTATTTTATAAGAAAATTATTTTCTACAAATCAAACTTGATTCCTTGTGCTAATGGCAATTCTGTAGTATAATTTATAGTATTAGTCTGGCGGCGCATATATATTTTCCAGGCATCTGATCCTGATTCGCGACCACCGCCAGTATCTTTTTCTCCACCAAAAGCTCCGCCAATTTCTGCACCAGAGGTTCCGATGTTTACATTAGCGATACCACAATCTGATCCTGCATGTGATAAGAAACGCTCGGCTTCTCTCAAATTATTGGTCATAATGGCAGAAGATAATCCTTGTGCTACTCCGTTTTGCACGTCGATTGCATTTTCTACTTCACCGCTATATTTCAAAAGATATAAAACCGGTGCAAAGGTTTCGTGTTGCACAATTTCGAATGTATTATCAGCTTCGGCAATTGCAGGTTTTACATAACACCCGCTTTCATATCCTTCGCCAGCAAGCACAGCGCCTTCAACTACGATATTTCCTCCTTCTTCAACTACTTTTTGCAGTGCATTTTGATATCCTTTTACAGCATCAGTATCAATTAAAGGTCCAACATGATTGTTCTCATCTAATGGGTTACCAATTTTCAATTGTCCATAAGCATCGACCACTGCTTTCTTTACTTTGTCATAAATAGATTCATGAATAATCAATCTACGTGTTGAGGTGCATCGTTGTCCCGCGGTTCCGACTGCACCAAAAACGGCTCCAATTACAGTCATTTTAACATCTGCATCTGGTGTTACAATAATTGCATTATTCCCGCCAAGCTCCAAAAGTGATTTTCCTAAACGTTGTCCTACTGTCGCAGCAACAATTTTGCCCATTCGTGTAGAACCTGTTGCAGAGACCAGAGGAACTCTCTTATCGGTTGTCATCATTTCTCCTACTTTGTAATCTCCATTGATCAAGCAAGAAATTCCTTCTGGCAGGTTATTCTCTTTTAATACTTTGGCAATAATATTCTGGCAAGCGACTCCGCAAAGTGGTGTTTTCTCACTTGGTTTCCAAATACATACATCACCGCAGATCCAAGCTAATACTGTATTCCATGCCCAAACTGCAACCGGAAAATTAAATGCCGAGATAATTCCGACAATTCCGAGAGGATGGTATTGTTCATACATTCTATGACCTGGACGTTCGGAGTGCATCGTCAACCCATGTAATTGCCTCGATAATCCTACTGCAAAATCACAGATATCGATCATTTCTTGTACTTCACCCAGACCTTCTTGGTATGATTTGCCCATTTCATAAGAAACTAACTTACCAAGGGGTTCTTTTAATGTTCGTAATGCTTCTCCAAACTGTCTTACAATCTCTCCTCGCTGGGGAGCTGGCATTACTCTCCAGGTTTTGAAAGCTTTTGTTGCTGCTTGTATTGCCTTCTCATAATCTGATTGCGTTGTTGCTACTACTTTGCCTATTAACTCCCCATCTACCGGAGAATATGAAGAGAATTCTTCTCCAGAAGAGAACCAGTTAGACCCTGTTGATGTTCCTTGATTAAGATCAGAGACTCCTAATTGTTGAAGCGCTTCCTGAATTCCGAAATCTGATATTGTTATTGCCATGACATATGTTGCTTTTGAAAAGGTTAAAGATACTGTGTTTTAGAGATACTTCAAATTTTGATCCGCTTTTACATTATTTTTAAGAAGCTTTTAAAGAAAACTGCCTCAAAAAAGTCAATTTAATAAAATAACAATGGTATCCCAAGAAAATTGGTTCGATACGACGTAAAGCAATGGCTAGAAAACAAACACGTCTGAAAGCTCTTTTGTTTGCCACAATGCTTTCTTAAATGTAAATGAAACTTTATCACTTTTATCCAGTGTAATTTCTTGATCACCCCAATGATATTCTATCTTGATTTTTTTATGTATATCAGGTAGCCTTACTTCTGCAAAAACAACTGAAGTTGTAAAACCACTAACACTATTATAAAAATGTTTTGCTTTTTTTACAAGAAGTGTATCTCCTTTTTTAAGAATATAATGTACTGATGTACCTTCATACAAATTAGCATCAGGCTCTTCTAACAGAAATTTTGTTTCAAAAGAAAATGCTTCCAGATTATTTACAATGATCGCATCTCTTTTCAAAATTAATTCTTTGTTAATCAAAGTATTATAGGGTGGATATGCAGAAACATCTTTATCTTTTGTTCTCAAAACCAGATACATAAATCCAGAAATGGATGCTATCCCTACAACCCCAACAATTGCCAGAGCAAGAATAATTTTTTTTGCAGTCATTTAAAAAAAATTATTTGTGCTCAACTACAAATCGTTTATCTGTTGGCATTACTGTTCCACAATTATCGCAGGTTCTTAAACTCTTGCTTTCATAAAAATGTTTGAAATGCTTTAGAAAATCGTTTTCGATATCGTGTAATTTAAAGTAAACCTCATGTAGTTTATTGTTACAGTGATCACAAAACCACAAAAGTCCGTCCTCTGCATCAAGGTCTACTCGTTTTCTCTCGATCACTAAACCAATTGATCCCTCATGTCGAACAGGAGAGTGTGGTACTTTGGCAGGGTGCAAATACATGTCTCCCGGACCCAAAATCATGGTTTTCTTTTCTCCGTTTTCCTGAATATGAACCTCGATATTTCCTTCTAATTGATAAAAAAGTTCTTCGGTTTCGTTATAATGATAGTCTTTTCTGGCATTGGGTCCCGCTACAATCATCACAATATAATCTCCGGCATCTTTATATAAATTTTTATTGCCGACCGGAGGTTTTAAGGTATCTCGGTTTTCTTCAATCCATTGATTGAGATTAAATGGTTTTTGAATCGCCATGCATATTACTTTTAAGAACTATAAAAATACGGAATTAGAAGCGAAAAAGTTTAAAAATTTTAGTTTCAGATATTTACTATACAGAAAAACACATCTCCCCTTTTTCACTTCTAAATTCGTATCTGCATCACTCAAAAGTATATCGTGCTCTCACTACTTGTGTTACCCTAAAATATCCATTGGCATAGTTATCCGGATTATCAAGATTAACACAGTTTCCTCTAAAAGCAACGGGAATTGTACTAAAAAGACCTAAGCCATCAGCTTGTTCTATAAGTATACTCATATAATTGTAATAGTCTTCAGAAATACCAAATAAATCTATATTTACAACATCTCTTGGTACAAATACTTCGGTACCAGCGTCTTCATCTTCTTCTTTTTCATACTCCAAGCTAATCTCGTTCCCGTTTACAAACTCATCATCAATAACCCCCAGTTCAGGCAGTAAATCTCCTTCTTCTTGTAATCTCAAAAGATATCGGTTTCCTTCTATATCTGGATCATTAAATATAATATTTACTTCTAGTGCTTCGTCATCAAAACCTTCTTCTGTAGATTGTGTAATTTCTAGAAAGTCTACAACAGGAATCAGTGTTTCTGTAGCTGTATAATTTTCGTCGTTATACCGCACATCTAAGGTATATGATTGATTAAGCACGGGTATGAACGCTGAGGTTGTGTAGGTTCCATTATTTTGATCTTCAAAAATAAACTCATCACCGCTGGTATCATTAGTAACCATAACCGAAGCACCTGTAACAGCAGAATTTGACGTGGTATCAAAATATGGGGTTGAGGTACTTAGTTTTATCGTTTGGTTATTTCCTTGGGTACCTTTTTCCCAATCTAAAGAAGCCTCAATAGTAAGTCTGGCTGGTGCTGTTTGCAAATCTACGTCTACTACATCCTCACAAGAGTTAAAAACTATGACTGAAAGGAATATTATGATTTTGAAATATGTTTTCATGGCATTAAAATTTAAAGTTATACGTCACCGAGGGTACGATTCCAAAAATTGCAGTTCTAGTCGCTTCGTTTGCTCCGGTTTCTGCGTTTTGGCCAAAAGATATTGAAGCTGCATTTTTTCGATTATATATATTGTAAATACCGAATACCCATTCTCCTTTCCATCTTTTGTGTGGTTTTCTATTGGGTCTGTATGTAGCAGAAATATCAAGTCTATGATATGAGGGTAATCGATCAGAGTTTCTATCAGAAAAACTAGCGATAGATAAATTTTCATACCCGTATTGATTGTTTGGAAATGTTACTGGTCTACCGGTCTGAAAAACAAGATTAGCCCCAAAGTTCCATTTATCATTTAATCGATACGCTCCTGTTAATGAAACATCATGGGTTCTGTCAAATGGGGTATTATACCAATCTCCATTGTTAATTCCTGGCCCTCCTGCATTACCTCCTAGTGTTCTTTGCTCTGATTTTGATACCGTATAGGCAAGCCATCCTGTAAATTTCCCTTCATTTTTACGGAATAAAAACTCTAATCCATACGCTCTCGACTCTCCATTGAGTATTTCAGTTTCGATCGCATTATTACCAATTAGATCAGATCCATCGATATAATCTATTCGATTGTCTGTGGTTTTATAATATGTTTCTATTTCTAAAGAATAGGCTTTATCCTTAAAATTTCTAAAATATCCCAAGGCATATTGATCAGATAACTGTGGCTTTATAAATTCGCCACTTGGGGTCCATACATCCAAAGGTGTCACATTAGTCGTATTAGACAATAAGTGAATATATTGTGCTGCTCTGGAATACCCTGCTTTGATCGAAGAAGACTCATTTAATTGATATGCTAATGATGCTCTGGGTTCAAAGTTACCAAAACTTTTAATCGTTTCACTATTTTTAAAATTGATTTCTCCTATTTCGGTACCTCGTTGATAAATCCCTAGCGTATTATTATAAACCACCGGCTGGTTATTTGCATAGGTTGCCAAAGGTTGGCCGCCCAATCGGCTGAATGTGCTATATCGAATCCCATATTGCACGGATAGCTTTTCTGTGAGCTTTTGCTCTGCATTTACATATACCGCACTTTCAACGGCTCTTTTTTGATCCAAAGATAAAGGGTTTACTTCTGAACTCTCTGATGTAGGTTCTATCTGCCCGGGATCAAACTCGTAATAAATACTACTAGCGCCAAAATCGAGTTTGAAGGTATCACTCATATAATATTTTAGATCATATTTTATATTGTAGTTACTTATTGATGAGATCCAATCAAATTCTTCGACAACGATCCCTATGTCATAATCATATTTGCTATAGATAAGTGATAAATTCGAAAATAATTTATCATTAAAAATGTGGTTCCATCTCAGGTTTCCAGATGCATTTCCATAGCTTGTAGTAAAGCTATCTCCAAAAACGAATACGTCTCTACCAAAATAGCCAGAGAGATACAATTTATTATTCTCACTTAAATTATAGTTGGTTTTTAGGTTTACATCATAAAAACTAGCTGCATTGTCTTCGCCGGCTGCTTTTAAAAAAAGATGTGCATACGATCCTCGACCTGCCACCAAAAAAGATCCTTTATCCTTAAACATAGGTCCTTCTGCCGCAAGGCGACTAGAAATAACTCCTACACCCCCTGTAAGCGCAAAATTCTTACTGTTTCCGTCTTTTTGACGAACATCTAAAACCGAAGAGGTCCTACCACCAAAACGAGCAGGAATACCTCCTTTGTATAATTTTATATCTTTAATCGCATCTGCATTAAAAACAGAAAAGAATCCTAGTAAATGAGAAGTATTGTAAATAATAGCCTCGTCGAGTAACACCAGATTCTGATCTGCTGCCCCTCCTCTTACGTGAAATCCACTAGCCCCTTCGCCATTTTTTGTAACACCCGGCAGCATTTCTAATGATTTTATAACATCTACCTCTCCAAGTACCACAGGCATCTGTTTTACGGTTTTGATATTTAGCTTAGAAACGCTCATTTCAGGTTTTTTGAGACTCACGCGTTCTGTTTCTCCACTCTTGATCACCACTTCATCTAACTGAGTAGAGGATTCTATAATCTCAAAATCTATTTTTTGATCCTTATCTAAAATGACCTCTTTATTGATTTCTGAATATCCAACATAAGAGGCTATCAATGTATAATTTCCTTCTGGAGCAGTAATAGAATAAAAACCATACTCATTGGTTATAACGCCAATCGAAGTCCCCTTTAGAAAAACGGAGGCTCCAAAAACCGTCTCTCCATTACTTTCATCTTTAATTGTTCCGCTTAGTGTATAGTTATCTTGCGCTTTAACAATGCCACTTGCCAAGAATAAAATCAAGCAGCAAAGCATAAGAGGAGTTCTCTTTTTTTGAAAACTTCTAAATCTTGAATTTTTAAACATATTACTTTCGTTTTTATAATTTCTGACTGAAACTGATGTATTGATTTTAAAAAAATAATCAAGCTCTATCATTGACAAATCAAAAAACAAAAGGTTGCAGGTAACAAAGATTTTGTTTCAAAAAAAAGAAATCGCTCAAACAAGATTTCTCTTGTAGAGCGATTCCCAACTAAATAACCAACCAAAAAGTTTTTATTGTTAAGTGCTACCTTACTTTTTATTTTGAAAGCTTTCTTATCTTAAGATCTGCTTTTTTTATTCTCTTTGTATCATTCTGAGTTGTTTTACTTTTTTCAGAATTCTTAAATAGGATATGTCCTCTTCCTTTAAATTCATAAGTTGTACCAGAATTTGGATGAAACAATTCTATTTTACTGTCATTAATAACGGATAACTCGAAGAATTCATTGTCCAGATATCCGTAATCAAGTGTTAAAGTTTTCCTATAAAAATTATCAGCAATGTCATATACCTCATAATGACCTATGTAATCATAAAAAATATCATCAATATGCATCCCATTTGCATCCCTAGAACTGTTAAAGTTTTCTCCGGATCCGTAGTAGAAAAATTTCAAGTAATTTTCATTATCAAATTCATTAAGTGCACCATACTCACTGGTATATACTTTTTCCCATGTTTCATATTCCTGAAGAAAATAATGGATGTTATCATAAAAAACCCTATCGTAATCAAAATTACTTCTTTGATATCCTATCAAATAATAGCTCGTATTAGTAACGCTATCATATATTTCTATTTCATTAGTAGAAAGTTGCGTCGCCACAAGTTCGTATACTCCATCGATATCATGATTAATATCAACTCGCATACGGTGGGTGTCATAAACACCAACGTCTAATCCAAAGCCATTACCATTATCTCCCATCCCTACCAGGTTGTTATTTGCAAAGAAGGTTCCATTTTTGAAAGAAACTGTAAATGCTTTTTGTAAAAACGGAATTTCGCCGCTACCCTGTGTACGTTCAATATCAACATACCAAATTTCATGAGCATTTAATACTTCTTCTAAAGTAATTACTCGTACTGGCGGTTCTTCAATGTATACATCTTCTTCGATAACTACCTCAGCTACACAAGAGGTAAACATGATAGCGCCTAAAAAAATAATCGAAAGTAATTTTAATGTCTTCATAATTTGCGTCTTTTCAATTTCAATTATCTCAAACCAAAACATGTGCCAAACTTGTAACTATTTGATTATCAATTTTTTATTTTGATGTGGATTTTGCCT
Source organism: uncultured Aquimarina sp. (assembly GCA_947495425.1). GTDB lineage: Bacteria > Bacteroidota > Bacteroidia > Flavobacteriales > Flavobacteriaceae > Aquimarina. The sequence goes on from CANLYR010000009.1 coordinate 112,588, forward strand.
ATTTTTGAACCTACAATATTTTTATGGAAAAAAAGCTAAAATTTGCCGTATTAGGTGGTGGTAGTTGGGCTACTGCCATTGTAAAAATGCTAACCGAAAATCTAGACGAGGTAGGTTGGTATATGCGCAGTGTGTATGCTCTTGAGCATCTCAAACGGCAACAACATAACCCTAATTATCTAAGTTCTGTTGAATTTAAGATTGAACAACTCAAACTCACCAATGATATTAATGAGGCTGTTGAGTATGCTGATTATCTTATTTTTGCTATTCCTTCTGCGTTCTTACACACAGAACTTCAAAAACTTACAGTGTCCTTAAAAGATAAAGTAATTTTCTCTGCTATAAAAGGTATCGTTCCAGAGACTGGGCTTATTGTAGGAGAACATTTTCATGATGAGTACGATATCCCTTTAGATAATATCGGAGTTATTACCGGCCCTTGTCATGCAGAAGAAGTGGCTCTTGAGCGTCTTTCGTACCTTACTATCGCCTCAAATGATGAAGAAAAAGCAAAAATCATGGCCGATCATTTATGTAGTGAGTATATCAAATGTAAAACTAGTGATGATATTATAGGTACCGAGTATGCAGCTGTACTGAAAAATATTTATTCTGTAGCAGCAGGTATTGCGCATGGATTAGGATATGGAGATAATTTTCAGAGTGTTTTAATGAGTAATGCTATTCGCGAGATGAAACGCTTTATCAAAAAAGTACACAAGATGAAACGTAATATCAACAACTCAGCCTATCTAGGTGATTTACTGGTCACAGGATATTCTATTTTTTCACGAAATAGAATGTTTGGAAACATGATTGGCAAAGGATATACTGTAAAAAGTGCCCAAATGGAAATGAATATGGTCGCCGAAGGGTATTATGCGGCTAAAACCGCTTATGAATTAAATGCTACAAAAGCAGCTCGAACGCCTATTATTGATGCTGTACATGATGTTTTATATGAAAATAAAAATCCTAAGAAAGTATTTAAGAAACTAGCCGATAAGCTCGACTAATTATGCTTATCTTCATAACTGATTAATGCATACATCTTATGAAGCAACTTATAGAAACATTCTATACAGGATTAAGCGAACTTAATGCTGATAAAATGATATCATGCTATCATAAGGACGTGCTCTTTGAAGATCCTGGTTTTGGTAAATTAAAGGGTGATCGCGCAAAAAGTATGTGGAGGATGTTATGCAAAAACGCAAAAAATTTTAAAGTAGAATACTCACGGGTTGAAGCAAATCAGCACAATGGAAAAGCCAACTGGGAGGCTTGGTATACATTTAGCAAAACAGGAAGGCCTGTACATAATATCATCGATGCACAATTTGAATTTAAAGATGGTAAAATCATAAAACATACCGATCATTTTAACATACACAAATGGGCCTCACAAGCCATGGGATGGAAAGGTAAATTGCTGGGTGGTACAGGGTTTTTCAGGAAAAAACTAGTAGAACAAACCAACAAGATGCTAGATAAATTTATAGCTTCTAACTCTTAATTAAAACACTATGAAGGAGCTTATCAAAACTTTTTATACAGCACTAAACGATCATGATCCAGCAACTATGTGTAATTGTTATCATAAGGACATTGTTTTTAAAGATCCCATTTTTGGCGAATTAAAAGGAGACGATGTAAAAAAGATGTGGTATTGGCTTTGTGAAAACGGTAAAGATCTTACCGCAAAATTTTCAGATCTAAACATTGATGATCAAAAAGGCTCGGTATATTGGGAAGCCAGATATACATTTGGGACGAGAAAAAGACTGGTACTTAATCGTGTTCATACCACTTTTGAATTTAAAGATGGTAAAATTATAAAACACGTCGACGACTATAGTTTACATCGATGGGCCTCACAAGCCATGGGATGGAAAGGAAAAGTAGTTGGGGGCACTACCTATTTCAGAAAAAAAATACAACATCGATCTGGCAGATTACTCAAAAAAATTACACTGCCCTGATATGTAAAATTAAACCAATGAATGCATTAGAAATCACATCACCCTTAGTATCTGTATCTTGGCTTTCAACACATCGTGATCATCCTGATTTGATGATATTAGATGCCACTATTAAAAAAGTTGCTGCTAATACACTTGAAACCTATACAAATCTCGCCATAAAAAACACTCGCTTTTTTGATATCAAAGGCACTTTTTCAGATACAAGTACTAATATTCCAAACATGTTACCTTCTCCAGAAGTTTTTTCTGAAGCATGCAAAGTCTTGGGAATCAACTCAAATCATACAATTATAGTATACGATAAATTAGGAATATACTCTAGCGCAAGAGTATGGTGGATGTTTACTAGTATGGGGCATAAGAATGTGGCAGTACTCGATGGAGGATTACCTGCATGGAAAAACGCGAACCTACCCTGTGAAGAAATCCACAATCAAAAAACGTTTCAACGTGGCAACTTTGAAGCCAATTATAACCCTAAATTAGTAGTAAATGCTGCAATAGTTCATGATAGTATACTAGATAAAAACACCCTAATCCTAGATGCACGGTCGCCAGGTAGATTTAAAGCAGAAGAGCCTGAACCAAGAGAAAGCCTTAAGGGAGGTCATATCCCTAATGCTATGAATCTACATTATACTAAGCTACTACGCGATGGTAAAATGCTTCCAATTCAGGAATTAAAAGAAATTTTTTCTGATTATACTATGGAACATAAAAAACTGATCTTTACCTGTGGATCAGGAATTACTGCCTGCATCATTATGCTTGCTGCGACACTTTGTGGATACAAAAATATGTCGATTTATGATGGCTCCTGGAGTGAATGGGGACAGCTAGATAATGCACCGATCCAATGTTAGATTATAAAGAAACACTACCTTGCCAACATATGAAATATTCATTCTCTTTAGTATTCATTTCAATATTCCTGTCCATTACTGGAATTGCTCAGGATACCAGATTTAACTTACAGGATTTTTATACTGATAATGATGAACTACATTGTACTGTTGATTCAATTTTTAATACCCTATCGGATCGAGAAAAAATAGCACAAATGATTATTAGTTGCACAGGAGAATTGGGAAAACCCGAGGCTACCGTAAAAAAATTTGTACAAGAGAATCTCATAGGTGGTGTGGTGTTCTTAAAAGGAAACAAGCAAACACACACCAAAACAATTAAAAAATTTAATTCAATTTCAGAAAAAAATAAATCCTTACCGCTTATTTTTAGTATGGACGCCGAGCCTAGTCTGTTTGCCAGTAGAATTAAAGGTGCCCGCGATGTAGGCAAAACTATCGATATTAAAAATGATGCACAATCTGATGCTGTTGTGAATATTATTAATCAAGAGCTAAAAGAAATTGGGGTGCACCACAACTTTGCTCCGGTATTGGATATCAGCCCAAGTAACGAAGCAATCAAATCGCGTAGTTACGGTAATAACAAAGATTCTGTGGTTGATCTTGCCAATCGTTTTATACAATGCACTCAAGAAGGTGGCATAATCGCAACTGCCAAACATTTTCCCGGCCATGGACTCGTAAAGGGCGATACTCATAAACAAAGCGTGTATATCGATGGCTCCTTACAGGAAGTAGATAATTATAAACCCATCATTGCCGCTGGTGTTTTATCTATTATGGTCGCTCATATTACGGTAAAAAACAATGATATTTTTGGCACTAATGGGTTGCCAGCCAGTTGCTCAAGAAGAATTATTACCGATGTTTTAAAAGACGGGATGTGTTTTGATGGCATCGTGATCTCTGATGCTTTGAATATCATGAAAGCCGTTACTATTTTAGACAATGCTCCTCTACTCGCCTCAAAAGCCGGTTGTGATATGATCCTGATGCCACAAGATGAAGAAAACACAATGAAATCTATCCTTGCTGAAATCAAAACTGATGAAGAATATCACAAGCAGGTTATGAAATCGGTCAAAAAGATTTTACGACTAAAGGTTTGTGCAGGGATACTGTAGTGGTAGATCGATGAAAAATAGGGTTTACATATGAGTTCACTCTTAGCAATAGTATAATAGCTTAGACTTATCAAATGCTCTTAGACTACTTGTTTTAGTGCTTAAACAAGGTTTTAGACTTAAAAACTGACGAAAAAATCGTAATAGATATAGGAGATTATGTGTACTTTTACATACAGCCAATTGTTATGATCAATTGTCTATTTTGTATTTATACACAAACAGCTTAATTCAAATGGCAAATGTTAACACTATAGACTTTACTGTAAAAATTAATGACCTTCAAGAATCCAAGTTTGTGGCTAAAACTTATTCTGATGAATTATCATCAAATCAAGTACTTTTAGAAATTGAAAAAATTTCATTTACTTCAAATAACATTACCTACGGTATTGTTGGAGAGCAAATGAACTATTGGAATTTTTTTCCAGCTCAACATGAATATGGAATTATTCCGGCTTGGGGGTTTGCTAAAGTTATTGTTTCCAACCATCCAGGTGTACAAGTGGGGCAACGATTTTATGGATACTATCCAACGAGTACCCACTTATTGGTTACCATTGACAATGTTAACAGCAAAGGTTTTATGGATAAAACTAAACACCGCCAAGCTCTTCCTCCAATCTATAATTTTTATTCTAATACGGAAAAAGACCCTACATTCACTCCAGAGACTGAGGCGTTAATTGCTATATTTCGTCCATTGTTTGTTACATCTTTTTTAATTGATGATTATCTAGCAGATCATAATCTCTACAATGCCACACAAATACTCTTGACAAGCGCATCTAGTAAAACTGCTCAAGCGTTGGCGTTCTTATTAGCAAATAGAAAAAAAGAAAACGCATTGAATTTCAACCTTTTGGGGCTTACTTCAAACAAAAATGTAGAATTCGTAGAGCAACTGGGTTGGTATGATCAAACGATAAGTTACGACAAAATTTCTCATTTAGATGCTACTGAAAAATCTGTTATCATTGACTTTACAGGTAACCATAACCTCCAATTTGGCTTACAAATGTTATTGAGTGACAAACTGATGTACAATTGTCTTGTGGGGCTTGTCGATTGGCAAAACCTAGAAGGTGAAAACCCACTACCCCAAAAAGGAGCGTTTTTCTTTGCTCCTAAACACGCAGAAAAAAGGCAAAAAGAATGGGGAGCATTTAGATTTCAACAAAAAATTGAAGTGGCTTGGTTACAGTTCGTAGACGCTACTCAATCAGTAATTTCAATCAAAGAACACATAGGAATGGAAAGGTTAAAACAATTATATTTGGATATGTTAAATGGGAAAATTGACCCAAAATATGGGAATATTGTAAACCTAAAAAATAAAAAATTATAACAATTCCGTATACTCTATATGCACCCTTCGGGAAGCAAACGTAACATACAAAAAACGTTAGACAAATAAAATGGATATAGTAAAGAGTTATCCCAGTACCCATCAAAAAATTATCCGAATTTTCACTAGCTCATCCCTTTTAATTAACTTCGCACACAATGCAATTACCCACATATAGATTGAAACATGTGTAGATATCATAAAAAAACGCTGATATTACTATTATTTATGCTGACTTCACAAATAACTGAAGCACAATTCATAAAAGAAAAATCAATAAATGCTCAAATAGGCTATGGCCTCAGTGTACCATATGATAGTGCTGACGCTATTGTTAACGATGGATTTTTTGCACAAGGGGAATTCGTTTTAAAAGCAACGTCTTGGGTTGAATTTAGACCCTATGCCGGTTTTATTTTAACCAACTCCGATGGAAAAGATTTAGATGATAATCCCACAGATGAAAAAGCCGAATCCAAAGCCTTTTTATTAGGGAGTAAAGCAAGAGTAAGAGCCCCAATACCTTGGATAGCTCCATATTTTGAAATTGGGATAGGAGCTTCAATCGGAAGATTTGAAACATTGACCGCTTTTGACAATATTGATAAAAGTGGAATCATATACCACATTCCTATTTCTTTCGGACTAGAATTAGGGCGCAATAATAATACTGATATAGGACTTTCCTACTATTTTCAGCCCTCTGTTGAACAGTTTGTTGGAGCATTTGCCATAGGAATCACATTTCCTTTAAAAAACAACTAGTGTAGTACAGCTTCAGTTATTGTTGCTCTGAACAACATTTTAGGAGATCATAATTTCTTACTTTCGATGAACCATAAACTGAGTTAAATCAATGATCTCTTAGAGGTTCTCGTATATTTCATATCATCTAAAGAAAAGAATGACTCCTTCAGAAAACAAATTAACAAAAGACTATATCCGTCGCATTAATCTCGCGCTGCAGTATATAGACGATCACCTTGATGCTCAATTATCATTAGCATCTATTGCAGCTGTAGCGCATTATTCACCATTTCATTTTCATCGTATTTTCAAGGCTATTATTGGTGAACCATTAAACGCATACGTAAGTAGACGGCGCATAGAAAAGACAGCTTCGATACTATTGCATAAAAAAGAGGTTCGTATTGCCGAACTTTCACTTCAATATGGATTTACCAGTAATTCTTCCTTTACAAGGGCTTTCAAAAACTTCTATGGCATACCCCCAACACAATTCCGGAAAGAAAATCCAAACAAGTTTAGCAAGATACATACCATAGAAAGCAAGAATAGACAAGAAAATTCACATATTGAAAAATATATTTGCAACATTACGAATCATTTAAACTGGATTAAGATGAATGCAACTATTGAAATTAAAGAAATACCAGCCCTAAACTTTGCAGGCATTACTCATATTGGAATACAAGGGATCGAAAATACATTCGAGCACTTGATTCAATGGGCAAAGTACAAAGGTCTTATGGACACTTCTGAAGCTAAATTGGGAAGAGTTTTTCATGATAGTTTTAAAATAACTTCACCAAACAAAGTACGCATGAGTATTTGCATACAAACTGATCAACCCTTTACAAGAGAAGGAGAAATAAGTGCAATCACCATTAAAAAAAGCAAATGTATTGTGGGACGTTTTGAAATAGCACCTAATGATTTTGAAAAATCCTGGAGTGCCCTATTTGTATGGATGAATGATAACGGATATAAAAAAACTGAAGAAAACCCATTCGAAATCTATCATAATGATTTTAGAACACATCCTGAGCATAAATTTATAGTAGATTTATATATTCCTATTATGTAAAAGGTGTGATTTAATTAGAAATATAAGAATATGACCGAAAAATTCATTCAAAACGTATTAATAGCCTCAGGGTTGATCAATATCCTAGCAGTTTTGACATTTTCAAAACTATTTACCAATCCTGTGATTCCTGAAACTGATCCTGTGGTGATGTCCAATTTTGGGCTTGTTATGATCATGGTCTGGGGACTAGCTTATATTGCCGTTTCAAAAAATTATAAAAATGTAAATTGGGTATTGATTGTTTTTGCTATCGAAAAACTATGCTACGTAATTGCCTGGGGCTTATGGTTTCGAGAACATGATCTGTTGTCAGTATATCAAAAAGATATTTTTGCAGGTATTTTCTACTCTATTTATGGATTGAATGATTTTCTGTTTATGATTTTTTTTGGTCTTGTATTTTTTAAAATAAATAAAACAACCACGCCACAAATATGTCAAACAGATTAGGCACACTACCCGCTATTTGTAATGAATTCAGACTTTAAACATCAGAGAAAACAAAGTCTAGGGAGAAAACAAAGAGTATTGAGATCTCACTATGTCTGCCTGAGGCAGGATTAACGAGTAAAAAATATAAAAACGTTACTACATTACTAAAAAATTAAAGACCAAAAAAATGATTAACATGACTACTACATCAAACGTTTTATTACGCTACATATTTACAATTTTATGTAGTTGTTCATCAAGCTCAACACTTCCGTTAAAAATACAATCCAGCAACACTCAAACGGATAATAAAACATTTTCTTTTTTGGCTCTGGGCGACTCATATACTGTAGGACAAAGTGTTGATCGGGATCAAAGTTGGCCTTTTCAACTAAAAAAGGGTTTAGATTCCTTAAATATCAATATAAAAACGCCTACTGTTATTGCTAAAACTGGATGGACTACACGTGATTTATTACGGGCAATCAAAGAACAAGCTCCGTCGAATCATGATCTTGTTTCCTTACTCATCGGGGTAAACAATCAATTTCAAGGAAAATCTTTTTCAAAATTTAAGACAGAATTCGATGATTTGCTTTTGATTTCTAAAACATTAGCGGATACTTATCAAAATGTCATAGTAGTCTCTATTCCGGATTATGGAGTTACTCCTTTTGGATCAAGAAATAAAATAACGATTGCAAAAGAGCTAGACTCCTATAATACGTATATGCAACAGCGCTGTATAGAAAATAACATCAAATTTATTGATATTACCACAATTTCCAGAGCTTTGGAAACTAATGATAAAGCATTGGCAGTTGATAATTTACATCCCAGTGAGTATCAATATGGTTTGTGGGTAGAAAAAATCATCCCTGTAGTTTATGAAATTCTAAAATAAGGCATTTGTTATATAAGATAAAGCAAAGAAATTTTAACGTTGCATCGCATGTTCTTGTTCGGAATGTAATTTGATTCGTAGTAGCACATAAAAATCAAACGTTATTGCTCTAATTGTTGCTTGATTTTCTACATCAATTTTTAATGCATGGTTATCTAAAGCACTATGGTACCACTCCCATAGTGTATCTGTTCGGTTGCTAAAACCCATTAGCGATAAAATTGCGGTACCAAGCTCGATATTAAATAAAGAGCTGTCAAAACCTACTGTACTTAATTGATTCATAAACCTGATTCCTAATAGTTCATTCTTAATCAAGAATAGAATTAAATCCTGATCTGTTGATAATCTGAATTTTGGGAAATCTTGAGCATTTACCTTTGGTTTCATCTACTTAATTCTTTTAATTTTTTAAAATAAGGTATTATAAAATTAGCGTAGTTCCCGGCCTTTGCTGAAGTAATCATTTTCAAATATAATGCGTTACCAAGTGCTATCTTCTATATAGAAGCGGGTATATAATATTTATTAAGAACTATGATTCCTTAATAAAAATCCATAAATCAACAATTGCATGAGTAGGATTTGCAATTTGATCTATGTTATATTATTATCTTTCTTTACTGTTCTGCGATACGCAGCTTTTTCTTCAGCAACTTTGAGTACTGCTCTAGAACAATTCATTTCATAAATATGTTTGGCAAGACGATCACTTACAAATTCGTCCTGTAGCTCTTCAATACCAAGATCAAAAATCGTTGCCAGCTTTACCAATCTATTTTGGTCAAAATCTCGCTTACCATTTTCAATTTTACTTAGATTTGCAGCATCCAAATCCAATTGAGCTGCCAGCTTCGTTAGGGTGAGCCCTTTTTTTGTTCTAAGTAGCCTTATGTATTCTCCAAAAGTTTCTTTCATTTGACTTGTCAATCTTTGACAAATTTAATAGACTTTTATCGATTTTCAAACAAAAAAATGATAGGTACCTGATTTTTTATCAACAGAGCGATCAAATTACCTCAAATAACTTCCCCGGCAAGGGCTTTATGATTCCTTTCAGCTCCATAGTTAATAAAATTGAAGCTGTTTTAAAAGTCGGGATGTTGCACTGTAAGGCAATCACATCGAGTACTTCTTTTCCATTATCATTCAAAAAATTATAGATATTTTTCTCATCACCTTCTAGCTCGACAAATAATTTTTTCTGAACAGTTGCGTGTTCTTTTTCTTCTAATTCCCAATTGAGCATATAGATCAAATCAGCTGCGCTAGTTAGCATATGCGCCCGCTGTGTTTTAATGAGCATATTACATCCTGTGCTTAGGGGATCATGAGCTCTGCCTGGCACAGCAAAGACGTCGCGATTATACGAATTAGCAATATCTGCGGTCACCAGAGAACCACCTTTATCAGCACTTTCGATTACTACGGTAGCTTCACTAAGGCCTGCGATGATACGATTACGCGCTAAAAAATTCTTACGGTCAAAAGTATCGGTACTCCAGAAATCAGTAAAAAACCCACCATTTTCTTCAATTTGGGCAACGTATTTCTTGTGCACTTTGGGATAGATCTGATTTAACCCATGTGCCAGACAACCAATTGTCTGTAAATTATGCTTCACTGCTACACGTTGTGCCGTTATATCTACTCCGTAAGCAAAACCAGAGACAATCACCGGGTCTATAGGAGCGAGCATTTCTATGAACTCTTCACAAAATCGTACCCCGTAGTTCGTTACTTTTCTCGTTCCTACGATGCTCAACATCTTTTTCTGCTGTACATTTATATTTCCAGAACCGAACAAAACTACGGGTCCATCGATACAATGCTTTAATTTTTCGGGATACGCTGCCTCATCATATAGCCAACATTTAATAGTATTATCCTCGATAAATCGCAACTCATTTTCTGCAGCTCTGTAATGTTCAGGATTGTGTAGGTCTTTAATTTTTACACGACCAATTCCATCGATTTTGAGAAGATTAGTCGTTTTTTCACTAAGCACAGCTTCTGCAGAACCTACTTCGCGTATTAATTTTTTGATAGAACTATCACCAAGATTCGCTACTTTTTTAAGGGTAAGTAATCCCAAAAGTTTATTGACACTCATGTACTCATTTATAAATCAGCACAAGTAACAAAAAAAATAAAACTGTTGATAAATTTAAACACTATAGTTTTAATGACTTTCATTTTTTCTTACCTTTGAATGCAATAACCACACACTACAAAGCAGTAATTTTCAGAAGGGGTAATGAACAATACAGCCAAATACATTAACGAATTATTATATAGATACGAATGTGTAATCTTGCCAGGTTTTGGTGCTTTTTTAACCAGACGTCAGTCTGCTACCATTCAAGAAGCTACTAATTCGTTTTTTCCACCTAAAAAGTTGATTTCTTTTAATAGTCAATTAAAAAATAATGATGGTTTATTAGCCAACTATATTGCCGCTGCAGAACATATCTCTTATACAGATGCTGTTGCAAAAATACAACGCTACGTGTTATCCCTTAATGAGAAAATGGCGCAAGGCAAACGTTTAGAGCTAACTAATATTGGTGCGTTTTTTACTTCTATAGAAAACACATTACAGTTTGAGCCATTGCAAGAGGTAAACTATCTTACTGAAGCTTTTGGCTTATCTACTTTTGTTTCTCCTGCTATTAACAGGGAAATACAGCGTGAGGTATACAAGCAAGAGGTAGAAGCTATTGAAGAAGTCGTTCCTTTGACATTTACTCCAGAAAAACGAAACGAACGCCCTTATCTAAAATATGCAGCTGTTGCCGCTATTGTATTTGGTATAAGTGGTTTTTTTGGATTGAAAAAAATTAGCGATAATACTATAACGTTTAATCATCAGGAATGGCAACAAGCCAATCAGGAAATCGAAAATAAAATTCAGGAAGCTACTTTTGAAATTTCAAATCCTTTACCGGCAATCACCCTGAATCTTATAAAAGAAGAAGCAGAAGGCAATATATCTTCATCTGCTGAAATGGCCAATATATCACCACAGAAGTATCATATTGTAGCCGGTGCTTTTAGAATTGCTTCTAATGCCGATAAAAAAGTAAGAAAACTAAAAACCGAAGGGTTTGATGCCCGTTTAGTTGGAGCAAACAAATATGGGCTTCATCAAGTAATTTATGAAAGCTACGATAATCGATTAGACGCTTTACAAGCTTTACGAAAGATCAAAAAAGAGCATAGCTCTAGAGCTTGGTTACTGGTTCAGGATTTTTAAGCTCCAAATTTTTCTTTCAAAGAAAAGTACATAATATTTCATTTTCAATGACACTTCCTTGCATTTCAATGGATTTTTTCTATCATTTAGACAAGAACCTTCATGAATTCTTAGTGTATGTTTTTAGTGTAAAACACTTTTATTCAACGGCATAGTGTAAGTTGTTTTTACGTGATTATCTTTGCCTAAAAATTAAAAATTACCATGAAAGCCAGACACCCTTCAGAATCGCTCGCTATATTAACTGATTTTGTATTAACAGGAGAAACCAATTCTCTAAATAATCTATTCGGAGGAGAGCTTTTGGCTCGCATGGATCGTGCCGCCGGGATTGCTGCAGGTCGACACTCACGTCGAGTTGTTGTTACTGCCTCTGTAAACCACGTAGCCTTTAATAAACCGATCCCGCTGGGAAGTGTCGTCACTGTCGAGGCAAAAGTTTCGAGAGCATTTAACTCCTCTATGGAAGTTTATATTGATGTTTGGGTAGAAGATCGACAAAGTGGCGAAAAAACCAAGGCGAATGAAGCTATTTATACTTTTGTTGCAGTAAATGAAACAGGCAATCCTGTTGCCATCCCTCCTATTCAACCCGAAACCAAGCTCGAAAAAGAACGTTATGAAGCTGCTTTACGTCGTAAGCAACTTAGCTTGGTTCTGGCTGGTAAAATGAAACCAAACGACGCTACAGAGCTCAAGGCATTGTTTGTGTAATTATGTTGTTGGTTTCGTTTCGTTTCAAAAAAATGTAAAATTATTATATATCACATCCTATAAATCCAACTCTGTGGATTTAATCGTTTTGCATTCTGATAGATTAAGAACTTCATTATTGCTCTTCCTGTTGTCGGGTTAATACGTACCTGCCCTATAGATTGCTTGGTTGTTACTTTTTGACCTTCTTTGACAACAATATTCTCGATATTATAATAAGTTGTAATATAGTTACCATGCCTAATTTGTACTAAACGGCTTGCGCCTTTTAATTTCTGGATAGCAATAACCTCACCTTCAAAAATGGCTCTGGCTTTTTCTCCTTTTCTCGTTTCGATTTCTACACCACTACTATTGATCAAAATATTGGGGAGCGTAGGGTGTGGTTGTCGTCCAAATTTTTTGGTAACTCTTCCTGTTCCTACCGGCCATGGCAGCTTGCCCTTATTCGATGTAAAGTTATCAGCCAATTCTTTGGCCTCTGCGGTTAATGCAAAGGTTGTCGCAGATCCTTTCTTAGTCACTTTCTTACCCGCCTTTTTATTAGCTTTGGCAATAGCGTCACGAATCAATTTTTCTATAGCTTTATCTATCGCACTGGCTTGTTGTTCTTTTTGTTTAATCTGCTTTGTATAGGTTCCTTGTTTTCTTCGTATGGAAGCCATCAAAACCTGCTGTTCTTTCTTTTCTTCTTTAAGTTTTTGCTGCGCTTCGCGATTTTCGACGATTAAGATTTCTTTATCTTCTTTTTGTTTAGATAAGTCCCTGTTTAATTTCTGAAGTTGTGCTGCATTACCTTCTATTCGATCAGCTTGCTCTTTGCGATGCTCATTATATTGCTTCATATATTGTAATCGCTTATAAGCCTGGGCAAAATTTGAAGAAGATAATAAGAACATAATTCTACTTTGATGAGACTTACTTTTGTATGATTTTTTAATCATTTCGGCATAGTCTTTTCTAAGCACTTTAAGCTCTTTGCGATATACATCTATTTTTTTGAGATTAGCATTTACTTCTCTAGTAAGCAAATTGGCTTGCTGATTGGTAATTTTAATAAGATTCTGGCGTGTATTAATCTGTGAATTGATCGCCTCTACTTCATCTAAAACAGAACGTTCCTTGAGCCTATTATCCGCTCGTAACTGCTTCATTTGTTCAATTTCTTCTCTTAGGCGCTGTCTTTCTTCCTCTAGCTGTTGTTGTTTAGGACTTTGAGAAAAAGAAGAGGTATACACCAATACGAAACCTATTAAATATGTAAGCCGTAATCCTCTCATTGAATAGTTACCTCCTTGTATCCTGATGGTATTGTAAACGGAAAACTTACCTTGGCATTGTAATCAACTACCTTATATTCTAAGGTAATCGTAGTTTTACGCTTATCTTGTTGTGCTTCGATAAAAATTTCTTTTGGAAATTCTTGATTTCCAACCTTCTGATAACTCCTATACGCTATATTTAGATTTCTATTTTCTATAGGTTGTTTGAGTTGTTGTGCTGCCATTTTAAAACTATCTGGTCGTAATAAAAACAATCGCTCAAATAACTCAAGTTCTTTTTTGGGCTGAAGTTGATATCCCTGATCGACAATCGAAGATTTATATTTGTCATCTCTCAAATTAAACAATGCCTGCCCCAATAATAATTGCTGTACTTTATCAAAATCCAGATCATCTGTACCCAACCACTCACTTAATACCTTAAAATCACCTTCGAAATAGGTGTTTTCAATCTTTTCATAGTAACTCACCTTTTCGGGAGTGATTAGTGCTTTGGCGAGTGTAATCCCTAACATTTTTACACTAATCCAAATGGTCTTATCTTTCTCAAATCTTAGCGTAGCACCAGGGTTGAACGATTGTTTACCGTCGTCATATTTAATTTTGATCTTTGCATTAAGTGTTTCAAAATTAAAGGATCGGTTATAGTGATTTGCAATAATTTTTTCTGCACTAAGCTTTTTAATTCCGGATTCGCCAATTACTTTGGTACTTTTACAAGAGTTTAGTACTATCAAAGAAAAAAGGAATACATACACTATTCGCCTCATTAATTATTGTGGTTTTTTCTGAAGTTGAATTACTTTTTGTTCATATTCTGAAGCTTTTACCGTATCCCCCATTTTCTGATATGCTTCCCTGATTTGTTTATAAAAATCAGATTCCATTTTTAAATCGTCAATGATATAGTCTATCCCCAATGAAAGTGTTTCGATTGCTTCTTTTGGTTTTTCAAGATTAACCAATGAAACTCCGTTTATCAAATAAAAGATCGGCTGAGCAGGGTATATTTCTAATGCCAGTGTACTGCCGGCTTCTGCTTTTTCGTACCGCTTTAAATCCAATTGTAAGAGTAACACTCTTTTTAGTAATCCAAAATCACTAATCGTATTCTCTATTCCTCTTTCATAAAAATTAAGTGCTTGTTCTTTTGCCTCTTTTTTATAATAATAATGCCCTAGTTCTGTAAGCACTTTTGCGTTATCACCGTCCTTAGACAATAATGCAATAATTTCTGCTAATTGAGACTCGTATTGCGGGTTCTTATCTAAAAACAATAAAAAATCATGAACAACTTTATACTTGCCTTCAATATCTATGTTATCACTTTTTAAAGTAATTTTCATAGAGCGAATCGCTTCATCTGTTTTGCTATCTTCAAGATAAAATTTATACAAAGCAAGGTGTACTAATTCTGATTTTGGATTTTTCTTTACCAGCTTCTTGGCGATTTCATACGCCTTATCTTTTTGATTCGCTTGACTGTAGAGGTAGATTAAATTCAGATAACTCTGCTCTGCCTTGGGTTTTTCTTTAATACTTTTTTCTAATCTGGCAATTTGGTTGTTGGGATTCGTGATTTTTGAAGCAATCTTTTTTCGCAACTGTTCGCGATACGTGTCAATCCCAAACTCATCATTTAATTCGTCCAAAACCGTTAAGGCATCATCATATCGCTTTTCGAGAAAATATAGATTCGCAAGTTGCTCTTTGAACATAGGGTTATACGCAACTAGTTTTTCAACGATTTCTACAGACTCTTTGTATTTATACTGCTTGAAATACACTTCGAACATATACTCTAAAACGTATCTATTCTTTGGTTTTTCTAGAAGTACTTTGTTAAAGTTATCTTCTGCTTGTTCGTATAACTTTAATTCTAAATAATTTTTGCCTAACTCTGAATATAAAAAATTAGGTTTGGGATCAATGGCTACACACTTTTGCAGGGCCTCGATAGCCTTATCATGATTTGTAATAGCTTTTTGCAATAAGGCCTCAAAAAAATGCTCCTGAAACTCATCAGAAACATCACCAAGGTCATCAATATTTATTTCTTGTTTTGGCACTATCTCTTGAGAAAAAGAGGTATGGCTCCCGATCACAAGGAATACGTATAATACACATGTATGTCTCCAATATTTAATCATAAACTCTACGAAGTTATCTCCTCGCAATGAATTATTCTAAAACAGAATAGTCTCCTATACTCACTGTTGTAAAGTTTCCATCATAGATAGCATTATTTCCTATCATCGCATTGTCTAAGGTAGCATTTTTTATGATAGTTTGGGTCTGAATTAAGCTGTTTTTAATACTTGCATCCTCGATTGTGCATCCATCACCAACAGAAACATTAGGTCCTATGGTTACATTTTTGAGGGTTACATTTTCTCCAATATAACATGGGGAAATTATTTTTGAATTTTCTAGAACTACTGAATCACTTACAAGTTTTTCGTCATCTTTTTGCAAAAAACCTAGCATTCTAGCATTAGTTTCTACAGTAACATTTTTGTTTCCACAATCCATCCATTCGTCAACTTTTCCGGTAACAAAAACTTTTCCATCAGCCATCATTCTTTTAATTCCGTCATTAATTTGATATTCTCCTCCATTGATGATATTATTATCTAAAACAAATTGTAATTCATTTTTAAGTACGGAAACATCCTTAAAATAATAGATTCCTATCACTGCCAAATCAGACACAAATTCTTTTGGTTTCTCTACTAATTCTTCGATTTGCTTTTTATCGTTGAGTTTTACAACTCCGTATGCTTCTGGTTGCTCTACTTGTTTAACCCAGATCACCGCGTCTGCTTCTTTATCCAAATTAAAATCTGCTCTGATTAACGTATCTGCGTAAGCGATGACTGCCGGTCCTGACAAGGAGTCTTTGGCACACATAATAGCGTGACCTGTACCCAAGGGTTGATCTTGTCTATATATTGAAGCTTTTGCCCCTAATCCTTCTGCTAATGCAGTTAAATTTTCTTCTACATCATCTCCAAAAAAAGCTGGGTCGCCGAGCACAAAAGCGATCTCATCGATAGGTTCTCCTAAAACTCTTGCTATATCTGATACTAATCGATGTACAATGGGTCGTCCTGCAACAGGAATTAAAGGTTTGGGAACTGTTAGCGTATGAGGCCTAAGTCTGGATCCTCTTCCTGCCATGGGTACAATGATTTTCATTTGTTGTTTTTTTAATCACTAACGCATACTGTTTTCACGCAAAGACGCGAAGATGCAAAGTGTATGTATTATTTTTTCTTGTTGACAATTTTTCGGAGACATGTATGTATATACTCATTGCATACTGCCTACTCAAAACTGAATACTTTCCTTTTTATTATTTCACTCCAGTACTACCAAACCCTCCTTCTCCTCTTGAGGTTTCAGACAATTCGTTTACTTCTATCCAAGCGGCACGTTCATGCTTTGCAATAACCATTTGCGCTACACGTTCTCCATTCTCAATGATAAAATCATCATTAGAAAGATTTACCAGAATTACCCCAATTTCTCCTCGATAATCTGCATCAATCGTTCCTGGTGCATTGAGCACTGTAATTCCTTTTTTGGCTGCAAGCCCGCTACGTGGACGAACTTGTGCTTCGTATCCTACGGGTAATTCTATAAATAATCCTGTTTTTATAAGTGTTCTTTCTAAAGGTTTTAATGTTATGGGGTCGACTATATTTGCTCTTAGGTCCATTCCTGCAGAGGCGATCGTTTCATAATGAGGCAGATCATGTGAAGATCTGTTGATGATATTAATTTGCATAGCTATTTTATACAGTATGCACACTGGTTGGCAGAGTGCTTTACTTTTTTAAAATTTGTTTCAATTCCTTTTTCTCAAAGGCATACAAAATTACTAAAAACAGGACTAACAACGGGATAGAAATCAAATAATTGCTATCAAAAACATAAAAAGATACGATTGAAAAACCAATCGATATGGTAAGGTAAGCTCCTATCTTCTTTAGATTATATGGAATTGGATAATACTTACGACCAAAATACCAAGATAACACCATCATCGAGCCATAGGCGATTAGTGTTGCTATTGCAGATCCGACGTAACTGTATTTGGGAATTAACCACAAATTAAGTGTAAGTGTAATTAATGCGCCTACTATAGAAATGTATGCTCCAAATTTTGTTCTATCGGTTACTTTATACCAAACCGAAAGATTATGATAAATACCTAAGCATAGGTTGGCCAATAAAATAATAGGTACTATGGTCATAGCTTCCCAATACTCAGGATTTTTGATCATAAATTCCTTTAAAAATTCTGAAAATGTAATTACGACCAGCAAAATAACAGATCCAAGCATCACAAAGTACTTTGTAATCATTGCATAGGTTTTGGGAGCATTTTTATCGGCTGCATGACTAAAAAAGAAGGGCTCGATCCCTAATCTAAATGCAGTTGCAAATAGCGTCATAAATAGTGCTAATTTATAGCATGCTGCATAAGCCCCAGAATCAAAAAGACCTTTTTCACCACTTAGCATCCATTCTAGTAATATTTTATCGAAATGTTCATTAATGGCAAAGGCTAATCCAGACACTAGAATCGGTGATCCATACATCATCATTTTTTGCCAAAGCCTTTTATCAAATTTATAATTGATCTTAAGATAAAAAGGAAGCATTAATAGCAATGTTACAGCGCTAGCTATTACATTGGATATAAAAATATATTGAATTTTGAAATCTTCGATATAAATCAACTCAAGCCACTCTATTTTTTCTGAAAGCCCACTAAGAAATATTAGAAAAAATACATTTAATGAAGCATTGATGATCACATTAATGATTTTGACCACAGCATAGCGCACTGGTCTTTCCTGGGCTCTCATATTGGCAAAAGGGATAATAACAAGTGCATCAAGGATTAAAATTAGAATTACGTAGGTCAAAAACTCTTCATCTATTCTAATTAAGGATGCGATTTCTCCTTGCCACAGAAATGCTAGAACACCAAAGATAAGGGTAGTAAAAACTATAGATACTGCAGAAGTACTTGTAACTTTATTTTTATATCGGTCTTGGTTTAAAAACCTAAAGAAAGAAGTTTCCATCCCATAGGCTAAGATCACATTAAAAAATATAATCCATGAAAATAAAATAGCTACGCGACCATAAGCTACAGGGCCATCTAAGTATTTGGTATGCACTAAAACCAACAGAAAAGATACCATACGAGGAAGCACAGTGGCTAATCCGTATATAAAAGTTTGCTTAAAGAGTTTTTGAAATATGCCCAACTCGTTGTGTACTAATAAGTGCTAAAAATACAATTTTTATTGGCACCGCCAAAGGGTATAATGCCCCGAGGTAGTTTACTGTTTTTTTTGCATGGGCAATGCCTCAACTTCTTTTTCTCGTAAATGATCTATACTAAAAACACCTTCTTTCCCATGCTTATTATACACTATAATACATTCATGATTTTTTAATTCAAAAGGAATTTTTTCTTCAATGACAGGAACTTTATTTCTAAATTCTTCTTTGGGATCATCACTCATGATCAAATCTTTTTTAAGATTATTATGTGTATATCTCCCTGTATAGGACGCATCAGTATTTTTAGCGAGCATAATTTCTTTTCCTTTAAAATATGCTCTTTTTAAAATAATGTCTGGGTTTTCTTCTACAGAAAAATGTACAATAAAGCCAGAACCTCCTTCTTGGATACCTGCAATCCATTCTTGAAAGTATGAATCCTTAATAACTACAGGAGGGACGTTTTCTATTTTTTGACTGCTGGCACATTGGATGAATAAAAGAATTACAAAAAGCAGAGAAGGTATTTTTGTAATTATAATTTTAAAATTTATCATATTTGAAAGTTTACTTATTATATCAAGGATCAAAACTGATGCCAAAGGTAAAATTTCTATTAGTTTTCTATTTTTTTAAAGATAGTCAAGTTAATCCTTTGTGCATTTAGAAAATTAATTGAATATCCGTTTTTAATCATAATCCTGTAATTCCAGCAATTACAAGTCTATCGAAGAGCTTCTCTTCGAAA